>JALZCH010000047.1 GCA_030863175.1 Acidobacteriota bacterium | reverse complement strand
GTAGAATCATCAAATGAAATCCTACTCTTTAGATTTACGGGAAAAGATTCTCGAAACATATAAAGCGGGCGGCATCACTCAACGTGAATTAGCCACTCGCTTTCGTGTTTCTACATTCTTTGTCGTGAAACTTTTAGGCTTGTATCGCCGCAGGGAATCAATTCAAGCAAGACGGCGCGGCGGGCGGAGAAAACCTTTACTGAGCGAACCGATTCGTGAATTTATCAAAGTCGAATTAACCATGCAGAATGATTTAACTTTGCCTGAATTAATCGAGCGCGTTAAAAAAGAATTTCACGTCAGCGTATCTGCTCCGACAATGTGTCGCGCCTTAAAACAAATGCAGTTGCCGCGCAAAAAAAGACTTTCTATTCTTCAGAACGAGATTCGGAAAGAGTAAAGCTATTGCGCCAACAATGGTTAACACAAATACAGCCGAGGTTAGAGTCGCGCCGGATTTGGTTTTTAGACGAGACGGGCGTGAATTTATCTTTCAGTAGAGAGTACGCTCGCAGCCTGCGAGGTAGTCGCGCTCATTCAAACAAACCAAAGAATTATGGCGAAGGTGTCACGGTGCTCGGAGCAATCAATCAAACCGGGGCATTTGCTGCTTTAGAAGTGCGCGGTGCAACCGATGAAATCGTGATGCTCTCGTTTATCAAAGAAGTTTTAAGTCGAGTTCTCGTGCCGGGCGATTGCATCGTCTTGGATAATTTGTCCTCACATAAAACAAGCAAAGTGCAGCAGGCTTTTGCCGCCCTCAGAGTGGAAGTGATGTTTTTGCCGCCATACTCGCCGGATTTAAATCCGATAGAAATGTGCTGGTCAAAATTGAAGTCTTTTCTTAAACAAACTGCTGCGAGAACTTATCCGGCATTATCGGAGACCATCAGCCGGGCATTAAAAACAATCACAGCCGCAGATGCCAGAAATTGGATCAGGCATTGCGGCTATGTATAGTAATTAAATGAAATTTGCTCTAGAAGATAGTTGAGACTACGGCGAGTTTAATTTTTTAATAAGTTAAGGGCATCTTCTGGTGCCCTTATTTCTTTGCTCTTACTTTTACTTACGCTAGCTAACCCCATTCTTAATTTCTGTTTCCGAAACTGGAGATAAAAAAACAGGTCCATGAAAGAAAGGTGTGAGCAAAAGAATAAGGGTAATATTGAAGTTCAATATTACCCTTATATTTATTGATGAGCCCAGAAGGACTCGAACCTTCGACCCAATGGTTAAAAGCCATTTGCTCTACCGACTGAGCTATGGGCTCATGTTTATGATCGGCGTGTCGGATTTTCGCCAACCGAAATTTTGATTTTACACATCGAAAAAGATTCGTGCAACCGATTTGGTGAAAACTTTCACGCCCATTTAGGATTTAAACCAGCTTTCCATTGTCGAGCCGGGATATAAAATCGTCTGGTCGCGTTCGGGTCCGGTCGAGATTAAACCGATTTCTACGCCTATTGAAGCGGATAAAAACTCCACGTATCTTCGGGCGTTTTCCGGCAGTTCTTCGACATTTGTGATTCCGACGGTTGAAGTCGTCCATCCCGGCAATGTTTCGTAAATCGGCTCAATGCGAGTTAATTCAGAAGCAATTGCGGGAAAATAATCAATTGTTTTTCCGTCCAAACGATAACCGACGCAAACTTTGATTTCGTCCAAAGCGTCCAGAACGTCAAGCTTTGTTAACGCAACGGAATTAAATCCGTTTAAATCGGCGGCGTATTTGGTAGCGACGGCGTCGAACCAGCCGCAACGACGTGGTCTTCTTGTCACCGAACCGTATTCGTTGCCGCGTTCGCGAATCATATTGGCAAGTTCTTCCTCGCCCGCGAGCATTTCGGTCGGAAAAGGTCCTTCGCCGACGCGCGTGGTGTAGGTTCGGACGATTCCCAAAACGCCGGAAATTCTGTGCGGGGGAATTCCTGCACCGACAGCCGCGCCGCCAGCGGTTGGATTTGACGAAGTGACGTATGGATAAGTTCCGTGATCAATGTCAAGCAGCGTCGCTTGCGCGCCTTCGAGTAGAATCCGTTTGCCAGATTTTATCGCTTGAGTTAAAAACGTGGTGGTATCGGTTACAAACGGGCGCATTCTTTCAGCCAAAGCCGAAATTTCATCGAAAATCTCATCGGCTCGAAGCGGCTCGCGTCCGTACAAGACAATCACTCGGTTTGCTTCTTCCAAACCGCGAACGATTCTCGATTTGAGCAAATCTGCATCAAGAGCGTCCGCAACGCGAATGCCGCGTCGTCCGACTTTGTCTTCATAAGCCGGACCGATTCCGCGCAAAGTCGTGCCGACTTTTTCGTTTCCGAGCCGCTCTTCCGAAGTGTGATCCAGAACGCGGTGATACGGCAAAATCAGATGCGCGCGCGACGAAACTTTTAAGCGTTCGGGCGTGATTGCAATTCCCTGAGCGGTCATCTGGTCAACCTCCTCGAAAAACGCTTTCGGGTCAATCACCATTCCGTTGCCGAGAACGCAGGTTTTGTCCGGGTGAATAATTCCCGACGGCAACAGACGTAGCACAAAAGCACGGTCGCCGACATAAACCGAATGTCCGGCGTTGTGTCCGCCTTGATAACGAGCTACGACATCAAAACGGTCAGCCAACAAATCAACAACTTTTCCTTTTCCTTCGTCGCCCCATTGAGCGCCGATTATCACAATTACCATTTAATTATCAGTTATCAGCTACCAATTATCAGTTTTTTTGTTGACTGATAACTGCTGACTGTTCTTCCAATCTTTTGCGAGCATCGAATAGACTACTAAATCTTCGAAATGGTCGTGCAGCCAAGCCGATTGTCGAAAAACGCCTTCGTTTTTAAATCCTAATCGTTCGGGAATTGCGCGGCTTCTAACGTTCTCTTCAGCGCAATTGATTTGCACTCGGTTCAGACGCATTCCGTCAAAAGCGTAATTTATTAAAACCCGGCAGGCGCGAGTCATCAAACCTCTTCCCTGCGCCGAAGCCGCGAGCCAATAGCCCATATTGACCGATTTATTCGCCCAATCGAGATGGTGAAAACCGATTTGTCCGACTATTTTATGACGGACGACAACGCTCGCGTTAAATTCGTGATTTTCAGCCAGGCTTTGCAGATTTCTTTTGATGTAATCACGCGCCGAATCGAGCGAATAATCGTCGGTCGCCCAAGGCATCCAGCGCTGCAAATGCTTTAAGTTTTCGCGGACGACCTGATAAATCTCGATTGCGTCCAGTTCCGTTGGCAGCCGCAGTTCGGTTTCGTCGTCTATTCGATAACTGAACATAAAAACAGCCACAAAAATAACACAAAACAAATCTTTTTGCGTTCTTTCGCGGCTGCGTTTTCGAGATTAGTTGATTTAGAAATTCGGGTTCAACGTGTTATATTTATAAAAATAACCTTTACTTACTGGTATTGAGGTATCTTTCGTATTCGCGATTGATTTCCTCATAACATTCGCAGGTAGCCTCTTCCAAACCAGCTCTGTCTTTAATGATAATCACACCTCTTTGATTGGAAATGAGTCCAGCATCCCTCAATGCAACAATAGCTATCGAAACGCCGGGACGATGAACGCCGAGCATTTGTGCAATAAATTCCTGTGTTATTCGCAGCTCGTTTCCCTCGGCTCTGTCGTGACACATTAGCATCCATCTTGCCAGACGTTCTTCGACCCGATGATGAGAGTTGCAGGCTATTACTTGAGCAACTTGCGAAAGATAAGCAGATGTAAATCTGCGCATCAATTTATCAAAAACGCTGCTCTCGTCCAAAGCCGCCTGAAATCTGTCAGCCTTCATTCGCAAACTATCACCGGCTAATTGAATATGTGTCGGGCGCGGCGAAGTATTTCTGCATAATGCAAAATCAACGCCGGAACATCCTTCTCTGCCGATTACTCCGGCTTCGACGGTAAATCCGTCCCTTAACTCTGTGACCTGCGAGATGATGCAAGTTATCGGAAAATAAACGTATGGAATAGGTTCGTCCGCTTCGTGAACAGGATTGCCAATCTCCATTCTGACTCGTTCAAGTTCGGGCAGCAATTGTTTGTATTCCGGTTCGGGCAAAAGTGAAAGAAATTGATTTTCTCTTTCTGTTTGAGCAACGTAATTCATCGAATATCTCCCTCTCTGTTCAAAAGGCTTTTAATCGGAACAAACGCTATCAGAAAAAGCGTTAACATCTAACCAGATATTGAATTTAGAATTTAGAAATCGAGCAAAACAAAACTACCATAAAGAATCATAAAGTAAAGTTCGGTAGGCATTAATACATAAAAACTCTGAAAGATAAATTATTATATGCTTTAACCTTGAGTTTTAAATATTAGTTTAATCGGTTAAAAGTTTAAAAGCGATGAATCAGCCAACTATATTTTTGATAGAAGAAGACGACGACACGCGCCCGCTATTCAAAAAAATGCTCGAAACGAGAAACTACAACGTAACCGTTTCAACCAGCGATGAGGATGCGCGGCAAAGAGTTACCAGCACTCCTGTCGAGGCTGATTTTGTGTTAATCAATCTGGTTAAATCATCAAATGAAGATATGCTCAATGCCGGTCGGCAGATTCGTGAAGCCGGGAAATTAGCCGCTCCCCTGCTTGTAATAGCTGCCGATTACGACGAAGAGAAGCAAGGCACATACGATCGTGGAGCAGACAACGAGTACATT
The DNA here is from genome assembly GCA_030863175.1 of Acidobacteriota bacterium. GTDB lineage: Bacteria > Acidobacteriota > Blastocatellia > Pyrinomonadales > Pyrinomonadaceae > JALZCH01. The sequence continues at coordinate 93,686 of JALZCH010000047.1, read as the reverse complement.
GTTTATCTCGAAGACGGAGAAGAACTGTTCGGATTATTGGAAAGCTTGAAAGACGGCAATTCTTCCGAAAATTAGCTTTAATGATGGTTGCCAGAGTTATTCGTTTGGTTTCATTACCGCTTCTTTGATGATTTTGTAACATTCGCACGCCGCATTTTCCAATTCCTCTCGATTGAGAATCGCAATCCTGCCTCGAGAATAATCAATGTAACCTGCATCTTGCAACGCGATTGCGGCGATTGTCACACCAGGACGATGAACTCCCAGCATATTGGCAATATAATCCTGCGTCAGAGTTAATTCATCAGTCTCCAAGCGGTCGGCTAAACCGAGCAGCCAACGCCCAAGCCGTTGTTCTACAGTATGCGCGGTATTACAAAAAGCGGTTTGAGCAGTTTCCGTCAGTCTTGATTCCAATTTGTCAATAACAAAGTCGTGCAATTTACCGCCGCGATAAAACTCATCCTGAAAAATTTGGGGAGGAACTGTGTAGCCGTAACCATTTGTCAGCATCTCGCATTTAATAATAAAAGTGCCTTTTCTAAAAATGGCTCTTTCACCGACCGTGCTGTCGTTTCCGACGATGCTCAAATTCAATTCTTTGCCTGTCTCGCTTGTAACCGATAATCCGGCAACGCCTTCTTCGAGAAAATAAACGTAATCGGGGGGCGCGTCGGATTCGTGCAAAACGTCGCCCTGATGCAAATCAACTTTCTTTAAATGCGGATAGAGGCGTTGTAATTCTTCTCCGGACAAAGCGGCAAGAAGTTCATTTTTGAAACTCGGATTGCTTTGAGCTTGTTGATTCATACGTTCTGAAATCTGAACTCACTCTTTATCTGCAACACATCTTAATCCAAAGAGCGATAAAAAAAACTTATTTCATAAAGTCAGTTCCGCATATAAAAGGCGACACTGACCTTTCGTTTTTTGCACCATTTTCAACTTCTCATCGCCAAACTATAAAGCTGCAAATAATTGTTCGCAGCCTTTTCCCACGAATTATCCACGCGCATCCCGTTTGCTTGAATCCGCCGCCAGACGTCCGATTCGGCGTAATTGAAAATCGCTTCGTAGATTTTTTCCAGAAAAGCGTTCGCATCGTAAGGATAAAATTTGAAACCGTTTCCAATCTGCGAAAGACGGTCAAATTCCTGAACCGTATCGTCCAGCCCGCCCGTTCCGCGAACAACCGGAATCGTGCCGTAACGCAAACTGTACATTTGATTCAAACCGCAAGGCTCGAATTTCGACGGCATCAGAAAAATATCCGAACCGGCTTCGATTTTGTGCGCAAGCGATTCGCTATAACCTTTGAAAACGCCGACCTGACGCGGTGCGAAATCGCGTAAAGCCTGCAAAAAGTTTTCGTATTCGCTCGCGCCCGAACCGAGCGCGACGAAATAGCAACCGCTCATTACGATTTCAAACGCAACCGATTGCAGCAACTCAACGCCTTTTTGCGATGTAAGCCGCGAAACCCAGCCGAAAACCGGGCGTTCCATATCAACGAACAAACCGAAAGTTTTCAGTAAATCCTCTTTGCATTTTCGCTTGCCCGACAAATCTTCCGCCGAATAATTTGCGACGATGTTTTTATCTGTCGCCGGATTCCATTCTTCGTAATCAATTCCGTTCGTGATTCCGATGTAACGATTGCTGCGCTCTCTTAATAACCAATCAAGCCCGTTTCCGAGTTCTGCGCCCATCGTTTCGCGGGCGTAACCGGGAGACACGGTGGAAAGCCAATCGGAACAAGTCAATCCGGCTTTCATTGCGTTTGCCGCACCGTCGGCGATAAAAGCGTTGCGCTGCCAATCTTCGCCGTAACCCAGTTTCCACAATTCTTCCGCGCCGAAAACGCCTTGATAAGCGAGATTGTGAATCGAAAAAACTGTTTTGACGTTTCTGAAAAATCCGTCCCAGCGCCGCCGATCTGCAATTTCGACCGCCGCATAACCCGTGTGCCAATCGTTTAAATGAACGATGTCCGGCGGCGCGCCGATTCTTTTCAAAAGAGCGAGCGCGGCTTTCGAGAAAAATGCGTAGCGCAGATAATCTTCGCGAAATCCGTAGATCGAATCACGGTCGAAAAATTCTGGCGCATCTATCAAAAAAGCCGGTGCGCCGCCGCGCTCGCTGAAATACGCGCCGCAGCGATATTGCGAGCCGCGCCAATCAACCATTAAATCTTCAATCGGGCGGCTTTCGACTAAATTGGGTTTAGTTTGCTGTTGATAAAAGGGCGTGATTAAAACCGAGTCCGCGCCTTGTTTATTTAAAAATTTCGGGAGCGCGCCGGCAACATCGCCAAGCCCGCCGGTTTTCGAATATGGAACTGCTTCGGAAGCTAAAACTGCAACTCTCATTAAATTTTAATTTGCAAACTCGATAACGTGTCTTGACGAAGCCGTCGGAATCATTCTTCCGCGCGTTTCAGGATAAGGAAACATATTAGCGATGACGACAAAATCGCCGTACTCTTTCCAATCTTTCGGAACGACTTTGGATTTAAGAGTGATAATGCTTGTTCCTTTATTAACTTTCTTGCTTGTCGTCATCCGATAAATGGTAGATTTTTCGGTGTTAAAACCGATCATTATCGTCGCTGCATCGCCACTTTCAACCGTGTATTCGATTTCAACCGTGAATTCATTTTCGACTCCGTCCTGCACAGGGGCGCTCGAAGTGACGTTAACAATCCGAATTCTGTCTCCGGTTTCCCCTTTCGCGCGCTTTTCAGCGTCCTGCGCCGCAGAAACAATCAATAAACCTTGAAACAGCAATGCGAGACCGAAAATTTGAACAATTCGTTTCATTTCGTTTGCTCCTTTTGAAATGCAATTTCTAATTTAACCGATTTTATTTGAATTTTACGCAAAAATCAGAATTTCGGACGAAAAACAAAAAAAGTTTTTCTCATCGTGGGCGGTTTTGTGAAAACTTTTCGCCTTATTGGGTAGAGAGAGAATTTTGACGTTGAGAGTTTTCCGAAACCGCAAAACAGAAATGAAATTTCAAAATTCTTTCGAGTTCAAAAAAAACAAAATTTTTAACAAAACCGAAGGAGATTAAAAAAATGGAAAGAATGATTGTTAAGCACATCAGCGGATCGAAAGCTAATCAAGTCGAAGAGTTTGCTCTTCGTTATCACAACGAATTGACGTTCGGGCGCGACCCGCAAGTTATGGTCAAATACGACCCCGACCGCGACGATCTCGTCGGACGCGAACACGCTCGGATTACGCGCGACCCGAACGATCCGGAAGGTTTCATCATTAGCGATCTCGGCAGCCGCAACGGAACTTACGTCAACAAACAACGCATCATCGGTCTGGCAAAATTGCAGCCCGGCGACACGGTTCAATTCGGAACGGGCGGACCGGAATTTCAATTCGATGTCGAACCGCGTCCGAGCGGAGCGATTAAAGCCACTCGCGTCGCCGAAATCGTAAATCCGGTGACTCCGTCAACCCGCGTGGTCGGAACTGCCGCCGCCGAAAACTCATCAGCCACCGGCGCAAACGGAAAAAGCTCTGTCGGTAAAGCTACCGTTGAGCGGATGATCAGCCACAGCGTGACCGAAACCAAAAAACAAACGGGACGCAAATTTGCCGTCGTCGCAGCCCTCGCCGCCGTCGCTCTCTTCGTTCTTTTCGGAGCCGCTCTCGGCGGACTTTACTGGTACAACTCGACCCGCGAGGCGGCTTTAAAAAACGAATTGGCTTTGAAATCGAGCCAGCTTGAAGCAAAAACCGGTGAAGTAAATCAAAAAGCGGCTGAAATCGAAAAGCAAATTGCCGAAGACAAAGCCAAAGCTCCCATCGCCGCGAGTATGATTGCCGATAAATACAGCAGCTCAGTGGTTCTGATTGAAAATTCTTGGCGCTTGATTCATCCGGCGAAGAAAACGCAGGTTTATCATTTGCACGTTCCGACCGCTTTGCTTGCCAGATTGGGAATTCGAATGAATACAAACGCCCAGGCAGTTCCGGTTTATAAGAAAACTACTAATTCTTACGAGCCGGTTCTCGTCGAAGAAAAGGGAATGTTCAACACGCCTATTGGCGGCGGTGGATCTGGCACAGGCTTTATCGTCACGACTGACGGCTTTATTTTAACCAACCGCCACGTCGCAGCCACATGGAAAACCAGATACGAATTTGGTGAACAAAGCCCGAAAGGAGTTCTGCTGTCAACGGACGGAAATCAGCTATTAGCCGTAAACGTAGATCCGCCGACGGATTGGGTTCCAGTCAACACCAAAGGACAGGGCGGTATGCTTGGAGCATTGAATATGCGGATTAACACTTCCTTGGATTATGTCGGAGAAAATATGTCGCTCGAAGTTGCGCTGCCGGGCAAAGACCGCCGAATGAACGCGCAGCTCGTCGAATCTTCCGATCGCCACGACGTGGCGCTGATGAAAATTGACAAACCCGGCGAGTTGAACAAAGTCGAGCTTTTCGACAATTACGAGGCGATCAAAAAAGGCGAAGAAGCCATTATTATGGGATATCCGGGTGTGACGGCACGTCAGTACGGTGTCGTTAAATCTCAGGATATGTTTAATCAAACGACGCTCCTGAAAAGCGTTCCCAACCCAACTGTAACGGTGACTGCTGTAAGCAACATTCTTCGCAGCAACACGAAAGATCAGGAAAATATGGTCATCAGCGAAATCGGTGATATCTATCAACTGTCAACCGGCTCGACCGGACGCGGAAATTCGGGCGGTCCCGTTTTCGATACTCAAGGTCGCGTCATCGGCATCTACTTCGCTTTCAAAGAAGGCGCTGACCTTCAATACGTCGTTCCGATTCGCTACGGCATTCAATTGATGGAATAACCCCGGCAACGCCAGAGCGGGCAATGGATGATGAATCTTTATCGAATGAAGTTTAGATTCATCATCCATTGCTTCCCTTCGAGAATTACGATGATGAACAGGCAGCTACAAATCGGCGAAAGAATTGGCGATTACACGATTCAAGGATTTATCGGAGCAGGCGGAATGGGCGAGGTTTATTACGCCGTTCACGAAAAGCTGAATCGCCCGGCGGCAGTCAAAATTTTGACCGGAATGACCGGATTGAATCAATCTTTCAAAACCCGATTCTTTAACGAAGCCCGCGTCCAAGCGAGCCTTCATCATCCCAATATTGCGGCGCTTTACGATTTTCAGGAACGCGGCGACCGGCTCTTTATATTTATGGAATACGTTGACGGCGAATGTCTCGAAGATTTGATCGAGCGCCGCGTTTTCACGGTTGAAGATTCCTTAAGGGTTTTCGCCGAAATTTGCGAAGCCGTCGCTTACGTTCACCGAAACGGAATCGTCCACCGCGACATTAAATCGCTCAACATTAAATTAACCGCTGCCGGAGCGCCCAAGCTGCTCGATTTCGGAATCGCCAAAGACGCTTACAGCAGCGATCTGACGCACACGGGAAAAATTATCGGCACGCCGCATTATCTCGCGCCCGAACAGCTTGAAGGCGCACAGGCTTCGCCGCAGACGGACGTTTGGGCGCTCGGAATCCTGCTCTACAAAATGCTGACCGGAAATTTGCCTTTTGACACAGACTCGCTCGAAGGCTTGCGTGGGCAAATTTCAAAAGCGCGGTTCAACCCGCCCGAAGAATTTAACCCGGCTATTCCAAAATCGGTCGTCCGTGTTGTCCAAAAATGCCTGTGCAAAGAAACGGCAAAGCGTTATCGAGCGGCGGAGGAACTTTTAATTGATGTCAGACAAATTCTCGAAAACGAATACGGAGCGATTTTAACCAGAAATTCTGGCAACAACTTCATTGGTTTTGCGGCAAAAAGCGGTTCATCATCTGGCAATTTCGATTCGGAAAATAGGTATTCCAGCCAGCCGCGAAAATCCGCTTTTGTTTCCGCAGCTCTGATTGGCGGGTTCGGCGTTTTGCTGTTGTTTGCGGTAATCGGAATCGGATTTTTGGCGTTGAGCGGCGGAGAAAAAACACAGAGCAATGCTCCTATCAACATTATTACCGCTAACGCCCCAAACAAACCGCCGGTTAGTTTGCGGACAGCCGTTTCGAGCGCAGAGCCCAGACGCGTGAGAATTGATGTGATTGACGGCAAGGCTGATGTGATTCGCAATGACAGAATTGTCGGCTCAACGCCCTTCGATTTGGAGGGCGCAGAAGGCGAAAGAGTCGGCTTGACTTTACGGCGCCCCGGTTTTCAAGACAAAAACGTACAGATAGAAGTAACCAGTCGCAAAAAGGTTTACACCTTTACGCTGGCGACAAAATAAAAAATAGAAAGGAAAATTATGAAAAACTTATCAATTACAATCGCAATTTTGTCCCTCGTTTGCTTTTTTGGCATTCAAAAGGTTACGGCGCAGAAGAAGTCAGCCCCTTTAGGCGACGCACGCGTTACAAATGCCTTAAATCAGACCAAAACCCCATTTACTGTGGATAATAAGGGAACCTATCAGGTTACCTTCGAGCTTCCGAATAAACGCCGTCAAACTATTATAATAATGTCGGAAACGGAAAAGATCGGTAATGTCGAATTACGTGCCGTTATTTCTTACGCCGCCATCAGCGACAAATTGCCGCCGGCGGAAGTTGCAAATCAGCTTTTGCAAAAAAATATGGATCAAATCAGTTTTTGGTCGCTCCTCAAACTTGATGATGGGCATTACGCACTCGTAAATATGATTTACATTCCTGCCGATCTCGACGGGAAAAAACTCGACTCGATTTTTAATACCGTTGTTTATGCCGCCGACGAAATGGAAGAGCGTTTGACGAAAAAAGACGAGTTTTAAGAAATTTTCAACGTTTTTATAAAGGAATAAAAATAATATGAAAAACAACTTCTCAACAACTTTGTCGGTGAGCATTCAAACGGACGCCGGTTGCGTTCGCAAAGCAAACGAAGACAGCGGCAGATATGTTCGCCCGAACGATGCCATCACGCAAGCGCGCAAAGGAACTTTGACGATTGTCGCCGACGGAATGGGCGGACATTCTTCGGGCGAAATCGCAAGCCAGATGGCTGTCGAGCTGATCAGCCGAAATTATTATTCGGATAAAGACAAAGACGCGCACAGAGCTTTGAGAAAAGCCGTCGAGATGGCAAACACCGAAATTTTCATCACTTCGATGACCAACCGAAATTTTTTCGGAATGGGAACGACGATCATCGCGCTGGTTTTGCTGGGTGACAGAGCCTTTGCGGCGCACGTCGGCGACAGCCGTTTGTACCGCCTTCGCCACGGAAAAATGGAACTTTTAACAATGGATCATTCGCAGGTTATGGAAATGGTCAAACAAGGAATAATCTCGTTTGAAGAAGCAAGAAATCACGACGACAAAAACGTTATTTTGCGAGCTGTCGGCACGCAGCCCGTCGTTGAAGTTGAAATGTCGAACGTTTTTGCTGTAAAACCGAACGATCAATTTCTGCTTTGCTCCGATGGCTTGTGCGATATGCTCGAAGACGAGCAGATTCGCCGGATCTGGCTCGAAGCAAAAGATGTCACCGAAGCCTGCGAGCAATTGATTGAAGAAGCAAAACGGCACGGCGGAAACGACAACATCACGGTCGGAATCGTCCACGTCACACCGGAAAACGAACTTTTGGGGAAAAAGGCAGTCCGCATTACCAGAGAATTTGAAGAAGCAGCGTTATGATCGGGCAAGTTGTTGGAAATTATAAAATCATCCGCTCTTTGGGCGAAGGCGGCGTCGGGCGCGTTTATCAGGGCATTGACACTATGCTCGACCGCGAAGTGGCGATCAAAGTTTTGCGCCCGGAAGTCGCCCGGCAAACCTCAATCGTCGAGCGTTTTCGCTCCGAAGCCGTTACGCTCGCCAAGCTCAACCATCCGAATATCGCCACGCTTTACTCCCTTCTTCGACAGGGCGACGAGCTTTTTATGGTGCTCGAATTTGTTCGTGGTGAAACGCTTGACCAGCTTTTGCATCGTCGCGGCGCTTTGCTGGAAGATGATGCAATCCCGATCTTTTGTCAGGCTTTGGACGGAATCAATCACGCGCACGAGCTTGGAATCGTTCACCGCGACATAAAACCGGGAAATATGATTTTAACCACCAACGGCATTCTCAAAGTTCTCGATTTCGGCATCGCCCGCCTTTTGGGAACTTCGAGAATGACCAGAACCGGAAACGTCATCGGGACGCTCGAATATATGTCGCCCGAACAAGTGCGCGGTCAGGAAACCGACGCCCGTTCGGATATTTACGGTTTGGGGATAATGCTTTATGAAATGTTGACCGGGCGTTTGCCTTTTGAATCGGAAAACGATTTCCTTTTAATGAAAGCCCAAACCGAAGAAATTCCTGCCTTGCCTCGAACCATTAACCCGAACATTTCCGAATCGGTCGAAGCGGCGATTATGAAGGCGCTTGCCAAAAATCCGGACGAGCGTTTTCAATCAGCCGGTGAATTTTTGGACAGCTTGTATGAAGCCGGTTTTACTCCGGGCGCCGTGACTTTCGGGTTTCAGAGCCTCTTAAAAGCAAGAATCAGCCGCCCTTCAAATCCCGGTTTACCGAAAATCGAAAACAATGACGCAATGCAAAAAAACGAAGAACAGTCTTCGGAAGATTTGCTGCCGTCGATTGCCGCGCCTGAAACCGAAGAAACAGTTATACGCCGCGAAGCAATAACCGAAGAAAATAATAAAATCCAAACAGAAGATGCAGACGCTTTGCTGGAGATCGAAACTGAAATCAAGGAAACACGCCTTTCCGCGGACTCAAGTCTAGTTACCCCTTTTAACAAAGCAGAATTTGATGAAGCTGAATTCAATGCCCTCGAAACCTCGGAAATCAATTATTCGAAGAAAGAAAATTCAGCGTTTTTCTTTGACCGCTTAACCTGGATTCATTATGCCGGAGCGGCAGCGGCTGTCTGTTTATTATTTTTTGGAACAATTCTGGCGGCTGTTTTGCCCTTCTTATTCGTTCGCAGTCAAGCGGTTTCCGAAGAACCCGTACGGATTGAAAAAACGGTGTTGGAAGAAACGGAGCCGAAACCCGTTGCGGTGCAAACACCTGTCGCAATCGAACCGACGAAACCGGAGCCGACGCCGTTCACGCAGGCAACTGCTCAAAACGAGCCGGAGCAGCCTGAACAGCAGCCTGTAATTGGCGAACCGATTGCAACACCGATCGTCGGCGAACCGCCGACAGTTGCCTCTCCCGTTGCCAAACAACCGGAAAAACCTCGCAAACCGGAGAGCAGAAAAGTTGAAGCGCCCGCACGAAAACAATCTGCGCCAAAACAACCTGGAAAATCGAGAGAACAAACTTTACGCGAAATTGAACAACGATTGAGAGATAACTAAAGAAATCGTTTCAGAAACGGAGGATCGCAAATATGAACAATCGAAATTTAATTAAAAGCAAATTATTTGCGTCTTTTATTCTGCTCTGCCTGTGCCTTTCAATTTTTTCCGTTTTCGGTTCGGCGCAAAACGAGGGCGGCGCAACGAGCAAAGAAAAGTTGATTCAACTGCTCGAATCAAAGCAATATCAGGCGGCGGACATTGCCGAAGTAATCAAAAAAATCGGCGTCAATTTTCAGCTTACGCCCGAAGTCGAACGCGAGCTTGTCGCAGCCGGAGCGCGCCCGGTCGTTATCGCCGCCGTCCGCAGCAGCTATCGTCCGCCTATAACGGGCGGCAAAAATCTCGGCGGAAAATCAGTGCCACCGAAAAACCCTAATTCCCCCAAAATCCCAAATGCATCGGAAAGAAACGCAGCCAGTTATGAAGCTCTGATTGACGAGGCTTTGGCGCTTTTCTACAAAGAACAAAAAACCGACCGGGCGGTTGAAACATTGCAGCGCGCCGTAAAACTTTCGCCGCGAGATTCGAGAGCTTTCCAATCGCTCGGATTTATGTATCTTTACGGTTACAGAAATTTTCTGGAAGCCGAAAAGTTTATGCAGAAAGCCGTCGAGCTGGGCGGCGGCGCGGTTTTTCGCGTTCGCCATTCGCACGATAAAACTTTTTCCTACACATGTACCGGTTCGCTCTACGTTACCCGAAGCGCCGTCAAATTCGAATCCGACGACAATCGCCACACTTTTCAAACGCCCGATTCAGGCATTGTCAAAATCGCTGAACTTAGCTCATTGCGGCGGCTCTTCCAGCGTAAAGGCGGGGCTTTTAAAATCGTTCTCCGCGACAAATCAGAAGATGATAAAGATACATTTAACTTTTCACCTCTGACAGGAAAAAGCGAAGAATCGGAAATGATTATTCGTCTAGTCAGCAGGTCATAAAGATTTTCATAAAACATCCAGAAATAAAATGCGGAAGCCATTATAAAGTAAAGGCTTCCGCATTTTATTCATTCAAGTTAAATTTGCTCTACCTTGGTGTAGATGCATTGACAACAGTTGTGTAACCTGAAAATTCGGAATTATTAAAAGCGCGAACGCGGTAGCGATAAGTCGTATTCGAGGCAAGCCCCGTATTAGCAAAACCGGTTGTTTCGGCTCCAACAGTTGCAACTTGAGCGAAGTTTGTACAAGTTGATCCGGCGCATCTTTCGATGGCAAAACCGGTTTCATTTGTCGAATTATCAACCCAGGTTAAATTGATTTGTGATTTGGAGGCGGCTTTAGCCGTTAATTCGCTTGGATCGTTTGGCGTCGGGTCAACTACGATTGGCATCGAATGTGTACCATCGCCATAAATCAAAGCATTGTTTGCGGCGGCAGAAACATCTGCCATCAAAACGCCGTCAGCCATCAAAACGCCGTCGCCCATAACAATGCCGTCACCCATCACAATGCCGTCAGCCATTAATACGCCGTCGCCCATCAGAACTCCGCACGCCAGGAATGACAAACCATCACCCATTGTAATACCCGTGACGGTGAGTATATTGTCGCCCATCACAATGCCGTCGCTCATCAACACGCCATCGCTCATTAAAACTCCGCTCGATTCGACGGTGCTATCGGCAAGCGTGTAACCCAAGCCATAAACTTTCTGATATTTGGTGATTAAATTCACACCCGAAGCATAAGAGTAATCAGTAATAATGCCCTGGCTCCATGTGATTGTGTTGCCTGCTATTGTGCTTTGCGCAGTCGGCGCGGTGGACGTTGTCAGAAGAGGCGAGCCAACCAAAGTCGAGCTGGTTAAATCCTGACGGACAAGGCGTGCAAGGCGAACCGCTCCCTCAATATTGACCTGTCCGGCGCCTTGTTCAAAATGATTGAAGTTTGGCAACACTTGTGCTGTGTACATCAAAATCATTTTGACTAGGTTCGGCGTCAGCTTCGGATTAGCTTGCAACATTAAAGCAGCCGCGCCGGAAACAACCGGGGTTGCCATTGAAGTTCCCGATAAATACATTTGTTCTTTAGTCTGGTAGCTACTAACGTTGGCATCAAGCGTCGGATTGTTTGTCACCAGATAATTTTCCGGCGATTGCGGATCAATAATCTTATTTCCGGGAGCCACCAAATCAGGTTTAACCAGATTGTCATAATGTTTGACGCCTAGTGAATCAGTCCAGAAAGAGCGCGTTGGACCTTTTGAACTGTAAGTTGCCATAACATCGTCCAGACGAGAGTTCGAACCGAGCGTATTTGTTGCACCGACAGTAATCACAGAAGGGTCGTTTCCGGGAGAATGGATTTGTCCATAGATTTTATTGCCTAAAGAATCTTTGCCTTCATTTCCAGCCGCCGCAACAACAACGATTCCGGCATTAACCAGTTTTCTGACAGCAATGCAAAGCGGATCGTTTTTGTATGAATCAACTGCCGCCGTGCCGAGACTTAAATTAACGACTTTAATGTTGTAAGTTGTGTTTGTTCGGTTTGCATAAATCCAATCAAGCGCATTTAAAAGTCCAGTTGTTGTGCCTCTGCCGGTTGAATCGAGAACTCTAAGATTGAGAATTTTCGCTTTCAAAGCAATACCAGCATAAGCTCCGCTGGAAACAGCATCACTACCGGCAGCTATACCTGCGACGTGTGAGCCGTGACCGTAAGGATCGCTCGTTTTGCCTTCTCCGGTGAAATCTGCCGAATATACAACGCGGGAAACGCCGTCTTTGCTGAAAGCCGCATGACTCGAATAAATGCCGGAATCAAGAACCGCAATGCCGACTCCATTTCCGTCGTAAGTTGTCAACCCGCCTAGCGAACGCGCGGCATCGGCGCCGGTTGTGAGTGTTACGTGACCGAGAGATTTTGTCGGACGTTCAAGCGACATATAACCGACATCCGTTCGCGAAGCAATATTATCAATATCGCTGGCTTTTACCTTATAGGATTTGAAACCAAAGCTTGCGAAAGATTTCCTGACGACTGCTCCTCTGTTTGTTAATTCGGTATTTAAAGAGCTTGACCAAGCGCCCGCAGGTTGAATGATGACATCAAGAAAAGTGCTGCCGGAAACCGAATTCTTTTTCTGTTTCAAATCAGCTCCCACTTTCTGCCCCGAGGATGAGTTTGAAGAACCGGACAAGTCGTTCAGCATAATGCCTTTTTTCGTGTTGCCGGTTTCCTCATCTTGCTTTTCAGTCGCTTGATTATTTGAGTAAGAAGCCGGTTCCTGCCCCCAAACTACAGACAGTTGAAGGGGTTGTAAGCACAAGGCTAACAGTAGGGCGACTGTTGAGAACTTGGAAAGCAGTGTTTTATTCATTGTTCGTTGCTCCGAAATTTGCTTGTTGTGAGAAAGCAGTAACATCTAGTTTTGAGAAATAATTTTCTTTTTAAATGAACCGTCATACGAATATGACCCGGCATCCTTTAATCAAGCCCTGTGCCACAAACTTAACTTCTTACTTTCAAACCATTTACATATTTCCCTGTAAATTAGTTTTTTTATTATGATTGAAGATGAATGGACGTTTCAGTCAAAATGACAGAAAATGATTGAGCTAATTTGACAAAATGAAGGCGGGCGAAAACAAAATGTTTGTCCTAATATAAACTGAGAAATATGAGCAAAAAAATAAACCGACGCGATTTTGTTTTAACCGGAGCGGCGGCTGCCGTTTTGTCAAAAACGAGCTTTGGTCAGGCTCCAGCGGTTCGGCGCAGCGGCGCAGTTAAACCGGTTGTTATCGCCTCTTCAAACGGGCATCGCTTTAAAAACGGCGGCACGCAAACTTGTGTGGAAAAAACTTTTGCAATGATTATAGGCGGTTCGGACGTTCTCGATGCCGTTGTTGCCGGAGTTGCGTTGAACGAATTAGATCCGGGTGATGCGAGCGTCGGTTACGGCGGTTTGCCGAATGCGGACGGCGTTGTACAGCTTGATGCTTCCGTAATGCACGGACCGAAGAAGCGAGCCGGTGCTGTCGCCGCACTCGAAGGCGTGAGAACACCAGCGGCGGTCGCGCAAATGGTTGCCGAACAAACCGACCATCATTTGATCGTCGGTGCCGGCGCACGAACGTTTGCTCGAAATATGGGTTTTAAAATCGAAGATGATCTAAACACCGAATTCTCGCGTCGTCTTTGGCTCGAATGGAAACGCCGCACTGATCCCGAGCATTATCTCGATCCGACAAAACGCGCCGAATTGTGGCGGCGCGAGATTTTGCGGATGGTTAAAGAAGGCAAGATTGATCCGGCTCATTATTACGGAACAATCAATTGCAATGCAATAAACTCGAAAGGCGAGATTTGCGGCGTGACGACTACGAGCGGCTTGGCTTGGAAAATCCCCGGGCGCGTCGGTGATTCACCGATTTTGGGCGCCGGACTTTACGTAGACGGAGCCGTGGGAGCAGCAGGTTCCACCGGGCGCGGTGAGGCAAATTTGTACAATCTCTGTTCATTTTTGATCGTCGAAGAAATGCGGCGCGGCGCGCATCCGAAAGACGCTGGAATGACCGCGCTCAAAAGAATCCGCGACAACACAATCGAAAAGCGGCTTTTAACGCGGCGGGGAATGCCGAATTTCGGAATTAATTTTTATATTCTCAATGCAAAAGGCGAATACGCGGGCGTGACGATGTATGAGCAGGAAGGCAATTTCAAACCGTCGTTCGCCGTTTGCACAGAATCGGGCGCCCGAATCATCACGAGCGAGCCGCTGATTGCCGGAAACTTGAGCGAAAGCTAGGAAAGTAAAGACGAAAATGAAAATTTGTCCGACTTGCCAGACGACCTACACCGATGATTCGAACATCTTCTGTTTGAATGACGGCACAACTCTCGTTGATCCGCAAAATCTTCGGCAGCCGCAATCGCAGCCTAAATCAAGCCTGCCGCTCGTGCTGGCGATTTTGGCAGGTTTTCTCGGTCTAGCCTTTATCGTCGGCGTGGTTGGGTTGTTTTTGTTTACGCGAAGGGGCGAAAAGAATGAAGAACCGAAAGCTAACACAAATACCTCGCTCGCGGAAAATCAAAACAAAACAATTGCCGAAGTCAATGCGAATCGAGGTTTATCTTCGGTTCAAATCGAAACTAATCGAGCGTCGAACATCAAAACTCAGGCTTCGCCTCCAGTCAACGCTCCGCCGCGAATCGTCGGTTCGGCTTCGTCGGTCAGACGACAGGACCGAGGTAATTTCTATTTTCCAAATTTTGCTTTTGACAATAATCCGACGACCGCATGGGGCGAAGGCGCGCCCGGCGAAGGTATCGGCGAATGGCTCAATTTTGAATTTGACCGAACGGTAAATTTGCGACAGATCAGAATTCAGCCCGGCTATTTTAAAACTCCACAAATCTGGCGCGATAATAATCGGGTGTCGGAAGCTCTGATAGAGTTTTCCGACGGCACAAGCCGAACCGCAACGTTTTCAGACCAAATGCAAACTCAAACAATTGATGTCGGACAAAAACAAACGCGCTGGGTGCGAATCACAATCGAAGACGTTTACACCGGTGAACACGACTCCGAAGACACTTTGATTTCCGAAGTTTCCTTTGTTACAGAACCCTGAAAACAGTTATAAGTTTTGAATTTCGAGTTATTTATTTTTCTTTGCCATTTGCCTTTGATTGCAGTGTACAATTAAGAGCTTGTAAAGATTAATTTAGAATTCAAAATTCAGAACTCAAAACTCTATGAAGGTTTGTCCGGCTTGTCGCACGACTTTTGACGATTCACAGAATTTTTGTTTGAGTGACGGAACACCGCTCGTTACAGCCGAACCCGAGCCGGAACCGGAAACGGAGACGGTTGTCGTACAACGCGATCCGAAAGCTCAACCGAGAAGCCATCAATCGCTGCCCCGAACGGCTCCCTCGCCAGCCGCGACTTCTGCGACACCGACCGAAAAGCGAACAAACACGAGTTTAATCATTGCCGGAACTGCAATTGCCACCGTCTTGCTCGTCGCGCTCGGCGCGGGCGCTTGGTTGATGATGTCCGGCGAAAATCAAAGCGATAATTCCAATCAGCAAATCGCGCAAACAAACGCAAACTCGATTTCGAATTCAAATCTGAATTTAAATTCGAATTTAAACTTAGATCCAAATTTGACGCCGCGCAGTTATCCGCCCGCTGGTGCGACGAATTCAACTGGCGCCACTACAACTAACCCAACCACAACGACAAATTCGGCGGTCGTTTTGCCCAGCGGCGAGATTCAAGTTCCTGAAGATTCTCCGCCTCCGCCGCCACAACCCGCGCGGGATATTCCCGCTCGCCAAACAACGACGATTCGCAGAGAAGTTACCAGCACCCTTAATTCCTGGGCGAGAGCGATCGAAGCGGGCGATTTCAACCGGCATTTGAGCTTTTACGCCGACACGCTTGAATATTATTACACCGCGCGCGGTTTCTCGATTAATCAGGTGCGCGCCGACAAACAGCGCGCTTTCGAAGCCTTTGACGACATCGAATTTAACATCAGCAACATGCGAATTATCGCCGAAAGCGCAGACCGAGTGACAGTCATTTACGATAAAGAATGGTTTTTTGAGAGCGACGATCGCAGAAGCGAAGGCAAAGTTCAATCTCAGCTTACGCTGCAAAGAATCAACGGACGCTGGTTGATTGTCGGAGAAAGAGATTTAAAAGTTTATCACCAGCAAAGCCAATAAACTCAGAGTGACTATGAACCACGAAGAAATTACTTTTCGCGCGGCGACCAATCGCGACGCTGAAAAGATCAAAGAAATTGTTTTCGGCGTGCTGCACGAATATGGCTTGAAACACGATAGCAGCGGCACGGACGCCGATCTAAACGACATCGAAGCCAGTTACATCAAGCGCGGCGGTTTGTTTGAAGTTCTGGAAACGCCTGCGGGCGAGATTGTCGGAACCGTCGGGCTTTACCCGATAACGCAGGAAACCGTCGAGCTTAGAAAAATGTATTTCGCCAAAGAAATTCGCGGTCTCGGATTGGGCAAAAAAACTCTTCAAAGAATGATCGAACGCGCCGCCGAGCTTGATTTTAAAAGAATTTATCTCGAAACAAATTCTCGTTTGAAAGAAGCAATCGGGCTTTATCAAAAATTCGGTTTTAAGGAAACCGACGAAAAACACGCTGCCCGCTGCGACCAGGCTTTTATTTTGAATTTGGATTAAAAATCAAACGGATCCGCCGAACATTCTCAACAATTAATCAATTATCGGCTTAACTTTATGATCTTCAAACCAGTTATTGTCATTTTCCTCATTGCTGATCGGCGCTCCTCCTTCCGCGGAGTAATTGATGGTTAATTCTTCATCAACATCAATATCTCTCACAGCGATAAACCGGAGTAAGTTATTTTCCGAATCGGCTTCATAACGCATATTTGCAGGATTATTGTGGTTGTAAAAACTGCCGTATCCTAGTGCCAACGCATGATTGCGATCTTTTCCGGCGAGCATTTCCCAATCGAAGACAAGGGTCTTTACAACTTTTGGAAGCGAATTGTATTGCATCTGAAACAGCACAACAGGAGAAATCTCAACAATTTCCCCTTTTCGGAAAGCGCGTGAAGCGAAAACGCCTCTTCCTTTTGCAGTTCCGGTGTCTTTGACGTAAACGTTTGGAGGCGTGAGCATCGAAGTTTTAAAGTAGATTACCTTTTATTATCGCCTAAAATAAATTTGGCGCGGCGTAAGCGATAGATTAGTTTTAAAATCTCTTTTCTGCAATTATGACAGCCTATTATAATTATCCGTCTTTGATTTTTTTTACAATGAAGGCACTACGCGTTGAAAACAATCAAGTAAATTTGGCTGAAATCGCCGTTCCGAAAAAAGAAAGCGAGGTTCTGGTTCGGGTTCTGCTTTCAGGCATTTGTAACACAGATTTGGAAATCGCCCGCGGTTATGCAGGTTTTCAGGGAACAATCGGGCATGAGTTTGTCGGCATTGTCGAAAACGCGCCGGGCGCGCCCGATTTAATCGGCAAACGAGTTGTCGGCGAGATTAATGCCGGGTGCGGCGTTTGCGAATTATGCAAAACCGGTGATTCGAGACATTGCCCGAATCGCACGGTGCTCGGAATTGTCGGGCGCGACGGCGCGCACGCCGAATTTTTGACTTTGCCCGCTCGCAATTTACTCGAAGTGCCCGAAGAAATCTCAAACGAACAAGCCGTTTTCGTCGAGCCGCTCGCCGCCGCGTTCGGAATCACCGAACAAGTCGAAATTTCGCCGGAAACTCGACTGGCTGTCGTTGGCGATGGAAAATTAGGCTTGCTTTGCGCTCAAAGTCTGGCGCTGAAATCGAAAAATGTTTCTCTCATCGGGAAACACCACGAAAAAATGCAAATTGCAGAATCGCGTGGAGTCGAAACGGTTTTGCTCGAAAGGGCGGCAAAATTAAATCGGACTTTCGACGTTGTTGTCGAAGCCAGCGGTTCGGAGAGCGGTTTTCAAACGGCGCTCGATTCGTTAAAACCGCGCGGCAAATTAATTTTAAAATCAACTTTTCAGGGAGAGCCACGCTGGCAGGCGGCGCGAGTCGTAGTTGACGAAATTACGATTGTCGGCTCGCGCTGCGGCAGATTCGCGACCGCGCTTGAGCTTTTGAAAAACAAAGCTGTTGATGTCGAAAATATGATTACGGAAGAATTCCGGCTCGAAAACGGCGTTCAAGGGATGAAACGAGCAGCCGAGCGCGGGGTTTTGAAAGTGTTGCTCCTGCCATAACAGAGCTTTCAAAAGCTTTTATTTTTCCGGCGTCCGAATCCCCAGCGAAAAGGCGTCGGCAAAAAAGAGACGCCGCCGACGCGCACACCCGTCCACATCATTGGCGCGACAACTTTATGCCACCAGCCTTTTTTATTCGCTACGCATTGAAACAATCGTTTGTCCGACCTCCAACGTTCCCGAAGAGAACCGCCTTTAAAATAATCCAAATCATGCGCGACGCAGCAATCTTTGTAATCACCATCTGGAAAGAAAGTGCAGCCGTCGGTTTTAAAGTTGGCGGGAGCGTCTTTCGGCACATTAATCGCCGTCCGAGTTATCTGCCCGAAGACGCCCACCGTTAGAGAAACCAACAGCAACGCCGCAGTAATAAATATTTTCATTTTTATTCAAAATCAGCTTGCACCGATTGACTCGTTTTTCGCCGGTTTGTAGCGTTTCGGATAAAGCGAAAAGCGCGCGGTCAATTCTCTGACTTCGGCTCGCACGCGTTTTTTGACTTCTTCGGAATTAGGCTCGTTAACAACGGCGGCAATCATTTTCCCGATTTGCCGCATTTCGTTTTCCTTCATTCCGCGCGTCGTTAGCGCCGGAGTTCCAAGCCGAATGCCGGAAGCGACCATTGGTTTATTTGGGTCAAACGGAATCGTGTTTTTGTTGACTGTAATATGAACTTCGTCCAAAGCCTTTTCGGCTTCTTTGCCTGTAATTCCCTTTCCATTGCGGAAAACGTCGACCAGAACGAGATGATTATCCGTTCCGCCAGAAACAAGACGAAGCCCTCCGTTTTTCAGTTCATCGGCGAGCGCTGCGGCGTTTTTGACGATTTGGCGTTGATATTCTTTGAAGTCTTCGCGCAAAGCTTCGCCGAAAGCGACTGCTTTGGCAGCGATAATGTGCATCAACGGTCCGCCCTGCACGCCGGGAAAAGCTCGTCGGTCAACATCTTTAGCGTGTTCCTGTTTGCACAAAATCAAACCGCCGCGCGGACCGCGCAGAGTTTTGTGCGTCGTTGTTGTAACGTAATCGGCGTGCGGTACGGGGGACGGGTGAAGATCGGCGGCGACAAGTCCGGCAATATGCGCGATGTCAGCCATCATCCGCGCGCCGACTGAGCGGGCAATTTCGCCGATTCTTTGAAAATCAATAATTCGAGCGTAAGCAGATGCGCCGCAAATGATTAATTTCGGGCGTGTTTCCTCGGCGATGCGCTGCAATTCATCATAATCAATCGTTTCGGTTTCGCGGTTGACGCCGTAATCCGCGACTCTGTAATTTAGACCGGAAAAATTCAAAGGATGTCCGTGCGTCAAATGTCCACCGTGAGCGAGATTCATTCCGAGAATCTGATCGCCGTGCTCTAGCGCTGCGAGCAAAACCGACATATTCGCCTGCGCGCCCGAATGCGGCTGAACGTTGGCGTGCTCGGCATTGAAAATCTGTTTTGCTCGTTCAATTGCCGCCGTCTCCGCGACATCAACAAACTCGCAGCCGCCGTAATAACGCTTGCCCGGATAACCTTCGGCGTATTTGTTCGTTAAAACCGAACCCATCGCTTCGAGAACGGCTTCGGAAACAAAATTCTCCGACGCAATCAATTCCAAACCGTCCGCTTGACGACGCACTTCGTTGTCAATCGCCTCGCTAATCAGCGGATCAATTTTCGCCAGACTGGCATTAAATAAATTGTTCATTTTCTCTCCTGTTGTTTTATTTTATCCCCGGAACAGCAGCAAGTTTTTAATTTTCCTTTTAAAAATCTGGGACAAGTTGTCTGATGTTTTTTCAATCACATTTCAATTCTACGACCATCTTCAATTTAGCGATTTTTTCACTTCTCAGTAACAATTTTCAAGTTTTAACACAAAAACGGGCGGCTCAATAAAGAACCACCCGTGACAATTCATTTTTTTCTCGAAATCAGTAAGCATACCGAACCGCAACCGGAACATCATTCGGCTGTCCCCATTGCAACCCGTAAAAACCGCGCGTGCTGCCGAGGATATACCAAAAACCTTGCCGGAAAACCGCAATGTCGTGGCGACCGTCGCCGTCATAATCGCCGGGAACGGGCTGATCGTTTTCAAGCCCGAATCTTTCGGCGCGGAAACCATTTCGTGTTTGCAGCAAATACCAGGTGCTTTCCGAAGGACGATAAACGACAAAGTCAGCTCTTCCGTCTCCGTCAAAGTCCCCGGTTAAAGGAATATCGGTCTGAATTCCCCATCGAACTGCCGTCAGATTGTTGTCAGAGCTGCGGCGAACGTACCAGGTTCCATCCGACGGGCGATAAACCGCAATATCAGTAATTCCGTCGTAATCATAATCGGCGGGAACCGGCTTGTCCTCGCTCAAGCCCCAGCGAACGGCAATAATTTGGTTGTTCGAGCTTTGCCAAATGTACCAAACGCCTTCCGACGGGCGATAAACTGCAATATCTGTCAGCGTGTCGCCGTCGTAATCTCCGCCGACCGGAACATCCGTGCCCAATCCCCATTGAATGCATTGCCGGTTTCCGATTCCGTTTGTGCTGCAAAAAGTTCCGGGCGTATTGCCGACCGCTGCGGTTTTCCAGTAAACAAATGGGAACGAAAGCGAATTGCCATAATTTTCGGGGATCACGCGGCGTATTTCCAAGCTCGCTTCGCCCGAAGGGAAAGTTGCATTTGCGCCGTCGTTGCTGCTGCGAATGGAATACAAAGTCGCATTTGAAGGACGAAAGACTGCAATATCGGTCTTTTCGTCCGCATCGTAGTCGGCAAGGCGAGTTCCCTGCGAAGTGATGCCAAGAATCCGCGTCACGACAAAATCGGTGTCGGTCGAGCTGACAAAAATGATTTTATCATCCGGTTGAACCAGAAGGTCGTTAGCCGTTAAGTCCCTGGCTCTTCCGATAAACCTTCCGTTCGGAGCAAAAGCTCTGGATTGAAAACCGAATACCGAAACCGAATTGGCAACGATGAATCTGCCGTCAGAACGAACCGCGATTTCGCTTCCGTTGATATTGTTTGCAAAATTGCTGACAGCGCCCGCAGTCGAAACTCGACAGAGAATATCGCTTAAAACCAAAGCCGAGCCGTCCTGTAAAAGCGCCAAATCATAGCCGAAAGGAACTGTCCCTACGCTGAAAGTGACGATGCCGTTTGTGCCGAAATCTTGTGATTGCGAACCGGCTGAATCGAATTCGGCTAAGAAACTGGAAACGCCCGGATGAGGAATGCTGACATTTCCCTGCCCGCCGACCAGAATTTCACCGTTCGGGCGGAAAAGAATTACCTGAACCTGCTCGTCGTTCATTCCCGGAACATTGAAAAAATTCAAACCAAGATCGCCGAATTCAATATCAATCGCGCCTTGAGGCGTAAACCCCATAAGTACGGCGAGTCCTCCGTCCGAAGTTCCGCCCGCCGCGACAATTCTTCCGTTTGGCTGAATGGCGACGGCGTTAAACGAATCGCTGCTTCCCTGACTAACCGTTACCACTCCGCCATTCCCGAAACTCGTATCAAGCGCTCCGGTTTGAGTAAAACGAACAACCAGAAAATCGGTAATTGGGCTGTCATCAACCGGCTCAATGCTTCCGACGACAACGATTCTGCCGCTGGCGTCTATCGCGACTGAATGGGCGGTTTCGTTGCGATTTGAAATGGCGGCGACGACTCTGCCGTTTTCGCCAAAGCTTAAATCCGGCGTCCCGTTCGCGTTAAAACGCGCAACGACAATATCTCTCTGCGAAGCGGCACGGAAAACGTAACCGACGACAACGATCTTACCGTCCGATTGAAGAGCGGCGGCGTTTGCGCGAGCGCCGGAACCGACTATCATCGAGACTCTGCCGTTTGTGCCGAAGGTCGGGTCTAAAACTCCGGCGGCGTTTGAATTGAAAGGGAAAATGAAAAAAGCTGCGGCGAGGAAAACAAGCCTGACTGCCGCCGTAAATTTAAATCGTAAAACCATCGGTAAATTTTTCCTCCTGCGGATTAAAAAACCAACTCCAAAACTCGTTTCACCGCAGACGCCTTTAAAGCGCCCGCGATGTGCTAACCGGCTTCGGGTGCGTGAAATCTAGCAGAAGAAGATGTTTAAAACAATCGTATTTCCGTAAAACCGACTTTGTGAAAAACGGCATTTGGCTATAATCAGCTAAAATATGTCATAATGCAGGACTTTGTTGTTCTCTATTGTTTGATTTATTAACAACATTAGAAAGGGTTTGTTTTAACAGTGGAAATTGGGCTGATTTTAGGTATCAGTGTGTTGGCGATTTCGTTTGCGGATTTTCTCGTCAACAACGGCTTAATAGGCTCATCCGGCACGGCTGATATGCAGCGTATTTCAAACGCTGTTAAGAAACGCGACCGTGCTTTTCTCACGCGTTAAAATAAAATTATGGGAACGTTGGCAATTGATGCCAGCGCTCTTACTTTTTGTACTCAAAGGCTTTAAATCAGTAATTTATTCTTAAAAATAGGTGATTTTTTAATGGAATCTACAATTCTTTATCTGATCCCGGCATTGGGGATTTTTGGATTAGTTGTAATGGCAATTAAATCTGCCTGGGTTAGCAAGCAAGCTGCCGGTGAAGAAAACATGGTTGAACTTGCTACATATATTGCTAAGGGCGCCATGGCTTTTTTGAAAGCAGAGTGGATAATTTTAACTTTTTTTGCAGCCATCGCAGCAGTTCTTCTTGCGTGGTCTGGAACATTAGTTGAAACATCTTCTCCTGTGATCGCACTTTCATTTGTTATCGGCGCGGTATTCAGCGCGACTGCCGGATACTTCGGGATGAATATTGCTACAAAAGCAAATGTCAGAACAACACAGGCAGCAAGAACCAGTCTTAAAGACGCGCTTAAAGTAGCCTTTACGGGCGGTTCGGTGATGGGACTCGGCGTAGCCGGACTTGCTGTTTTAGGTCTCGGTTCACTTTTTATAGTTTTTTATCAACTCTATGTCGTGAGCGTCGGCGGTGCAGTGAATGGCAGAGAGATGGAAAAAGCGATTGAAGTTCTGGCGGGTTTTTCTCTCGGCGCTGAATCGATTGCTCTTTTTGCCAGAGTCGGCGGCGGTATTTATACCAAAGCGGCTGACGTCGGCGCTGACCTTGTCGGTAAAGTCGAAGCGGGAATTCCCGAAGATGACGTGAGAAACCCGGCGACTATTGCGGATAACGTAGGAGACAACGTCGGTGACGTTGCCGGGATGGGAGCGGATCTTTTTGGATCTTATGTAGCGACAATCCTAGCAACAATGGTTTTGGGACGTGAGATTGTTGCAACGGATCAATTCGGCGGTCTTTCTCCGATTCTTCTTCCGATGGTTATTGCAGGCATTGGAATTGTTTTTTCAATCATAGGTTTTTCATTTGTAAGAATCTCAGACGATAAAGGCAGTGTTCAGAACGCGCTGAATATCGGCAACTGGTCTTCAATCGTTTTAACCACAATTGCCTGCTTTTTCTTAGTAAAATGGATGCTTCCCGAGAGCATGACTCTGAGAGGTCGCACCTTTACGGACACGGATGTTTTCTGGGCGATTTTGGTGGGATCAATTGTTGGCGCTCTGATGAGCATTGTGACCGAGTACTACACCGCCATTGGGAAACGCCCCGTTAACTCGATTGTTCGACAATCCGAAACCGGGGCGGCAACAAATATTATCGGCGGTCTTTCCGTCGGTATGGAATCCACTTTAGTTCCGATTCTTATTCTGGCATCGGGAATTTATTTATCCCACTACTTCGCCGGATTGTACGGTGTTGCAATTGCGGCTGCCGGGATGATGGCAACTACAGCGATGCAGCTTGCCATCGACGCTTTCGGTCCAATTGCCGACAACGCCGGTGGTATCGCCGAAATGAGCGGACTTCCCAAAGAAGTCAGAGCAAGAACCGACATTTTGGATGCGGTCGGCAATACTACAGCCGCAACGGGTAAAGGTTTTGCAATTGCTTCGGCTGCTCTGACGGCTCTGGCATTATTTGCAGCCTTTGTTGGTCTCGCGGGAATTAATTCCATCGATATTTATAAAGCTGACGTTCTCGCAGGATTATTTGTCGGCGGGATGATTCCTTTTATCTTTTCTTCTCTTGCTATTGCAGCAGTAGGTCGAGCGGCAATGGCGATGGTCACAGAAGTCAGACGCCAGTTTAGAGAAATTCCGGGAATCATGGAGTACGAATCGAGACCGGAATATGAGAAATGCGTTGCTATTTCTACTAAAGCATCTCTGAGAGAAATGATGCTCCCGGGTGCAATCGCTTTAACTACTCCGGTTATAGTCGGATTTACTTTTGGACCGGAAGTTCTTGGAGGTTTATTAGCCGGTGTTACTGTTTCAGGTGTCTTGATGGGAATGTTCCAAAACAATGCCGGCGGTGCATGGGATAACGCTAAAAAATCATTTGAAGCTGGCGTAATGATTAACGGAAAAATGGAGTACAAAGGAAGCGAAGCTCATAAAGCGAGCGTCACAGGTGATACCGTAGGCGATCCATTCAAAGATACATCAGGACCTTCTATGAATATTTTGATTAAGCTGATGAGTATCGTTGCATTAATTATTGCTCCACATATCTCACTTAATGCAGATCATCGCTCTAACGTTGAAACAACACCGAAAGTTAAAGCGGAACAAACTGTTGTAGTTCATACTGAAAAACGACAGTAAATGATTATGGAAACAGTTGCTCCGAGCTTGCACGTTTTAATCAAATTACTGATGACTACTGGGCTTGTTCTCGCAACGCTTCTTACCTAGATCGAAGAGCCAAAAAAAAAGACGCGAAAGAAATCTTTCGCGTCTTTTTTATTTTCTGTGGCAAAATTTATTTATGGTTCAAACGATTAAAGTCCGCTCAAGACAACGCGAGGAGATGATTGACATCACGGCTGAAGTTAAAAAAGCGTTGCGTGAATCGAACGAGCAGGAAGGTACAGTCGTTTTGTTTGTGCAGCACACAACCTGCGGCTTGACCGTAAACGAAAACGCAGATCCGGACGTGCAAACAGATTTGCTTTCGGCTTTGCGCAAACTAATTCCGCAACACGGAATGAATTTCAAACATGCAGAAGACAATTCCGACGCTCATTTAAAATCAAGTTTATTCGGATCGAGCGTGACAATTCCTTTCGCGAATGGGGAGTTATTGCTCGGGCGCTGGCAAGGGATTTATTTATGCGAATTTGACGGCGCTCGAGAAAGAAAAATAGTGATGTTGATAAGGTAACAACACACAATCTTCTGCAAACAAAAAGGCGAACCAAATTATTTGGGTTCGCCTTTTTAATCAAACTGAAACAGAAGCTATTCTTTTGGAGCGGCTGTTTTTGCTTTGGCAAAATCTCCGGCTTTAAAAATCGAGATTTTGTCGGGCGTGATGTATTTCTTCATCGCCGCTTGAACTTGTTCGGGCGTGAGCGACTGAAGTTTATTATCAAGCTCGGCGTCCCAAGCGAAAGTGCGGTTAGTGAACAAATACGAAGCCAGAGTTAGCGCCAAACCGTTGTCCTGACCGCGATTTCTCTGGCGCGAAAGCAATATGCCGGTTTTGGCTTGCTCGATTTCCTCTTTGGTAAAGCCCTCATTGATCACTTTTTGGACTTCTTCTTTAAAAGCCGCTTCTAAACGTTCGACGTTTTGCGGAGCGTAAATCGCGCTCGCTGTAAAAGTTCCAACCGGGTCGAGCGCGTTAGCCCCGAAGCCCGAACCAACGCCGTAACTGATGCCTTCTTTTTGACGAATTCTAGTTGCCAACCTGGAATTTAAGAACCCGCCTCCGAGAATGTAATTCCCTAACACCAAAGCCGGATAATCCGGATTGTCGTCGCGGATGTTGATATTCAATCTGGCAAAGAAGTAAGCGTTTGCTTTGTCGGGCGCTTCAAACGATTTGTTTGTCGCTGAAATGTCGAAGAACTCGCTTGGAATTCGCTCATAAGCTTTCGGGCTTTTCCAGTTGCCGAATAGCTCTTTAACAAGCGGAACGATTTGCGCTTCGTCAAAATCGCCTACAAAAGCCAATTCTCCGTTTGAACCGCCGTAAAATTCCTTATGGAAATTTTTCACGTCGTCAAGCGTTAAAGCTTTGATATTGGCTATCTGCTCTTCAGTATTCGGCGAATAACGAACGTCACCTTTCGGGTATCGGTTAAAGTGCTGGTTCATCGCATTAAATACAATCGAAGTTGGCTCGCTGCGCCCGCTTTCAAGATTTGTAATCATTTCCTGCTTGAGCTGCTCAAATTCTGCGGGTGAAAACGCGGGCTCGCGTAAAATTTCTGCGACAAGTTTTAAAACTTCCGGCAAATTCTGCCGGGTGGTTTCCATCGTCGCTCCAACGCTTGACGCACCACCGCTGACGCTTCCGCGCGCTTTCAAACGATCGAGTTCGTCTTTGATTTGCTGACGATCGCGTTTTGTAGTGCCGCGCATCAACATAGAACCGGCTAAACTGCCCGCGTTCGAACGGTTCATTAAACTTTTCACGTCGCCGAAACGAAAGTTTAGACGCATCACAACCGCATCGCCGCGGTTTTCTTTGGGAAGCAGAGCAACTTTCAAACCGCCAAGGTTCATTCGCTTGGTGCGTGTTTCAATATTTGCCGGAGTAGGATCAAAAGCCTCGCCGGCGGCGACGATCGCGTTGCCTTTGTAATCTTTGACCAATGCGGCTATTTCAGCGTCGCTGATCGTGGCAATTTCCACGCGGTCAGGTTTTGCGGTCGGTTGAAACATTCCGACCGTGCGGTTTTGCTGTTTGAAATATTTTTGCGCCACGCGTTGAACGTCTTCGGGCGTGACCTTTTGAGTGCGATCGCGGTTGATAAAGAGCAGTCGCCAATCGCCTTGCGCAATCGTGCTTGTCAGTTGCAAACCTACGCTGTTCGGATCGTTATAGGACAGTTCAAAGTTTTTCTGAGCGGTGAGCTTATGACGTTCGACCTCTTCTTTGGTCGGCGGTGTTTTGGCAAAACTTTCGACTGTTTCGATCAAAGCCTCGCGTGCAGCATCCATCGAAGCTTCTTTACTGAGTTCGGCTCCGAATGTGACAAAACCTGGGTCGCGCTGACCGCCGCCCATAACAAACACGCTGGTAGCCTTTTTGGTTTCGACCAAAGCTTTGTAAAGTCTGCCCGAAGGGGCGTCGCCCAAAATGCGGTTGGCGATAAAAACCGCTGCGTTATCCGGATTTGCGGCAGGCGCAACGTGATAGCCAGCCATCACAAACTGCGTGTCGCCGACTCGGCGCACTGTTACTTGACGCTCGCCGTCCTGCGCCGGTTCCACCGTATAAATTTTCGGCAAAACACGGTCGGGTCTCGGAATCACGCCGAATTTCTGATTGATTAAATTCAAAGTTTTGGCTTCGTCAATTTTTCCGGCGACAACGAGAACGGCATTATCCGGCTGATAATATGTTTTATAAAAAGCCTGCAAACGATCAATCGGCACGTTCTCCACGTCCGAACGAGCGCCGATTGTGGTTTTTCCGTAGTTGTGCCACTGAAACGCCGTCGCCATCACTTTTTCGTAGAGAACTGCGAACGCGTTGTTTTGTCCTGATTCCATTTCATTGCGAACAACGGAAAACTCGCTGTCGAGGTCTTTTTTGGCTATAAAAGAATTGACCATTCGGTCAGCTTCAAGGTCTAAAGCCCATTCGAGGTTTGCGTCGGTCGCGGCGAAGGTTTCGAAATAATTCGTGCGGTCAAACGAAGTCGTTCCGTTCGGACTCGCGCCGTGCGCAGTTAATTCGGCTGGAATGTTTGGATGTTTCGGCGTGCCTTTGAAAACGAGATGTTCAAGAAGGTGTGCCATTCCGGTTTCGCCGTAGTTTTCGTGTCGCGAACCTACCAGGTAAGTGATATTAACCGTTATGTTTTGCTTGGTTTGATCGGGAAAAAGCAAAACCTTAAGACCGTTTGCCAATTGGTATTCGTTTATTCCTTCAACCGACGACAAGCGTTGGACTCCACTTGGTAAGTGTTGTTGCTGTTGATTGTTGTTTGTGGTTTGAGCATTGACGCAAGGTGCAAACGAAAACGCCGAATTGAATAAAGAAAAGGCGACGAGCGCGCAAATCTGGGCGCGAAGCCGAAACTGCATAATTTTTCTCCGATTTTTTCTTTTGAAATGAGTTAGATTGTTATATCAACAATAGAAAGCATTATAAGTGCGACCTGAGAAAAATCAAAATCACGATACGGAAAATTGGATAAAATATTGAGATTTGGCGAAAATTAATGATGCTCGTCTTCCACTTCGCGAAGTTTGGAAACATCCAGAATTTTCGTAAATTCCGAAAAGTGAAACATCGAATCATCTTTGCAGTTCTCGCAATAATAAGTCACGTCCTCACCCAAATACATATCTTTGAGGTAAAAAGGAATCAAACAGCCGTAACAGCGCTGGACGCGTTTGCCGAATTGCTCTAAAACTTCCGTGTTATTTTCCATCAATAAAACTTTAAATCATTTTCTTAACGTAACCAAAATCGCGTCCGACACCGGTCGCTCACCTTCTTTGTCAGAGGGTTTATTGACGATTTTGCCGTCCAAAAACATTGTCGTCGAACCGCCGCCGTCCAGATTCATCGCGTCCGTCGCGCCCATTTCGAGCAGCATTTCCGCCAACTCCTGCAAGTTCATTCCAGCGCTCACATCACTTCTGCCGTCGACAGTCACTAGCAAAGCACGTCCGTCATTTAATTTCGCAATCGCTGTGCGCGGATGACGAGTTTCAACAAATGATTTACTTGATTTTTCCTGCTCCCAAGTTATTTCGATTTTGCCGTTTTTTATCAATTGCGGTACACCGCCGACAATATCTTCGGCTTTTTTAAAAAATGATTGTTTTGCAGATTCGAGTGGCTCAACTAAATTAACAAGTCGCAATATTTCATTAAGTTGTCCGCGAACTGGCGACTTCTTTCTGGCGAAATAAAGAATATTACTGGATTTCTCAAAAGCATTTTTGCCTATCGAAATCACAAACCCTGCAGGCGGTATCGAAGAGCTCCCTTTCCCTTCTACTACTTCAAATTTAGAACATGCGATTTTGGAAACGCCGGTTGAGCAATCTTTCAGAATTATCTCAGTCCCATTGGAATCGGTTAATGTCGTGCGGTTAAAATGTGGTGTAAATAAAATGATTTCATCTGGTTTTCTCTCACGATTAACTCCCGAAAATGCGAATTCGCTGTCAACTCCGAAACCGACGATGCTGGAAGCTCTCAAATGTCCGAAATTAATTTCCGTTTTATCATTCCCGTTAATAATTCCGAGAGCGATTCGATTGCCGAAACTTTCGCTTAAAAGTTCTCGGTCAATCTGCAAAATGCCGTTCGCTTCGCCATTGAAAATGCTGCGATCCAAGCGAAAAAATCCGGCGTTAATTGCCGCAAAGGCATTGTGCCGAGCGGCAATTGAGTTTGTTTTTTCAACTCCAATCGCCGCATCAAGAGCGTGAACAACATCAAGCCGCGCTTTTTTCAAATCAATTTTCAGCGCATTGACAGTCGCAGCCTGAGGTATTACTTTTTCGGAAGATTCTATTTTTCTTGCGAACTGCGCATATTCAATGCCGTTTCGAACCGTTTTAAACTCCTGAGCCAAAACGGGCAAAACAGCCATCGCAATGAAAAAAAACGCTCGAACGAATTTCATAATTTTTTGCCTTTGCCTGCCGCTTAGTCTTTTTATCAAATCCTTTTTGCAAAAGTAAAATCGCAGCTCTAACGCAATTTTCACTTTATCGCGCCGACAAGCCGTGTTAATATCTGCGGCGCATTTCCTCTTTTTTACTTTTGAAAGGAAAAATTATGAAAAATTTATTCGGCAAGATTTTATTTTCTAAAAATCCGGCTGTCGGTTTAGCTGTCTGCTCTTTGATTTTCGCGGGCTTTGTTTTAGCCTGCGGCTTAGGCGGCGGAAGCGCCGATCGAAAACCGATTCCAGAAGCTTATCTCGGAACCTGGACGGGTCAGGACGGAACTGTTTTGACCATTCGCGCCGACGGAACCGGCGATTATAACGCCGGTTCTTCGAAAGTTGACGGCGCGGCGGTCGAAGTTGACGAAGCTGCAAAAGAAATCAGATTTACAATGCTCGGCGTTGGCGTCGGCACTTACAAAATTGATGCGCCTCCTTCGGGAAATCAAATGAAGATTGACGGACAAACTTTCCGGCGCGGCGGTTCAGCCCCGACTAACACAAGCACCGTCCAAACAACGAATTCAAGCACGACACGACCGACAAACACAACGACCGACGACAATTCGGCGGAAGACGCGCAGCGCTCAGCTCAAGACCCGGATTTACCGGATAGCTCCGAGCTTCAAACGCTGGTCAAAACCACGCTGCTTGATTTTAATTCGGGGGTTCAGTCGGGCAGTTTCGAATCGTTTCATTCATCGACTTCATCGTATTTTCAGCAGCAATTTACTCCGGCGCGTCTCGAACAACAATTCGGCGAGTTTATTCGCCGGAAAATTGACATCAGCAACATCGCCGACAAACAAGCGAACTTCAAACCTTCTTTCGAAGACCAGAACGGCATTAAAATCCTAAACATAAACGGCAGTTATCCGACAACTCCGACAGTCAGCTTTGAATTGCAATACATTCAGGAGGATATCGAATGGAAGCTGCTTTCAATCAACGTCAGAACCAGATAAACCTAAAATCGAAAGCGGGTATATTCGCCCGCTTTCGATTGATTTAACGTTAGAACCTTGTCAGCAAAAATTTTAGTTGCTTTAAATTTCGCTTTGGAGCTACAATTTTATTTGCCAAAAGGCTTGACTCATTCTCGGTCGAGTCGTTACAATCCCCGCAATTTGTCTGAGGGCGCACCTCTGTTTCACGCTTGCAACGTGCGCTATATCGTTTGCATCTTTTTAACTTGCTTGGTTCGCAAATATTTTGCGAATTTAACGTTCATTGAATGTCCGGTGTTTGAATTGAAAACCCTGAAATTCAAAAGTACCGGCGTTTCCCTAAAGTTTGTATTTGAAAGGCGGAAAAAGCCAATGACGAAAGAATTGACGAGAACAGAAACTAAGAAAACAACATTATTACTTGACCCCGACCGCAAAAGTCCGCGCGCAAAAGAATTTGAAGACAAACTTTCTGCGCGAATCGTCGGGCAAGAACGAGCCGTTCGCCGGATGAGCGGTCTATATCAGATTTTTCTAGCCGGGATGAACAATCCCGGTCGCCCTGTCGGAACGCTGCTCTTTTTAGGTCCGACGGGATCTGGTAAAACACGAGTGGTCGAGGCTGCCGCCGAAGTTTTATTTGGCGATTCGAACGGCGTTGTTAAAATTGACTGCGCTGAATTTCAGCATTCGCATGAAATTGCCAAACTGATCGGTTCGCCTCCGGGCTATCTCGGTCACCGCGAGACTTCCCCTCTGCTGACGCAGGAAAATCTCGACCGTTATCATACCGAAGACAACAAACTGACTTTCGTTCTTTTTGACGAAATCGAAAAAGCTTCGGACGCGCTCTGGCAGCTTCTTTTGGGAATTCTCGATAAAGCGACTTTGACGCTCGGCGACAACCGCCGCGTTGATTTTTCAAAAGCGGTCGTAATTATGACCTCGAATTTGGGCGCAAGAGAAATGTCCGAAATGATTTCCGGCGGAATCGGATTTGCGTCCAAACCGTCAAAGAATTCGCAGGACACTGACGTTGATTTGAAAATTTATCGCACCGCAACCGAAGCTGCTCGACGCAAATTCTCGCCAGAGTTTATGAACCGGATTGATAAGGTTGTCGTTTTCCGCAGTCTCAAAGAAGAGCACCTGCGGCAAATTCTGGAAATCGAACTCGACGGCGTGCAAAAACGCATTACGCAATCAGCCGGAACGAAATTCGTGTTCCGCTGCACCGAAGCAGCGAAAGAGTTTTTGCTGCGCGAAGGCATTGATTTCAAATATGGCGCGCGCCATTTGAAACGCTCAATCGAACGATTTTTGGTTTTCCCGCTTTCAAATCTGGTGGCGACCGATCAAGTCAGTTTCGGTGATGTTGTGATCATTGATTTTGATGCGGAACTCGAAAAATTGACTTTCTCGAAACATTCGGGCGGTGCGTTGATTTCGGATGCAGCCGAATCCGGAACGACCGATGAAGAGCTTAACTCCAAATCCGATGGCGTTGCTCTCTCGCTGCCGCAAGCCAAAGCCGCAACCAAAGGCAAAGGCAGCGCGGAAAATCTGGAAAGCTAAAAGTTAGCTATAAGAATAAAAAAGGGAGGCGGAAATAATTTCCGCCTCCCTTTTTTATTCCGCTGCCCGGCTTGTAGCAAACAGTCGAACTAAATATAATCGGGCGAGAATACTTTCTCCACCACCAGAATTATTTTATGTTTAATAAAACGGTTTTTCTTCTGCTTTTTATTTTGATTTTATCAGCCTCTGCTTTCACTCAAAAAAACGAGGCGCAGTATGATTTGCTGATAACAAACGCCCGCATCATTGACGGTGCTGGAAATCCCTGGTTTCGCGCCGATGTTGCGATTAAAGACGGTCGAATTGCGCGCATCGGACGCATCACTCCTTCGCTTGCAAAAGAATCGATTGATGCTCAAAATCAAATTCTCGCGCCCGGTTTTATTGATGTTCACGCCCACGTTGAAAATATTTTCAGCCTTCCAGAAGCTGAAAATTTCGTCCGAATGGGCGTCACGTCACTCGTTAGCGGAAACTGCGGCGGGTCGCCGGTTGATATTGAAAAATATTTCGCAGAATTTGCCAGCAAACCGATTGCCGTTAATCTCGCTACGCTGATCGGTCATAACACGATTCGCGGAGAAGTGATGAAGCTCGAAAACCGCGCTCCGACTCCTGAAGAATTGGAGCGGATGAAAGCGCTCGTCGAAAAAGCAATGCGCGACGGTGCAGTCGGGATTTCAACCGGGCTGATTTACGTTCCCGGCGTTTACGCCAAAACCGATGAAGTCGTCGAACTAGCCAAAGTCGTTGCTAAATACGGAGGCGTTTACGCGACGCATATGCGCGATGAAGGCAACGAAGTTGTCGAGGCTATCAAGGAAAGCATCAATATCGGTGAACAAGCCGGTCTTCCGGTCGAAATTTCGCATTTCAAAATTTCGAGCAAACGGCTCTGGGGACAAAACCAAATGACGCTCGGCTTGGTGCGCGAAGCTCGAGCAAAAGGCTTGCCTGTGACAGTTGACCAATATGCTTACACGGCTTCTTCAACTTCTCTGGACACGATGCTTCCGGATTGGGCATTGGCAGGCGGACGCGAAGAAGGCAAAAAACGGCTCGCAGACGCCGCAACGCGCGGGAAAATCGTCAAAGAAATGAAGGAAACTCTAAAACAGAGTCAATTTAAAGATTACGAATACGCTGTCGTCGCCAGCCACACGGCGAAACCGGAATATAACGGATTGAACATCAAGGAAATCACACGTCGCGCAAAAGGCAGCACCAAATTGGACGCGCAAATCGAACAGATTTTTGAAATGTATGCGGCGGGCGGCGCTCAGATGGTTTTTCACAAAATGAGTGAGCCGGATGTCGAGGCGTTTATGCGCGAGCCTTTTACGATGATCGCATCGGATTCGGGCGTTCGGCGTTTCGGTTCGGGCGTTCCGCATCCGCGCGGTTACGGCAACAACGCCCGAGTTTTGGGGAAATATGTGCGCGAATTAAAAATTATTTCGCTCGAAGACGCAGTGCGGAAAATGACGAGCCTTCCTGCGCAAACTTTCGGTTTGAAAGATCGTGGTCTGATTCGGGAGGGCTTTGCCGCCGATCTCGTCCTGTTTGACGAAAAAACGATTGCCGATCGCGCGACTTTTGAAAATCCGCATCAATATCCGGTGGGCATTTCTCGCGTTTTCGTTAATGGCAAAGCCGTTTTTGACGGCGGAAAAATGACCGCCGCGCGCCCCGGCGTTGCGCTTAAGCGAAACGGTTTTTAGCGATTGAATAAGAATCATTTTACGAATAAACGAAAAGTGATAAATGAGACGGCTCGTCACTTATCACTTTTCGTTTATCATTTATTATTTTTTTCAGCTTATTTCTGCCGGGCGGCAAGGAAAAATTCCAATTCCCAAACGAAAGTTGCGACTAATTTATTGATGAAATACATATCATTACCTCTCCTATCTTCTAAACGCGCCAAAATTTGAAAAAACGTGTCAAAAATTTGGCTGATTTTTAATTTCTTTTTCATCAGCCTCTGAAAGGACTTTGAGTTTTTCTTTTTTTGCCGATTTTTTTATAAATTGTTGTTAATAAACTGAAACGGCTCTCCTGATTTACGAAATAGTTGTCAATCCTAAGGAATTTGTGGAAAATCGTCTGCGATGGTTGATGTTTTGCCAGAGGATAAATTAGCTGCTTATTGGTTAACCGCTTTGGTTAGTTCGGCTGATGACGCGATTATCAGTAAAACTCTCGAAGGGATAATCACCAGTTGGAACAGAGGTGCCCAGCAAATTTTCGGTTACACGACGGAAGAAGCCATCGGCAAACCGATTCTGATTTTGATTCCACCTGAACGTCACTCGGAAGAAGCCGAAATTATCAGCAGAATCAAAGCCGGAGAAAGAGTCGAACATTACGAAACCGTTCGAGTCAGAAAAGACGGCTCGCTCGTAAACATTTCGCTTACGATTTCGCCGATTAAGACACCGGAGGGGAAAATCATCGGCGCTTCAAAAATCGCCCGCGACATCACTCGGAGCAAACAAGCCGAAGAACAGATTCGCCAGAGCGAAGAGCGTTATCGGCTGCTTTTCAATTCGATTGACCAGGGCTTTTGCGTCTTTGAAGTGCTGTTTGACGAAACTGGAAAACCGTCTGATTATCGTTTTCTCGAAGTTAATCCCGTTTTTGAAAAAATGACGGGGATTCCGAACAATGAAGCTTTAAGCGAAAAAACGGCTCGCCAGCTTGTTCCTAATCTCGAAGACAAATGGATTGAGATTTACGGGCGGATTGCCCTAACGGGCGAATCTGTCCGTTTCGTTGAACGCTCGGACGCGATGAATCGCTGGTTTGATGTTTACGCTTTTCGAGTGGGCGGCGCGAAAAGCCGAAAAGTTGCTCTTTTATTTAACGACATCACTGACCGTAAGCGAGGCGAAGAACGTTTGCGCGAGTCAGAAGAAAATCTCAGGTATACGGTCGAGCTAAATCCGCAAGTTCCCTGGACTGCGACGCCCGAAGGCAGAATCGAAAGCTTTAACGACCGCTGGCTCGAAATGACCGGTTTGACTTACGAAGAAGCTCTTGGTGACGGCTGGCTGCGAATTCAGCACCCGGATGATTTACAAACATCGGTGGATGCTTGGATGCATTCAATTAGAACTGGCGACCCATACGATATTGAGCACCGCATCCGGTTGGCGGATGGATCATACGGCTGGGTGCGTTCGCGAGCTTTTCCCCGCCGCGACGAACGAGGCAGCATCATTCGCTGGTATGGGACGACCGAAGATATTCACCAGCACAAACAAGCCGACGAAAACCTGCGCGAAAGTCAAAGAATGCTCCGGCTGGCGATGGGCGGCAGCCGGATGGGCTATTGGTCGCGCGATTTGGCGACTGAAACGGTTTATTGGAGTCCTGAGTTGGAAAAGCTTTTCGGACTTCCGGTCGGCAGCTTTGCCGGTAATTTGCGCGGATTCAGGGATTATGTTTATAACGAGGACAAGGAAATTATCGCCCTCGAAATCGAGCGCGCGATTGCAGAACATCGGGATTACATCATCGAATTCCGCTTTCATCACGGCGACGGAACACTGCACTGGATGGAAGGACGCGGTCAGGCGGTTTATGCGCCAGACGGAACCCCAATCAAAGTTTATGGAATCGGCATTGACATAACGGAACGCAAGCGCGATGAACTTGACCGACAGTTTTTGCTCGAACTCGGCGAGAAGATTCGTTTCGCCGATTTTAGTCCCGAAAAACTACTCAACGAAATAACAAAAACAACCTGCAAACATTTAAACGCGGCGCGCTGCCTGTTTGTTGAAATAAACGAAGCTGAAAATCGCGGCAGAGTCCGGCACGAATATTTTAAAAAGGGAATGTCGCCTGTCGCTGGGGAATACAAAATCTCGGATTACAGCCGCCAAACGCTCGAAGGAATCCGGCGCGGACAAATCATCGTAAACAACGACGCACGGCGTGACCCGCGCACCGCCGATATTTATCAAACGACTTATGAGCCATACAACGAACAGGCTTATATCTCGATTCCGCTTTTCGCCAACGGTCGCTGGGACGCCATTTTTTGGGTCAGCGATGACAAACCGCGCGTCTGGACGACGCAAGAAATAGCGTTTCTTGAAACCGTAGGCGAGCGCACCTGGCTGGCAATCGAGAAATTACGCAACGATGAAGCTTTGCGTTTATCAGAAGAGCGTCTCCGGCTGGCAACCGAAGCTGCCGACATTTATTCATGGGAAGCCGACGTTGAACGGCAAATCATCGTTTACTCGTCAAACACCGAACAGGTTATGGGTTTCACGATGCCGAAAAGCATAGCTGACGGAATGGCTTTGATTCATGAGGAAGACCGCCAAATGATCGCCAGAAACTTTGAGCGCGCTGTCAGGGAACAATCAAACTTCAGCTCCGAATTTCGAATCGTCAATCCGTTGACCCGAGAAATCGCTTGGCAAAGCGCTCAAGGCATTTTCATTAAAGGAGCGGGTGACAGCGCAGATCTGCTTGTCGGAATCACACAAAACATTACCTCTCGCAAACAAGCCGAGCGCGAACGCGAAGAATTGCTCCGACGCGAACAAGCAGCGAGACGCGATGCGGAAGAAGCGAGCCGCTCGAAAGACGAGTTTCTAGCGACGGTTTCGCACGAACTGCGAACTCCGCTGAACGCCATTATGGGCTGGTCGCAAATGCTCTCGTCCGGGGTGCTCAATCAGTCAGATGCCCAACGAGCGATTGAAACAATTTACCGCAATGCCAAATCGCAAGCGCAACTTATTGAAGACATTCTCGACGTTTCGCGGATCGTCACCGGAAAGCTCAGGATCGAACCGAAACCAACGGCGCTAGCTCCGATTATTCAAACGGCAGTCGAATCGCTGCGACCGGCAATCGAAGCGAAAAACATTCGGCTGCAACTGCGGCTCGATTTTGAATCCCGAATGGTTTGCGCCGACGCTGATCGAATTCAGCAGGTAGTCTGGAATCTGCTCTCTAACGCAATTAAATTCACTCCCGAAAAAGGACAAGTTACGATTAAGCTGGAAAGCGATTCTTCGCAAACGAAAATCGTTGTTTCCGACACTGGGACTGGCATCAATCCTGATTTTTTACCTTTTGTTTTCGACCGTTTTCGTCAAGCCGACGGTTCCAGTACGAGGAAGCATGGAGGTCTGGGTTTGGGATTGTCAATTGTTCGCCATCTGGTCGAGCTGCACGGCGGGAGGGTCGAAGTTGAAAGCCAGGGTAAAAATGCCGGAACGACATTTACCGTTCGCCTTCCGCAGTGGGAACCGCCGGTAAACAAAATCGAAGATTTTAAATTCGATGAATTGCTCTCGAATGGTTCCTCTGAAAAATCGGAGGTGATTGAAGATTTGGCGGAGGTTAAAGGACTAAGAGTTTTGATTGTTGATGATGAAATCGACACCCTCGAATTGCTGGCTGCTGTTCTTCGTCGAAAAGGCGTTGAGGTTATGGCTAAAACACGAGTCTCCGACGCGTTCGAAACAATCATCGAGTGGCAGCCCGACATTATCGTTTCCGATATTGCGATGCCTGAGGAAGATGGTTATTCGTTAATTAAAAAATTAAGAGATTTACCGCCCGATAAAGGTGGGACAATTCCGGCAATCGCTCTGACGGCTTACGTTGGCGTCAAGGAAAGAGCCAAAGTTTTGGAAAGCGGTTTTCAAATGTACGTCCCAAAACCGGTCGAGCCAACCGAATTGTTAAGCGCCATTGCCAGCTTTTCGTTCGAGTTGAGGTAAAAAGAAGTCCGAGTGTGGGACTTTTTTTATGTTTCTATTTTATAATTTCAAGCGCCGCGCCCGCCCGGTTGATAATGCCATTCGGATACAACGAACCACCGGGAAGTGTTGAATATCTTGAGATTAATTTTGAAACTCCCGCTTCCAGTTGAACATATTTGACGTTTCCGCCGAAGAGCAGGCTATCAAGCTCGATAATTTTTGAATTGTAAGCAAAAACACCGACGTTGCTGTTGGTATATCCGATAAAGGAATCTTTAATTCTGGTGTGAGCGACGTTATAAAGCGCAATTCCGTAACCGATCCCGTTGTTCATTGTCAGATTGTCAATATCCACCCATTGCGCTCCGTAAGCCAAAAGCCCGTAAACGCAGCCTTCGTCGAACATTGTTCGCTCAATTCTGATTTTGCCTCGCGTATGAGCATTTGCGACGGGTTTCGGATTAATCGCTCTAACCCAAGCTGTATTGGTTACATAACCGGTTTTGGTTACTGTTTGATCGTTATAATATCCGTAGTCTATAAATTGCGAATCTCTAATCGTCAGACCGTACCACGAGTCAACATTAACGTTTGGGCATTGAGATGTAGCACAGCCTCCGAAATAGCAGCGCTCGACCAGCAAATCGCCTTCGTGTACGCTGACAACTCCGTGATTTCTATTGGAAGCAAAACTGTTCCAAGCTTCGTCGTAAGGTGCGCCGATCGCTATGCCTAAGAATTTACAGTCTCGAACTGTAACTTGCTGAACAAACGAACATTGAATCACGCTCTGCGCGCAATCGAATAAATCGTTATTGTAACTATTGCGAAATGTGCCGATAAAGGTTATATCTTCGACATTTACTCGCGATGTATTGCCAACTCTGATCGCCGCTTCGGTTCCTGTAGCGACGTGAACCACCGAATTTCCGCCTGAACCGACAAGACGAACCGCTCCTTGCTTCCCTAACATATTTACCGTTGCCGAACCAGTTAGTTTTGTAATGCCGTTAGGAAAAACGATTGTTCCCCCGTTTGTGCTTTTGAGAGCGTTAAGAGCAGCGTTTAAAGCGGCGGAATTATCGGTTGAACCATCGGCTATACCGCCGAAATCTTCAAGATAAAGATGGTTTTCGTTTGAAGAGGCTAATCTGGCGGCTGGCTTTGGCTGTGGAGCAGCATTGGCAATCTGCGGTGCTCCGGCGGTCAACCCTGCCGAGCTAAGCAGGAATAATAATTTTCGTCTGGTAATCATAGAAAAGTTTTTGAAAAACTGTTAAGGGTAAAGGGTTGATCCGAAGTGTATTTTTTTTGAAAATTTTAATGTCGGCAGTTTTTAGAAGGTATAGGTATTATCGGTTTATTGCGAACCGACATTTTTTTTGAGCGGTGAGCTTCGCTATTAATTAAAAACTTTGCTTCTCTTGATAAGACTCGAAATCTCAACTTTTCAGTTAACAGCCAAGCCCAACCGACTTTTGCAGATTAACAAAGATTCATAGTTTGCGCAAGATCAGCATTTTACACTGTTTTAGCTTCAAGACTTACTTTTTAATTGCCTCTGATTTGGGCTTAAACGGAATGTTTCCTCAGATTTCAAATCAGAACCAACTACCCCAGATGTTTTTTCAAAAATGCTCTCATTCGGTCATAAGCGAGCTTTGCTGCAGCTGGATTATGCAGATTTGCGCGTGTGTAATCGTAGAAAGCATGTCCCGCGTTTTCGTAACTGTAAAGCTCGAAGTTTACTTTTTGTGCTCTTAAAGCTTTTTCAAATTTTGCGACATCTTCGTTTGGAATAATCCGATCCTGCTGTCCGAAATGGCATTGAATCGGGATCTTTATTTTTCCGACAACGTCCATCAAATTTGGTTTTGGATCTGTTGCAGAAACGCGCGGCGGATAAAAAACGGGAGGCGCGTAAAAGGCGACCGCCGCTTTGAGTTCTGCGGACAAGCCGGAAAGCAGAAGCACGATGTAACCGCCGCCGCAAAAACCGACGGCACCGACTTTTTTTGATTTAACAAAACTTTGATTTTTCAAATAATCTATGCTCGCCAGCGTATCGCTGAGGATTTGTTTGTTAAACGAATTTGTCATGTAATATTCAAGCGGTTTATCCAGCTTGCTCGTATCTCCCGCCGCGCGCGAGTTCCAATCCATCGCCAAACCGACGTAACCAAGTTCAGCCATCTGAGCCGCAACGTTGCGAATGTCTTCGGAAATGCCAGGATTGCCGTGCGAAACTACAACTGCGCGGTAACTGCCGTCTTTCTTCGGTCGCGCCAAATATCCTCTAATTGTGTCCGTGCCGTTTTTGAATGTTACGGGCTGATGAACTACATTGGGGTTGTCTAATGCTTTTGGAGACGCTTGCTGCGCGAAATTTTGAGCCGGAAAGGCTGCTCCAACTAATGCCGCCGTCGCTCCCTTCAAAAAAGCTCTTTTGCTGCTGTCTACCTCATCGCAATCAATACACATAAATTCAATTTCTAGCTGCCGCTCTGCGGTTTAAGTTCCCAGAGGACGTTGATAATTACCCACCGCCCGTTAAATTTTGCAACGTGCAAATAATCAATCCAATCTGAAGCGATGATTTTAACACTCGCCGAGTTTCCGTAAACGTCAAGAATAGTAATATCCTTTTGCTGTTTGTCTTTCGGCGTTTCCTTTCCAAACCCTCGCCGAGTTCCCTGCACTAAACTCATCGCGCCCATATGATCGAGACGGCTGAAACTTTTGTTTTCGGGATGAGGGCGCACGATTCGCTTCGCCAAATCGGGATGCAGAGACCGCTCCATTCGCTCGGCATTGCCTTCGTACCAGCCTTCGATATAATCCAAAGCGGTTTGTTTGATAGCCGCTTTGTCCGCTTCGGAAACATTCGTTTGCGCCTGAGCGGCGGAAACGCCAAAAATTAGACCAACAACTAAAATTAAAATTGTATTTTTCATCTCACTTTCCTTTTACCTGCCATAAAATAATGTTTAAGTCGTCACTGACCGACTTTGTGCAAGAGAATTTGATCATTTTGAGCAATTAACACCGCACCCGAATAACCTTCTTTGGCGAAATTATTGATCAAATTGTCAGTTCGCTCGACGAGATTTCCTTTAACAAAACCTTTTTGCTGTGCGGCAACTGAGGCAGTTTGAATTAAAGCCAAAAAAATTAGTAACGCAATCTTTTTCATTTCAAATTTCCAAGATTTCACTGCTTAACTTTTTCATAAACCATATAGTTTTCCTGAAACATAAAGCCGATTTCGCCTTTCGCATTTTCCTTAAATCCGAAACGAACCTGTCCGGCTCTTTCGCCGTCGGCTAAGACAAAAAGCATCGGCTCAATTTGTTTCCAACGTCCGTTCGAGAATGAGAGCATTCCGTCTTCAGTCACCTTAACTTCAAATGCTTCGGGGAAATAAGAAGTGTTCGGCGGACAAGTATGACAATAAATAATCGGGCGATATTTGCCGGCGAATTTTTTCAGCGTATCGGGCGAAGGATTTTTTGTTTGCGGGATTTCCGGTTTTGTCTGAGCAGGAAAATAACGATTCAGAAAAGCGTTTTTGATTGCGCCCGAAAGACCAAAGGCGCACGATTCCGTATTGCAAGCGATGAACAAACCCGTGTTTTTTTCCGGTATCAACGAAAGCAACGCTGAATAACCGTCATCCATACTTCCGCCGTGTTCTACGAAGCGGAGATTGTGTTGTTCGGCTTCATAAAAACCGTAAGCCCAGCCGGGAATTCTCGGATGATTTCTAAAATGCGAAGCCTGCATATCACGCGCGGCTTTTTCGCTCAAGATTCTTTTGCCGTCAATTGCGCCGTATTGCAGATTGGCGATCATAAAACGCGCCATATCGGTCGCCGTGCTATTGATGTCCGGCGCCGGATATGTGTGAAACCATTGGAACGGGAGTTTTTGATATTTGTCTGCGGCGTATTCGTAGCCGGTCGCCAAATCCTGCTGATATTCCTTTTCAACGGCGGCGATGCTCGTTCGATTCATTCCGAGCGGCTCAAAAACATTTTGCTGAAGATAAGTTTTGAATGGCATCTGGGTAATCTGTTCGACAGTATGAGCGGCAAGCGCAGGATTGTAAGTGCTGTAACTGATAATTTCGCCGGGCGCAAATTGACGCACAATTCTGGTTTTCAAAAACGCACCGAGCGGAATGATTTCGGATTCATTGCTCGTACGCCTTCCCGGACTTATTTCGTCCAAACTGGAAGTGTGCGTCAGTAGATTGGCAAATGTTACCGGCTGCGGGAAAGTGTTCGGAACTTGAACGCCTTTCAGATATTTGTTGACATCATCGCTCAAATTTATCTTTCCCTGATCGGCTAGCTGCATCACAGCCAATGCGGTAAAAACTTTGGTGATTGAGCCGATCCGAAAAATCGTTTTGTCTGCGATGACCGGAATTTTCTTTTCAACATCGGCAATGCCGTAGCCTTTGGTAAAAAGAATTTTCCCGTCTTTCACTACCGCGATAACCGCGCCTGGAATATGGAGTTTTTCCATCCGCTCGGCGAAAATCGGGTCTAGAAGATTTTCCAGATCTTTTTGATTAATAGAGATTTCAGGATTATACGGCGGTGCATTTGGATCGTAAGGCTTGCCCGGTTCAACGCGTTTGCCGTCAATAAAACGCAGCAAATCTTTTTCGTTCTCGACAAATTTTAGTTTCCAACCGTCTGGCGTTTTCACCC
Source organism: Acidobacteriota bacterium (assembly GCA_030863175.1). Lineage (GTDB taxonomy): Bacteria > Acidobacteriota > Blastocatellia > Pyrinomonadales > Pyrinomonadaceae > JALZCH01. Next base: position 50,904 of record JALZCH010000047.1, on the reverse strand, counting down.
ACGTTTCGTCCTGCGTGACGGCGGTTTCGATTGGGCGCACTTTTCCGACAATATTCTGCATTCTGGAAAAACGCTGGCGAATTGTAGCAACAACAGTTTCAGCGTTTCGCGGAGTGAGATTTAAAATGTCAAAGCTGACTTCAATCGGCGGCTGAATCACATCCAGTAAGAGTCTGGCGCGAGCCGCCATTTCCTCCGGCGTTTGCTGTCCGGCGTTTAATGCTACAGTGGAAAAATCCGCCGTTCTGAGAGCTTGAAAAGCCTCGAAATCTTTGTTTTTAATAGCTTCGGCGAGCTTGGCATATTGCGCTTCTATGGCGCGTCGTATCGTTTGTAATTCACCGGGCTGAACAGTTCCGTTACTCTGGCTTTGAGGTTTTTGATTATTTGAGGAAGCATTCGGCAAATCGCTGTAACCGTCAACTTGAAAACGCCAAACGTTGCCCTTTTCGCGCTTTGCCACGACGACAAACTTCCCAGTGCTGCGCCGCGATTCGCCTTTGCTGCTGGTTGAAACAAGCGTGTAAATGCCGACATCATAAGCCAGGTTGCGATCAACTTCGCGCTGTAAGATTCGAAATAAAATCTCGATTTTCTCATTTCGGTTTTTGACCGAATCGAAAAAGCTCGAAAAATTTTTCAAAACCTCCTGCCGTCCTGTTTGAACATTGCTGCCGGGCGCAAGATACGCCGCAGTTTCGGTGTAAAGCTCGGCTACCGATGCAGCATCAAGCTTTCGGTAACCTTCGCTGAAACGCCGATAAACTTCGTCCAAGCCTTTATGCGGAGCGACGCCTTTTTCTAAAATCAAATCCCCGGTCTGAGCAACTTTCGGCGGTTGTGCTTCGATTCTGAAAAAACACAGTGTAATCACTGCGAGAATAAGCAATAAATTTACTTTCATAGCTTCCTCCGTGGGCAAAATACAATCGGGTTTTCACTCTCTACCTGAAAATTTTTAATCGGTCGAACGAAAATCTTTCAGCGGTCAAATCAATCGGCAAGCGGAACAGACTAAAAATCGTCGAACTTTACCTAAACGCTTTGTTATAAATCTGTTCAGCAGTGCTGCTCAAACCGTACCGAACTTCGCTTCTCCAAATTGTTCAAAATAACGAGTACCTCAAAAAAGGTTTGAACCAATTACGGGCATTATTATTTGCATAGCAGAAAAGGCGCAATGATTTTGTGATTTGCGGTAGTTTTTGTGTGAAATGCGGTTCGAGATATTATCAGACTCTTTCAGATGTGAAAGAAGTATTCCTAACCCGATTTGGTGTAAGTAAAGCTAACACTTTAACAGCGCGTCCAAGTTTTTCTTAAAGCGACGACTCGATTCGAGCCTTGTGCCGTTTTTCAGAATCACTTCAAATTCACCGGCGAAAAGCGCGTGCAGCTCTTTGATTTGTTCGATGCGAACGATCGCCGAACGGCGTATGCGAACAAATTTTTTCGGATCGAGTTTGTCTTCGATATTTTCCATTGTCTCGCGAACGAGAAAATTTTCGCGCCCCGAATGAATCTCGATGTAATTGCCCTGCGAAGAAATCCAATCAATTTCTTCGACATTTAAAAGCCGTATTCGGTCGTTTACTTTGACAGGAATGCGCTCAAGATAATTTTCTGAGGTAGGTTTCAATTCTTTTAATAAATTCGCCAATTTGTTTTCAAGAAATTTATTTTCACCTGAAAAAATACGGCTGCGGATGCGGTTCAAAGTTTTATGAAATCGTTCCGGGTCGGTTGGTTTGAGAATGTAATCAATCGCTCCGGCTTCAAAAGCGCGAACGGCGTGTTCGTCATAAGCCGTAACGAAAACGATTTCCGGCAAATTTACTGCGCCCATTTTTTCGACAAATGAAAAGCCGTCAACAAGCGGCATTTGAATGTCGAGAAAAACGAGTTCAGGCGAATGTTTTTCGACCGCCGAAATCGCTTCCCGACCGTTTCCGGCTTCGCCGACAATCTCGAAATCCGCTTCTGATTCCAGCAGTTGCCGAATTCCGCGTCGGGCGAGCGGTTCGTCATCTACAATTAAAGTTTTGATTTTAGTTGCCATTTTCGCCGTTGTGAAAAGGAATTTTGATTTCGACCTGCAGACCGCCGTCTCGTTTTGAGGCAATTTCAAATTGCTGTTTTTCGCCGTAAAGTTTTTTGAGTCGTTCACGAGTATTTTTCAGCCCGATGCCATTTTCGCCGTTTGCCGTTTTGCTCAAACCGGCGCCGTTGTCGCTTACGCTGAGCCGGACAAAACCGTTTTCCCTTTTTGCTTCGATAGTAATTTTTCCGGTTGTCGCAAGCGGCGCAATGCCGTGTTTGATGGCGTTTTCGACCAACGGCTGCAAAATCAAATTCGGCACGCGGGCATCGAGCGTTTCCGTTTCCACTTCAAAATCAACCTGCAAACGATCCTGAAAGCGGATTTGTTCGATTTCCAGATAACCGCGCAAAAATTCCAATTCATCTTTAAGCGAAATTTCCTGCGTGCCTTCACTTTTTAGAGCGACGCGGAGCAGTTCGCTCAAACGAACGAGCATTCGATTTGCAGCTTTAACGTCGTCGCGCATCAAAACGGAAATCGAGTTGAGCGTGTTAAAGAGAAAGTGCGGATGAAGCTGCATCTTCAAAGCGTCGAGCTGCGCCTGCGCGAGCTTTGTTTCAAGCTGCGAAGTTGAAAGGGCGAGCCGCGCTCTTTCCCGTTCGCGTTCGAGATAACGGCGATTGAGCAGACGCAGATGAGAGATGCCGACGACTATCCAGTAAATCAGCAAATTGATGTGAAACTCGCCGATGAATAATCTCTGAAAATCGGTGGAAAATGAAAAAGGTTTTTGCGGATTGCCCAAAAACCATTGCCGGACGAAAATAAAAATTGACAACTGGATGAGGGAAATCAGAGAACCGGCGAAAAAATGAATTGCCAGATTTCGCCCGATTCTGCCGCTTTCAATAAAAAACTTTTCCGCCAGATTCACAACGAGCGGCGTTAGAAACATCCACGCATAACCGCAAATGAGCCAGACGGCGAGCGTGTGTCCGAGCGAGATTTTTTGCCCGTAATAAATCGCGTTGACGTAATTTTGGAGAGCGAAAAAGACACCGAACAGCGTCCAGCCAACCAAGCCCAGAATTATTAACCACCGATGACGAGCGAAAATTCTCATTTGCGGACGCTGAAACGAGAGACTGACCGAAGCAGCCGCTGATTTTCGGCTATCATAACACGTGCGCAAAATAGTCCGAGCAAAAGTGTTATTTTCGCGTTTAGTTACCCATAAAAGTTTTGATTTCACAACTTACAATATTTTAATAGTTTCTACAAAAATCCTTTTCCTTCATTAAGCGTGGAGAGTATTAATTTATAAGCGGTGAGAGTATTAATTTAATGCAACGGATTCAAGATATTAATCCGATTTTTTGCGAGAATGCTTTTCCTAAAGCGTAAAAACCTCAAAACCAATAATTTAACAAAAATTATTTTAGTAGGAACGGAACTTGCAAGATCATTTTACGAAACTCTCCCCAGCAAACGAAACTTAAATTTGGAGTGATGTTGAAATGGTTTTGACAGCTCACAAGATGTATCCGGTCGAGGAAACAAAATCCGACAGTTCGGTTTCCTTACCGTTGTATTTACCTCGTTCTTCTGAATATTTGTTTAATCGAGAATTAAGTTTAATTGAATTTTTCCGGCGCGTTTTGGATGAAGCGCTAGATCAAACGCAGCCGCTATTGGAAAGATTAAAATTTCTTGCGATTTTTTCTTCAAACCTGGACGAGTTTTTTATGATTCGGGTTTCGGGTTTGAAGGAAAAATGGGGTGACAGAGTTTCGGCTGACGGAAAGACCGCCGCTGAACAACTGACAGAGATCAGAAAGCGTTTGACGGAAATGGTCGAAACGCAGATGGACTGCCTGCGTAACGAGATTTTGCCGGAGCTTTTCAACCAGGGAATTGTAATAACTCCCTACAACTCGCTGACGGAAAAAGAGCGGGAAAAGCTTGATGCATATTTCAAAAACGTAGTTTATCCGATTCTGACGCCGCAGGCGGTAGATCCATCGCACCCGTTTCCTTACATTTCGGGCGGTAGCCTGAATATCGGCTTGATGGTTAAGCCAAAGGTCAGCCGCCGTGTCGAAAAGGCTTTGTATAAATGGGGCAATGAATTCTTCGTCAGAATCAAGATTCCGCCGTTTGTTCCGCGCCTGATTCCGGTTGCGGATGATTCCAACAAGTTCGTTTTAGCCGAAGAATTGATCGCGGCAAACGTCCGCACGCTTATTCCCGAAGCAAATCCGCAATCTTGTTATTCGTTTAGAATTACCCGCGATGGAGATATTGAATTGCGCGAGGAGGAAGCCGAAGACTTGCTGCAAATGATGGAAGAAAATCTGAAACAGCGTCGTTTCGGCGATGTTGTCAGATTGGAGGTTTCTCATACGATGCCGCGAGAGATGGTCAAATATTTGACCCAGTCGCTTGAGATTTCCGACTCCGATGTTTATGAAATCAACGGTCCGCTGAATGTTGCCGATTTTATGACGCTTTACAAGCTTGAGCGACCGGATTTAAAAGATGCTCCGCTTACTATTCAGTCTCCGCCCGAATTTAACGGCAAGGAATCAACTTTTGACATCATTAAGCGCGGAGATGTTTTGCTCCATCATCCTTTTATGCCTTACAGCATAATCACTGATTTTATTAAAGAAGCGGCTGAAGACCCGGATGTTTTAGCAATAAAAATGTGTTTGTACCGCACGGGCGCGGATTCTCCGATTCCGCCTTTGCTAATCGAAGCCAGCGAACGCGGCAAGCAGGTCACAGTTTTAGTCGAGTTGAAAGCTCGTTTTGACGAAAAAAATAATATCGAATGGGCAAAACGTCTGGAAAGAGCCGGAATTCACGTTATTTACGGAATGCTCGGTTTAAAAACGCACTGCAAAACCACTCTGATTGTCAGGCGCGAAGGCGACGAGCTGCGACGTTACGTTCATCTGGCGACTGGAAATTATAACCCCGAAACATCTGCCGTTTATACGGATTTGGGATTGTTGACGGTTGATGAGGAAATCGGCTGCGACGCCTCAGAGCTGTTTAACTTTTTAACGGCTTATTCAGAGCGGGACAATTACAAGAAACTGCTTGTAGCTCCGATCAATCTCCGAAAGAACATGCTCGGTTTAATTAAGCGCGAAACCGAAAATGCTCAAAAAGGTCTTCCCGCCCGAATCGTTGCCAAGATAAATCGTCTTGCGGATACAGAAATTATTCGCGCTCTTTATGAAGCTTCGCAGGCAGGCGTCCAAATTGATTTGATTGTCCGCGGTATTTGTATGCTCCGTCCGGGCGTTCCGGGATTATCTGAAAACATCAGAGTCAGAAGCATTGTCGGGCGTCTTTTGGAACACAGCCGCGTTTATTATTTCGCCAATGGCGGCGAGGAAGAAGTTTATATCGGCAGCTCCGATTGGATGCCACGTAATCTTGACCGCCGAGTCGAAGTGTTAACTCCGATCGAGGATGAAAAATTAAAACTACATTTGAAAGACGAATATCTCGCGGCTTACCTGCGCGATAACGCCAAAGCGAGAATTTTGCTTTCCGATGGCAGTTATAAGCGTGTTCGTCCCGAAAACGGCGAAGAGGCTTTTAATAGTCAGTTATCGTTTCAAGGTATTTCGAATGTAATCAAATTTGAGGCGAAGCATTAGAAATTAGGAGGAATTGGACGAATGTTCCGTTCAGGAAAGCTGCTAACAACTGTTTTTGCTTTGCTGGTCGGCTGGGTGGCGTTTGTGCCGGCAGCCGCTCAGGAAAAATCGAAAAAATCGCAGCCGCAGGGCAAACCTGTGATGTGGGAAAGAGTAGATATTAGTGGGCAAGACCTTTATTTGGGTCCCGGCGGCGTCGAGATGCAGCCCGATGTTACTAAAGTTACCTTCATCAAGGAAGAAAAAGGCGGCAATTCTAAAAAATTCAGGATAAAAGACGCTGCCGGACGCGAATGGGTGGCGAAAGTCGGTAACGAATCGCAGGCGGAAACTGCCGCGGTGCGGTTGTTAGCGGCAATCGGGTACAAAACCGAAATTAACTATCTTGTTTCTTCCTTAAATATTCCGGGACAAGGCACTTTTTCAAATGTTCGTCTTGAAGCCCGACCTGAAAATATTGAAAGGCTGGAGCGCTGGCAGTGGGATAAAAATCCGTTTGCCGGAACTAACGAATTGCAGGGATTGAAGATTTTGATGGCGCTTTTGAATAATTGGGATTTAAAAGACGGGAACAACATGACCATCAAAAAAAGCGATGAAATGCATTACATCGTCAGCGATTTGGGCGCGACTTTCGGCTCAGACGGCGGCAATAATCTGCCGATTTTCTGGCGTTTCGGGCGCAGTAAAAATAATCCGGCGGATTTCGTGAGCTCTGATTTCATTAAAGAAATCGAAGAAGGACGAGTTGAATTCTCTTTTAAAGGAAAAGGAATGAAACTGTTCGATGACATTACAGTCGAGCACGGGCGATGGCTGGCGGATTTGTTGACTCAATTGAGCGATAAGCAAATTGAAGATGCGTTCCGCGCCGCAAACTATTCTCCCGAAGAAATAAAAATGCTGTCGCAAGCCGTCAAAAACAGGATCACGGCGTTGGATCAGGCGACAAGACAAAAACAGGTTGGAAATAATAATTAATGGAGGAAATCAAAGATGAAAGGTTCAGGCAAACTCGTTAAATCGCTTGTTTGTTTAGTTATTTTGTTGTCGGCTTTTTCTCCCTCATTAGCTCAGAAAAAGTCCAAAAATGAAAAATCAACAAAATCCTCAACGTTCGCCAGACCGGTTATCTGGGAGCGAGTAAATATCAGAGAACAAGACCTTTTTTGGGGACCGGGCGGAACCAGAATGCGTCCGAACCTGAGTAGAATCACCCTTATTAAAGAAGAAAAAGGCGGAGCTTCAAAAAAATACCGAATTGAAGACGGTTCCGGACGCGAGTGGATAGCGAAAATTGATCCCGAATCTCAAGCTGAAACAGCGGCTGTTCGCTTGCTTTATGCTTTAGGTTACAAAACCGAAATCAATTATTTGGTGCCGAGAATAACAATTCCCGGCAAAGGGACTTTTTCGAACGTGCGACTTGAAGCGCGTCCGGAAAACGTTGATCGTGAGGAAAGATGGAAATGGAATGAAAATCCTTTTGTCGGAACAAACGAGCTGCAGGGCTTGAAGATAATGATGGCGTTTTTGAACAATTGGGATTTGAAAAACCCTGGCAATAACATAACTCTTCTCACCGACGGGAGACGTGGAAAAGAGCTTCACTACGTCGTCAGCGATCTCGGTGCCACATTTGGTAAAACAGGAAATTCGAAAATTTTTGGTCCGCTCAGTTTTATCTTCTGGCGTTTTACACGAAGCAAAAACAATCCGGGTGATTACAGCCGGTCCAAATTTATTGATGAAGTTGAAGAAGACGGATATCTCGATCTTGCTTACGGAGGAAGAAACACCAATCTGTTGGAGGATATTTCAGTCAGTCACGGGCGATGGCTGGCAAATTTGCTGAACCAACTCAGTAATAAACAAATCGAAGATGCATTTCGCGCCGCAAATTATACGCCGGCAGAAATTCGGGTATTGTCTCAAGCCGTGAAAAATAGAATCAGGGAATTAGATCGAACGACAAGACAGTTCCAGGCTGTTAGATAAAAAATGAAAGATACGAAATTGATGATTGTGGTCGGCTTGCTTGGGGCTTTTACGGTCTTAAGTCTTGCAGCCGTCGTAATTTTAAGTCTGTCTTTCGGTTACTTTGTTGCAAAACCGACCACAAGCATTTCTCAAAATGTGAATCCGACGGTTGAGTCTCAATCGAATACACAACCGACTTCAGCCGCAACATCTGAAAATGTAGCGCCAAGTCCGCAGCCTTCTCCAACAACCGGGGAGATAGGATTTCCGCCTTTTTCAATTGCAACTTCAACAACAGATGCTCCGCAACCCCAGCAAACCTGGCTCGAAGAAGCGGTGACAATTTTTCTCCGGTTGCTCCTGGCAGTTGTTCTGGCAGCGGTTTTGGCTTTTCGTCCGCGCAAAAACATTCCGTTATTTCAGCGGAATCTTTATGTCGCGCAAACGCAGATTCTGCTTGCCGTCGTCGCGGCGGCTTTGATGATGATTGTGGGAGATAATGCAGCGCGCGCTTTTGCGATTTTCGCGGCGGTTTCGCTCGTCCGTTTTCGCACAAATATCCGCGATCCAAAAGAGATTACGGTTTTATTAATCAGCCTCGCTTTAGGTTTAGCGGCTGGTGTTGGGCGTTGGGATTTAGGGCTTGTGCTATGCGTGTTTGCTTTGGGTTTACTTTATTTGCTTGAGCAAAATGAACCGGAAAAAGTTTTCCGCGCAATGGCATTAACCGTTAAAACACGAGACACAGACGCAACCCAAGATGTTTTAAAGAGAGTTTTTCAAACATATAAACTTGACGCAGAGGTCAGACAAATTGATCCGCCGGACGAAGCCAATCCGATTGGCTGTATGATGTATTACCTGAATTTGCGCTTGAGTTTAAGCACCGATCATCTCAGCGATAGAATTCTTTCTTTAGACCCGCATAATGTTGAAGGCATCACATGGGAGCAAAAGAAAGATGCTTCTTACATTTATCAATAAAACGAAAGAGCGGAAACGCGCATGATTCAATCATGCGCGAACCTATTTTTTTGTTTTTCTTAAAGATAAACTCCTTATTAAACTAACTTTGTTATTAGAAAATTCAAGAAACGGTACAGTGCTTGCAAAATATTAGGCTTGAGGAGAAAGCATATGAAAAGTGTAAAAAACTACTACAGTTTTATTGTATTCCTTGCGTTCTGCGGTTTGCTTCTTGTTCAAGCCGCTGCTGCGCAGAGACTCCTCTCCCCGCAAGACAAAAAGATTATTGCAGATTTTGAAAAAGCCGCTCAGGAATATGTAGAACTTCGCGAACGGCTTGAAGAGAAGCTGCCGGATTTGCCAAAAGAAGCTACACCCGAGCAAATTGAAGCTCATAAAGTCGCTTTCCAGAAATCGGTTCAATCCGCTCGTCAAACTGCCAAACAAGGCGATTTATTTAATTCCGCCGTCACGCAAATAATAAGAGGATTAATTAAAGCGCAATTTAAAGGGCAGGAACGCACCGAACTGCGGAAAACGGTTTTGGAAGCCGACACAAAAGGCGTTCCCTTAAAAATTAACTACCCTTATCCCGATTCAATAGAGCTGATTGAGATGCCTCCGGCGCTTCTTTTGCAGCTTCCGCAGCTTCCGAAACAGCTTCGCTATCGCTTTGTCGGGCGCAGCCTTTTGCTCGTGGATAGAGAAAACAGTCTCATTGTTGATTACATGACAAACGCTCTTCCCTAACTTCACGGTAAAGGAGTACAAAATTTCGTGAAAAAGGAGTAAAAAAGATGAAACGAATCAGCAACCTTTTCTTAATTTTATTACTTACAATCTGCGGTTCGGCGTTCAATTCCGTTTTGGCACAGCCGAGTTCTTATTCGCAGCCGACAGCGTCTTCACCCAAAATAACTTTAACTTTACCCAACCGTAAAGATTCTGTTCGTTTCCTCGCTATCGGCGACACGGGCAGAGGCAATAAAGAACAAAACGAGTTGGCGCAAGTAATGCTGGAATATCACGGCGGTTTTCCTTACGAGTTTGTTTTAATGACCGGAGACAATATTTACGGCAAGGAAAAAGCTGCGGATATGAAAGCGAAGTTTGAAGACGTTTACAAACCGATTTTGGAGAAAGGCGTCAAATTCTACGCTTCGCTCGGCAATCACGATGAATCCAACCAACGGTTTTATGAGCACTTCAATATGGAGGGCGAGGAGTATTACAGAATCAAAAAGGGCGATGTTTCTTTCTATGCTTTAAACAGCAACTACATGGACAAGCGTCAAATCAAGTGGCTGGAAGAAAAGCTGTCCGGTGATACTTCAAAATGGAAAATCGCCTTCTTTCACCATCCGCCTTATTCTTCTGGCGGCAGACACGGCTCTTCAGAAGACATCCGTGAAATCGTCGAACCGCTGTTTATCAAATACAACGTAAGTGCCGTTTTCGCCGGACACGAGCATTTTTATGAACGAATCAAACCTCAAAAAGGCATTCACTATTTCATCACCGGCGCGGGCGGTAAAATTGCGAAAGGCGATGTCAAAGACCGTTCTCCATTGACGGCAAAAGCTTACGATCAAGATCTTTCATTTATGCTGCTTGAAGTCGTTGGCGACGAGATGCATTTTCAGGTCATTTCCCGCACCGGAGCTACAGTAGATTCCGGTATCATTAAGCGGCGCACCTAAAAATGTCGCGGCGTGATTTTAGCTAAATAGAAAAAAAGGTAGGAGGTGTTTTAACTCCCCTACCTTTTTTTTACCTTTTTGAATCAGTCGTTGGGTCATCCGGCAAGATTTCCCGTTCACCATAACTTCTGAGTTCTACTGAATCAAAGAGATACTTACTGAATTGGTTAATGGATTTACACTGAATCGCAAAGCCGTAACAGGCTGTTGAAGAATACTGCCGCCTGTTGATCCAGTTCCTGTGCTGGTCTCTCCGCCAGATGATGTTCCAGAGGTGGTTTGGTTATCGCTAGTGCCTCCGGTCGTTCCAGTATTTCCCGCGGCATTTGCAGTATCGGGCAAATGCCCCTTAACGACTGCTGTAAACTCAAACATTTCCGAAGCCGGATTGCTGAACTTCAACTGCCGTGCGCTGCTCGCTTCACCCGGTGAAAGATGTTGATCTGCGCCCACCTGTGAAGTGTAATCGAACAAAGCCGGAGAGGAGACGCCATTTCCACCATTGTCCGCGTTTTGCACCCTTACTTGTCCACTTCGTGAAGAGACCGAAGTAATGGTGAAGTTTAAGGGCGAAAATACATTCGTATTGCTCGAGATGTTTTTCAGCGTTTGGTCAAACTGGAAGACACCGCCTGATAAGCTGACGGTTCCGCTAACCATTGCAGCTTGAATAATCGAGGTGACGTCGGCTTCTACACGGCGATCCACTATTATCGTCTTAGCTGCGCTCGCTGGTCCGTCAATCAACCCGTTATCTACAGCGAAAAGCCCAATTGTTCTGTACTGATAAGTACCATTACCCCGCCCGGAAATGTCGAAAGCAGTCTGATTTCCCGGTACATCGGCGAGCGTTGTCCAGGTTGCACCATTATTTTTGGATTCCTGCACGCGGACTTTAGCCGGATTTGGGGCTGTAGCATTTGGCTTCGTGTAGGTAAAGGTGAGCCGGTAGCTGCCGTTAATGTCGGTCGGCGGATTTCCTGACAGTTCATTGCCTTCAACGTTACCCATTACCGGAGCCACCGCAGTTACTGTCGGTCGGATTGCGCGGAATTGAACCGGCATTCTTAAATTTTGACCACCATCCGTGCGGGACGCCATTACGTACCATTCAATTTGAGTCGGGTTTGCCGGAACGGATTCACCGTTGACGCTGATGTTCACGTTAAAGCTTGCCCAACCGTTCGCCGGTACCTGAACCTCTGAGATAGGTTCACCGGCTGCGTTTGTGAAACTGACGGACACACCTTCAGGCATATTTCGCACCGCGCTTGAGCTTAACTGATAAACGCCAGCACCAGCACCACCACGGATGTCTGAAATCGTGACTGACTGCGATTTGGTAATTGTCCCGATAACGCCTGCGATCGGAACCGCTCCGAAACTGTGACTGCCTAAGAAATCCGGATTGCCGGGCGATGTGGAGACAAATACGCCGTGTGTGCGGTTCGTCGGAGTAGGTTCGGTAGTATCAATTTGTCCGACGCCCATCAATGCCTTGGCATTTGCCGCTGCAAGGGCATCAATATGACCGGCTCCTTGTTGATTTAGCGTCTGCGTGCCATCTGGAACAGGAGTACCATCTGCCTTGCGCAAATTGGTTGACGTGTTCATAATCGCGGCACGAATCATTGATGGTGTCCACGATGGATTTTTCTGTTTGACCAATGCAGCTACACCGGCTGTCATCGGTGAACTCATTGAGGTGCCCGATGCGGAAATGTAACCTGTCGGATCAAACATAAACGATTGATTAGCAGCGATGCCGCCTACGCGAACGGTCGCTGAAAGTACCGAGACGCCCGGTGCAGTTACGTCGGGCTTGATCATTCCGAAGCCGTTAACCGCGCCCTTCGAGCTGAAGTCAGCCATATCCGGCTCAAAAAGGAGAGATTTGTTGATACGAATTTGATTTGGTGAAACAGCGCCGAAGGCAGTCGAGCCAATAGCTTTTTTCAGGTGCTCACCGTTAACCTTGGAAAGCCCGACGACAGGAACTGTGGATTTGCGGACAGTAGCCGCGGTTAGTTCGCCGTCCACATTGTTGAAGATAATTACCGCGATAGCGCCTTTCGCAACGGCAAAAGCTGCTTTATTGGAAAAAAGCCCGGTGCCTGCAGATGTTGGAGATTCCGGCGGAGTGTTAACGCTGCCGCCGCGCACAATTAGCGCGATTTTGCCGCGCACCGAATCAGGCACTTGATCAGGTGTTTCCGCGAAACCGCAATAGACATAATTGTTCGTAATGTCAGTCGTGATAGGAGCGCCGCCTTCGAGCGGGAAAATTTTCATGTTTGTTCGGTTCTCACCGCCCAATTCATCAAGCTTATTCGGGGCTGACCCCGGATCGAGGCTTGCTCCGACGGTAAGCACACGGCGACCTGAACCCGGCGAACCGATAGTTCCTTCACCGGTCGGGTTGGTTGGCGTGGGTCGACCGCTGTTGCCTGCAGAAGCGACGACCGTTGTACCAGCGAGCGTCGCGTTATCCGCGGCAACGGCTGTAGGTCCGTTCGGGTTGTTCGAAGTATCACCCAAACTCATATTAATGACGTGGGCGACGGGCTTCGGTAGTCCGTTGATAGTAAACGGCTGCACAGCATCCTCGATAGCCATGATGATTGACGCAGATTGCCCTGACCCAACGGTCGAGAGCACTTTGTATCCCATAATTTTCGCCTGCGGGGCGACGCCGTGAATGTTCACGTCGTCAGCCGTCAGCGGAAGTCCGTCCGGACCGGGAGCTTTTGAAAGGTAGCCAGCGGCGATGCCTGCAACGTGCGAACCGTGACCAAAATCATCGGTAACAGCACCGGCTGTGTAATTCATATAATAAATAACTTTGCGATTGGAGTTGGCGAACGAAGGAGCAACGCCGAACTGCGGAGGCGTCGGATCATTACCGAACATCGGGTGTTGCCATTCGACGCCCGTATCAATAATGGCAATGTTGATGCCTTCGCCGTGAACGCCACCTGTTTGAAGGGCGTCGCCCATCTTTATCTGCGGCGGATTGCCATAAAGTGAAGGAGCCCGTGTGTATTTAACTCCGTTATCGAGATGCAGTTCGATTTCACTGTTTGGCTGCACGGATTTTACCTGGCTCATCGCCTCAATAACAGGAATAGCGCTTTCGGGAACGTCGAGCGTGATGCCGTTGTAAACATAGTTAAAGCGAAAGGCTATGTTTGCGACCTCGCCGTTTACGCCGTTAGGCGCATCAACGCTTGCAACGCTGTATTGGACGCCTGCTGCGCTAAGCTGGTTCAGGAATTCGTCCTGAGCTGTTATAAGCTGTTGCCGATATGCCAATTCATCGAAAGTCTGTCCCGATGCAGAAGCAGCGGCTTTTGCGACGACTACGGGATCATCTTTCAACTGCACGATAACTGATTTTGGCGCAGCTGCGTATGTTCCAATAATGGCATTTCGCACGCCTAAAATAGTCACCATAATAAGTAAGACAACTAAGAACGGGACTGCGGTTTTGATCAAACGATTTCTCATTGTAATAGCTCCTTGTGTAATCCAAAAAATTTCTGTCTTTTTATAGACCTTGCTCGGTAGAAGATAAGTATCGCGAGGGTTGGTTGAGAAAAAGTTCAGGAAATTGGTTGAGGAAAAGTTGAGATGCGATTTTATCAACTTGAAAACTCTTGGCACTTTTTAGGTTTTTCAGATGTCGGCTGGTAAATTACTACCGCTTTACATTTTGCGGATTTGTAGGTATTGCCCAAAATAATTTGCCTGCTTTGCCTTGCGACATTGAAGTCGCATTAAAAACGTATTATTTTTAAGCAAGATGATTTGATGTCTTCACCGGTTTTTAAACCGATTGGAATGTGAACGCAAAACAGACCCATCTGTAAAGGAACGAAAACAAGTGAAACCTACAGATATTAAAAACCCCGAATATTTTCATAAGGTGGTTGACTGCCAATACGCTTGCCCCGCGCACACCCCGGTTCCCGAATACATAAGGCTGATTGCCGAAGGTAAATACACGGAAGCGTATATGATTAACTGGGATTCAAATGTCTTTCCCGGAATTCTCGGTCGCACTTGTGATCGTCCTTGCGAACCGGCTTGCCGCCGCGGGCGCGTGGAGGAAAAACCTGTCGCCATTTGCCGCCTGAAACGCGTTGCAGCTGATTACAAAGGCGAGGTAAAAAGCCGGATGCCGCGAGCGCCGTTTAAACCGAACGGCAAAAAAATCGCGCTCGTCGGTGCCGGACCGGCTTCGCTTACGGTCGCAAGAGATTTGGCTCCGCTCGGCTACGAGCTTCATTTGTTTGACGAGCAGAAAAAAGGCGGCGGTTTCATGCTCAGCCAGATTCCGGCGTTTCGTCTTCCCGAAAGCGTTTTGGATGAAGAAGTCAGTTATATTCTTGAGCTTGGCGTTCATACGTTTTTTAATACTTACGTTTCGAGCCTCAGAGAGCTTCTCGAAAAAGATTACGACGCCGTTTTTGTCGGGACGGGCGCGCCGCGCGGTAAGGATTTGCCGAAATTGCCCGGACGCTGGGAAGCCGAAGGAAATATTCACATCGGAATCAACTGGCTGGCGAGCGTCGCTTTTGGTCATATAGAAAAAATCGGAAGAAAAGTTCTGGTTATCGGCGGCGGAAACACCGCGATGGATTGCTGCCGGACTGCTCGCAGATTAGGCGGCGATGATGTCAAAGTGGTAGTTCGCAGCCCTTTTGCCGAGATGAAAGCATCGCCCTGGGAAAAGGAAGACGCGATGCACGAAGACATTCCAATTATTGATAATCACGTTCCGAAATCTTTCGTGGTCGAAAACGGGCGTTTAAAAGGAATGACTTTTGAAAAAGTCGAGGCTGTTTATGAAAACGGCAAAAGACGCCTCGTTCCGACGGGTGAGCCGGACGTTTTCTTTGAAGCCGATGACATTTTGCTGGCAATCGGACAGGAAAATAGTTTTCCGTGGATTGAGCGCGACATCGGTGTTGACTTCGGTGAATGGGATATGCCGATTGTTGATCGTCTAACTTTTCAATCAACTCATCCGAAAGTTTTCTTTGGCGGGGACGCAGCTTTCGGTCCCGAAAACATCATCACCGCCGTCGCACATGGGCATCAGGCAGCGATTTCGATTGATCTGCTCTGTCGAGGCGAAGATTTAACAAATCGCCCTTCCCCGTTTGTAAATCTGCATAGCCAGAAAATGGGCATTCACGAATGGGCTTACGACAGCGAGATTGCACACGATCCGCGATACGTCGTTCCGCAGGCGGATAAAAAGGTAACGCTCGTCAACCGCCGACAGGAAGTTGAACTTGGATTTGACGAATTAACAGCTTATAAAGAAGCGCAGCGTTGTCTTAATTGTGATGTTCAGACCGTTTTTACCGAAAGCAAATGTATAGAATGCGACGCCTGCATGGACATTTGCCCGACCTCGGTTATCAGTTTTACGACCAATGCCGAGGAAAGCGAGCTTCGGCTTAAGCTTAAAGCTCCTGCTCTTAATCTAAAGCAAGATTTGTACGTTTCCGAGACTTTGAAAACAGGCAGAGTAATGGTCAAGGACGAAGACGTTTGCCTTCACTGCGGTTTGTGTGCCGAAAGATGCCCGACAGCGGCTTGGGATATGCAGAAATTCTTCTACAATGTCACGAAAGCTCACGGTTGTTTAGTCAATGAGTAAAGTTAAAGCCAACGATTTTGTCATCAGATTTGCCAACGTCAACGGGACAGGCTCAGCCAGTGCAAACTCGCTTTTCACCAAGTCAATTTTCCGTATGGGCGTTCCCGTGACGCCGAAAAACATTTTTCCGTCAAACATTCAAGGCTTGCCGACGTGGTATGAAGTGCGCGTCAGCGAAAAAGGTTTTTTGGGGCGGCGCGAAGGGATTGATTTTATGGTTTCGGTCAATCCTCAAAGTATGTTGAAAGATGTTGCCAGCGTGAAACCGGGCGGATATTTTCTTTACGACAACACAAAACCGCTTCATCCCGAATTAATCCGCGACGGCATCAATTACATCGGCATCCCGATGACCGAGCTTTGCAACAACGCTTTCACAGACGCGCGGCAGCGGCAGTTGTTTAAAAATATCGTTTACGTCGGCGCGCTTTCGGCGTTTTTCGATATTGAATTCGGCGTTTTGGAAGAGCTTCTCGGTGAGCAGTTTACAGGCAAGGAAAGACTGATTGAGCCGAACGTCAAGGCTTTGAAAATGGGCGTTGATTACGTTCACCAACATTATGAATACCCGCTCGATATTCGAGTCGAAAGACGCGATTTGGTCGGCGATTCGATAATGATTAGCGGAAACACAGCTTGCGCGCTCGGCGCGATTTATGCCGGAGCGACTGTCGCTGCGTGGTATCCGATTACACCTTCGACTTCGGTTGTTGACGCTTTCGGGAAATACGCCGCAAGACTCAGAATTGACAAAGAAACGGGCAAAAAGAATTACGCCATTGTGCAGGCTGAAGACGAATTGGCGGCAATCGGAATGGTCATCGGAGCAAGCTGGAACGGGGCGCGTTCTTTTACGGCGACAAGCGGACCGGGCGTTTCTTTGATGAACGAATTTTTGGGACTCGCTTATTTTGCCGAAATCCCAACCGTTTTGATTGACGTTCAGCGTGCAGGACCTTCGACCGGAATGCCGACGCGGACGCAGCAATCCGATTTGCTTTTGGCAGCTTACGCTTCGCACGGCGACACCAAACACGTTTTGCTTTTTCCCGCTTCGCCGAAAGAATGTTTTGAAATGACGGCTGCCAGTTTCGATCTCGCCGAAATGCTGCAAACGCCCGTAATTTTGATGACCGATCTCGATCTCGGAATGAACGAGCATGTCACGCCGCCCCTTGAATGGGATGATGACGCGGTTTACAACCGGGGAAAAGTTCTGGACGCAGCGGAGCTTGAAAAAGTCGGGAAATATGGTCGTTACTTGGACGTTGACGGCGACGGAATTCCGTACCGAACGATTCCGGCGACGCACGAAACAAAAGGCGCGTTTGTCACACGCGGTTCGTCGCGCGATGAATACGCGGTTTATACCGAAGACGGAACCGCCTATCAGCGCAATATGGACAGGCTGGCGAAAAAATGGAACACAGCCAAAGAAATGGTTCCGGCGCCTGAATTTTATCAGGAAAAGAATTCTTCCCCACTTGGCGTTTTGTTTTTCGGAACTTCCGCTTACGCCGCTGAAGAAGCCATCGAATTGTTAAAAGAGGAAGGCATTTCGCTCGATGCGATGCGAGTCAAAGCGTTTCCTTTCGGCAAGGAATTTGCCGAATTTACCGCCTCGCACGAAAAAATTTTTGTCATCGAACAAAACCGCGACGCGCAATTTAAAAGTTTGATGATGATAGAATTGGGCGTGAATCCCAAAAAGCTAATTTCCGTTCTTAATTATGACGGAACGCCCATCACTGCCGATAATATCTTTCAGCAAATCAAAGCGAATTTGCTGGTGGTAACAGAAAGCAATTAATTTTATGTCATACGTTCGCTCAAAATTTCGCCATCCGATGCTGCCCAAAAACGATTTGGGTTATACGGTTGATTATTACGAAGGCTCGCTATCGACCCTCTGCGCCGGATGCGGACACGATTCTATCAGCGCCGCTATTGCGCAAGCCTGTTTTGAATTGAATATTGAGCCGCACCAAGTAGCCAAGCTTTCCGGCATCGGTTGTTCTTCAAAAACGCCCGCTTATTTTTTGAACAACTCGCACGGGTTCAACTCGGTTCACGGTCGGATGCCGTCGGTTGCGACGGGAGCCAATCTTGCCAACCGCGATTTGATTTATCTTGGCGTTTCGGGCGACGGCGATACAGCTTCGATTGGAATGGGGCAGTTTGTCCACGTCATCCGGCGCAATCTCAATATGGTTTATATTGTGATGAATAACGGATGCTACGGACTCACAAAAGGACAAGATTCGGCAACCGCCGATAGCGGTTCCAAGAATAAATCCGGTCAGGTGAATGAGTTCGAAGGGATTGATTTGTCAAGCATGGCGATTGAACTTGGCGCAACGTTCGTCGCTCAAAGCTTTTCGGGCGACAAAGAACAGCTCATTCCGCTTATCAAAGCCGCGATGAACCATCCCGGTTTTGCGTTTCTGAATGTGATTTCCCCGTGTGTTACTTTTAACAACAATCCCGGTTCGACCAAATCTTACGATTACGTCCGCGAGCATATGGAAGCGACAGCGACGCTTGATTTCATTCCGCTGATGCGGGAAATCAAAACCAGTTATGAAGAAGGAAGCGTTGAAAGTCTGGCAATGCACGATGGTTCCGTCATTCGTTTGCGAAAGCTCGCCAAAGATTGGGATCCGCTCAACCGAGTTTCCGCAATCAATGCGGTTCAGAACGCGAAAGCAAACAATGAAATCCTGACCGGATTATTATATTTAAACACCGAAACCAAAGACCTTCACGATATTCTCCAAACCAGCGAAAAGCCACTGAACAAATTGACAAAATCAGAGCTTTGCCCCGGTTCGGAAGCACTGAAGCAAATTAACGCCAGTTTTCGGTAAAGAAATTATTCGATACAAATCGTAGAGAGGCGGTTGCTAAGCGTCTCTACCGCATTTTTGGTCAATTTAAAGGACCGGAAACCACCTCAAGAAATTGGTTGCCGTCAAATGTTCCGTTGGGAGCCTGTGTAGCTTTAACTTGACGTAGAACCATAGAACCACGCTCGTAGTCTGGATCGAGAAATCTGAACATTCCCAAATGCTCGCAAGGAGCGGTGAAAGGGTTTTTGACGCCCGCAAGCCATCCGGTATATTTCAAGATCGAACCTCGTGGGCTGCCGCCGATGTCCGGTCCGTAAGGATCCATATAAAGGAATTTGGTTCCGTCTCCGTTACAACCGACAATCAAAACCGTGTGTCCGCCCGTCCCTGATTCCTCTAATTTGCCGCCGGGCTGTAATGCTTTGGCAGGAATATAAGTCACGCCCGTGATTACCGGCATTCCCTTTTTTAATCGCTTTTGAATCGCTTTCATTCCCTGCTTGAGTTTATTTTCATCATAGACAACATCCGTGCGGTCATTGATTTCCCAAACCTCTTTTCGACGACCGTTAACGGTTTGAATTTGAGGCTTTATCTTCCGGTAGTAAGCCTGATAATCATAATTTGTGGCGCGATTCATCAGATCAATTCCCCCGACCTTGCTCACGGTTCCGCAAGCCAAAGGTTTCCATTTTTTGATGTTGTAGGAATTATTCTCATTGAAATAGTTACCCGGATGATTGGCAAGCATATTTAGCAATATGTTCTTTTTCAGCAAATCGTTGCCGCGAAAAACATCTGCAATCAGGTCAACCTCAAGCAAATTGCCGTCCTCGTCTCGATGATTAATGAACATTCCCGAATAAACCGTCAAATCAAGAGAAGTTGTTTTAGCCGAATTGCTAATCGTCAATTTTAAAACTCCGGTTCCAAGGGCTTTTACGGTAAACTCCCAATTGTTCTGACCTTTTGGAAAGTTGGTTATTTTTTTTGGCGCCGAAACGTCAACAATGCCTTCTTTGCTCTTACTGATTTTCGGATCGCCCAACGAAACATCCCATTGAGTCAGCTCAATTTTGCTTTGATTTCCTATGTTAAGCACTATCATTTGATCACCGATATCCCCTCCGACTATAGGCATATCCGTATCCGGGAGATATTGCAAGATGCTTCTAACTTTTAAACCTGTCATTTCAAACTCCTTAGGTTGGATTTGGTATCTCGCCTTTGAACCTTCTACGCAACACAATAAAGCCGTTTGCCGAAAAAGTAATGAGATTTCAATGAAAAACCGCTGAGAGTTGTGAGAAGAAAAATCAGGATGTGAGAAAAAATGGGAAATTAATCCCACTAAGCTTTGATTTTTGAATGTTTCGTTTTTTCTCAAACAAATAATTGGCGTGGTTTATTTTTTCGTGGAAAAAATCGTGCAATAGAAATTTCTCTAAAACATCGGAAGAAAAAAAAGGAAGCTTGAAGCGTAGCGGCAAATTCGAGAGTGTCATTTGCGACTCATCTTTCCGGTTCTTCCGAACATCTCTTTGCATTCTCCTTGAAGAATAATTAAAGCCGCGTTTTAGCCAAGCGCGGCTCTTTTTCTGTCGTTCTTTTTTTTGTTTGATAAATTTAGGTTTGAAATTATTAAATACTGCTAATTGATATAAATAAAAAAGCGGCTCTAATCTATATATCGCGAAAGTACGAATTAGAGCCGAAAAGCAATATTTAATTGTCAAACATCTTGCCGCGTTCGTCTTTTACTTTTAATTCTCCGGTCTTTTTTCGATTCATAAGAAATCATTTTTATTTTCAACTTAAAAGGTTTATTTTAAAAGGTTTATTGTGAATGTGTTTTCGCAGTAAAACGGATAATAAGCTATAAAGGCAGCTCTGTAAAATCAGATTTGTTTTCCGCTCGGCTCATTTCATTTTGCTTATTGAAGAGATTGGCTTTATACTCTGCAAACCTCAAAATTCAGTTTTACTCTAAAAAGCAATTCGTTCGAGGCTAGTTAAAAATGAAATCAAACCGCATCTTTCAATACATTTCGGCTTTGTTATTGTTCGTTCTTTTTTGCTCTGCTGCTGTGCAAGCACAATCAACAGCTTTTACTTATCAGGGGCGTTTGTCTGATTCATCAATACCCGATGGTAATGGAAGCTATACGATGAAATTCCGGCTATACGATGCAATGGAAAACGGAAATCAAATCGGTAGCGAACAAACGTCGCTGGTGACGGTTACTAACAGAATATTTACGGCATTGCTGCAATTCACCGCTAATCCGTTTTTGGACGGTCAAGACCGCTTTCTTGAGGTTCAAATCGGAAACACAACTCTTTCTCCGCGCATCCCTCTTGCCGGCGTCCCTTATGCTACTCGGTCAATCAATGCTGGTTCCGCCGATTCACTCTCAACTGTCTGCAATCCGTGCGTTACAAATTCGCAGATTGTTTCCCTCGACGGCTCAAAGGTTACTGGTATCGTCAGCAATGCAACGAATGCGGCAACGGCAAATACGGCGACAACTGCCGGAAATGTGACGGGCGTTATAGGCATTGCAAACGGCGGAACCGGCAGTTCGACGAAGAACTTCGTTGATCTTTCAACCAATCAAACAAATATCGGCGGCAACAAAACTTTCACCGGATTAATGATTGTTCAGAACGCCGGTGCTAACTCGGATGTAATTACCGGACATAATACTGCTGCTGCGGGAAACGGAGTAGGCGCGGGCGTGTTCGGCAGCACAAATCAAACAGGCGCTGGGTCAGCCGGTGTCTGGGGTCAGAATAATAATTCGAACGGCACCGGAATCGTGGCTGCGGGAAACAATCAGTCTGGCAACACTTTAGTGGCAGGCTCGGGATTGGCGGCGACGGGATTTTCCACCGGTGTTTATGCGAGAACCACCTCGGCAGGTACCTCCCAAGCAATCTACACCGATAATTTTAACACCATAGTCCGGGTTAATTATTATAACGGCACGCAATACAAGATACAGGGCGCGGGCGTGGTTTCCACGCTCGTTCGAGACGCGGAGAAAAAACAGCGCGTGATGTTCGCGCCCGAAGCGCCCGAAGTTCTGTTTGAAGATTACGGCGTTGGGCAGCTTGTCGACGGTCGCGCCAGCATCGTTCTCGACCCGCTTTTCGCCGGCAGTATCACGGTCAATGACAAACATCCTTTGCGCGTATTTATCCAGCTCGAAGGCGACTGCAACGGCGTTTATGTGACGAACAAAACCGCCGCCGGATTTGAAGTAGTTGAATTGGCGCAGGGCAAATCTAACGTCAAATTCAGCTGGCACGTCGTCGGCAATCGCGCTGACGAGGAACTGGGCGGAGTTCTACAGGCGGACGGTTTGGTCACTCCGAGCCGGATTTCGCGCTACACGGATTTACGTTTTCCGGTTCAAACTGACGATACGCCGAGTTTGTCGGCAACGCCTAATGTCAGATCAACGAAATCGCGTAATAAATAACTTCGCCGCTAAACAGACTTTAGACACAGAGCCTAGATTTTGATTTTGAGATGAGTTTTGAGACAGTTTGTGACCTAGAATCATGTAGATTCGATATACATTGATTTTTTGGTCAAAAGCGGGCTTTTGGGCTGATTATTTTACCGTTTCAAATCAAGTCCATTCGTAATAGCTTTAACGTTTGAAACTGCGGGGCAATTTCGGGTCGGTGAGAATTACGAAATCGCCCGCATTGGTATCTTTCGTGATGTCAAAGTCAGGGAAATTTTCAATCGATTTGATTGTTACGACCAGAACGCGAGCCTTTGGATGGTATTTCAGCAAATGCTCGACCGTTCCAAGACGGTTTTCGGTATGAAAACCTCCGTTTAAATGAACCACGAGCGCATTTTTGTTTGATTGTAAAATTTTCGCCACCGAATCAGCCATCGTCGCGTCCCAGAGCGATTGCGAATCGAGAAGATTTGCGCCGTGCGTAGACATTCCGCCACCGCCCATTAAAGCCGTAAATTTTGCGGTGTATTCTTTTGAAGCCGGTGCAAAAGGCAGCGGTGCGAAATTCATCTTCGCCTGCGTCGACAATTGATTTAGCGCTTCTCTGCCTTTCCTCGAAACGAGATTGACATAACGACGCGGCGCATTGGCGGCGACAACCGGCAGTTTATTTTGTTTGGCAAACTCTATGAGCGGACGATAATCTGTTTGATAATTGTTCCAAGCCCGGCTGGCTGCAATGAAATTCGCTTCGTTGATTAAACCCTGCAAATATTCGTCAACGATTAGCTGAACATCGCGCTCAAACATTTCGAGCGAAAGCACTACGGAGCGCGATTTCCCGTAACGCTCAAAAGCTTGCCGAAAAATTTCAAATTGCAAAGCGTGAGCGGTCGGGTCGTCATGTTGCTCGCCGAGAAAAACGACATCAGCCGACTGCAAAGCATCAACAACTTGATTGACGCTCGCCGGTTTTCCTTGCCCGTCAAATACCCGGTAACTTGATTCTGCAAGCGGCATTTGCGCGTAAAAATTCTGTGTCATCGCAGCACAAATAAAATCAGGACGATCAGCTTTTTCAGCATATTTTAAATTAGCCGGAAACAAAACTTCACCACAGAAGCATCGAGATTTTTAGATTTTTATTTACTCGATGTCTCTGAGGTTTATAATTGTTCTATTAAGAGCACGAGCTTTTACTTAACTTAATTCTTTCATCAGCTCGGCAATTTCGCGGACGAGATTCTCCGGGTCAATCGGTTTAGCGACGTGTTTGTTAAAACCGGCGAGCAGAGCGCGGCGGTTGTCTTCCTCGCGCGCAAATCCGGTCAAGGCGACGGCTGGAATCGCGCCGCCGCTCTCAGCCGGGAGCTTTCGCAGACGTTCAACCAGAGTGTATCCGTCCTCCATAGGCATTCCGATGTCGCTAACCAAAACATCGGCTTTTTTCTCTTGCAGCTTTTCCAAAGCTTCTGCCACCGAACCGGCGGTGACGACCGACGCACCGTTTTGTTCGAGAATTAGCTGGAGCATTTCGCGCGAGTCTTCATCATCGTCAACCGCCAGAACGCTCAAACCGGTAAGCGGATTTTCAATTTGCTCTGAATGATGATTGTTTTCGGGCATAAACTGTGCCTTGCCGTTTTCTTCTCCCTTGCGCTCATTTGCAGCAATTATTTGCTGGGGCAGGCAGAGCGAAAATGTTGATCCGTGACCGATGCCTTCGCTTTTTGCGGAAACCTCGCCGCCGTGCATTTCGATCAAATGCTTGACGATTGACAGTCCAAGCCCAAGCCCGTTGTGAATCCGAGTCGTTGCACCGTCTGCTTGGCGAAAGCGGTCGAACACAAAAGGCAAAAATTCCGGCGAGATTCCCTCACCTGTGTCGGTGACTTGAAATTCGATACAGTTGTTTTGGTTTCTGAGTGAAAGCCGGATTCTTCCGCCCGCAGGCGTAAACTTGACGGCGTTTGTCAGAAGATTCCAAATCACCTGCTGTAAACGGCTGGCGTCGCCGAAAACTTTGTTGTTGGCAGATTCAAAATCGGTCTCGATTTTGATCATTTTAGCATCCGCAGCGGGGCGGACGGCTTCGATGGAGTTTTCAACAATCGTTTTAAAATCAACAAATTCGGGTTCGAGCCGCAACTTTCCTGAGATAATCCGGGAAACATCTAAAAGGTCTTCAACAAGCTGCACCTGTGCGCGGGCGTTGCGCTCGATGATTTCAACTGCTTGCGCCGTGTTTTCCTCATTGAGCTGACCGCTGCGAAGCATTGTCGCCCAGCCCAAAATTGCGTTCAAAGGCGTCCTCAGCTCGTGCGAAACCGTTGCCAGAAACTCGTCTTTTAATCTACTCGCTTCTTCGGCTTTGCGTCGGGCTTCCTGTTCCCGTTCGAGCAGTTGCTGGCGATCGCGCTCGGCTTGTTTGCGGGCTTCGCGGTCTTCGGCTTCGCGCAAAGCGCGCCGAGCCGCCGGAACCAATCTTTCGAGGCGATGTTTGAGAATGTAATCGGTCGCTCCGCTTTTCAAAGTTTCGATAGCGGTTTCTTCGCCAAGCGCTCCGGAAATAATGATGAAAGGGATGTCCGGATATTTGGCGCGGGCGATTTCGAGCGCCAGCAAACCATCAAAGGACGGCAGGTTGTAGTCAGCCAAAATCAAATCAATGCCGCCGCGTTCGATTTCCGCCGTAAAATCTTCGCGCGTGTCAACCCGCGCGACTTCGGCATCAAAACCGCCGTCAAGCAAATAAGCCTGCACCAACTCGGCGTCAAGCTCATTGTCTTCAAGATGTAGAATCTTCAACGACACTTTATCAGTTTTGAGTTTTGAGTTTTGAGTTCTACTTGTTAACTCAAAACTCGAAACTCAAATTTTCTAACTGGTGCGCGGCGGCAATTGGTTTATGACCGCCCAGAACAAACCTAATTCTTTGAGCGCGTTCATAAACTCCCCGAACTCAACCGGTTTGACGACATAAGCGTTGACGCCTAGCTGGTAGCTGCGCACCAAATCCTGTTCTTCGCGAGAGCTGGTCAGCATTACTACCGGAACGGTTCTTAAATTATCGTCGGCTTTGATTTTTTCCAAAACTTCCAGCCCGTCAACTTTCGGCAGCTTCAAATCGAGCAGCACGACCGCCGGGGCTTCGGTCACGCGACCTTCATATTTGCCGTGTTTAAAGAGGTAATCGAGCGCCTCTTCGCCGTCGCGAACCACATCAACGTCATTGACGAGGTGATATTCGTTTAAAGCGGCGAGCGTCAGCTCTACGTCGTTTGCGTTGTCTTCAACTAATAAGATTTTTCTCACTTCCGAGACCATTTTCATTCTTATGCTTTGGTAATGAAAAATAAATTGTCGCGCCTTTGTCAATCTCGCCTTCCGCCCACGTGCGACCGCCGTGGCGGGCGATTATCCGGCGCACATTCGCCAGACCAATTCCCGTTCCTTCAAACGCCTCATGCGAATGCAGCCGCTGAAAAACTCCGAACAGCTTATTGACATAGCGCATATCAAATCCGACGCCGTTATCCCGGACGGAAAAAATTGTTTCGCTTCCAGCATCGCGACAACCGATTTCGATCGTTGCATTTTCGCGGTTACGCGTGTATTTCACGGCATTTGACAACAGATTTTGCCAGACCAGCCGGAGCATCGCCGGATCACACTCAACCGTTGGGAGTGTTTCGATGCGCCATTCAATATTCCGATTTTCCGTTTCAATTTTCAAATCGTTCTGTGTATCGCGAACGATTTGATTCATATCAACAACAGTCTTCATCAGCTCGGTGCGCCCCATTCGCGAAAATGCGAGCAGATCGTCAACCAATCGCCCGGCTTGTTTTCCGGCATCGCTGATGGTTTTGACATAACGCCGATTTGTGTCGTCAAGCGAGCTTGCAGCGCGTTTTTCAAGCAGCTCGGCAAAACCCGAAATATGGCGCAAGGGCGCACGCAAATCGTGCGATACGGAATAGGAAAACGATTCAAGCTCTTTGTTGGCGGCTTCGAGCTGCGCCGTGCGCTCAACGACGCGCTGTTCGAGAGTTTCGTTTAATCGGCGCACCTCGCGTTCGGAAGCGAAAAGCTCAGCAGCAATTTGTTCAGCTTCGGCGTGAGCGCTCGCCTGTGATCGGATAATCCCGTACAAAACAAAACTGATGATCACACCGCTGATTAAAAGAAACGGCGGCAATTCCGCCCCTGCCGAACGATTAAATTCGGGACGCTCAACAAAATCAAGAGTCCAAATCCGGTCGCCGACTTTAATAGTTTTCGTTATTTCAAAACGCGGACTAAACGGATCATTGACTGCGCCGCGAACACGCTTTGTGTCGTGCATCAAATTGTCCTCAGTCGCCTCTGTTCCGTCGTAAACGCGATAATCAAGTTCCGGCGTTTCATCGGGGCTAACGATATTTCGCAGTAAATCGTCGGCGCGAAACGGAGCGTAAACAAATCCTTGCAAATCCTGACGGCGTTCTTCAACTGTGGTTGGGGCGAACCTGCTGCGAAAAACCGGGACGTAAATCAGAAACCCGGATTGTTTAAACTCTTCGACCTCTTCCTGCACAAGCCTTACCTTGCCTGATGCGGCGTGAATACCTGAATCACGTGAGCGGTCAATCGCTTCGCGGCGAATTTCTTCGCTGTACATATCAAAACCGATGGCGACGTTGTTTCGCCGGTCGAGCGGCTCAATATAGATAATCGGAAAATATTCTTCGCGCAAGCCTTCGGGTCGAATTTTAAAATAAAGAAAACCTTCGCTCTGCATCCGCGCCGTGAGCAAATCAACTTCTTCGGGACGAACCCGCGCGACATAACCTACGCCCTGAATGCCGGGAAATAATTCCTGCACCCTAATGCGGCGAACATAATTTTGAAAATCCTCTCGCGTGACGGAATCGCTTGCGGCAAACAATGCAGCAGCGCCGCGCAAAACTGCGATGTAAGTGTCAATTCGGTCTTTGATTTTTGTTTTTGTCCGCTCGGCTGCCGAATCAAACCGCGAACGATCACGCGCCTCTCCAGATTGTGAAACGTAATAAGTTGAAAACAGAGTTAAAATCAATGCCAAAATTAAAACGAGAAGAGGAACTCTGCTCGTTTGCGCCACGTCTTTAACTTTAATTTCCGTTTCGCTACTCATCCTAACAAATCAATTATTGTAATCGAAATCGAGTTTTTTGATTGAGATTTAATTTTAAACCATTTTGTAATTTACTCAGAACCGCATAAAATCTGTGCAGCAAGAAGCGGGATCATAATCTCATGATGCCCGGTTACGGAAAATCCGCGCCCCGCGCCGTTTTGAACCGGACGCCGGACGACGTTCGTCGCTGGGCGATAGCTTTGAATGAAATCGAAATTCGCTGTAGTAAAATCCGCAAGCGGAATCCCTAAATTTCTGATGATTGTAACGGCTTTTAAAAATACTTCCGGCAGCACGACTGCTGAGCCGACGTTTAAATAAACCCCACCTCCGTTTAGCTCCCGAACAATCGAACAAAAAAGACGAAAATCCGTATGCGAAGCCGCACCTAAAGCCGCGCCGTCCGCAGACGGATGAAAATGCCCGATGTCCGCACCGATGGTCAAATGCGCGGTAAACGGGATTTTATTTCTGTATGTCTGAAAAAGCAGTGAAAAATTTTCGTTTTTCGGTTTCAACTGAATCAATTCCCTGCCCATCGCCTCGCCCAAACCGAGATTTTCCCGAAAGGCGTTTTTCGCCGCCCGATTTAAAATCTCTCCGGTCTCGCGCGCCGCTCCGAAATCGCCCGCGCCGAGCGTGGCGTCAACGTCCTCGGACGTAAAACCGACCAGAGCGATTTCGGTATCATGAACCAAGACCGAGCCGTTTGCCGCGATTGCCGACACGAAGCCGCGCCGCATTAAATCAATCAAAACCGGCGCTAGTCCCGTTTTGACGACGTGTCCGCCGATTCCCCAAACAATGGGCTTACCGAGTTTTTTGGCGCGCCGAATTTGATTGGCAATTTCGCGCAAAGATTTAACCGCCAAAATGTCGGGCAGTTTATCCAAAAATTCTCTAAGGCTGTCGCTATCTGCCGGAGCTTGCGAGAAATTTTCGATTGTCACTTTGCTAGAACGTTCCTCAAGCGGATAAGTCTTAATACTCTCAAAATTAAGCGGCTCAAAATCTTCGTAAATTGACATTTTTTTGTACGTTGCCGAACTAACAGAGTCTTAATTATCTCTTAAATTTTGATTCGAGCAAGAAAAGAGACGAATTATGAGATTAATAAAAGTTTCCGCACCCGCCGGAATGGGGCAGCAAGTTGCCGAAATTGCGTTTTCCGCCGGAATCAAAAACGTTTCACTTCGACAAGAACATGATTTAACCGCGGACGGAAAAAGCGAAACAAAAGACGCTCTCGACATGTCAACTTCAACGCCGAAAGCCAAGCGTTTTATAGATGGTTTGCTTAACGCCGATTTTTACAATCCTGACGATTACACAATCAGCATCCGGCAGCCGCGAGCCGTAATTTCGAGCGAAAACACCCGAGACCTAACACGCCCGCTCGCCGAACCGGTTACCGATATTTTTCAGGAACTTTGGCAGTTTTCGCACATTACAGTCGGTTTCGTCGGAAGATTCCTGATCGGAGCGTCATTCCTCGCATATGGTCTGATTCAGCATCAAACGCTGCTGATTATCGCCGGATTGCTTTTTTTGCCGATTTTGCCGACCTTAATGGCAATCAGTCTCGGCATTTTAAACGGCAATTTCAAGCTAGCCGGTCACGGCTTTCTGGCGTTTTTGGCAGCGATGGTGATTTTGTATTTAAGCGGAGTCGCTGTTGGTTCGTTCAACAGCCCGCCGCTCAAATACGGTGAATTCAATCCGCTTTACGTTGGCGCACTGATTTCTCTGGCGGTTGGAATTGCAGGCGCTTTGGCAAATTCGGACGATGTCGGACGCCGCGAATTGATTGGACTTGCGGCTACGGCACAAATCGCTATTATCCCGGTTTGGTTCGGAATCAAAACAATTTTCGGTTTTAATTCGCCGGATGACGATCAAAGCCAGCTTATACAACGCGCTGTTTCGATTCCGCTCAACGTAGCAATTATCATTGTTGCTGCCCTGCTGACTTATCTGTTTCTCGGATACAGAAGAATGCACGTGCCGGAGCCCAGTTAAGCCGAAAAAAAGTCGAACGATATTGCTTTCAGAGCTTTGATTTACTTTCGCGTCCTTTCCTGTTTTTTATAATTTAACAGCAAAGGACGCGAAATTTCTTCTCTTGATTCCGAAGAACAATCGGGCAATAATTTTCCGGAAAATTTTCGGATTTCCGCTATTATTTTACTATGGAAAACCTCATCGGGTTTGAAGACGAACAAAAACCTTTTATTGACGCAGAGCTTGCGGAAAACCCGGAGCCGCGCTGCCCTTGCCTGCTGCTTCTCGATACGTCGGCTTCGATGAGCGGCTCGCCGATTAACGAATTAAACGAAGCCTTACGAGTTTTCAAAAATGAGCTGATTGCGGATTCAATGACCGCCAAACGGGTCGAAGTCGCGGTCGTCACCTTCGGTCCGGTAGAGCTTATTTCGGATTTCGCCGCCGCCAATCGTTTTCATCCACCGACTTTACAGGCAAAAGGAGACACTCCGCTTGGAAAAGCGATTTCCGTCGGCGTCGAACTTTTAAGGGAACGCAAACAGATCCTTCGCGAAAACGGAATTGACCTTTATCGCCCCTGGATTTTCCTGATTACGGACGGCGAACCGACCGACGATTGGCGCGCCGCGCATCAATTGATTCAACAAGGCGAGGAACACAAATCGTTTTTATTTTTCGCGCTTGCCGTTAACAACGCGCGGCTCGACATTTTAAAACAAATTTCCGTGCGCGAACCGTTGCGTCTAAAAGGCATTCAGTTTCGCCCGCTGTTTCGCTGGCTTTCGGATTCGCTTAAAGCCGTTTCTTATTCAAATCCGGGTGACCGCGTCGGGCTTCCCGATTACAAGCCTTACGGCTGGGCTGACGTTGATTGATGCGGACAAATTGGAAAATCATTGCCGCTTCCGTTCCCGGAACCGCTCACGTCCGGCGTGACGTTCCGTGTCAGGATGCTTTTGCATACCGCGTGTTCGACACAAATGCGGGCGAGATTTTAACAGTTGCAGTAGCCGACGGCGCGGGAAGCGCGAAATTTGCTCAGGAAGGCGCGCGTATTGTTTGCGATTTTTTTATTTCCGGCGCGGCGGCTTTGATTGAGAAGGGCGGAAAGGTTTCTAACTTAAACGAAGATTTCTTTTTCGGTTTTTTGAGAACTCTGCCCGAAACGTTAAAGAGCGAAAATGAAGATTTGGATGATTATGCCTGCACTTTTTTGGCTGTTGCGGCAAGTGAAACCGAAGCGGTTTTCGCTCAAATCGGCGACGGCGCGATTGTTTATTCCGACGAGGACGAGTTTCGTTTATTCAGAGTGCCGCAGCAAGGCGAATATGCGAACACAACGAATTTTGTTACCGATAAAACTGCATCTGAAAATTTACAAATCTCACATATTGAAAATCGAATTGAAGAATTAGCGATTTTTACCGATGGGTTGCAACGCGTGGCAATAGATTTTCAATCGAAGAATGCGCATCAACCTTTTTTTCGCTCGATGTTCTCGCCGTTGCGCGGAAGTCATTCAGCGGCAAATTTGGAAGAAAAGTTGTCGGCTTTTTTGAATTCGCCTAAAATTAATGAGCGAACCGACGACGATAAAACTTTGATTCTGGCTTCGCGCCCAAAGAACAAATAAAATGGCTCGACTTTTTAACTCACAAGGCGATACGTTTACGCTCGGCAAAGAGCTTGGGCGCGGCGGCGAAGGTTCTGTCTTCGCGATTCTCGAAAATTCCGAATCTGTCGCCAAAATTTATCATGAGCCGATTTCTGCCGAGA
Source organism: Acidobacteriota bacterium (assembly GCA_030863175.1). Taxonomy (GTDB): domain Bacteria; phylum Acidobacteriota; class Blastocatellia; order Pyrinomonadales; family Pyrinomonadaceae; genus JALZCH01. The sequence goes on along the minus strand of JALZCH010000047.1, from coordinate 19,603 downwards.
AAGCCGAAAAACTGCGGCAAATGGTTGCGCTCAAAACCGACAAGCTGTTGCGGCTTTCGGCTTGGGTGACCGATGTTCTGCAAAACGAAGCGGGCGAAACAGTCGGTTTTTTGATGCCGCGACTTTCATTCGGCACACAGATTCACGAACTTTATAATCCGGCGAGCCGACGTCGGCGTTTTCCCGAAGCCGATTGGCGTTTTCTGATTCGTGCGGCGGCAAATGCGGCGCGCGCTTTCGCAGTCGTTCATATGCACGGGCACTCAATCGGAGACGTTAATCACGGAAACATCGTTATTGCCCGCGACGCGACCGTGCGGCTGATTGATTGCGACAGTTATCATCTGAACGCGCCCGACCGCAGTTTTTTGTGCGAAGTCGGCGTTTCAACTCACACGCCGCCCGAATTGCAGGGCAAATCGCTGCGCGATGTTTCGAGAACCGAAAATCACGACAATTTTGGTCTCTCAGTTTTGATTTTCCAGCTTCTTTTTATGGGGCGGCATCCGTTTTCGGGGAAGTTTTTGGGCGAAGGCGAAAATACGCTCGAAAATTCTATACGGGAAAGGCGTTTCGCTTACGGCGAAGATGCAACGGCGCGGCAAATGCAGCAACCACCGGGAACTTTATCGCTTGCCGCAGTTTCACCAACGATTGTTCAACTTTTCCGCCGCGCGTTTTTGGAAATCAAAAATCGTCCGACCGCGCGCGAATGGGCTGATGCGCTCGATGCGCTCGAAAATGATCTGTGCGAGTGCAGCTTTAATCAAGCGCATTTTTATTGGAGCGGACTTGAAAAATGCGCTTGGTGCGGGCTTGAAGCCGAAACCGGAGTTTTGTTTTTCCCTGCTCGTTTTAACGAAAATTTTGTCGCTGATCCGAACGCCGATCTGGTGACAATCGGCAGATTGATTGACGCCATCAAACCGCCCGATGTGCCGTCGCAGCTGCCCGTCAAAGCTTACGCTAGCAGGGCGGATTTACCCGCATCGCCGCAAATCGCCGGAACGGTAGCGGAATTTAATCGAAATCTCACGATTTATCTGGTCGCGCTTAGCGTGATAATCATTTTTTTCATTACTTTTCTCGGTGCCGCGTTTTTTTCAAGCGTCATTCTTTTCTTCTACGTTTGCTCGGCTGTAATCAAATCGCTGACCGATAAAGCCAAAAACGAAGCGCAGGAGATTTTCGACTCTGCAAGCCGGAATCTCGAAAAATTCAGAAGAGAATGGAAAAAGCTCGCCAGCCAGGAGATTTTTACCGCCGCGCGCACCGATTTGAAGAACGCCGTCAGGGAATTTAAAAATCTGCCTGCCGCACGTTCCGCCAGATTTAAAGAGCTTGAGAATGAGCAGCGACAGCGACACCTTGTTTTTTATCTCAAAGGCTTTCCGCTACAACGCGCCGAAATCAAACATCTGAACGAGGCGCAGATTAAAGAGCTTAACAAAGTCCAGATTCTGAGCGCGGATGATATTACGGACGCGAATTTGCGGCGGGTTCCAAATTTTAATCCGTTTCTTAAAAATCGGCTTTTCGCCTGGCGCGCCGAATTGGAGAAAAATTTCGTTTTCGAGCTTTCGCCGCAACAAAACCGGCAGATCGAAGAAAAACTCGACGCCGAATTTGAAGAAAAACGCAGCTGGCTCGAAACGGAAATAAGAGAAGGCGTGCCGCGTCTTCAGCGTCTTTCGGTCGAGATTGCGAATAATTATCAAAATCTTTCGTCCAAGTCCGAACAGATTGAAACCGAACTTACCAGCGCCGAAGTTGATTTGGAGAAAGTCTCAGAACTGAGGACAAAAGCCGTCGGCTGGACAATCGGCGTCGCGTTCGCTTCCTTGATCGTCAGCATTCCGGTCAGCAATGCGTTTCATAGTATCGGGGCAAATTCTCAAAGCGTCGCGGTTTCGACAGCAGCGCCGTCAGTAGCTTTTACTAAAAAAGAGCCGGTTCAGAATCTTTCGCAGATCACCGTTGAACAACAAGCTCTGATTGATAATTATTATCTCGAAGACGGCACGAAAATAACGCCGGAAAACTGGGGCAAAGCTTTCGATTTTTACCGCGACGGCGTCAACCAGATCTCGACGGGCGATTACGAAAGGGCTTCGAAATCATTTCAAAAGGCGATTAATCTCCAGCCTGATGTTTCCGAACTGCGCGTGCGGCTTGGCGAATCGTTTTTTCTTGCGGGCAGATACCGTTTAGCTATCGTCTCGTTCAATGATGCTCTCAAAATAAATCCTTTTAATTCGAGCGCCTATCATCTGCTCGGAACTTGCTACAATAAGCTTTTGCGCCGCGATGACGCGATTAAAGCCTTTAAAAACGCCGTCGAAGTAAATTCGGACGCCGTTTTCAGCTATTACGAGCTTGGTAAAACGTTGAGAGAAGATAAAAAGCCGAATGAAGCGATTGATTACTTAAATGCCGCACTCAAAAAACAGCCCGAATTAAACGCCGCGCGCTATGAATTGGCGCTTTGCTACGACGAAATCGGTTTCAGAAATTTGGCTTTAAGAGAGTTCGAGAAGCTCGAATCGAAAGATTCGGAATTGGCGGAAAAACTCGCTATAAAGCTCGGCGTTTAAATTGAATTTTGAGTTTTGAGTTTAAATGCAAAAAATTCTTTTTGATAATTTGGAACTCAAAACTCAAAACTACTGCTTCGCGCTCCCCTTTAAAAATGCTTTCAATGCTACGCCGGTGTGGGATTTTTTGTTACGAACGATTTGCTCGGGAGTCCCAGCGGCTATCAATTTCCCGCCGCCCGCGCCGCCTTCCGGTCCCAAATCAATGATGTAATCGCCTGATTTAATCACATCCAGATTGTGTTCGATGACAATCACGGTATTTCCCATTTCGACCAGTCGTTGCAAAACGTCCAGCAATTTATGCACGTCCGCAAAATGGAGCCCTGTCGTCGGCTCGTCCAGAATGTAAATCGTTTTGCCCGTCGCGCGTTTGGATAATTCTTTTGAAAGTTTGACGCGCTGCGCTTCGCCGCCTGAAAGCGTTGTCGCCGATTGTCCTAATTTGATGTAACCGAGACCGACATCAAACAGCGTTTGCAGCTTTTGTTTGATTTGCGGCACGTTTTCGAGAATTTCCAGCGCCTCTTCAATCGAAGTATCGAGCAAATCTGCAATTGAAAAGCCTTTGTATTTGACTGCTAAAGTTTCGCGGTTGTAGCGCGCGCCGCCGCAAACATCGCAGAGAACGTAAACGTCGGGCAGAAAATTCATTTCAATCGTTTTGACACCTGCGCCTTCGCAAGCCTCGCAGCGTCCGCCTTTGACGTTGAAAGAAAACCGCCCGGCTTTGTAACCGCGCTGACGCGATTCGGGCAGCATCGCGTAAAGCTCGCGAATCGGGGTAAAAAGCCCGGCATAAGTCGCCGGGTTCGACCGCGGTGTTCTGCCGATCGGCGATTGATCAATTTCGATGACTTTATCAACCAAATCCAAGCCTTCAACCGCATCGTGCTCCGCCGGCTCAGCCAGCGAGCCGTAAACGTGCCTCGCAAGAGCGCGATACAAAATATCGTGAACGAGCGTTGATTTTCCCGAACCGGAAACGCCTGTGATCACGCTCAAAACACCGAGCGGAAATTCAACGTCTATGTTTTTTAGATTGTGCGCCCGGGCACCTTTGACGATTATTTTCTTGCCGTTCGGCTCGCGCCGTTCTTTCGGGACTTCGATTTTAAGCGCACCCGAAAGATACTTCGCCGTGACGGATTCGGGATTTTCGAAGATTGTTTCCGGTTCACCGTGTGCGACAACTTCACCGCCATGTACGCCCGCGCCGGGACCTAAATCAATGACAAAATCGGCTTGTCGAATCGTGTCTTCATCGTGTTCGACAACGAGAACCGTATTGCCGATGTCGCGCAGTTGATGCAGAGTTTCGAGCAGCTTTTGATTGTCACGCGGATGTAACCCGATTGAAGGTTCGTCCAGGACGTACAAAACTCCGCGCAATTGCGAGCCGATTTGCGTTGCCAGCCGAATTCGCTGACCTTCGCCGCCGCTCAAAGTCGCCGAAGCCCGGTCCAAAGTCAAATAACCGAGTCCGACGCGGCGCAAAAATCCTAATCTTTCGCGAATCTCGCGTAAAACACCGCCCGCAATTCGTTCGTCACGTTCGGAAAGTGTTAATTTCTCAAATTCATCGGCTGATTCCTCGATCATCAATCCGGTAAATTCGGCGATTCCTTTTCCAGCTACTCGGACGGCTAAAAACTCCGGTTTCAAACGCTTGCCTTCGCATTCCGGGCAAACAATCGGCGAAACCAGTTCTTCCAGCGCCTCGCGCACTTTTTGCGAAGGTGCGTTTTGCAAACGGTCGTGCAGAAAACGAACAGCGCCTTTCCATTCGGATTCGTATTTGTATTTGCCTTCGGTAAATTCAAAACGACCTTTGCCGCCGTAGAAAAATGTGTCGCGAACTTCCTGCGGCAAATCAATAAAAGGCGTTTTCAAATCATAATCAACCGTTTCGTCTTTTTTGGCAGCGCGTTCGATGAATTTTTCAATTACGGCGCGCAGAGCGGTTTTCAAATACGACGAACCTTGCTTGTCAGCCGCGCCGAAAAAGTTTTGCTCTTTCCAGGCGAGATTTCCTTCGGCAATAACTTTCGTTGGATCAACTTCCAGAACCGTGCCGATTCCGTTGCAGCGTTTGCACGCCCCGTAAGCTGAATTAAACGAAAACGAGCGCGGTTCGAGCGGCGGCAGATTGATTCCGCAATTGACGCACGCCATTCGCTCGGAATAAAGCTTTTCTTCGCCGTCAACAACCGAAATCAAAACCGCGCCGTCGGTCATTTTCAAAGCCGTGCGGACCGATTCGTTCAGACGCTCTTTGATTCCCTCTTTAATCATCAAGCGGTCAACGACAACTTCAATTGTGTGATTTTTGCTTTTCTGGAGATTGATTTCCTCGTCCAGCTGCCGCATCTCGCCGTCAATTCGGGCGCGCACAAAACCGTCCTTTTGCAGCTTTTCCAGCTCCTTTTTAAACTCGCCTTTGCGCCCACGCACAATGGGCGCGAAAACGACTACACGCTCGCCTTCCGGCAAACTCAAAACATTTGAATTTATTTGCTCGACCGATTGCCGAGTAATCGCCGCGCCGCAATTCGGACAATGCGGCTGACCGATTGACGAATAAAGCAGCCGCAAATAATCGTAAATTTCCGTGACCGTTCCGACCGTTGAACGCGGGGAGCGCGAAACCGTTTTCTGCTCAATCGAAATCGCGGGCGAAAGACCTTCGACCGAATCAACATCAGGTTTTTCCAACTGATCAAGAAACTGTCTGGCGTAAGCCGAAAGCGATTCGACATAGCGACGCTGACCTTCGGCGTAAATCGTGTCAAACGCGAGGGACGATTTGCCCGAACCTGAAAGCCCTGTAACAACAGTTAATTTTTGGCGCGGAATTTCGACCGAAATGTTTTTGAGATTATGAACGCGCGCCCCGCGTACGGTGATTTTTTCGATTGCCATAAAACAAAAAGTTTCGGCGAAAGCAGACAGATGAAAATTTGTGCAATCGCAGAAACTTTTATTTTAACGGGCAAGCCATAGAAGCCGCAAGTTACCGGAACTTAGTTATTTTCCCGGAGGGAAATGCTCATCTTTGTAGAAAAACAATATAACCGCACACCTCTGACACTAGTTTTCAGTAAATTTTAGGGCGTATTTACTTCGCTCAAAAAACTCCGGAAAATCTTTGATTTCCAAAATATCTTTGATTGCCTGTCGTTTGTTGCGGGCGTTTTTGTAGTAGGATTCGCTGATTTTATAGCCCATAAAATATCCCAAATCCGGCGGGCGAGCTCCGGAGGTCAAACCGTTGTACATCCAGTTTTTTGTGCTTGCGCCGTTCATTTCCGCTTGAAATTCGCGCCAGAGTTCGGATTCATGCTGATTTCCGTAAACGTGTTGTGCCGGATTTATCGGCTGTCCGGCGGTTAGTTTGGCGATAAAATCGCAGGTTCCTTCCTGAATTGATCTGGCAAGCAATGTGTCAAGCTTTGGATATTTTTGATTGAAATGACAGGATTCGTGTGCGACGACGGGCGCGATGTTCTCGACCGGCTTTAAAGAGACATCGAGCAGTTTGTTTACCTTCAAACGCAATTGATTCGGGTCTTTTTCTTCGGGCAAAAAGTTTTTGTACAAATCCGGGAATTCGTCGCGCGGCGTATTTGCGGTTGCGCCATAAAGCTCGGCTCCGATCAGCAAACCGTTTTCCGAAGCCGTTCCGCCGGTGTTTGTCACACCGATTACGAAGAAAACGTCCGGGAAAACCGCTTCCGGGTAAATTTTCTTAAATTTGCGAAAACTTTGCCGCATCTGTTTTTCCATTTCTTTGATACGCAGAGTCGAAGCGCGGATCGAAGCAAAGAAACGCGGCAGTTTTTCAACTGTTTCTGTTAATGTTTTCGCCGATTTGATTCGCAAACGCAGAAAATCCTTTAAGCCGATTGAGCCTTTGTCAAGATACTCACGTTGAAAAATTTCGATTCGCTTTTCACGATCAGCTTCTTTGGCTGCTAAATCGAAAGCACGCCAGAAATTATCAATATCCGAAGTTATAAATCTTGCTTTGTCCGGATCGGGATTAGGTTGAATCGTTTGTCCCGCAATACAGCAGATCGAAAGTAAACCTATTAACGCTGCAAAAATTAAATTCCTCACGAGATTTCCTTTCTCTTGTTGCGCTATTCGAAACACAAATCCGACTCATTATGCAAAATTATTTAGATTTACAGAAAGAATAAAACAAATTTTTCTTATCCCAATCAAAAACGATTAACTATTGTTTATTTTTTGCACACTGCCTCAATTTAGAGCAAAACCATTCACAAATAACAAATAAAAGGCTTTTATGATGGACATAAAAGAAAAAATTAAAAAGAAGTAAAAATTTGGCTAAATTTTAGTCAGTCACAATTGAGTATTCCGGATGGATAAAACAAGTCAGAATAAAAGCATAAGCCCATATTTGTCAGAGGTTTACCACAACAAAGAGAAACACAATATTGTTTGGCACGCAGGTTGTAATTAGATATGGCAGAAGTTAAAAACAAAAAAAGAAGAAGGAGAACAGAAATGAAAAACACAAACAAAACAAACAAAGGTATCTTGATTTCGGATTACAATGGAAAAGGAATTTTGATGTCGGACTTCACGGGAAAAGGAATTTTGTTGGCTGATTATGCTGGAAAAGGGATTTTAATGTCTGATTACACGGGCAAAGGAATTCTGATTTCTGATTATGCCGGTAAAGGAATTTTGTTGGGCGACTAATCAGATTGAAAGCCAACCAAAAGAACCAAGTTGATTGTCTCAAAAAGTTAAAAAAGAGTTCGGTTTTAAAACCGAACTCTTTTTTAACTTTTTCGCGTTGTTTTTTGAATTGTCTTTTGCTCAAAAGAAAGATTGGTGATAATTTAGCATCCTAATCTTTCGGTTTCTGTCACAAGGCACTTCAAAATAATGGCGCTCAAAACATCTCGAAATAAAAATTCGTCTCAGTTTGATGAAAAGTTTTATGCTCATCAAAGCAGCGCTGCATCGTCACGCTATTCCGCAAACAACAATTTTGAAGCGGAAATACAGCAAATACAGGAATTGATTGAACTCGGAGTCGCACGCGTCGCAGAAGAAAAAACCAATTCTCTCTTAAAGCTCAAGCCTCGTGATGTAAATTTGCTGGCGAAGCTGCGCTTGTTTCTGTCGAGAGCCCTTGAATTGCAAGCTCGCTATGAGGAAGCGCTTGATGTCCTGAAAATGTATGCAAACGAAGAAGTTCGATTGGCTCTCAACCGTCGTATAGACCTCGAAACACAAACTCAAATCGCACTGCTATATAATTATCTGGCTAACGCCCCGAAAGCGATTTCCCTTCTTAAAGAAATTTTAGAACAAGCGACTGCGGATAATACTGACAAACAACTTATCGGACTGATTAAGGCTTCATTGTCGAGGTCATATCGTGCGGTTGGGCAATCTAAAATTGCCCGCGATTTTGCGGTTGAATCGCTTGAGATTTATCGCGAAATCGGCGACCGGCGAGGTATGACTCACGCTTATACGGCTCTTTCGACCATTGCCGTCCAGGAAAACAAGTTCGAAGAAAGCATCGAGCTCTGCCGCCAGATTATCAATATCGTCGGAGATCGCCCGGAACATTACGTTCTTGGTAGAGCTTACACCGATATGGCGGCGGCTTATACAATTACGCATCGCCCGGTCGAAGGCATTGCTTGTCTGGAAAAATCGGCTCGCTATTTTGAACAAACGGAACACACAGCGAACGTTCTGACCGCTTATAACAATCTCGGTCTTAACCTGATCAGAGTCGGAGATTGGGAGAGAGCCGAAAAAACGCTGCACCGGGCGCTCAAAATTGCAGTTGAAATAAATCACAAATCTCTGCCCGTAATTTATGACTCATTAGGCGAGCTATATTTATTGCGAGAGGATTTTGACGAAGCCGAAAAATGCTTAAGCAGAGCTGTCGAAGTCAGTCAAATTCAAAACCGTCAATGGTATCTCGCTCAGGCGCTTCACAATTGGGGACGCTATCATCAAGCAACAAAAAAATATAAACGCGCTGCCAAAATCGTCCAGGAATATCTTGAAACCGCCGAAAAGCTGAAACATGATTCCTTCATCCAGCACGCTCGCTTACAGCTTGCTGACGTTTATCGGCAACAGGAAGCATGGGATGAATTTGAATCCGAAATCAACCTAGCCAAGCCCGATGAAGATCACGAAACGGATTTGTATATTGCAGCTTATTACGAAAGATTAAAAGGTCTCGCCGCACAAGCCAAAAATGATTCGACGCTCGCCGAATACCATCTGAGTCGCGGTCTCTCGATGTACGAAGTGATTCATGATTATTATCACTCGGCGCTTTGCCGTTACGAACTCGGCACGGTTCTTAGTGAAACGAATCCGAAAAGAGCTGCTGAATATTTCGATCAAGCCATCGAAAACTTTCTTTACCTGCAAATCAAAAGGCTGCTCGAGAAAGCGAAAACAGCTCGCGCCAATTTGAAAACGACCACCGTCGAGATCAAACATCCGGCGCAAAACATCGGGCTTTTGACGACCAGATTAGCCGAAGCAGCCACATCCAGAGAATTGCTTTTTCATGAATTGTTATCCATTTTACAAAAGGAAAGCAAAGCCAGGAAAATTCTAGTAGCGCGCCCTTCTGACAGCGAATCTCATAGCAAACTTTCGACCGTTTTGTATTCAGGCTTCACACCCGCCGAATCAGAAAAACTGCTCGCTGATTTACAACGTACAAAGGAAAATGGAAACCTTTCAGATTTTGCCGAAGCAAACAATTTTGCCGTCATTGAAATGCCTGACCCCGGCGCAGCGCCTTCAATTTTGCTGGTTTTTCCGCGCTCAGGAGCCAGATTATCCGATAATTCGAGCCTCAAACCGATTATCAAAACCGTTGAGCTTGGTTTAAAAATCTGCTCGCTGCAAGAGAGACATAAAACTCAAAAAACACTTGTTGAATCCGAACGTTTAAAAGTGGAAAGCCCTTTGCCCGGCTTTATTCATTCAAGCCCGGGAATGCAGACGCTGGTCGAGGAAATCTATAAGATCAGAACCAGCGATATTACAGTTCTCATTACCGGCGAATCAGGAACCGGAAAAGAGCTTGTTTCGCGCGCCGTGCATCAATTATCAAACCGTAAAGATCAGGTTTTTGTGCCATTTAATTGCACGGCGATACCAAAAGAACTCGCCGAAGGACATCTTTTCGGTTATCGCAAAGGAGCTTTTACCGGTGCGATGCAGGATTCTCCGGGCGTAATCCGTTCGGCGGATGGCGGAACACTTTTTCTTGACGAAATCGGAGATTTGCCGCTCGATGTACAGCCGAAACTGTTGCGTTTTTTACAGGAAGGAGAAATCCAACCGCTCGGAGAAAAGAAACCGATAAAAGTAGATGTCAGAGTTGTCGCCGCGACAAACGTTTCCTTGGAATCAAAAGTGGCTGACGGCACTTTCAGAGAAGATTTATATTACCGCTTAAATGTAATTCGCCTGAGAATTCCGCCGCTTCGGGAAAGACGCTCGGAAATTCCGCTTCTCGTTAACCATTATCTCAACCACTATTCGGCTCAATACAACAAGCAAAACATAACAATTACTCCGCAAACTGTGGATCTGTTGATAGTTTGCGACTGGGTCGGAAATATTCGTCAGTTGTGCAACGAATTGCAAAGAATCATTGTCCGCGCAGACGATAATGAAATCATTACGCCCGAACATCTCTCGCCGGAGCTAAGGCGCACCAGTCTGCCCCTCTCGCAAGAACCACGTTCTATTAATTTGCCCGACGAATCTTCTGCAACTGTTTTTAGCGTCAAGAGAGAAACGGGAACGCTCGACGAGGTAATCTCGCAAATTGAGAGTCGGGTTATTCTAGAAGCTCTTCAAAGACACAACGGAAACGTCTCGCGCGTCGCACGCGAACTGGACATCTCGCGGCGCAATTTATATATGAAGCTCGAACGCTACAATCTCATCAAACCAAACAATCCGCTTTCTAAATTTAATATTTCGTAAAATAAAGCCTTTTTTTTACAAGTTAATTACCAAACTTTTCGCCGTATTTGCTTGTCTCATAGAATTTTCGGACATCTTTGATTTCCAGAATGTCTCTGATTGCCTGTCGTTTATCCCTGGCGTTGTTGTAATACGACTGAACGATTTTGTAGCCCATGTAATAACCCATATCCGCCGGGCGATTTTTGGCATTAACTGAATCGTAAATCCATTTTGTGTAATCGTTTCCCCACATTGTAGGCTCAAACTCGCGCCACAGCGCCGCTTCGTTGGCTTCACCGAAAGTTTTCTGCACTTGATTGGCGTGTTTGCCAGCGATCAATTCGGCGATAAAATCGCACATTCCTTCCTGCAACGCTTTTCCGATTAAAGTAAGTGACGGAACCATTTTTTGCTGATAGTGAATTGATTCATGGGCGACAATATAAGGCACATTTTCGATTGGCAGAATCACGGATTTGAGCCAGGCATTAAGCTCTTCGCGCGGCGCATTCGGAGTCATGCTGTACATCTCAGTTCCGATCAGCAAACCATTTTTGGAGAGCGTCCCGCCGGAATTCAAGACGCCGATTGTGAAAAAAACATCAGGGAAAACCGCATCAGCATAAATTTTCTTGAGATTGCGAAAGTTTTTCCGCATCTGCTTTTCCATCTCTTTGACACGCAGAGTCGAAGGACGAATCGAAGCGTAATATTTCGGATGGCTTTCGATTGATCCGACCAAATTCTTCGCGCTTTTGATTCGCGCCGCGGTAAAATCTTTTAAGCCTTGACTGCCCTTGTCTAAATATTCTTTTTGATAAATCTCGATTTTCTTTTCTCTGTCCGTTTCTTTGCTCGCCAAATCATAAGCGCGCCAGAAATTATCAATGTCGGACGTTACGAATTTAACTTTTTCAGGATCACGATTCGGCTCAACATTCTGCGCCAAAACGTTCAAGACGAAAAACAAACCACCCAGAAGGGCAATAATCAAACGCTGCATAAATTTCCAATTCAGATTTTCTATTTTCCAATTCAGATTTTCTATTTTTAAACGCGCAATGAAAGGCAAAAACGTTTCATTTTCCGGGAATAATCTGTTTGAAAAGGATTCTTTTTGCAAGAGACGACGTTTTAAGATCCTTTCCACTGGTTGACTAAGTTAATTAAATCCGCAACCGCTTGACGCAAGCCCGAAAGCCGTCAAAAATAAATCGTCTTTATTTCTGGAATAAAAAATATGAAACGAATTGTTAGAGCACCGCGCGGAGCGGAATTAACCTGCAAAAACTGGCTGATCGAAGCCGCCTATCGAATGATTCAAAACAATCTCGACCCGGATGTCGCGTTCGACCCGGACAAACTGATTGTCTATGGCGGGCGCGGAAAAGCCGCCCGAAATTGGGAATGTTTCGACGCAATTCTCGAAAGCTTGAGAAATTTGGAATCGGATGAAACCCTGCTCGTCCAATCGGGCAAGCCGGTCGGCATTTTTAGAACTCACGTAGATGCACCGCGCGTTTTGCTCGCCAATTCAAACATCGTCCCGGCGTGGGCTACGCAGGAACAATTCGACAAATACGAGCGCGACGGCTTGATGATGTACGGGCAAATGACCGCCGGAAGCTGGATTTACATCGGCACGCAGGGCATTTTGCAGGGCACATACGAAACTTTCGGCTCACTAGCCCGACAACACGGCTGGGGCGATCTCGCGGGAAAATTAATTTTAACCGCCGGACTCGGCGAAATGGGCGGCGCACAGGCACAAGCGATTACATTTAACGGCGGAATCGGCTTGTTGGTCGAAGTTGATAAATGGCGCATCGAACGCCGTTTGCAATTCAAACAAGTTGACGTAGCCGCCCAAAATCTGGACGATGCGCTCCGAATTGTCGAAGAGTACAAGCAAAAACGTGAGCCTGTTTCAATCGCGCTGCACGGCAATGCGGCGGAAATTCATTGGGAATTGTTAAATCGCGGAGTTGTCCCGGATGTCGTCACCGATCAAACCGCTGCGCACGACGTTCTTTACGGCTACATTCCCGTCGGTTTGAGCGTTGAAGAAGCCGCGCGTTTGCGCGAATCGAATCCAGCTGATTATGAAAAACGCGCGATGGATTCGATAGCGCGTCACGTCGAAGCAATGCTCGAATTTCAGAAACGCGGCGCGGTTGTTTTCGATTACGGCAATAATTTACGCCAACGCGCCAAAGACAATGGTGTGGAAAACGCTTTTGATTATCCCGGTTTTGTTCCGGCTTATATCCGCCCGCTGTTTTGCGAAGGCAAAGGTCCGTTTCGCTGGGTCGCGCTGTCGGGCGAGGCGGAAGACATTTACAAAACCGACGAAGCGATAATGAATCTTTTCCCCGAAGACGATCATCTCGCGCGCTGGCTGACAATGGCGCAGGAACAAGTCCGTTTTCAGGGCTTGCCAGCACGCATTTGCTGGCTCGGTTATGGTGCGCGCGCTAAAGCAGGCTTGAAATTAAACGAAATGGTCGCATCGGGCGAGCTAAAAGCGCCAATCATCATCGGACGCGACCATCTCGACTGCGGCTCTGTTGCTTCGCCCAACCGCGAAACCGAAGCGATGAAAGACGGCTCGGACGCCATCGCCGATTGGGTTTATCTCAACGCGATGATCAACGCCGTGGGCGGTGCAACCTGGGTTTCGCTCCATCACGGCGGCGGAGTCGGCATCGGTTACAGCCTGCACGCCGGACAAGTCGTCGTCGCCGACGGAACGCCCGAAGCGGCAAAAAGAATCGAAAGAGTTTTAACCACCGATCCGGGAATGGGCGTCGTCCGCCACGTTGACGCGGGTTATGAGGAAGCGATTGAATTTGCCGAAAAGAACGTTGTTAAAATTCCGATGATGAAATAATTTATGACAATCGAAGATTTACAATTCGATTTTCTCGACGAAGAATCGGCAAAGCAGGCGATTGAAAAAGTCGGAACTCTGGCGGAAGAAAATAATATCGAATGGGCTTTGGTCGGCGGTCTGGCGATGAGTTTGTACGGCAGCGACCGTTTGACCAAAGATATTGACATTATTGCCTCGCAGCTTCTGCCCGTGCCAAAATCCCAAGTCGCAGGACAGCTTCGACAAGGCGGCGAGCGTTATCTAACGCCGACCGACAAAAAGACAGTTGCGGTTGATTGGATTATACGCCGCGACGAGTTTAAGAAATTATTCGAGCAGGCTTTAAAGGAAGCGGTAAAAATCGGCGGCGTCCCGGTTCTAACGCCCGAATGGCTCGTCATTCTGAAATTCATCGCTGGGCGCTTTAAAGATCAGGAAGACGCCGTTTTCCTGCTAAGCCGCAAAGGACTGGTCAATCGTCCACTGATTAAAGAAAAAATCGTCAAACTTTACGGACGCGCCGCATGGGGGTTAGCCAAACACGGCTATCAACGCTGGTTTGACATTGCCGACGGCAAAAGCCGCTCTGAATCCGAAGCCGAAAACGAAGGTTATATTGATTCGTAAGTTTTGAAAAACTGTCGCCAACGGCACGCCCCTGAAATTGAAAGCGAAGGAATTCGGATTGATTTCCGAAAAATTTTCAATGTGTATTAAATGACTTAAAATAAAATTCACTCAAGTATCTTTTCTTTTATAACTTACCCTCGACCTCATTTCAAAAATTAACAGATTTTTAACATATTATTTTGAGTTGAATTTCGTACTGTGTGTTGTGCAGTTTTGTAGTAGAAATTAAATTTGATTTAAGATTTTTTAAAGGTTCTTTTCACAAAAATAAAAACAAACCAATTCTCGCCTTTGTATTATGTTTGAGTCAGTTTGTATTCATTTAAAAAATCGAGCAGGAAATGAAAATCTAGAAACAGCGGTTGATTTTGGCTTTCTCGCCGAAGCAATGTTGTTTTACCAAAATGTTCACATAATAGCTGATAGTGGCTTTTTAAAACTCATTGTTCAAAAATTTCAACCTGATGTGCTGTTAGATTTTTTAGAAGCGGGTTTTTTAAGCATTTCTTATCTTGAAAATAACACGGGGATTTATACTGAAAATACAAGTACTTCTCACGAAATACATAAACCAATAACATGGTCAATACCAGATTACACTTGGGAAAACTATTCACGTAAGCTGTTTTCGGAAGCAGTAGGCTTTTCAATGAAAGGAGCAAGGCGTTAAGCAATCCAAGCTTCCAAATACATCAAACCTTTCTCAATTGAAAGAAGTGTTGAATTGGAAACAATTGAGGATTTCTCCAATGGGAAATATGTGAAAGACGCAATAGCGCAACTGTTGGAATATCAAGTACCAGAATATGAACTTCCTAATGAATTCATTTTCAAGGTATTAAATAACACTACTAATTTTTTAGTTGAAACTAATATTGATTTTAAGAAGGCGAATGAGTTTTACCATAAGCGAATATCGCCAAAGCATTCTAGTCTTTCAGTAAGCTATTTATTAAGTCAATTAATGTCTGCTAGAAGCGATTGGTATTACTCGTCACATTTCTCATCAGAAGTGGCAACAGATGAAATAAGCAACATAATACTTAACTTAAAATTTAAGGTAATTATCCCTTGACGGTAGGTAAGAAATAAGCTATAATCCTTCTTGTAACTTGAAGAAAGGAAATAGCTTATGTCAAACAAACCGCCAAAAACTAAAATGCAAAAATACACGATTCAGGATTTTGAAAAGCAATTTCCGAACGACGATGTTTGTCTCGAATGGCTCAAAAATTACCTCTATCCTGACGGTATTTTTTGCGAAACCTGTCAAAAAATCACAAATCACTATCGCGTTGCATCACGCAAAAGCTATTCTTGTCAATTTTGCGGCAATCACGTTCATCCGACTGCCGGAACTATCTATCACAAATCCACAACGCCTTTGCGCCTTTGGTTTTATGCCGTTTATTTAATGGCTTCTACTCGTTGTGGTATTTCTGCCAAACAGTTAGAACGCGAACTAGGTGTTACTTATAAAACCGCGTGGCGTATGTTCAAACAAATCCGTTCAATGCTTGCCGAAGATGACACACAATTAAGCGGAAAAGTCGAAGTTGACGAAACCTACGTTGGCGGCAAGAAAAAAGGCGGCAAACGCGGTCGCGGCTCGGAAAACAAAACAATCGTTGCAGGTGCTGTCGAAAGACAGGGCAACGTAGTCGCTCGCGTTGTTCCAGACGTTAAAGCCAAAACGCTTGTACCTTTTATTCACGAAAAGGTTTTGCCAAGTTCGTTAGTTTTTACCGATGAATTGCCAAGTTACAATTCGCTCAAATATCAAGGCTATGAACACAAACGAGTTCACCACGCCGAAAAAGTCTATGTTTTAGGCGATGCTCATACAAACAGCATCGAAGGCTTCTGGTCACTCGTTAAAGGCGGCATACGCGGCGTATATCATCAAGTCAGCGCAAAATACTTGCAAAGCTATTTCAACGAATACGCTTTCAGATACAACCGCCGCAATGCTGAAACGCCTATGTTTGTTTCTTTTCTTCGTCAGGTTCGGAAGTCTTACGACTAACTTTTTTCAAAGCGTTTTCAAAACTGTCTTTCGTAAAAGCATCCGAAGATTCTTCTGGAATTCCAGAAGAATCTTCGACAAATGTATCTTCCATTTCATCTAACATTTTCGCGAGTTGTTTTCTCATATTCCTTACGCTTTCAGATTTTAATGCCAGCCAAAGTTGATGTGCGGGTGTAACAAGTCCAATTCCTACATTAAGATTTTCGCCTTTGCTATATCCAATACGCACATCATCTTTGAAACTGTCTTTTTTTGGCAGTTTGTTACCGCCTTCATCCTCATCCAATTCCCAATGCCCTCTAATTATCCCTAAAAGATAGAAAACAGAGTCTCTACCTTCGGGTAGTTTAGGCTTAGGTTCACGATATTTATTAAGGTAAATAAAGACAGGCGAACCGCTTAAACCGCCAATACTGCGTAATTCAGCCAAAAAAGCGGGAAAATAGTCACCTGTTTTTTTGTCATAAATCGCCTCAAACGGCATTGCTGAAATAATTCCTGTCCGAACAATCGGAAAATTCCTTTCTAAACCTTTTCGGTGAGTAAACAAGCCTGTTACGAAAATTTCATCGCCAATTCCGATATATTGTTCGTTCCAAACCTCAAGGGTAGCGGTCATTTCAATCGGAACTTCCAAAAAATCAAAATCCGAATGTGGTATTTGAATCTGTATAAAAGCCAAATCGATGGATTCTTCTTCCGGAAATATCCAGCCGCTTTGTTTCATATCAACTTGAAAATAATCAACGCCACCTGCTCTTGTATTAAGCCTCAAATATAGTTGGTCGGTTTTGGTGCGTTTATGTTCATCTATAACGTGCCTTGCAGTCACTACATAAATGAAGCTGTAACCAAATTCCTCAACTTTAACTATAAATCCCGTTCCGATTGCGTTGTATTTTCCAGCCGCCGCGCCGCCACCGATTTTATAACATAGGTAGCAAATGCACTTTGGTATGTTGTCTGGTACTCTCATATAGGCATCCTTTGGCGGCAAATGATACCATTTTTCAACCCCTGCAAGTCGAGTATCTTTATACATCTAAGATACCTCCTTTGAGGGGATAATCACCAAATTTAATGATTTGATAGCCGCTCGCAAAGGAAGCGATGAACAAATAAGTGTGTTTCAAGATTTTGTGTACGATGACCCCCGCGCTTTAAGAGAAGTTATTAATAAAGGCGAAAGGAGTTTTCGAGATTTGTATAAACTTCTTACGGAAGCCAATAAATTTAAGAATTGGTTAAAAGACCAAAATCCAGATCAGAAACTTATAAAAGCATACTTTAAAGAAGTAACGAAAAAATCCTGGATAGATAAATTACCATCAAAAACAGCCCGGTGGTCGTTGTTTCAGTTGATGGGTTTTGGAATTGATGCGCTAGGTGCTGGTGGCTTAGGTTCTTTGTTTAAAATAGGACTGAGCGCAAGCGATAAATTTCTTTTGGATAAAATTTTAAAAGGTTGGAAGCCAAATCAATTTATTGAAACATCGAAGAAGGAATTTCTCAATACTAAAAACAACCAGAAATAAACGTAAAAATTTTAATTCTTTGAAAACGGTCTTTGTCCGCTACGCCAATGCCGATTGTGAAGCAGCAATTAAATTTGCAAAAAAATGATGTGAAAGTTCCGATGTTTATTTCAACATCGGAACTTTCACGAAAACTTCTATTTTTTCTCCAGAACGTTGAATTGATGTTTTACCTCATTGCCTTGACGAAACATATAGCCGCTAAACGGTTGGTCGGATTTGTTATACAGTTTGCCCGGTTCGAGCGTTCCGAAAATCAACTGGTTTTTCGAATCGTTGATGCGAATTCCCACACCGAGACCTTTAGCCGAGAATAAATTCAGAGCCTCGCCGTGTTCGTCGTCCATTCCGAGTCCGACCCGCGTATGCTCTCCGGCTTTTATCATGCCGAATCCCGCGCGCTCGTAACCTTTCTCGTTGTGGATCGTGATTCCGGTCGCCGTTCCGATGCGCTTGCCCGTGTTAGCGTCGGGCAATTGGTCGCCGACAACCACGCGGTCAAAACCGTTTTCGTCCAGAACGAGCACTCCGACGGCGGCTTTGTGGAGTTCGTTAAATTTATCCCAGTAAAATTTGCCGCTTTCGGGCATTCTATCCTTCCAAGCCGCAATGGCGCGCGTCTTGTCGGTGAAAACGCGATTTTTAGCCTGCGGAATCGGCGCGCCGATCAAAACGCGCTCGCGTCCTTGGTCGTCAACGACAATAATGCCGCGCGTTTTGATGACTTTGCCTGAGTTGTCAACAATGTCACTGTCAGCCTGCGATTGGAAGCTGAAAAACAACGCCGACTGCGCCAGCAAAATCGCGCCGAAGATAATGTAAGTCGCGCGCAAACGGCGCGAAAGCGATTTGACTTCGTTTTGGAAAGATTGATCTGATTGCATATTTAAAGATTCCTCGCTTTTTAGAAATGTAATAACTTCCTTACAATCTAACGCGTAATCTTTTTTGAGAAGGTATCTTACTCGTAAAATTTGCGAGCATTGTCCAATTGAAAATAAAAATTTCGAGAGTTCGGGCTAGCATTTAAGAAACTGCTACTTTTTAATTAACTTAACGTGAGTTCGGGATAAGAGATGAGCGAAAACCTGTTCTTTCGATAAAATTTAGTTCGCCAAAACTGAATAACCGAAAGGACGCTTTCGCTCATGAATATTTTAGCTTTGTTCTTTGACATTGACGAGTTTTGCAAATTGTTTGAGCCTGCCTGGAAACATCATTTACTTGGTGGAACTGGTCGAAAACGAAATCGCAAACGCCGTCTTTCTTTATCAGAAGTGATGACGATTCTTGTGCTGTTTCATATTTCCGGCTATCGCAATTTGAAACATTTTTATCTGGAATTTGTTTGCCAGTATCTGCGTTCGGAATTTCCCGCATTAGTCAGCTACACGAGATTCGTTGAATTCGAGCGCGATGCATTGATTCCATTAGCTGCTTATTTGCAAACTAAACGCGGCGAGTGCACCGGCATTTCGTTTGTTGATTCAACGAAATTAGCGGTTTGCGAGAACTTAAGGATTCCGCAGCACAAACAATTTCGTGATTTGGCAAAACGAGGTTTTACTTCAACTGGCTGGTTTTATGGCTTCAAATTACACCTGTGTGTTTCCGAACGCGGCGAACTGCTGTCGTGGTTTATCACTAGGGGAAACACGGATGATCGGCGACCAATTCCGAAACTTGCCAGAAAATTATGGGGCAAATTATTTGGCGATAAAGGCTATGTTTCCAATCCGCTCAAGCTCTTGCTGAATGAACAAGGCGTAGAATTTATTACCAAATTAAAAAAGAACATGAAACCGGAGTCTTTATCAGCAGTTGATAAAATTCTGTTACGCAAGCGAGCGATTATCGAAACCGTTTTTGATCAGCTAAAGAACATTTCACAAATTGAGCATTCGCGGCACCGATCATTCTGGAATTTCTTAGTTAA
>JALZCH010000102.1 GCA_030863175.1 Acidobacteriota bacterium | reverse complement strand
GCCAGAACTTACGAAAAACTATCGGAAGCAATCAGTGCGGCAATCAAAGAGATCACCGCACTGGATGCACAGAATTGGATAAGACATTGCGGTTATGTATCGCATTTACTTTAGATTTGCTCTATTTGTTAGCAAGTGTTTTTTATCCGTCCAAAAAGTGTGGTTATCGGACAGCTTAAGAAAACAAAAAACCGTCGTTGTTGAATTCATTCAATGTAAATTTATTTAATTAAAATCCAATAAATTCAAAATCAAATTTCTTTTTTATTGGCTATTTTGAATTCGACAACAGTATTCGGTCGTTTACGAGAGTAAATTTTAAAATAAAGCAATCATTTCAATTAAACTCTCAAAATCTTAACGAGGCGCTGCCTTCTCATTTTTACCGGCTAGTATTAAGGATTTCATTTTGGTAGAGACCGGTCTCATCGCGCTTCCATAATTTGTCAGCACTATTGTGGTGTAGCCATCATCAAGAAACATTTCCAAATTAGCTTGAACGCCTGTATCGCCCCCGGCATGCCCGGCTATTCCATTGAGAACATTGAAGCCATAACCGTAAGTCGGGGAATTTATTTCCGGTTTTGGCGAGAGCACCATTTTGACATATTCGTTTCCTATCAACTTGCCCGAACGCAATGCAATGGCGAAACGCAGTAAATCTTCGCCTGTCGAGAATCCTCCGCCGGCAGGTCCGCCCGCACCCACCTCACATATATTATTGCGGAAAACAATTCCGTCGTCCGTGTATTCCTTTTCGTAACCTATTGCTAAATTTTTGTTGACCAAATCCAGGTCGTAAGCGTCAGTATTTGTCATTCCCGCCCGTCGATAAACATTCTCTAGCACATAATCAAAATAGCTTTGACCACTGGCTTTCTCGATGACTTTACCGAGAACCAGAAAAGCATTGTTGCTGTACTTTTGGTCGGTTCCGGGCTCAAAGGCGAGTTTGTCATCCTTACCCAGCTTCAAAAAATCGTCAACCGTGCGGACGCTTTGGCGTGAAGCCTTGACAGAATAGCTGCCCAATCCTGAACTATGCGTGAGCAGATGTTTGATTTTTATCTTTTCCGCCACTTCTTTGCTCGGAAAATCCGGCATGAACTTTGAGAGAGGATCGTCATAAGAAAGCTTTCCCTTTTCGACAAGCTGCGCGATAGCAATGCTCGTGAACATCTTGTTTAGCGAAGCCAGATTAAATTTAGTGTCTGTTCGATTCGGCACACCGAAATCCTTGTTTGCTTCTCCGTAAGCTTTATTGAAGATAACTGTCCCATCTTTAGCTAGTAATACCATACCGGAAAAAACGTCTGCCTTATTCAGCTTCTGCATGAAAGCGTCAAGCTCGCTGACCATTTCTTTTTCTGACAACTTTCTGGCAGTCAGCTTATCCGGGGGCTGTATGGGAAGTCCCCAGTTAAAACTTTGGATTCGGTGCGGAGGCTGCGGCTCCAGTTCAAACATCAACTCCCTCCATTGACCCGTCAGCTTAACGGCAACGACAGCCCGAACCGAGTTAGGTTTTGGTTCTTTCATAGATTGCAGCTCGACGCCTCTAGTTACATCATTGAGCAGTGAAATCCAGTTGACGCGTGTTTCAACGGATTCTTCCTTGAGGGCTGCATCAGTATGATTTTGCTGGATAAAGGTTCGCGCCGCCTTTCGGTCATTAGAATTTATCAATTGGATAAACTCTTTAACCCGTTGTTCGGCAACTGAAGACGGAGTTTGCTGAGCAGAGATGACTATTGCAGATGTGAAATGGATTGAAAAAAGGAAGAGTAAAAGCGTTAAATAAGACCGTTTAATCATAGTATTAATCTCCTTAATAGTTTTTTTGATTGAGAAAGATTAGGGGCATTTTGCTTAAACCCTTTATTCCTTTCTCTAAGCAGACCAACGAAATTTTCAGGCGATTCAAAACAAAACTAACTCCCAGGACTGACCTGTAAGTTTTTGACTTTTGCTCCGGATTATCATGCTGCAATTAATACGCTGAGCTTACCGGATATAAGGAGCAACATTTCCCGCAATCGTTTTGAGTTCATCATCTGTCAGCGGCAATTTGCGGCGTGTCAGCGTCCACTGCTCGACAGTCGGAGGGTTTGGTCCAACGCCCGGCGCGCTGTCTGATGCATAGAGAATATGATCCAGCCCGATCTGTCGCATTCGGGAAACCATTAATTCGGCTTCCTTTGTGCTCATATCTTTATAAATTAATCCTGCAAAATCGAAATAAAGATTTTTGGTTCGCGGATTATTTGCCGCCCGCGCTTCGGCAAATGCCGCTAAAGCTTCAGGTGAGGTTATACCCGGTCCATTACCTGCTAAATGTGCGATCTGAATTGTAATATCAGGCGCTTGAGAAGCGATCCGGTTCAGGAATACCTCGACTTCTTTGGGTCCATAGAATCTGCCTGGCTCTAGATGGACAATGATCGCGATTCTATTATCGTTAGCCGCCTTGAAGAATCCGGCGACTTTTTCCAAATGTTCCGGATTCTCGAAGCTGACGCCCGAATCTCCGAAGTTTAATTTCATGGCTTTTGCCTTTAGAGTTTTGGCACATCGTTCAAGCTCGGGCACTGCATAATCCTTGAGTGGGTTGACCCCACAGGCGAGCACAAGCCGGTCAGGATAACGCGCAACCTGTTGCGCCGTCCAATCGTTTTCGCCTTGAACGGCAGTAGCTTCATCTTTCGCTTCGGTCATGCGTTTGGTGTTTTGGGCTCCGGGACCGCCCAGCCAGTATGCAACCGAAAGCACAACTCCGCGTTTGATTCCAGCCTCGTCGAGATCTTTAATAAGCCCGCCAGCGGTAAGCGGTTTGGTATAACGCGGCGGCTTTCTCTCCGTCGTGCTGTCGGCGGCGATTCGCCAAAGTCCGTCCGCCCCCTTTTTGACTCCTATAAGAAAGTTCCAAACGTGCTGCTTGCTGGCTTCGTAAACAACTGTGCCCGCGATGTAACCTGTATCGCCGGAGATCGAATAATGGTTTGGAGCGAAGCGAAACCGATCCGTCTTGCTCCACAGATTCACGTAGCGCATAAACCAATGCTTGTCTCGCATCCAGTCAGTCGGCGGAATATAAGCATTCAAAAACTGTGCGTCTTCTGTAAAGATGTTCTTAAAGTCGCTTTCCGTGCTGACGTTACCGATAAGTCGGGCGCGTTCAACCAAAAGCCGGTCTAGTTCGGACGGCAGCTTAACCTCTAGCGGCAGTGGGTCTGGCAGCCCCAAGGCGTAAGGTCCGAGAAGATGCATGTGATAATCAACCAGCGGAACGATTTCATTCCGCGTCTGCTGCCTTGTATTATTGATCTTTGTTTGACCCAAAGCAGCGACTGAGAGAGATGCAAATAGCATTATGACAATCATAAGAATGCTTTTTAGGGAAACTCTCTCCTTGAAAAGCAGCAGTTGTTTTATTATTCCTTTTTTATAAATTTTCATGATTAAAAACTGACGGAAAACTATGTTTGGGGTATTTAATTTCATATATTTACTGGGCATAAATGTAGTTTCCATATCTGTACTATTGCTTTCTCTAATACAAACTCTGAAGCAATTCCAAAATAAATTTAGGGATATCTCAGCTTTTCTTTTAACTTTGAACGGCGCTGTCAGCGAATCAAGTGTATTGGTGCTGTAGAGTTTTACTCGTCTTTAAGAATTCACTTCAAATATGTTTCCGCCTCTACCAAGCAGAATTGCGGAGAATCGAGAGCAAAGTCCCTGAGAATCGTTAAATGTCCCGAACCGACGATCAGCAGAATACGGTCATTTGGAAAATCGGTGATTCGGTTGATGTTGGCAAACATCCGCAGATTGCGTTTGTACCAATTCGCAATGCGGTCAGCGCTTTCGTAGATTGCCGGATTGTCATTCGGCAAAAGCTGTTGCAAATAGTTTTCGCCGTGGTCTTTGCGCGCTTTTTCCAGATTGTTCATCAGCAGAAGAAACTCCGTGACTGATGACCTTCTCAAAAGCAAATCTCCCTCGGAGAGCGGAGGCGGCTCAGGCTTTTTCGTATTGCCGTTGTTTGTCGTTAGGGGCGTAGGTTTCGGCTTGGGAAATTCAATTTCGTCGTAATTTAAACCGCTCATAAACATCGGGTAGTCAATCGGGTAAATCGCCCCATGATTCAGCCGCCTGGCGAGCTGAAAGCCGATTTGCTCGATTTCGTTTCTGGTCAGTTTATGTTCGCCGGTTAAGAACTTTTTATAGCGGTCGTTCCATCTGACTTTTTCGCTGTACGGCGCTTCGACAGCGATTTTGGTCGGGTTAAAGCGCGCGAGTTTTTCGATTAGTTCTGTTATTTCACGCTGCCTTTTAGGTAAGAGAACATCATCGGCGTCAAGGTTTTTCGCATCAAGCCGGGGATTGTCCATATGATACGTGCCGAGAATCATTAACTTGGCACTTTTATCACTGCAGGAAGTGTCTTTCGGCGAAACGCCTGAAACATTCTGTGACTGAATTGAACTTACTGCGGCAATCAATACGAGCAAAATCAGACAACAAAAATTTCGCATAATATATCTCCTTAAAATTTAATAAGGCAATCGCTAAAACCAACTCGACTATGTTTCTCTAATCATTACTTTGGCTCAGCATTGCACTGAAATGTTTTCAATGGGGCGAATTATTTTTTTTATCTTCGGCTTTAACCCTTAGTCGAACTTGTCCATTAAAGGACGCAAGGAAAAATGTGGATTCGCCATCGCCGGATTTCCCGGTAAACCGTTGTGAACCCGGGTTAATGACTTCCTTACGTACATCCAGAGGAAATTCTGAATAAAACCTTCCGTGTTCTCCGACTGTGACAACAAATCGAAATGAGGAGTCTTTGGGTAACCGCAGCGTTACATTCCCGGTCACGGTTTTAAAGTTACAATTCGTTCCCTTTGTCAGCGGACCAATCCACGAGATATTGCCGCTGGTCGTCTCTGCTTCAATGCGGGTGTGGCTAACTCGCTCAAGTTCGAAATTTCCGCTCGTCGCATTAAGTTTTACGCTGTCATCTTTATTATCAGGTCGAACATCCGATAATCTAATTGTCCCGCTCTGGACTCTTAAATTAATCATTCCGGTCGAATCTTTTAGAAATATATCGCCGAGCGTTGGCGTCGCAGCGTTGACTGATTTTGAGATGCGCTGCAGATTAATATTCCCGAATTTAGCCACAATGTGGGCGTCGGCGACATCTTCGACGCTAACATTTCCCTGACCAAGTTGGATTTTTACCGTTGCGCCGCGTGGAACGTACACGCTAACTGCGCCCTCGCGCCTGTCAGCTATAACCTGAAGATTTGTTGCAGGGACGTTTGTTTCAGTTTTATCGGCACGGCGCAAATCTAATATCGTTCGCAGAGCGGTAACGGCTTGGACTTCATTAAATTCCCACCCATAGACTTTGATGTCATCCTGTTGAGCATCAATCGTGACCGTCACGGCTGGATTCGCAGCAACGGTTCGCCCTCTGTTTATGATTTTTTTTTCACTGCTGGTTTGCTGGGCATAAATCATTGCTGGTGCCAGAAGTAAAAGCCCGCAATAAAAAAGTGCAGAAACAAACGGAAAAACTTTATTCATAACCACTAATGAAATTGGCAAAAATATATTTGACTCGGCTCGAAACAAAATTCTATCCAAAGAATTTTATTTTTGTTATATAAAGGGCGGCGAATCAATTTTCACAAACTCGGCAATCTCTCGGAAACGGCTGTTGAGTATGTTTATGCCATAACATTCTTTCAATAACTGCAAGCCAAAAAGCTGTTTTTACTGCCTGGCTATATCACTGAGCAAAGTGATCTTTCCCTGATAAGCCGAAAAGACAAAATTCATCACATCCGGGTTCTTCGGATGACGCTGTGCCGATTTGCGAGTTTCTACAATGGCTTGATTGACCGCGGATAAATTGCGTTTATACTCTGCGCTCAAAACCGGCGGCAAGTCAGCTTCAACCGATTTAACTTCTTTGGTCAGCCGGGCAATGGTTTCTAGGTATTTTTCTTCGCCCGGCAGCAAATCTTCACCCGGCTCAGGGCGCTGCAAGACGGTTTCCGTTTTTTTTCGTTCCGTTCTTCTCCGCGGCAGAGTTATTCGCCGGACTGATCGACTGTTTCGCGCCGTTTCAGGCGGCTTAGCTATCGTCGCCAACATCGGTACCTCCCACTCAGTTTGAGAGTTTTCCTTTTCCGTTTTGCCGCTCACCTGTGATTCACTGCAAATTGGCGCATTTGACCCTGAAACCGTTGGCGTTTCCCGATTGTTTTGCGCGTGTTCCGCCGGACGATTCCTTTCTCCGACGAGAAAAAAAACGAATGTGCAAACGGTAATGACAACTAGAGCGGATGTAGCAACTGCGCGCGGCGAGAAGATTAAACTCAAATTATTAAAAGCACTCTTAAATTTTCCGCCCGTCGTTGCCTTCCTAGGCGAGGGAATAACATTTTCATTTTTGATTGCCGTTTGTAGATTCTTCCACAAAGCGGGCGATGCTTCGGCTCGCAGAAGATACCGCTCGACGATTTCCTGCTGGCGTCGAAATTCTTTATAGAAATTGGCGCACGATTGGCAGATCGCCAGATGTTCTGAAATTTCTGAATTCTCACGAGCTTCCAATTCGTCGTCGAGATATTCGTCGAAAAGAAACAAACAATCTTTACAATCCATAATCATCCCCCTAGTAAGAACCGATCAGGCGCTTCAACTCCAACCTCGCCCGGTGCAAATCAGTTTTCAGTTTCGGAACGGTCGAGCCGGTTATTTGCGAGATGTCCTCGTAACTCATTTGGCGCAAAATTTTAAGAACGAAAACCGTCCTTTTATCTTTGTCGAGTGATTGCAAAGCTCGGCTAATTTTATCGTCGAGTTCGCCGCCCAAAAGCCGTTCTTCCGGCGATTGATTAACCTCGTCTTTTATCTCTGAAAGTTCCTGCTCGTCGAATTGCGAATTACCAATTTCATTCCGGCGCGAGCGCGTCCAGTTACGTGTAATGTTTTTGGCGATTCCGCATAGCCATAAAGCTAGCTTTCCTTCTTCCGAATACGAACCGAGCGAGCGATATGCGCTCAAGAAAGTTTCCTGCGTCAATTCTTCCGCCTGTGCGAGATCGCCAGTCATGCCGTAAATAAACTTGAGAACGACGCGGTGATGCTGTTCAAAAATCAGCCGAAACGCTTCCTCATCGCCGTGCCGGGCAAGTTCCACCAAACTCTCCGTATTTTTTATTCGAGTCTCGCTCAACGCTTCTGAATTTGTAAAACTTGCAGCATTCATCAAATTGTTGTTATCGACGAGTTTCTATAAGAGTAATAGCATTTCAGAGAAAAAGGTTTCATTTTGCGAAATGAAAACTCCGCGCAGTAAGCTGGCGCGGTATCAAACCATTAAGAAATTCAATAAATTTTTATCTTATTTATGCTAGGTTGTGTTGACACAGATCAGTTAAACTATTCTTTGAAATGAAAGTTAAGCTAACTGATGATGAATGGCAGAAAATTCTGCCCGTGCTAAAATCCTGCGCTCCTGAAATTCGTCTTGGAGCCGG
>JALZCH010000089.1 GCA_030863175.1 Acidobacteriota bacterium | reverse complement strand
CGCGATTTGCAATTTGAAGGAACCAAAGCCATTTCGGAATCTGACATTCTCAAAGCGTTCCGCGAAAACCGCGTCGGCGTTTCCAAGGAAGCGATTTACGATCCGGTTAAAGTCCGAAACGCACAGCGCGTTTTGCGCGAGCTTCTTTCGGCGAAAGGTTATCCGAACGCGGAAATTAATCCAAGGACGGATGAAATTTCGGCAACTTCAATCGGTTTGACGTTTGATATTAATCAGGGCGAGCGTTCGCGCATTGCCGAAATTGATTTTGAAGGCAATCAGGTTTTCAAAGACGGCGAGCTGCGCGGTCAATTAAAATTAAACAAAGAGACCGGCATTTTTAATCTTTCCCGTTTTATGGGAACCGATATTTTAGACCGCAACAAGCTGCAATACGATTTGCAGAAAAACGTGCTTGATTACGTGCGGTCGAAAGGCTATCTCGGCGCGCGTTTCGGTGACCCCGAAGTCGAAGGCTTGGGACGACGCCGCACGGGATTTTTCCTGCCGGTTCCTTTTCTTTCTTCGACTGACGACACGCTCAAAGTCACGGTTCCGATTGCGGAAGGCAGACAATATCGAGTCGGCGACGTAAAGATCGAAGGCAATTCGATTTTCTCCGAACAGCAGATTCAGCAGTTTATTGGTTTGCAAAAAGGCGAAGTCGCCAACGGCGCTCGCTTGCGCGAAGCTCTCTATGAAACTTTAAAGAAGTTTTACGGCGCACAGGGCTTTATCGAATATTCAGCCGATCTTGAGCCTGAGTTGAAAGACGATCCGAACAATCCGAATCAGGGCGTCGCGGATTTCAAGATTACGATTGACGAAGGCAAGCAGTTTACCTTGCGCCGCCTCGAATTCGTCGGCAACACATTTACGCGTGACAACGTTTTGCGCCGTGAAATGCTGGTTAACGAAGGTGACGTTTACAACCAGATCGGTTACGAACAATCGGTTATTCGTCTTAATCAAACCGGCTATTTCGATCCGATTGATAAAGACAAAGACGCCCAGTTTCGCACCGTTCCTGAACGCGGCGAAGTTGATTTACAGCTTAGCGTCAAGGAGCGCGGACGCCAGCAGATTTCGTTTAACGGCGGTATTTCGGGCATTGGCGGCTCGTTTTTCGGGCTTGAATATTCGACCAACAACCTTTTGGGACGCGGCGAAGTTCTCTCGTTCCAGGTAGGCGCGGGAAACCGTCAGAGAAGCTTTCAATTTTCCTTCACCGAACCGTATTTCCGCGACCGCCCGATTTCGGTCGGATTTTCCGCATTCGCTTATTCGCGTAAATTCTTTGGCGAAGGTACTTTTCTTTCGGAAAATACTGACGCACAGCTCGGAGCTTTAACAAACCTCGGTTTGTTTACAACTGACGAGAGAAACTTATTTACTCAGAACACTTACGGCGTGTCGCTGTTTGCCAGCGCGCCGCTTTCGGAATTTTACCGTAAGCGCCGCTTTACGCAGTTTTCGCGCGTTGGGTTGTCATATCAATTTTCAGCAACGAGAATCCGAGAGCCGGAAGTTAATCAAGATGGCGGACAGGATCAGATTCCGGTTATTTTCGATACTCCGAATATCATTACAAGCCGCATTACGCCTACCTTTGTCTATGATTCGCGCGAATATTCGGGCGAAGGAATTGACGCCGTCAGCGGCAGTCAAATTACCGCCGCTCTTGCATTTTCCGGTTTAGGCGGCGACGTTCGCACATATCAGCCGACGATGCAATACATCAAATTTATGCGCGCGCGGCGAAAGAGATCGCGAAATCCGGAAGTTTTCGGTTTTCGCATTCTGGCGGGAACAATCGGCTCGTTCGGGACGACTGAGAAAATCAGAAACGCCAACTCGCTGTCGTTCGTAAACGGCGTTCCGCTTTACGAGCGATATTATCTCGGAGACGAAACCACGATTCGCGGCTACAACGTCCGCTCAATCGGTCCGGTCGCTCCGGTCGAAAGCTTTATCACTTCGCGCAGCGTCACGCTGGCGACGAATCAAACCGGCGACCCGATAAACGTTCCCGGACAACCGACTGCCGAGCAATGTGCGAGCCAAAATATCAGCCGCGGCGCTTGTCCGGCTCTATTCGGGTTGTTCACCGGCGCAAGCGGCGCAAACCCGCTTTCAACCGGGCAAAGCTACTACTTTATCGGCGGCGACACGCAGCTTTTGGGGAATTTTGAATACCGCATTCCGATTTTCGGTCCGGTCAGCCTCGCGGCTTTTGCGGACATTGGAACGGCGTTTAATCTTCGCAAGGGCACAACGCAGGCTTTGAACAGCAATTTCCAGCAGGATCAACCGTTTTTGGGCTTTAACACTTTGACCGGATTGTTTTTGAACACGCCGCAAGGTCAGCAATTTCAACCGACGTTTTTCGGCGGCGCTATTCTGACTTCGGAAAACACTTTCCTGACGCGCGAACAGTTTAACGCTTACGTTCGCGACGGAGTGAGCATCAACACTGCCGGAATTCCGCTCGTTCCCGGCTTGCGGGAAGTTTTCCTGCGCGGCGAAGCGCAAACCAACACGCTCGTTAAGGTTGATCAGAGCGTTTTCGACCAGTTTACGGACATCAGATCGAGCCTCGGACTCGAATTGCGCGTTCAGGTGCCGGTTGTCAACGTGCCTTTTCGCTTAATTTATGCTTATAATCCAAATGCGCGTAACGGAACGGTCGAAAGTTTGCCGGGCTTGTTCTTTCAGGAAAAGAAAAGTGTTTTCCGTTTCAGCGTCGGACGCACGTTCTAAAATTTGAATGGCTGAAATTTTTCAGCTAAAATTTTCTCAACTAAGATTTTTTACGCGGAGAGCCAACTTTTTGACTCTCCGCTTCAACAAAATACAGAACACTTCGCTAATCGCAAATTTAGTTACAACCAGCAATCAAAAAGGAGTTAATAAGGAAAGTAATATGAAAACACTTCGTTTCATTGCGGCTCTGATGTTTTTCGCCGCTGTTGCAGCAATCCCGTCGCTTGCACAAACTGGAGGCGCAACGGCGCCGACACAACCCAATATGAAAGTCGCTATCATTGACACGTCGCTTTTTGCGGACGAAAAACGCGGCATTCAAAAGTTCATTAGTGCTTACAAGCAGTTGGAAACCGAGTTCACGCCTCGCCGCACGGAAATTACTGGTATTGAAAATCGGCTGAAGCAAATTCAAACCGATTACAGTAATTTGGTTAAACAGCAAGGAACGGCAGGCTCGCCTGTTTCAGCAGATGCGGTTCAAAAGAAACTTGAAGAAGGTCAGAACTTGCAAACCGAATACAACCGCAAAGTAGAAGACTACAAAGCGGCGGTGCAAAAACGCGAAGCGGCGCTGGTAGGACCGATTTATCAGGACATCGGCAAAGCTCTTCAAGATTACGCCAAGAGAAACGGATTTATGGCAATCATTGACATCAGCAAAGATCAGAACGCCATGATTCTGGTTCCCGATATGTCGTCTGTTGATGCCACGACGACCGACTTCATCAGGTTCTACAACGCACGCCCGGCAGGAACTGCTGCTGCAACAAATCCGGCTGCGCCGAAGTAAAAAGTAAAAAGTAAAAAGTAAAAAGTAAAAGGCAGGAGCGAGGAATTAAAATTCCGAACTTTTGCCTTTTTGCTTTTGTCTTTTGACTTGCAGTTTGCGTCAAACCGCCCGATTTGTTATTTTGTCGCCTTTACCGGAATTAAATGATTACGCTCGACATCAACGAAATAATACAGCTTTTGCCGCATCGTTACCCTTTTTTGCTGGTTGATAAAATCATCGAACTGGTGCCCAAAGAACGCATTGTCGGAATCAAACAGGTGACTTATAACGAATTCTTTTTTCGCGGTCATTTTCCCTCAGCGCCCGTGATGCCCGGAGTTTTGGTGATCGAGGCTCTGGCGCAAGCCGGCGCGGTTCTCGCTCTCAGGGAAATCGAAGACAGGGAGAAAAAAATTCCTTTTTTCAGCGGCATCGAAAAAGCGCGTTTTCGTCGTCCCGTCGTTCCCGGCGACACTCTAACGCTCGAAGTTACGGCTTTAAGAATCGGTCATAAAATCCAGAAAATGCGCGGCGAAGCAAAAGTTGACGGACAGCTCGCCGCTGACTGCGAGATTATGTCTGTCATTGCCGACAGAACGTTTTAAATGATTCATCCAACGGCAATTGTCAGTAAACAAGCGCAAATCGGGGAGAATTGTTTTATCGGCGCATATTCAATCGTCGGCAATTCGGTCAAACTCGGAAACGGCGTCCGGCTCGAATCGCACGTCGTTGTTGACGGCGACACGGAAATCGGCGACGAGACGCAGGTTTATCCGTTTGTTTCAATCGGACTTGCACCGCAGGACTTGAAATATGCGGGCGAACCGACCAGCGTCAGAATCGGTAAAAGAAATCACATCCGCGAGTTTGTCACCATTCACAGAGGCACGACGGGCGGCGGCGGTTTGACTGAAATCGGCGACGATTGCCTGCTGATGGCGCAATCGCATGTCGCGCACGACTGCCGCATAGGAAACGGCGTAATTATGGCAAATGCGGCGACGCTCGCCGGTCACGTCGAAATCGCCGATAAAGCGCAGGTGGGCGCTTATTCTGGCGTGCATCAATTTTGCCGGGTAGGACGCGAAGCTTTTATCGGCGGCTATTCGGTGATTGTCAAAGACGCGCTGCCGTTTGCCATTTCACAAGGCAATCACGCCAAATGCTACGGTTTAAACTCGGTCGGAATGCGTCGGCGCGGTTATTCGAAAGAAACGATTGATAAATTAAAACACGCTTTTCACCTCTTGCTTTCTGCCAAATTGAACACGACCCAGGCTTTGGAAAAAATAAAGGAAGAAATTTCAGATTCCGCAGAAGTTGATTTGCTCGTCAATTTTATCGAAACCTCAAAACGCGGCGTTGTTAAATAATTTTCTAAACGGTTTTTATTAGATATGGATACGACGCGCATCCGACCAATCGCTATTTGCCTGCTTCGCAACGGAAATCGAATTTTAGTGTCCGAAGGCTTCGACACGGTTCAGCAAAGCTATTTTTACCGTCCGCTCGGCGGAGGCATCGAATATGGCGAAACGAGCGAGGCTGCGATTTCGCGCGAGATTCGGGAAGAATTGAGCGTCGAAATTGAAAATATTCAACTGCTTGGCGTACTCGAAAATATATTTACCTATCAGGGAGAATTTGGGCACGAAATTGTTTTCGTATTCGACGCCGATTTTACCGATAAATCGCTTTACGAGCTTGAAGAAATTGATGGTTACGAGCAGGAAGCGAATATTGAATTCAAGGCAAAATGGAAGTATTTAGAAGAAATTGAGCAAAACGGCGGAAGATTAGTACCAGGAGATTTATTGAGCTTTTTGCCTACATAGTCACAATCCAATCATTCTTTGGAATTGTTTAGTAGCCGAAAAAAGTGTTTTTGAGGCAGGTATAAACTTGCAACAATTCAAACTTAACTCGTTTGAATGATGTTAAAAAAAGATCTTTTTGAGACGGCGGGTCAAGTTCAATAACTGTCATTCTGCAGCAAGGTTAATCACCTATTCAGAATTTATCTTTACGGTTGAGTAGGTATGAGTTACTATTTCGCGCATAAACAACATAACAACACTTATGAAAAGAAGCCTTCGCATGAAGCACTTATACTTATTGGTTGTATTAGTTTTAGCAACTACGACATTAGCTTTTAGTCAAAAGACAAAAACCAATATGACCAGACAAAACAACAACAAAGCTGAACAAGAGATAAGAAGTATCATCGAGCGATGGAGGCAAATGGGCTTGTCCAACGATATTCAAAGCTGGATTACAGACCTCGAACAAAATACGGACAGAAATCTCATCTCAATAAACGCCGATGGCACAATTGGAAGCTTCGAAAAATCTTTAAAGGCGTTTAGAGAAATGAAACCCGGCGAGTACAAAATTGAAACTATGAACATTGATGACGTGCAGATACGGATTCATGGAGATATGGCAATCGCCTCATACATACTAACCGCGACAGGGCAGAGCAACGGCAAGCCATTTAATACAAGTTCGCGTGAAAGTGTGGTTTTAGTAAAGCGTAACGGCAAATGGATAAACGTTTTCGAGCAGCGAACTCCTATTCAATCGTCAAATCAAACGACACAGTAATAAGCCACTCTATGCAACGAGCAATAGTTAAATATTGAAGATTAAACCGAGCGCACAGACTGATGTTTGGGGCGCTCAAGCTTTCTATCCCCATGCCGATCCGCTTCGGATAATTATCTTTAGGTTGTGTCTTAAGAATCCATCCCTGATTTTCTCCGAACATTGAACTAAGGTTATCTGATTTGGCTTATACTGTTTCGAAAAGTAACGGATACTGTCGCCTCAAATTAACTTTTTATAAAATTCATTTAGATGATTGAATGTCAGAAATCTGGTATGTCGAAACGGAAAAAAGGGTTTACCGTGTTTGGTTGGCATCCTCCGGCGCGTTGAAAAATTCGTTCATACATTTGGCGAGCGGTTCGCCGTTTATATGAATGCAATTACAGAAGTTTTCACCGGCTTTGGTTTTGTTGCTGTTTTTAAATTGTCTCAGACACTGCGGCAAAGTGTTGCGTGGCTTAACGTGGTAAAGGCTCGGAATGCCAATAACGCAAATGACAACGGCGGCAAACACTCCGGCAAAGAAAAGTGCTGGAAATTTATCGTTAAGAAGCTGTTTGAAAAAGATGCGGAAACGCGCATAAAGCGAGCGTATTCCGTACCGGGAAAAGACCGCGCTCACGCTCGCACTTTCTTGAGTTTGAAAATAGCTTTCGAGGCTGTTCTGCTCTGTTACGTCATTGTCATTTGCCAGACGGTTAAACGGAAGAATGTATTTCCATTTCTCATAATTCCAGCCGAGAATATACAAATTAGCCAGCGTCATCAAAGGCGCGGTAAAAAGCGAGCCGTCAAAACGCGTCGCATACGTCAGAATGGTAATATTCAGGATGATCGGAAAATAGAGAAACGCGCCGAGCGTCGCCGTGCGCGGAATCAACAGCATAATCGCCGCCGCGACCTGCACAACGCCGATAAATGTGTAGTAAAAGCCTGTCGTGTGCAGCGCTTCCAAATAATGTCCCATCGGATGATTGGCGTGTAAGCCGCTGGCGAACCGCTCATCCATAATTTTGACCATTCCCGAGGGGAAAAAACCGGCTGCCAAAGCCAGACGACAAAAAATTGAAAAAAGCCAAAGCCAACTGTTTTGCTTCGCCCGCGCATGAAGCCGGTCAAGTGTCGAAGAAATACTCATAAATTTTTAGAATGCACGGATGTTTAATTCCATAGCCACTTTGCGGAATGCTTGACTCTTCGCCGAATTGCTTTGAAATTACATCAAGCTGCTTGCCCTGTCAAGGGCTTTACAACACAAAGCCCATCTTAAGAAACCAGTAAACAGATAAATGAAGCCAGTGCACGATGTAGACAATTTTGACATTCAATAGAACTGAATAACAAGAACTTCAAAACGCCGATTTATGTGATAAACAAAAACACAGAAAAACTGTTTCAAAAACACACATTTTCGAGACAATTTAATTGTTGATTCAATTATTTTTAACAAGAAAACAGCACTCTTCCATTTTAGCCTTTTGTGTCAGAAGTAATTTCTAAATCAAAGTTTCGAAACTAACCGATTTGCTGACTTTTGAGAAGTAGTAAATCAGATAAAAACCGACACTCGAAACAGCTTTCATTCTCTGAATGTGAAGCCCAGATTAGTGACATTTAACGTTTTTTGAATTACAGTTAATGCCTTCTGGATTACATTCCGGGCGGTTTGTAAGCCTGCCATTTATTAGTGTTAAAGTGAAAAGTGCGCTGCGAGAGCGAAAACAGAGAATTAATCGAACGGGCGTTTATTCAACTTCTGTTCGGTTGCTGGCACAAACGGCTGGTGAGCTGTTTACGCTACGGATTATAAAAACATT
This sequence comes from Acidobacteriota bacterium, assembly GCA_030863175.1. Lineage (GTDB taxonomy): Bacteria > Acidobacteriota > Blastocatellia > Pyrinomonadales > Pyrinomonadaceae > JALZCH01. Next base: position 38,643 of record JALZCH010000089.1, on the reverse strand, counting down.
TTGTTCTGTTATTTCTTTCAAGTTTAATTTTGTTTGATGAAATATGGATTGATTGCCGGAAACGGCAGATTTCCATTCTTGGTTGTCGAAGGCGCGCGCCGAGCGGGCGCGTCTTTATCTGTTGTCGCAATCAAAGAGGAAACCGATAAAGAAATTGAACGAGTTGCAGACAAACTGATTTGGGTTTCAATCGGGCAGCTTGGAAAAATGATTTCGTTTTTTCGGCGCGAAGGCGTGACGAAAGCAATTATGGCTGGGCAGGTTAAACACGTCCAGATTTTTTCCGGTGCGCTACCCGACTTAAGAATGCTCAAAATGCTGTTTTCGTTAAAACAGCGCAACACGGATTCGCTGATCGGTGCGGTTGCCGCCGAATTGGCGAAAGACGGAATCGAGTTGATTGATTCGACATATTTTATTCGGGAACAGCTCGCGCTTGAAGGCGTTTTGACGAAAAGAAAGCCTGACCAGCAGGAACAGCGAAACATTGAATACGGTTTAAAAATTGCGGGCGAAATCGCCCGACTGGATTTGGGACAGACAATCGTAGTTCGCGCGCAGGCGTGTGTCGCAATCGAAGCAATGGAAGGAACGGACGCCGTAATCAAACGCGCCGGAGAATTGGCGCGCGGCAAATTAACTGTGGTTAAAGTCGCCAAACCGAATCAGGATATGCGTTTTGACGTTCCGGTCGTCGGTGTTCCGACTGTCGAAACAATGATTGCGGCGGGCGCGTCCTGCTTATGCGTGACTGCCGGAAAGACTCTCATTTTCGACCGCGAAGAAATGATTTCGCTGGCAGACAAACACAAGATTTCAATCATCGGAGTAAAACCGGAAATTGATGCAATTTAAATGCTTTTTCTGCACAATTTTGACTTTTGAAACTGATTTTATCGAATTACCGTATAAAATCACGATTTGATAATTATACTTCTCTAAAGATTTTAAGGAACAAATGAAGAAAACATTATTCATTTTAGCTTTGACTCTGTCGTTTGCGGTCAACTCTTTGGCGCAAATGCCGACCAAAGCCAGCGGTAACGCCACTAAGGCTGCTCAGGGAATTACGCAAGCGCAGCTCAAAAAATATTTGTATTACATCGCCTCCGACGAATTGGAAGGTCGCGATACGCCGTCAAAAGGTTTGGATATGGCGGCGAAATTTATCGCAGACAATTTGAAAAGCTGGGGCGTCAAACCGGCGGGCGACAACGGCACTTATTTTCAAACAATGAAAATGCGACGCGACGCGATTGACACCGCAGCTGCGACAATGGAAATCGGCGGAAAGAAATTCACGTACGCCGAAGATTTTTTCCGCATGGGCGGGACAACTAACGGCGCGTTGAGCAAACCGCTTGTTTTCGTCGGCAACGGCTGGATGGTCAAATCGAAAAACATTGACGCTTACGCGGGCGTTGATGTAGCGGGCAAAATTGTTGTCGTCCAATTAACGGGAATGCCTAGGAACGATTCTTTGCGGGTTTTCCCACAAGGAGTTACGCAGGCGGATTTGAAACAGGAAGCGAGAGGCACGGAATGGGCTGATCCGGTTTTTTACGCCCGGCAAAAAGGCGCGGCGGGCGTTATTTTCGTCGCTTCGCCCGAAGTGCAAAATTTTTGGGCAAGACTAAAAGAGGGTATGTCTGAAGGTCCCGGAATGCAGATCGAAGGCTTACAAAGCGAAAGAGGCTCGGCGGGAAACAGGCAGCAAAATCCGATTCCGGTTTTTCTCGTCTCGCGCACCGTCGGCAGCGCTTTGTTTGAAGGCGAAACCGCCAATCCGATTGAAAATCTGCAAGCAATGACTGCATTTGCATTTGGCGGGGGCAAAAATATCAGCATCAATGCCGCTACGAAAGTCGAAACCGCTAGCACGCAAAACGTCGTCGGAATAATTGAAGGCTCTGACCCGACTCTAAAATCCGAAATCGTCGCTATCGGCGCGCATTATGACCACGACGGAGTGGGCAAAAGCGTTCCGGCGCGCTGCAAAAACGGACCGCGCGACGACGTGATTTATAACGGTGCAGACGACGACGGTTCGGGAACGGTAGCCGTTTTGTCAATCGCCGAAGCGCTGGCGAAATCTTCCAGAAAACCGAAGCGCTCGGTTCTGTTCATCTGGCACGCGGGCGAAGAAAAAGGCTTGTTGGGTAGCGCATATTTCACGAAATTTCCGACCGTGGATTTGAGCAAAGTCGTCACGCAGCTCAACATTGATATGATCGGTCGCAGTAAAGCGGCAGGCGACACCAAACCTGAAAACAAGGAATTATCCGGTCCGAACGAAATTTACGTAATCGGCTCGAAAATGATGAGCACCGAGCTTGGCAATCTGAGTGACGGGGTCAATGGTTCATATTTGAATTTAACTTACAACTTCAAATACGACGATCCGAAAGACCCGAACCGCTTTTTCTTCCGCTCAGATCATTTCAACTACGCGCAAAAAGGTATTCCGATTATTTTCTGGTTCGACGGTGTTCACGAAGATTACCACTGTCCGAGCGATCACCCGGACAAAATTGACTACGCCAAAATGGAAAAAGTCACCCGCACGATTTTCGCCACGATGTGGGAAATCGCCGAAGCTGGCAAGCGTCCGGCGGTTGACAAAAAACTTCCCCCGGAATTGACGGGACGTTAAAAATGGAAAAAGGGAGTGTTGCAAAACACTCCCTTTTGATTTTAAGGTTTTTGCCGTACTTGGGCAGATTTGATTGGCGCCAAATTTGTTTCACAAAGGGCGATAAATTCATTCAATATTTGCTCGCGCTGTTGTTTGTAAGTTGTTTTTTCAGGTTTTTCTTCCGCTGATTCTTCGGTCGTTTCCGACTCATTTTTATCCTCGGCGCTTTCTTGCTCTAAATCATTTTCCTCTTCGTTTTCCGCGCTCTCAGATTCGGCATCGGTTTCCTCTTCTTCATCGGTTTCGTACATTATTTCCCCGTAGCTTTCGGCAAGTGATTCGAGTTTCTCGTTTTTAAGAAGTTTGGCGAGTAGCGTCATAAAGCGCATCGTGTCGTAATTTTCCGCGCTGTGGGAATTTCGCAGATTCGCTAACAGAAAAGGAACGAGCCGTTTGTCATCCCAACGCCCGACCAATTCGAGCAAAGCTGAATCTCCCATTGATAAACCCTCATCTTCAGACTTATCTTTGCTTGGCTTCATTTCAAGCGCATTCAGCAAAATATCGGTCAAATGCCCCTTTTGCGAATTGCTCAAAATCTCAGCAAACTCCGCATCACCGTCCAGACCGTATAAAGTGCGCTGCACGCCTCGCATTAAAAGTCGCGTTTCGTCGGTCGTCGGCACAATTTTCACCTCACCACGCTCGCGCGCCGCTTTTTCTTCGGCTTCGTGCTGGACTTGCCACTCTAACAAAGCAAAGCTCGCATTAAGCTCGTATGCGCCTTCCCATCTCGTTGCCGGTTCTTCGGCGCAGCGTACAAGCCATTCGACCGTGCGCTCTGCTTGTTTTTCCGGCGAAGCGAGAATTGAGCCGATCTCTTCGATTCGTTTTTCATAGATTCGCAAATCGGCATCGGAAAGCTCTTTTGCGCCATAACGGTAATCAACCAGCGAATATCCGTCGCTTTCTTCGTCTTTCGTCAGGAAAAGCAGCAAACGTTTGCCGATTTTAAATTTATTTGCATCTTCATATTCGATCACTTCCGTTTCTTCCGATTCGGCTGATTCGGCTGATTCTTCAGTTGATTCTGCTGGCTCTTCAGTTTCAGGCTCTGCTTCGGGCGAGGATTTTTCCCGGTAATCGGTTTCATAAATAACCACATATGGTTCGGCTTTGCCCTTCAAAGTCGAGGACACCGAAAAAACGTTGCGCACGGAAATTTCCGTGCGCTCGTCGTTTTCTTCTAAAATTTTATCGTCAGCGATTGTTTCCAGCCGGGCAACAACAATTTTTTCGCTTTGTTGATACAAAATTCGCAATGGTTGCGGCGGCGCGACCGGGCAAGACCCGCCTTTGACACCGACCAGGAAAAACACAAAAGTGAAAGCAAGCGCAATGTGAAACGACACCGCGCGAGGAATGAAGCGACGAGCATTTGACATAAGCGAACTCCGTTAAAAGGTTGGTTTTAGAAAGATAATTTTTCGAGTCGGCAGACCGTGTCGGCGGTTTCTTGGACCGCAGATGTAATTTTCAGCCCTTCGACTCTACTTTCGCTTATTGACACGCCCGAACAGCAAAAAGTTCCCGCTTTAACGATTAATCAAAGAAAAAAGCGGAAGCAGGTTTTACACCGCTTCCGCTTTTAGCCCGATCATTTGCGATTTGCTAATGTTTGTTTCTTTCATTTACCAGTTCACTGCCCTGATAAATCTCGCCGCCCGCCGTAACAAATTCCGCCGATTTAGCCTTTAAACCAAGCTCGATAGCAGACGTTTCGTCAACCTGATTTTCCGCCGCAAACTCGCGGACTTCCTGCGTGATTTTCATCGAGCAGAAATGCGGACCGCACATCGAGCAGAAATGCGCCAGTTTTGCGCCTTCAGCCGGAAGAGTTTCGTCGTGATACTCTCGCGCAACTTCCGGATCGAGTGAGAGATTAAACTGATCTTCCCAGCGAAACTCAAAACGCGCCTTTGACAAAGCGTTATCACGAATCTGCGCGCTTGGATGACCTTTAGCCAAATCCGCCGCGTGCGCAGCTAGTTTGTAGGTAATCACGCCTTCTTTCACATCTTTTTTGTTCGGCAAACCAAGATGTTCTTTCGGCGTGACGTAACAAAGCATTGCCGTACCGAACCAGCCAATCATTGCCGCGCCGATTGCCGACGTGATGTGGTCGTAACCCGGCGCAATGTCTGTGGTTAAAGGTCCTAAGGTGTAAAAAGGAGCTTCGCCGCAGATTTCGAGCTGCTTGTCCATATTTTCTTTGATAAGGTGCATCGGAACGTGACCGGGACCTTCGATCATCGTCTGGCAATCCATTTCCCAGGCGATTTTGGTCAATTCGCCAAGCGTTTCAAGCTCTGCAAACTGCGCCGCATCGTTCGCGTCGGCAATCGAGCCGGGGCGCAAGCCGTCGCCGAGAGAAAACGAAACATCGTAAGCGCGCATAATCTCGCAAATCTCGCGGAAACGAGTGTACAAGAAACTTTCCTCATGGTGCGCCAAACACCATTTCGCCATAATCGAGCCGCCGCGCGAGACAATTCCGGTTGTTCGGTTCGCGGTCAAACGGATATAAGGCAAACGCACGCCCGCGTGAATCGTAAAATAATCAACTCCCTGCTCGGCTTGTTCGATCAAAGTGTCACGGTAGATTTCCCAAGTCAAATCTTCGGCTTTGCCGTTGACTTTTTCCAGAGCCTGATAAATCGGCACAGTCCCAATCGGCACGGGCGAATTTCGCAAGATCCATTCGCGCGTCGCATGAATGTTTTTGCCAGTTGACAAATCCATCACCGTGTCAGCGCCCCATTTTGTTGCCCAGCGCATTTTCTCGACTTCTTCTTCAATCGAAGAAGTGATCGCCGAATTTCCGATGTTGGCATTGATTTTGACAAGGAAATTTCTGCCAATTGCCATCGGTTCAGATTCGGGATGATTGATGTTTGCGGGAATGATTGCCCGCCCGCGCGCAACTTCGTCTCGAACAAATTCGGGCGTCACGAATTTCGGAATTGCCGCGCCGAAAGATTCGCCTGTATGTTGATGAAACAAAGACGAACGGTCGCTTCCCGCGCCGTTTTGCATTGCCTCAAAAGCGATTTTGCGCCCCAGATTTTCCCGGATTGCAACATATTCCATTTCCGGTGTTATAATTCCGCGCTTGGCATAATGCATTTGCGTCACACATTTGCCTGATTGCGCGCGCAGCGGAGCGCGTTTTAAACCGGGAAATTCTTCGAGTCTTCCGTTTGATTTGATTTTTGCTATTTCTTCCGCGCCTTTGGTCAAATAGCCGTTGTCCTGCGGCAAAATCTCGCGTCCGACGTATTCCTCGACATCTCCGCGAGCGATAATCCAATCGCGCCGGAGCGCGGGCAAACCTTCACGCACGTCGCATTTGACGTTTGGATCAGACCAGACACCGCTCGTGTCATAGACGCGCACGTCCGGGTTTTCTTCCAATTCGTTTTTGAGATTTCTCGTCGGACTTAAACTGATTTCACGAAACGGCACGCGCAGCTCGAATTTGTAATCGTTGCGCGTGTCGCCGTTGGTTGTCACGTAGGTTTTGTTCGAAGCCGGAAATGCAGACTCCCGGCTGGTTTTTTCTTTAATTTCTTCCATTTTATTCTCCCTTCGTCGGTATTATCCGCATCAGGTTCAACGGGTCGCGTTTTCTCAAACGCCTCTCAGCCGCAGCTCCCCGAAAAATTTACTAGAGTTTATCAATTCGAAGTCAGAAACGCGACTTGTAAAAAGTGTGTCGACCATCCCTCAATTTATTATTCTCATTGCTATTTGACCACCACGAAGTTTTTCAGAAATTCTTCATAAAACTTTCAGAATTTTCTAAAGACGCCAGAAAAGCCCACTAGCCATACTGTACGTGTATTCGGCAATTTAGGGCGCACACAGCAAGCGGATTGCTGAATAAAAAAATCCATCCGAAAAAAGAAAGAGAGGCAAGCAAAATGGGAAACGTAGAAACAGCTCAGCAAATATATGCATCATTCAGGCGCGGGGATATTCCCGCGATTCTTGAACAGTTGGCAGAAGATGTCGAATGGGACAATGTTCCGGTTTCAACTGATGTGCCGTGGCTTCAAAAACGGCTGGGGCGAAATGAAGTTGTTAAATTTTTTGAAGCAATGGCTCACTTTGAGCTGAATAAGTTTGAGCCAAAAACATTTCTTGAAAACGGCAATATTGTGGTTGTCCTGATTGATTTGGAGCTTACGGTTAAAGCGACTGGTATCGGCGTTGTCGAAGAAGAAGTGCATATCTGGCATTTCAACCCGGCGGGCAAAGTGAGTCGTTTTGTGCATAAAGTTGACACGCATCAGCACTGGGCGGCTTACAAAGGTGAAGTTCTAAAGGTGTCTCAGGCGAGCGCCTAAGGGTTTCTGAATGTGAAGGAGGTATTTATGAAAAACATTGGAATCGTCGGATGTGGCATCGCCGGATTGCATCTCGGCTTATTTCTCCAGAAACACGGAATTGACGCTACAATCTACAGCGACAAAACGCCCGACCAAATTCGGGCGGGGCGGATTCCGAATTTTGTTGTCCGCTTTCAAAATACGCTCAATCGCGAGCGAGCTCTCGGCGTAAACCACTGGGATTTTGAAGATTTCGGCGTGTTCGGCGTCCATATGTATATCAACGTGCCGCCGACGCCACTCTATTGGTTCGGTGCCAAAAAACGCCCTTCAAGCGCGGTTGATATGCGGATTTACCAATCAACTCTGCTTGAAGATTTTGCAACGCGCGGCGGAAAAATCGTTATTGGTGAGCTTCAAGCAAATGATGTTGCCAGATTATCCGAGCAACACGATTTAATGGTTGTCGCTTCAGGACGCGGCAGTTTAAAGGAAATGTTTCCGCGCGATGCCCAGCGTTCTCCTTTTACCGAACCGCAGCGGCGAATAACTGGCGCGTTTTTCCGCGGGCTTGATTTTACCGATCCGATTGGCGTTGTTTATAACGTTTCGCCGGGCAACGGCGAGATTTTCCAAGCGCCTTTCACGACTTTCGGACAACGCGTTTGCAGCATTTTGATTGAAAGCATCCCGGGAGGCGCTTTCGATGTCATTTCAAATATGCGTTATGCAGATGATCCGAAGAAATTTGAATCAACCGTGTTGGATCTCGTCCGCCGACACGCTCCCATGATTTATGAACGAATCAATTTAAAAGAATTCGGCGTTCTACGCCCCGAGGACATTCTGCAAGGTGCAATTACTCCGACGGTTCGACAAGGCTTCACTTCGCTCGGCAACGGCAAATTTGCGATGGCGCTCGGCGATGTTCACGTTTTGGTTGACCCAATCATCGCACAGGGAGCAAACACTGCGTCGAAATGCGCTTGGATTCTAGGGGAAGCATTACTCGAAGACCAGCCGTTAGATGAAGATTTCTGCCGGGAAACCGAACAGAGACTATGGGAAGCAGCCCGGGCTGCAAGCGAATGGACAAACGCCACGCTTCAACCACCACCGCCTTATGCACTCCGAATTTTTGCCGCTGCCGCACAAAATCAAGCGCTCGCCAATGAACTAATCGAGAACTTCAACATGCCCGAACGCAACTGGGAAATTTTCAGCAGCCCAATAAACGCCGAAAATTTCTTGAAAAAGCACGCTTTTCAAACAGTCGCGGTTTAGAGGATTTTGATTAAGGCGTTGCCGCAGAATGGTGACGCCTTTAAATTCTATCTTCCAATTTGCAAACCACCTATAAAACTTATACTGATTATTGCGTTAATCCTGTAACCAAAGCGCTTAACACTTGATTTTGCACGCTTTTATTTTGCATATAATACCTATCAAACAAATCTTTTCGGCGCCCCAAATTGCGATAAAAAAACTTAAACGGGTAAAATTGCAAGAAAGAGATGGGAATATCGGAACAAATCGAAAGCCGACAAAGTAAGAAACCGCTTGATGCTTTGGCTTATGCGGCGTGGATAATTGCTTTATTGGCGACGGTCGGGAGTCTTTTTTTCAGCGAAGTGATGAATTTGCCGCCATGCGTTTTGTGCTGGTATCAGCGGATTGCGATGTATCCGCTGGTTTCAATCATCGGCATCGGGATTGTTTTGCGCGATTGGCGGCTGAAATATTACGCGTTGCCTTTGTCTCTAAGCGGTTTGGCGGTGGCGGTTTATCACAATTTGCTCTATTACGGCTTTATTCCAGACAGCATCACGCCATGCACGCAAGGTGTTTCCTGCACTTCGGTGCAGATTGAATGGTTCGGATTTGTGACGATTCCGCTGATGTCGCTCATGGCGTTTACGCTCGTGAGTTTGTGTTTGTTGTTTTATAAATCAAAGTAGCGATCATTTATGAATAAAGAAATCAAAATTTTGGCGGCGATTGCAATCGTTGTCGTAATCGGCGCGGCAATCGGCGCGGGGTATTATCGAAATTCGATTCAAAATCAGCGGATAACCAGCGGCAATAATTCCGGCAAACCTGGAGTCAGCGCGGAAACGCTTGTGCGTCCCGATAGTCCGACGCTCGGCGCTGCGAATGCGCCCGTTACTCTGGTCGAGTTTTACGATCCCGAATGCGAATCGTGCGCGGCTTTTCATCCGGCGGTGAAAAAGATTTTGCAGGATTACGAAGGCAAAGTCCGTCTGGTCGCCCGTTATATGCCGCTGCATCCGAATTCGCTGCGCGCGGCGACGCTCACCGAAGCCGCCGGAGAGCAGGGGAAATATTGGCAAATGCAGGAATTGCTGTTTCGCCGACAGCCCGAATGGGGCGAACGGCACGGAGCGCCAGCTTCCGCGCCGAAGCCTGATGTTGAGGCTTTATTTGAAAAATACGCGATGGAATTGGGGCTCGATTTGGACAAAGTGAACAGCGCGATCAGAGAAAATCGTTATCAAGCCAAATTGCAGCGCGATCTGCGCGACGGGCAGACGCTCGGCGTCCGGCAAACTCCGACTTTCTTTGTCAACGGCAGAAGACTGGCGCGATTTAGCGAAGCGGATTTAAGAGCTTTGATCGAAGATGAGCTGAAAAAACAATAGCTTGGTAGTAAGCGATTTTATGACAAAATAAAATTTGAAAATTTATTACTGCGAAATTTATGCTGGAAACAAGACGTGCCTCACCGCAGCCGTTGACAACGGCAGTCCCGTTTTTCGGAAGCTCTCGTTTGAAAGCCTGAAAAATAAAATTATGAAAAAGCAGTTTCTTTTCACCGTTTTATTTGTTTTCCTCGCATTCGCAAGCTCGCAAGCCGCAACTTACGAAGTCGGTCCCAATCATTCGCTGACGACGATTGCCGAAGTCCCATGGGCGACTTTACAGCCAGGCGATATGGTTTTAATTCATTGGCGTCCCGAACCGTACAAAGAAAAATGGGTGATTTGTCGGCAAGGCACGGCTGAAGCGCCGATTACGGTGCGCGGCGTTCCCAATCAAAACGGTGATTTGCCCGTAATTGACGGCAACGGCGCGGTGACGCCGCGAAACTTAAATTTCGCCGCCGAACAGCGCGGCGTGATTAAAATCGGGAGCGCCAACGTTCCTCAAGACACTTTGCCCAAATTTATCGTCATCGAAAATCTCGAAATCCGGAGCGCGCATCCCAATTATCAATTCGTTGATGACAACGGAGCGACTCAGACTTATGCTAACGCGGCTTCTTCGATTTACGTGGAAAAAGGCGAGAATATCTCGATTCGCAACAACAAATTGCACGACAGCGCGAACGGTTTTTTTGTCGCTTCGTCCGATTCGGTCGCTTCGCGCAATATTTTGGTCGAGGGCAATAACATTTTCGGAAATGGAATTGTAAACAGCGCGTTCCAGCACAACAATTACACGGCGGCAATCAATATTACGTTTCAATACAACCGTTTCGGTCCGATGCGAGCCGGAGCAAACGGAAACGCTCTGAAAGACCGTTCCGCCGGACTCGTCGTTCGCTACAACTGGATTGAACACGGAAACCGTCAGCTCGATCTTGTAGAAGGCGACGACAGCGTTTTGATTCGAAATGATCCGAGTTATCGCAAAACTTTTGTTTACGGAAACGTTTTGATCGAGCCGAACAATGCCGGAAATTCACAAATCGTTCATTACGGCGGCGACAACGGAATCACTTCGCTTTATCGCAAAGGCACGCTTTATTTCTACAACAACACAGTCATTTCTACCCGAACCGGCAACACGACTCTGTTTCGACTTTCGACGAACGAAGAGACGGCGGATGTGCGAAATAATATTTTTTACGTCACGGCTGCCGGCTCAAATCTGGCTTGCCTGGACGATACCGGCGTTCTTTCAGTTTGGAATAATTGGATCAAACCGAACTGGCGCGTCTCGCACGGAACCGCAAACGGGACGGTGAATATTCAAGGAGCTTTCGTCACGAGCGCGTCGCCTTTGTTTGCCGACGAAGCGGCGCAGGATTTTCGCCTGACGATGAACTCTCCGGCGGTTAACGCCGGAACAACGCTCAATTCAAATGCGCTGCCCGACAACGATGTTGTGCGGCATTACGTTAAACATCAAAACAGCACGGCGCGCGCTGTTAACGGCGTTATGGACATCGGCGCTTATGAATTCGCATCGCCGACGGCAGCCATGCAGATCATCACCGAAAGTTTGCCCAATGTGCGTTTCGGTAAATTTTACAATCAAACTCTGCAAGCGTCCGGTGGTTTGGGCAATCATGTTTGGAGCGTTTCGGAAGGCAGTTTGCCTCCGGGTTTTTCGCTCGATGAAACGACCGGAATCATTCGCGGAAAAGCCGTTCGGCGCGGAAATTGGAATTTTCAAATCACAGTCCGAGACCCAAACAACTCGCAGCTTTCCGCAACTCAAAATTTTTCAATCAACATTGCATATTAAAAAAGCAGTCAGAAATAAGCGAAGCACAATTTCTAACTTGAATCGGTATAATCTGAATCAAGTTTATGAATGTTCTCTCGCTCGAAAATGTCAGCAAGAATTACGGCGTCAAGCCGTTATTTGAAAACGTTTCAATCGGTCTGGATGAAACCGACAAAATCGGAATTATCGGCGCGAACGGTTCGGGAAAAACCACTTTTTTGCGCGTCGTCGCGGGTCTCGAAGAACCCGATACAGGGCGCGTCGTGCGGGCGAACGGAAAAACGCTGGCTTTTCTCTCGCAAACCCCGTCGTTCAATGAAAACGCCACAGTTTTGGAAATGATTTTCGCCGCGAGCGGCGGCGTGATGCAGCTCCTTCGTGATTACGAAATTGCTTGTCACGATTTGGAATTGAGCGGCGGGGCGGATGAAAAACTTCTTCATAAAATTTCCGATTTGCAGCACCAGCTTGAACAAAACGGCGGTTGGGAAATTGAGACAAACGCCAGAAACGTTCTGACGCGGTTGGGAATTCACGACACAACAGCAAAAATGAAAACTCTGTCGGGCGGGCAGCGCAAACGAGTCGCCCTCGCACACGAATTGATTGTTCGACCGGACATTCTGATTTTGGACGAACCGACAAATCATCTCGACGCCGACACAATCGAATGGTTGGAAGATTATTTGAAAAGATACACGGGCGCGTTGCTGCTGGTCACGCACGACCGCTATTTTCTTGATCGCGTTACGAACCGGATTTTTGAAATTGATCGGGGAACAATTCAGAGTTTTTCGGGAAATTACGCTTATTATCTGGAGAAAAAAGAAGAACAGGAAAGCTTGCGGGCAACCGAAAGCCACAAACGCGAGCAATTAATCAAAAAAGAACTGGCGTGGCTGCGGCGCGGTGCAAAAGCTCGAACACGCAAATCAAAGGCGCGGATAGACTCTGCAACCGAGTTAATCAATGCTCCGAAGGAAAAAGCCAAAGCAGAAATTGATATTGCCGTCGGCTCGCAGCGGCTCGGTTCAAAGGTTGTCGAACTTGAAAACGTTTCCAAATCTTACGACAGGCGGAAATTGATTGACGATTTCACTTACATTCTCAAACGCGACGACCGCATCGGAATCATCGGCGCAAACGGCGCGGGCAAAACTACGCTTTTGGAAATAATTACAAATCGAATCAAACCGGATTCTGGCAAAGTGGAAATCGGGCAAACGGTTGTTATCGGCTATTACGATCAGGAAAGTCGGGCTTTAAACGACGAGCAACGTGTGATTGATTACGTCCGCGAAGCTGCGGAATACGTGCAAACAATTGACGGGCGGCAAATAACCGCATCGCAGATGCTTGAAAAATTCTTGTTTCCGCCCGCCGCGCAATATTCGTTTGTCGGCAAATTGTCGGGCGGCGAGCGGCGCAGGCTTTATCTGCTGCGCGTTTTAATGACTGCACCGAACGTTTTGCTGCTTGACGAGCCGACAAACGATCTGGATATTCCGACGCTGATGGCTTTGGAAGAATATCTGGACGATTTTCCTGGGGCGCTTGTTGTGGTCAGCCACGACCGTTATTTTTTAGACCGCACTATTGACCGCACGTTTCGCTTTGAAGGCGATGGCAAACTGCGCGAATATCCCGGCGATTATTCGGCTTATCTCGAAATTCGCGAGCGCGAAAATGCGGAAAAAGCGCAAATCGAACAGGCGGAAAGCGCGGTGAAACAGCCGAAAGCTGCGGAAAAAGAAACAGACTCGCCGAAAAAACTTTCGTTTAAGGAACGACGAGAACTGGAAGCTCTGGAAGCAAATATCGCCGCAGCGGAAAGCAGAATTGCTGAAATAGAAACCCAGCTTAATCTTTATGCTTCCGATGCCGGAAAACTCAACGAGTTGTTCACAGAACAGCAAAAGCTGTCGGCTCGACTCGAACAGGATTTTGAGCGATGGGCTGAGTTATCTGAAAGAGCAGAATTGTAAAAAGGAAAAGAGCGTCTACAAAAACGCTCTTTTCTTATTATTCTGATATTTACAGAAAAATTAGGGAAGCTGTGTCGGTGTAACACCGGAAGCTTTCCAGGCATTGTAGGTTTGTTGCGCTTGTGCGGAGCCGGCACCGAAACGGTTGCGAGCCGCGTTCATCCAAGCATCGGCAACTTTGGCGAAATTATCATTTGCAGTGCAGTATTTGGTGTCTGCGTCGTAGGCGATTGCCGCAGAGTCAGTCATACCGATTCCGCTGACTAACGTTCCCGTCGTATCCTTGTGATTCGTGCCGCCATTGGTCAGCAAATACCACATTTTGTTCATAATACCGCTGTTAATATGAACGCCTCCGTTGTCGCTTGTTCCGGTATAACGTTCGCTGTAATGACACGGGTCGCCTTCGAGATGCGGGTCTGCCATATTACGAATACCTCTTGTCGGATTGGAGGGATCATTCGAATAGTAAAGGTCTTCGCCAATCCAGTAATCCGCCGGGTAAGAAACGCTATTATAACCCGTGCGAGTACCGGTGTAATACTCAACAACCGTCCCGAAAATATCTGAAAACGATTCGTTTGCCGCGCCAGATTCATTTTGATATACGAGGTCTGAAGTGCGCTCGGTAATGCCGTGCATCATTTCGTGACCAACTACGTCAACGGCATCAAACGGACGATAAGTTGAACCGTCGCCATCGCCATAGGTCATCGAAGCGCCGTCCCAGAAAGCATTGTTGTAATTGTTGCCGTAATGCGTGCGCGAAACCATGAATCCGAACTTGAGGTTCTTATTGTTGTTGTTGTCAATACCATTGCGTCCGAAAGTTGTGCTGAAATAAGAGAGCGTGCGTTCGGCAAAGAAGTGCGCGTCCACGCCGATGCTTTGGCGGTCGCTTAAACTGCCAGTTGTGCCGAAAACACTATCGGTTGACGAATAAACAGTGCCGGTTTTCGTGCAGCCTGTAATCGGGCAGGTTCTGTTATTGTAATCCGTCGTTTTACCGTTATTCGGCACATCGAATAAATAGTAAGTTCCTCCGGTATAATCAATCGGCAAACCTGTTACTTGTCCCGCATAGAAACCGTAGCCGGTTCCGCTCGCTGCTGAAGTTTGAAGATTGTTCCAGCGGTCAATAATTTGACCCGTCCGTGCATTAATAACAATCATTTCGCGGCGCGGATCATTGGTTTCTTCATCGGTGTTTTTGATGTCAACCATATAAGCCAGCACCAATTGGTTTTCGACCGGATAAAGAACAAGCTCAATTTCGCCTCGTCCGTCATAACCGAATATATTTTTTGCTACGCCGACCGCAACATGACCGTCAAAAGTCGGAGGCGCTAAGTCAGAAGAAGTGACATCGGATACCTTGCCGGTAGGCGCGGTGAATTTTCCGTTGATTTTCTCGTGGGTAATTACTTCGGAACCGTAAACGCGGACGCCGTCAACATATTGAGAAAATCGCACATGGCTTCCGGTTTCATCTACGATAATGTCTCGGGCTTTAAGTTGTTCCATATCAAGACCGCGTTTTGAAAGGTGTTCGCGGGCTTTTGATTCGGCTTTTTTGGAACGGTCGTCTGAGTCTTTGGCAGCTAAAATGCTTCCGGTGAAAATTGAGCTAACGGTTAAAACCATTAACAGGAAACGAACGGGTATCTGTCTCATCAAGATTCTCCTCAGTGGTTTATTTTTTGTTTTTTGGCGAAGAAATGTATGTTTCATGAGCCCGAAATTAATAAATACAAATAAATACATCCAAAGGAACACAGAGAAACAAGTATAAGGTCGTTGAGAGTTATAAATCCTCTAAGGTCTTAAAATATCCACTAAATTGCAGTGAAAAACTTTGTATTAAGTCTGAAGCAAATACTAACCGTCGGAACAACAAAAATCAAGACAAAATTATACTAATAAGACAAATTTGTTTCAGGGTTCAAATATATATTTTTTAATGTCTTTTCAATAAGGGGAAAATAAATCAGGCAGCAAAAATTAAATTACCGCCGAAATCAAAAAGCAATTATGTTATCCGAACACCGACTAGAACAATTAGTTATGCGCCCTGCCGAATGAACGTTTAGAATCTTGGATTGATGGCGATTTCCTGCACAAATTGCGGCAGACAATATGACGTGACGCTGTTTCAATTCGGCAAAACTATTAACTGCGCCTGCGGTGAGCGGGTCGGGCTTGAAAATCGAATTGTTTTGCCGCCGAGCACAGAACTTCGTTTTTTCGCCGATGTAATGGCTCATCGTCTGGTGCGCTGGCTGCGCGCTTTGGGAATTGATACGGTTTGGGAAGATCGCATCCCTGACGCAGAGCTTGTTCGGCGCGCACTATCCGAACATCGCTGGATTTTGACGCTCGATAAACGAATCAGTGAAGAATGGCGCGTCGGAAACGTTCTCCTTTTAAAAAGCGAAGACGTTTTTGAGCAGCTTGAACAGGTCGCGCGTCATTTCAGTCTTAAAATTACCCACCAAATCTTCAAACGCTGTTTGGTTTGCAACACTTTGCTGCGTGCCGCAAGCGGGGAAGAACTAGACGCGTCAGATGCGCCGGAAAATGTGCGAGCGAATCAACGCGATTTTCAGTTTTGCCCGATGTGCCGCAAAATTTATTGGCAAGGCTCGCACACCGAGAGAATGAAGAAGAGACTCGAAAAGTTGTTCAATCAAGAAATTGAATAAACATTATCCTCTGATTAAAGGCTGTTTTGGCATCAATGCGCCAAGTCAGAGACGTTTGCGGTAGCAGGCGTTTGAAGCTTAATAATTTTCAACCGCTCGCGGCGACAAACGTTTCTGGCGAAAGATGCTGACTTAAAATTTGCCGCGACCGTAAATAATCGCTAAGATTTGGGCGATGCTTTGAAAGATTATCGCCCATTTTTTGCGGCAAAACGTCGGATGGAAACGCTCACTGAAAAAAATTCTTCGCTTGCTCTGGCGCCGCTCGGCGCGGGCGATTTGATTGACCGCGCAGTTCGTCTTTACCGGCGCAATTTTTTTACCCTTGTGAGAATTTCGGCTTTGCCGGTTTTAATTTCAGCAATCGGCGGCGTTTTGTGGACGTTCGGCTGGAACGAAATTTTCACGACCGAACGCGAAACGTCTTTTGCCGGTTACGCGCTTCTTGTCACGGCGGGCGCGCTGCTCTGGATTTTGGGAAGCTTGATGACGATGATGGTGATGGGCGCGGCGGCGCGCAATCTGGTTCGCCATCTGCTCTGGGGCGAGCCGATTTCCGTGGGCGAGACTTTTCGCAGCCTGCGGCAGCGTTTTTTCTCGCTTCTGGCGGCGACCGTAATTGTCGGCATTATTTTGTGGCTCGCCTTTGTCACGATTTTCTACGGCTTTTTCTTTCTGGTTTTGATGATTATCGGCGGCGCGGTGATTTTGGCTGGCGCGTCGCCATTTTTTGCCGGTCTGGTCGCATTTATCGTCGGCGGCGCGGCAACCGTTCTTTCGATCTGGCTTTTCTTTTTGATAGCCGGGCGTTTCGCTTACGTCCCGCAGGTGATGATGGTCGAAGGGCAGGGCGTTTTCGCCTCAATCGGACGCAGCGCGTCGCTCGCGAGCAAAAACGCGTGGCGACTGGCGGCGCTTTTCATTTTTACGAGTTTTGCAACTTATTCGGCGCTGATGATTTTTCTGACGCCGCTGCTCTGGTACGCTCAGGCGAACGGCATTCCGCTGTTCAGTTTCGAGCCGGATTCACAGCCCGTTTGGTTTTCAATCGCCGTCCAAGTCATTTGGCAATCGAGCCTGATTTTGCTTGCTCCGGTTTGGATGCTCGGTCTTTCGCTGCTCTATGTTGACGAGCGCGTTCGGCAGGAGGCTTACGACATCGAATTGATGGCGGCTCGGTCGCTGGGCGAAATGCCGCCGCTCGCTCCGAATTACATCAATCCGCTGCGTCCGGCGATTGTAGTAAATCAAACTTCGGAGCAGTTTATTCCAAATCAAACGCCGGGAAGCATCACGACTTTAAATCTAAAATAAAATGTCGTTGCCGTGAGAGCAGCAGTCTTGTTTGCGCTCGCGGCGTAAAACATTTGCTTCAAAAAACGTGAAACAGTTTGCTTGCTACAAACTTTCCTCTCGCTTTGCTAAGATTTGCAAAAGATTGATGCGGACAGAGCTTTTCTCAAAATATTTGTTTTCAGCCGCCCGGCTCGCCGTTTTCCTCGCCGCTTTTTTTCTGTTTTCGACAGTTTCGGTTTGGGCAATCCCGCTTGAGCAATACCGGGAAAACGTTTCGGCTGCAATTAATCAGCTCAACTCGCTGCAATTTCCGAGAGCCGATTTGACGGCGGCTCAATTGGTCGAAACCGAGCGCCCGCTGCTCAAAGAAATCCGTCGTCTCGTGCCGCCAACTGAAAAAGTCGAATTAGCCAACGGCGCAATTGAAATCAACAATGCTTGGCTCGAACAGGATTTGCAGACGGTCGAATCGCTGACCGCCAAAGGCGAAAATCGGATGCAGTTTTTGCGGCAAACAACCGATAAGCTCGGCGCCATCCGCGACCGGCTCGATGAGTTGCTGCTGGCGGCACAATCAGTTGATAGAAGCAAAAATCAAAACAAGCAGAAGCTTGACGAAATCCTGCGGCGACCGGAGTTTCTAAAACCGGAAGAAAAAGAAAAAAGCGTGCTCGAAAGATGGATCGCGGCGTTCGAAAAATGGCTCCAGGATTTGTTCCGCCGCAACGACCCGAACATCGCGCCTTCAGATATTCCAAATCTTTCGGCGCTCGGCACGGTTTTGTCATATCTGGTTATCGGTCTGGCAATTTTGATTATCGCGTTCGTCGTTTATCGCTTTTTGTTGCCGCTGATGGGACGCGAGGCTCGTTTAAAAATCACGAAAAACAAAGAGCCGCGCATTGTTTTGGGCGAGCGTATCGGCGCGGACGAATCAGCCGCCGATCTGATTGCCGAAGCCGAAAACCTCGCTCGCGCAGGCGACGTGCGCTCGGCGATTCGTAAGGGCTACATCGCGCTGTTGTGCGAATTGTCCGACCGTAAAATCTTGGGGCTCGCCCGTCACAAAACCAACCGCGATTACCTGCACGACCTCAAAAAACGACCGGAAATTTTTCAGAACGTCCGCGCCGTGACAAGTAGTTTCGAGCGCCATTGGTACGGACTCGCTCCGGCTGACGAGCGTGATTGGCAATCTTTTCGCGGAAATTACGAGGAGGCGCTGAAACAAAAATGAGAGAACGCGCTTTTGTTTTGCTCTCCCTTATCATTATCCTCGTCGCGCTCGTCGGCTTGAATGCCGCATCTTACGTTCGGACTAAAGAAGAACCCGATTCCGAAGACCGCGCCCGGCGCACGACTTTTAATGCAGGAGCGACCGGGACAAAAGCTTTTTACGATTTTTTGCGCGAAACCGGGCGGCACACAATTCGCTGGCAGCAAAGAACTTCCGCCCTGCTCGAACCGGGTAGAAATCAACCTTCGACGCTCTTTATCATCGGCGAAACGATGCGCCCGTTTGAGGACAAAGATATTCGCGGCATCTTAAGCTGGACCGAAGACGGCGGCACGCTCGTTGTTATTGACCGCGAACCTAATCCGGCGCTTTTGCCGCCGTCGAGCGGCTGGAAAATTTCTGCCGCCTCAAAACCGACCTTTATCGTCGGGCAGGCAAACTCCGATAACGTCAACGAAATGACGAGCGGCGTCACGGCGGCAAAACCCGTTCAGCCTTCGATTTTCACGAGCGGCGTCAACTCGGTGATGCCGTCAAAATACGCCGCAGCAATAAACATCGAACGCGACGAAAATACCTTTGTAATCGGCGAGAAAGCAACGCCGCCGGAGCAAAGATTTTTCTTTCAAGCCGAGCCTCCTCCGCCGCCAACGCCAAAACCGACACCAGCGACAAACGAAATCGAAGATGCCGAAACGAGCGAGCCGTCTGAAGCCCCGCTCGGCTTGCTGGCAAGCGGCGACAAAACGATTCTGGTTGATTATCCTTACGGAGCCGGGCGCATTGTTTATCTCAGCGATCCGTACATCGTTTCAAACGGCGGCATCGCGCTGGTTGATAATTTACAGCTTGCTCTGAATTTGGCGGGTTCAGAGGGCGTGATTGCTTTTGACGAATATCATCAAGGCTATGGCGCAAGCGGTCATCCGATTTACAATTATTTTGAAAACACGCCGATTCCGGCAATGTTCGGGCAGTTTGCACTGCTGATTGCGCTGTTGATTTATTCGAAAGGAAAACGTTTTGCGCGTCCGGTTCCGCTTCCCGTTCCAGACCGCCGCTCAAAGCTCGAATATGTCTCGGCGATGGCTGAACTGCAGCGCCGCGCTCGAACTTACGATCTGGCGATTGAAAACATTTACTCACGCATACGACGTGAACTGGCACGTTTTGCTGGAGTTGACAACACGACCGTCAAATACGAAGAGCTTGCTGCGCGCGTCGCCGAGCGGTCGAAATTAAATCGCGAAGAGCTGGAAACCGTTATGCGCGAATGCGAAGACGCCATTCACGGCGCGCCCGTCAACGACAAAAAGGCTTTGTCGTTAGTCGCAAAATTGCGCGAAATCGAGGAGAAATTAAATCTCAGGAAAAACGCCGGAAATTTGAAATAATCAATTAATGGCAAGTTTAACTTTAACGGCGCTCGCCATACTCATTCTTCTGTTTTTTGTGACGAGCGCAATCGGCGTTGTGACGGGCAGCAATTCTTTGATCACGGTTCCCGTGATGTTTCAATTCGGGATTGATTCGCGCGTTGCGGTGGCGACGAACATGTTCGGTCTCACGTTTCTGTCAATCGGCGGCGTGCTTCCCTTTGTCGGCAAAAACGTTTTTGACCGGAAAAGATTGCCCGTTCTGATTGTTTTAACTCTTCTCGGCTCGACTCTCGGCGCGCTTTTGGTCGGAATAATTTCGAGCAAAACGATGCCGCTGATAGTTTCGATTTCGATGATTGTCGTTACAATTTTCACGCTTTTCAACCGAAATTCGGGAATCGAGAAAAACATGAATCCGACAACGGGAGCGAAAATCTTAACTTATTTATTGACGTTCGCGCTCGGCATTTACGGCGGGCTTTACAGCGGTGGGTACGTCACGATTCTGACCGTTGTTTATATCAGCTTTGCAGGTATGACTTTTACAGAAGCGGTTGCCAACACGAAATTAATCAACGTTTTTTCCTCTCTAATCGCAACTTTTGTTTTTGCTTACCAGGGTTTGATTGATTACAAATTAGGCATCATTCTGGCAATTACAATGTTTATTGCCGCTTACATCGGTGCGCGCGTTGTGACAAAATTGAACGACCTGTGGCTGCGCCGCATTTTTCTTGCTACTGTCTTAATTCTGGCGCTGAAAATTTTGTTTGTAGATATTTTTAGATTGTAAATTTTAATGCTGAAATACGTTCCCGCAACCGTCGAACACATTACGTCCGAACTTCGCAAAATCGTCGTCGGGCAGGAAGAAATCGTCGAACAGATTCTGGTCGCCATTCTCGCCGAAGGTCATGCGCTTTTAGAAGGCGTTCCCGGCACGGCGAAAACTCTGATCGTCAAAACGCTCGCCCGAATCATCAACGCCGAATTTTCGCGTATACAATTTACGCCCGATTTGATGCCTTCAGACATTACGGGAACGAGCGTTTTCAACTTTCGAACTTCCGAATTTACTTTGCGAAAAGGTCCAGTTTTTACTGACATTCTCCTCGCCGACGAAATCAACCGCACGCCGCCGAAAACGCAAGCCGCTCTTTTGGAAGCAATGGAAGAACGACAGGCGACGATCGACGGCGAGCGACACGCGCTTTCCCCGCTCTTCACGGTTCTGGCGACTGAAAACCCGATTGAATACGAAGGAACTTATCCGCTGCCCGAAGCGCAGCTTGATCGTTTTCTTCTTAAGATTTTTATTGATTATCCCGAACAGGAAGCTGAACGCGAAATTCTTCGGCGATGGGATGAAGGATTTAATTCGAGAAATCTCGACAACGTTCAGATTGAGTCGCTGCCTTTCGCCGACACAATCAGACATTGCCGCGAGGAAGTCAGAAGTTTGCGGATGGAAGCGGGCGTGCAGAACTACTGCGTCGAAATCGTCCGTCGCACGCGCCAGCATCCGACGATTTTGTACGGAGCCAGCCCCCGCGCTTCGGTCGCTCTGCTGCTCTGTTCAAAAGCCCTCGCAGCCATTCGCGGACGCGAGTTTCCGACGCCCGATGATATCCGCGACATTGCACGCCCGGTTCTTCGCCACCGCATCACGTTGCGCGCCGAAGCCGAGCTTGACGGCGCAACAACCGACGCAGCGATCACGGACATTCTGCAATCAGTAGAAGTACCGCGCTGAGCGTGAAGTAAAAAGTCAAAAGTAAAAAGGCAAAAGATATATATCTTTTGCCTTTTTACTTTTGACTTTTTACTTTGTAAGTTACCAGCGAACCGGGCGAATATCGGGTCCGACTACGTGTGAGCCGGAGAGGGCGAGACCGTTGCGGTTCGAGTCAATTAAATTTTCACCTTCGTCGTGGAGAGAATGTGCGCCGTACCAAACGACCACATCTTCGTTGTCAACCGATTCGCCGTTGATAAACGGATTTATGTTAATGCAGGTTCCGGTCGTGGGGTGACAGTTGCCGCCGCTGAAATTGTAACCGTCGTCAATTTCGTTTTCGAGCGGTGTTCCGTCGGGAACATTTTTGTATTTTAAAACCCAGAAATCGCTGCGCCCGAAATTGTCGGCTTTGCCGTCCGTTAAATTCGGGACGAGCATATACGCTTCGCTTCCGCTTCCGTTTTGAATCAGCAGGCTTTTATTGGTTTGATAATTGCGCAGCGTTGTCAGCTCACTCGTTATCGGCTGCTGGAATTTGCGTCCGCGCTCAATTTGGAAAACTTTGTTTTTGGAATTAACGATATCGAAATCGAGCCGCCAGTAAACGTGGTGAATATGCGCGTTGCAAACACAGGAATTCTCAACCGATCCGAAACCGTAACGCGGGCGAATCGTGCCGTCGTCGGCAAAACGCCATTCCATCAAGTAACGATACCAGCCCGCCTGCATCTCGGAGATCAGAATCGTTTCGTTGTTTTGCCGGTAAATCGCCACGCCGCGAAAGTTTCCGGCATCGTTACCTGTGTCGAGCGAAGTCGTCGCAACGCGCCCGGCAGCCAATATCCGAATTCCGTCCGCAGGATTTTGCGCGCCTTCCGCGGGTGCGACGAAATCGTCTTCCTGCCATTGCCAATCTCGATACGGTCCGCAAACGTTCGGTGAATATTCGACGTTTAAAACTGGTGCGTGACCGCGTTTCAAAACGGATTTGCCGCGATATTTGGCATCGCGGATTTCAATCCCTGATTTGCGCGTTCCCGAAGAAGCCGACGGGCGAATCGCCATAAACTCCCACAAAGTTACGCCGTTGATAACGATTGTGACTTGAGATTGTCCCGGCGTTCCGTTGACTGTGCTTTGTCCGAAAGCGTTAGGAATTCCGCAAGCTGTCGGCGCGGCGTTCGCAGTCGGCGGCGCGGCGTTTTCGTAACGAACAAGCGCGCTGCGTTTGAGATTGACGCTGATGATTTCGGCTTTGACCGAGCTATCGCGTGTTTCTATCCCGACATTAACGAGCCGTTCGCCCGATTCGGAAACGGTCACGGGCGGCATCGGGCGATAAAACGCCGCTTTTTGGGTTTTGGCAATGTTCGCAAATGCCGAGTTTTGCTCGATTATTTTGGTTGCAGCGGCAAATTCCTCATCACTGACATCCGGCGGCTGAGCCGTGTCTTCGTAAACACGAGCGCGTTCAGGCGCACTAATGTCGCCTTGCGCGACGACCGCTCGTTGATTGGTGTAATCGTAAAACGTCAAACGAAATTTTTCAGGCTGAGCAGCAGCTCCTTTTTTGTCGGAGGTTTCGAGATAATCGAGCGAGATAAAATAATAATTTGCTCCGTTCAGCTCTTTTTGCACCGCCGGACTCGTCAGAGCCTGCTGCTTAATCCGTTCGAGCGCGTCTTTTTGCAAACCCACCGGAACGACTTTGATTTCAACTTGCGGATTCTTTCGCGTCTTGAGCTTCGCGTTTCCCGTTTCATTACTGCCGCCCGTTGAAGCTGCGGCGACCGAAACGGTTATTCCAACGCTTAAAAGCATGGAACCAATCTTTTTTAACATTAATGCACCTCTTTTAGAGTTCAAGTTTTTGCCGATGAGCAACACTAGGAATGTTACCACTAATTATCATTTTACGCTTTCAGCGGTCAAGAATTTACGACGTTTTTCCAGCATTTATCGGCAATTTCCTACAAGTCGGCTTCATCTTCGGTCGTGGGCAGCATCGACTTGCACTTACGAATTTGAATTGCTTCTTGACGATGTTTTATTCAACTGTATAACTTCAAAAATGTGCCAATCACCAAGCTAATTTTTCTTACGGCATTTTTGCTCGTTTGTTTTTTTCATCAAACGGTAAAAGCGCAAACAATCTCCGGAACCGTTCGAGACGAGCGGCAAGCTCCGGTAGCGGATGCACAGGTCAATCTTGTTTCAGCAAACCAGGTTGTTTCACGCGCAAAAACAGACGAGAACGGCGATTTCTCGCTTACGACAAGTGGTGCAGTAAATTTGGCTTTGCAAATCAGAGCCGCCGGTTTCGCCCGTTTTGAAAAGCGTTTGGACGAGAACGAAAACCGACTCGAAATCACTTTGTCGCCGGAAAATGTCAGCGCAGAAGTAACAGTTTCAATCGCCCGAACCGAAACCCGCCTGTCGGAAACTCCCGCGAGCGTCGTCGTTTTAAACCGGGAAAATTTGGAACAAACAGCCGCGCAGACTGTTGACGACGCGCTCCGCCAGGTCGCCGGTTTTCAGCTTTTCCGCCGCTCGTCGAGCCGCGCGACGAATCCAACCGCGCAGGGCGCAAATTTTCGCGGTTTGGCAGGCAGTGGCGCGAGCCGTTCATCGGTTTTATTTGATGGCATTTCGTTAAACGACGCTTTTGGCGGCTGGACCTACTGGTCACGCGTGCCGCGCGCAAGCGTCGAACAAATCGAAATCTTGCGCGGCGGCGCGTCCGCGCTTTACGGCAACGCGGCTTTGAGCGGCGCGATTAACATTTTGACCAGAAATCCCGATTCGCCGTTTCTGCGTCTCGAAACATCGCTGGGAACTCAGGAAACTGCGGATGCGAGCGCATTCGGCGGATTTGGTTTCAATAAATTTTTCTTCCGTCTGGCAGCCGAAGGCTACCGCACAGGCGGATACATTCCGGTCACCGAGCAGGAGCGCGGAATTGCAGACGCCGAAGCAAACAGCCGTCATAACAGTCTTTTGCCGATTCTCGAATACCGCCTTAACGAAAATGCCAGAATTTTCGCGCGCGGAAATCTTTTCTCCGAACGACGCGATAACGGCACACGACTGCAAAACAACCGCACGTATTTTCGCCAAATTGCCGCCGGAGCAGATTTTTCCGGCGAAAAAACAGGCGCTTTTAATTTTCGTCTGTTCGCCGAAAATCAAATCTATGACCAGAGCTTTTCCGCCGTCAGTGCAGACAGAAACACGGAAACTTTAACCCGCTTGCAACGCGTCCCATCGCAGGCTGCGGGCGCGAATTTGTTCTGGAATCGAGCCTTTGCGCGGCACGTTTTATCCGCCGCATTTGAAATCCGGCAGGTTCGCGGCGCAAGCGACGAAATCATTTACGGCAACAATCGCCAGACTTCGGCGGTCGGAGCGGGCGGGCGCGAACAAACCATTTCGTTTTTCGCTCAGGATTTTTGGCGCGCAACTGAGAAACTAAACTTACAATTCGGTGCTCGATTCGACCGTTGGAAAAACGAGCGGGCGTTTTCAGCAACGCAAAATTTGGCGAATCGAGCAACGACAATCAACATTTTTCCAGATCGCAACGAATCGGCGTTCAATCCGCGCCTCGCTGCGCTTTATCAAATCAACTCGAACCTTGCTGCCTTCGCCTCTTTCGGCAAATCGTTTCGTGCGCCGACACTGAATGAGCTTTACCGCGCTTTCCGTGTCGGAAACGTCTTAACGCAAGCGAACGAGAATTTACGCGCCGAGCGCGCGAGCAATCTTGAAGCAGGATTAAATTTTTCCGGTTTCCAAAACCGTTTAACTTTGCGCGGCGTCGCTTTTTTGACGGAGGTTTCGCTGCCGATTGTAAACGTCACAATTTCCAGCACGCCGAGTTTAATCACTCGGCAAAGGCAAAATGTCGGCGTAACCCGTTCGCACGGCGTCGAGCTTGACGCCGAATTTGCCGCGCGGCGTGATTTGCGCTTATCGGCAAGTTATTTGCTGGTTGATTCGCGCATTCGCCGTTTTCCGGCAAACGCGGTTTTAATCGGAAAGTTTCTGCCACAAGTCCCGCGGCAGCAATTAAATTTTCAGGCGTTTTACCGCCCAAACTCCCCGTTTTCTCTCGGCGCGCAAGGCAGAATTTCCGACGCACAGTTTGAAGATGATTTAAATACTTTAAGGCTGCGCCCTTTTTTCACGCTCGATGTTTTTGCCGCTTACAAAATCAGAAAAGAAGCAGAGGTTTTTGCCGCCATCGAAAACGTTTTCAATTCGCGTTATGACATCGGCTTGACTCCGAATCGTACAATTGCTGCGCCTCGCTTTTTACGCATTGGCTTGCGTCTGAATCTGGGGAAAAATTAAAGGAATAGACAGGATTAATCCTATCTATCCCTTTTCAATTTCTCTTAGTTTTAGAAGTTATTTACATTTCGAGTAACCGCAGTCGCGGCACGAATCGCAGCCCGAAGCATGTTCCAATTGTCCGCCGCATTCAGGACAGGAGCCGATTAGATTCGACATTCCGGTTTGTGGGCGAGCGGCTGTTTCGGTAAAACCGACTTCGATTTTCGGTTGTTCCTCCGCCAGTGCCTGTTTCCCAATCGCACGGAAAGATTCCGGCTGGTTTTGGAGCCGCCGCATCGTCAGCAACAAACATTCAGCGACGGCTTGTTCCGGCGAAGAAAGCAGCCGTTGATTAAACCAAACGGCGTGCGTTCCAGTCACTTTGTTGAGGCTGTGCGCAACTTCCGGCACGTCGAAACCACCACGCAACATTTTCGAGGCGAGAAGCCCCACGCCCTCGGAAATCGGTCCGGTGGCAAAAACTTCGAGAACCTGCGAGCCGTCGTGATTGACCGTAACGTAAAGATTGCGTCCGTCAAACGGAATCTGCCAGGTCGCGCCTTGCAATTCGCGCGGACGCTCAATCCGGACGACTGTAACATTTTTCTGCGCCGCCTTGTGATTTCCGTTTTGCGAAATGGCATCAACGCGGTGCGTTGCTGTGTCGGTTATGGGCTCTTGAATCTCGACGCGTGCGCTGTCGGGCGTTTCGGCGTCTCTAAAGCTGCTCGACGCGGGAACTTCCGCTTCGGCGGCTTTCTTTTCTTCGGTTTTCATTGTCGTTAAAACTTGTCCTTCGCGCGAGCCGTCGCGGTAATAACTGACCGCTTTGCAGCCCAATTCGCGGGCGAGATGATAAAGATTGTTAACGGATTCGACCGTGTCGTCATTTGCGCCGTTGCAGGTTTTGGAAATCGAATTATCAACGTGACGCTGTGCGGCGGCAAGCATTTTAACGTGCTGTTCGGCGGAAATATCCATCGCGCCGATAAAATACGGCGGCAATTCACGCTCGTGTGCGACGACGTACTCAGCCGCCTGTTTGATTGATTCTTCGTCGGTTTGGTCAACTTCAACTCCGAGCGCTTCGGCGGCGAGCGTGTGAACATAAGTTCTTGTGCCAAGCGTGTCCTGGCGAACATAAGCCCATGAAAAATTAGGTTCGATTCCTGATGAAGTTTCAGCAACCAGCGAAATCGTGCCAGTCGGCGCAATCGTCGTCACTTCGTAATTGCGCGGCGTGAGCGGCACTTCTTTCGGAATTCCGATTTCGTCGTAAACGAAACGCGCGTAGGCTTCGCGGTTTCCTTCGAGTTCAGGAAAAACGCCTTTTTCCGCGCCCAATCGAAGAGAAGTGTTCCAGGCTTCGCGGCGCACAAAGCCCATCACTTTTTCCATCAAATCGAGCGATGCTTGCTCGCCGTAAGCGACTTTCAGCTTCAGACACAAATCGGCAAAGCCCATAATTCCGAGCCCGACCGGACGTGTTCGTTTTACCACATCGTCAATTTCCGAAATCGGAAACTCGCAGATGTCAATCACGTTGTCGAGAAACTGCGTCGAAAAATGCACGGCGCGGCGCAGGCGTTCCCAATCAATGCAGATGTCTGCGTTCGTGCCATCGCCGACGCGATTGTAAAACTTCGATAAATCAATCGAACCGAGGTTGCACGAATTGTTGAAATGGAGAAATTGTTCGCCGCACGGATTGCACGAGTAAATCTCACCCATCGTATTTTTCATGTGATTGTGGCGGTTTACTTCGTCAATAAAAATAATTCCCGGCTCGGCGTATTTATGCGCCGACGCGACAATTCGGTTCCAGATGTCGGGCGCGTAAATCATTCCCGGTGCAGGCGGATTTTCCGTTGTGCAATCGGATAAATCAGCGGCTTCAAACGCCGCTTTATCAGCGAAAGTTACGGTTTCACCGTTTGGACGACGATAAACCACATAATCTTTTCCGGTTAGCGGATCAAAAATCGTCTGTTCCCAAGCTTTGCTGCCAAATTCGGTTTGAAACCATTCTTTGTTGTCTGCCGCTCGCAAAAATTCGTCGGTAACGGTGACGGAGATGTTGAAATTCGTTAGCGTCGTTTGGTCGTTTTTGGCGTGAATGAAGCGCAGAACGTCAGGGTGAGTGCAGCGTAAAATGCCCATATTTGCACCGCGCCGAACGCCGCCTTGTTTGACGACATCGGTCACTTCATTGACGATGTTCATAAAACTGACCGGACCCGAAGCGACGCCGCGCGAAGAATTAACCATTGAACCCGCCGGACGCAGAAATTCATAGCTCATTCCGGTTCCGCCGCCCGATTGGTGAATGACGGAAACGTTTTTGGCATGTTCCATAATTCCCGGAATTGAATCTGGCACATTCAGCACGAAACAAGCGGCGAGCTGTCCTTTTGTTTTTCCCGCATTGACGAGACACGGGGTGTTCGGAATAAATTCGCGGTCGAGCATAATCTGCGACATCGCGTTGTAAAACTCGTCGCGTTTTTGGGGATTTTGTTCGGCGGTCGAAACGTGACCGACGACGCGGCGGACAATGTCTTCCCAAGTTTCAATCGGATTTCCCTGCGCGTCTTTCAAAGAATAACGCTTGCTGACTACTTTCTCAGCGTTTTTTCCGAGCGGTTTGCGAACGCGGTTTGCTGGCGCGGTTGAAGCGGCAAAAAGGTTCTCCGCAACTGATGTTTCGGCTAATATGTTCATCTGCACTCCTCTGGTTTTATTGGTTCAAGTTTAGAACGAAAAACTCGAAATTTGAAATTTTTGAAGTCAGTTGAGTTTTTCGGTTTTGCTCATACCGAGCGTCCTTCAGAATGAAACCGAATATAAACCGATTCCGTCCGCTTGTCAACAGCTTTTGCACAATATCTTGGGCACGGCTTTCGAATTTATTCTATAAAATGCGCAACCTCACGTAAAACATTAGCTAAAACGAATTTTCTCAAACGCGCATCAAAACAAAAAGTTAAAATCAAAATATGCAAGATACGGATTTTTTTAATCAGAATTTTTCTGAAAGGGATACACTCGCGCACGGCACGGGCGCGGACGGCACAATTCGCTGCATCGCAGCCGTGACGACGAATACAGTTAAAGAAGCCGCCGAGCGGCACAAAACCGCGCCGACGGCAACTGCTGCGCTAGGACGGACTTTGACGGGCGCGCTTCTTTTGGGAGCGACTTATAAAGATTTTGACCGTTTGACCGTAAAAATTGACGGCAACGGACCGATTGACACGATTGTTGCGGAAGCAAATTCAAAAGGCGGAGTGCGCGGTTATGTTGACAATCCTGCGGCAGACGTTCCGCTCAACGCACAGGGTAAATTCGACGTGCGCCGCGTCGTCGGCGAAGGCTTTTTTTACGTTATTCGTGAACAAGGTTTTGATATCGGTTTGTACAAAGAGCCTTATCGCGGCTCGGTTCCGATTGTGTCGGGCGAAATCGGCGAAGATTTCGCTTATTATCTGCTCAAGTCGGAACAGCTTCCATCTGCCGTTTTGCTCGGCGTTCTGGTTAATCCGGCGCGCAATGAAGTTCTCGCGGCGGGCGGAGTAATTATTCAAATGATGCCCGGCGCGGCGGAAAATACGATTGCCGAAATCGAACGCGCGATTCTCGCTTCGCCCAGCACAACCGCCTTGATTTCCGAAGGCGCGCGTCCGGCGGATTTGTTAAAACGCGCGCTCGGAAGCGTTGATTTTGAGATTTTGGAAGAAAAGCCCGTCGGCTTTCAATGCACTTGCAGCCGCGAACGAGTTGTTCGAATAATTTCTTCGATTGATCGCTCAGAAGTCGAATCAATGCTGCGCGAAGACAAAGGCGCGGTTTTGCATTGCCATTTCTGTAATTCCGAATATCGTTTGAGCGAAGAAGATTTGGAAAAAATTCTTTTTGAGCGCAGTTAACCTAAAAAGAAATCGTTTGATAAAAATGCCGCCCTTTTCTAAAAGGGCGGCATTTTTATCAATTGGATCTAGGAATCGGTGGCGGAGGTGCAGGCGGAGGCGGCGGTCCGCCGCGGAAACCGCCTTGATTTCCGGTTCCGCGAAAGAGCGGCGTAAAAATCCAGCGGTCGTGGCGCTCGATTCCGTAATAAGTAATTACGGATTTGCGCTGGCTGCGCGAGACAACGGCGACAAACGGACCGTCAACATTTTGCGAACTATCTTCGCCGCCCGGCGCTTCGGTGTCTTCATCGGTTTCGGTGTTGATTGAACTGATAACCTGTCCGGCGATGCGGTCGAAAATGTTATTCGGAGACGGCGGATTCGAGAAAATATTGCTGCCGGTATAGTTGACCAATTTGCGCTGAAATTCGTTGATGGTTTTAATCTCGTTTGTTTGAATAGTTTTCCATTCGCCGGTGCTTGACAGCGGATCAATGGCGGCGGACGGTCGCAGAATCATCAGCTTTTTGGTGCTTCCCCGAACCGGAACGCCTTCGAGCAGTTCCTCCATTCGCTGCGGAAATCGTCCCGTCCTTTGCACGTAAATGCGAATCGCTTCCGCAATTTCCTCGCCGCGCGCAATCGCTTCTTCCTCTTTGCTGCGCTGAACGTCCATCAAAATACTCGGCGCAGCCGCCAGCATCAAGAAACCCATAATCGTCATTAGCGCCATCAAGGAGACGAGCGCAGCGCCGCGTTGAGTAGATTTTCGATTTTCGATTTTCGATTTTCGATTATTTCTCTTTTTATCAAAAATCGAAAATCGAAAATCGAAAATCGTTTTACCTGTTTGGATCGTTGTCGTCTTCATCGTCGTTATTCTTTTTGCTTGGCGGCGGTGGCGGCGGCTGCACGGGCTGCGGCGGAACATAACGCGGAATATTGTCCGGGATGCCCGGAATTGATTGATATTGGACGTTCGGAACCGCCGGATTGTAATTCGGGTTCGGTTGGTTCGTTCTGCCGCGAATTCCGTCGCGACCGCCCGGCACGATTCCACCGCCAGTGCTTCCGGGAGCCTCGCTTTCTTTAACGTAAGGCAAAACGTGGCGCAGCTTTAAAGCCGTGTCCATTACGACTACTTCATCGCTCGAAATGCTGAAAACCCGGAAACGGTCAGGTATCGTGTCGTTCAAACGGACGCTGATATATTCTTTCGTCTTTTTGTTTTGCAACACTGCCGTGTCGTTGTTCGCCCGGCGACGCGCGACCAAGCCGACGAAACTATAATCCGGCACGGGCGGCGGCTGAATGCTCATTTTCAAAGGATTTGAAAACATTTTCGGATCGGACGGAGAACGCACGATAATTTCTCTCTCACCGTCGTTTGAAATAAGCTGCGCTGGAACCTTCGCGCTCAGGCGCTGCGGGCTGACAAATTGAGTCTGCAATTCCATTCCGCCAAAATAAACCTTCGAATCGGGCGTGAACTTGTCACCGCCGAGTTCGAGCGTAAAATCACTGGTTCGCGCGTAAACCATACCCGGATTAACAGCGGCGACAAAAATCGGCGGAGGCGGCACAGGCGTCGGTGTCGGCGTCGGCGGTGGTGGCTTCGGCGTCGGTGGCGGTGTAGGCGGCGGCGGCTCGTAAAACGCAAAAATATTGCGGCTGCTCCCACCGTCGGAAATCGGCGGAAACGGATTATCTGGAATCGGCGTTAACAGAGCTAAATCGCTTTGAACTTCCGGCTGAGGCGGAACAAATGATATTGGTGTCGCGCCGCTGTTTGAGTTTCGCGAGTTTGCGTTTCCTCCGGCTCGGTTTGTGTTACCGTTTTTATTTCCGTTTGCCGAACTGGAACCGCCGCCGCTCAAAACAAAGGTGTAAAAAAGCGCGCAGACGGTTACGACGCCGAGAACTAAGGCGGTGATTATCTTTTTGCGCTCCGCCTGGCTTTTTCCTTCTAAAAATTTCATTTTCATGATTTGTCCTCTGCCCTTCGCACTTTGTCAAAAGTCAAAGTTCAAAATTATTGATTTTGCGCTCCGCGCGCGGGCTGTGCGTCACCGTTGCGGCGAAAATACGAAACAAGGTCAACTCTCATACTGACAACCGAACCACGGCTGGCGCTCGGAGCAGTAGGGCGCGGAGCAACGGATTGTTGCTGAGTCGGGGGAGGAGCCATTCCGGGCGGTATTTGCGGACCGCGCGGATTGACTGAATTCGGTCTTGCGGAACTGCCGGGCGCCGGAATGCCGGAAACCTGAGACGGAATGCCCGAAGTCTGCGGCGAGCTGCGAACCGTATTGAGATCGGCGGCGGGTTGCGATCCGCCAGCCCCGCCGGAAGACGAATTGGTGTTTTCGGCTTCGATTTCAATCGCACGGACTACGATAAATTGTCGGCTGTTTTCCAATTCGCTGATAAAACGCCGCAGATTCGCGTAACCGCCTTCGACTGTCACGCTGACTGCCGTTCCCGGATACAGATTTTGATTTTTAGCTTCCGCAATTTTCGTCGGATCGTATTTGTCCAGAGCGACAGTTTCAAGCGGCGCGTAATCGGGTCCGGCGGTGTTTCGCAGATTGTTGTTGCGAATAATCTCGTTCAAACGCCCGAAAAGCGAAGCATTTCCCTGCATCGGCGGCGAAAGGAAATTCACTTCAAAGCGTTCGAGGCTGCCGATGATTTCGGCGACTTTTCCCTCGGTTGTTTGATCTTCACCGAGCGTATTTTTCAGCCGTTGATGCTCTGCTTCCAGATTGCTGCGAGTCGCTTCGCGTTGTTTAAGCTGGGCTTGCGCCGGTTTAAGCCAGAAAAGATACGTGACCAAAACCATCAAGAGCAAAAATCCGCCGACCGAAACCGCCGCAATTTCCGGCACGTCAAACATTCCGCCGCGTTTTCTAACCAAAATTCGCGGCTTTCTTTTTTCTATCGGCGCTCCGCCGGAAGCGGTGACGACGGTTGCTTCTTCGTCTTGCACGATAACTTCTTCGGATTGGTTAATTCCGGGTGAATCGTTTGGTGTCATTGCGCCTCCTGTGAAGTCTGGTTTTGCGCCGTATCAACGCCGCTCGAAGAATTAGTTTCGTAAGGCACGCCGTAGCGCGGCAGATAGCGAACGATCAACGAATATTCGGTCAAATTTCCGCCTTTGTCTTTCTGCAAATTCTGCCCGCGCAGCTCGGCTTGAAACATTCCGGAATCGCCCATTTGATTGATCATCGTCATCACGTTTTCGTAACTACGGCTCAAAACGGAGATTTCCAAATCAGCCACCATCCGATCGCCCGATTGATAGACATTGCGCACGGCAGCGTGCGAAACGCTCGTCGCCTGCGGCATCACGCTTTCCAAATCGCTTAAAAGACGCGACCACGAAAAACGTTTTTGCGCAACGAGATTGTGCGCTGCCAGCAACGATTTTTGCTGTTCGGGCGTTAAAGATTTTTTGATTTCGTCGGCTTGAGTTTTTAAATCTTTAATTTTCGGTTCAAGCTGCCGGATGCTGTCGTTGACGGCTGCGGTTTTGGCATTGACCGAACGATACTCGGCGAATAAAAATAAAAAGCCGAAAAACGCCGTGCCGCATAACACCGCCGCCAAAATCCACGGCAGAGTGCGGTTGCGAAAAGGACGACTCGATAAATTGAGTTGATTAATCACGATATTTTTTTGATAACAATTTTGCGGCGCGAGTTGCCGTTTTTGCGCGTTACAAGCGCATAGACAATTTCACGCAAAGTTTATGAGAAGGTTGCAAAACTATTTGTTGAAAACGCGGTCGAAAACTTTGTCCACGTTTCGCAAATAATGTTCGATTGAGAAAACTTTTTCGATTTCTTCGGGCTTTAAACGGCTGCGGATGTCGGTGTCGTTCAAAATTAAATCTTTAAACTCGCCGCCTTCGTCCCAGACGCGCATCGCGTTGCGCTGCGTCCACAGATAAGCATCTTCGCGCGAAACGCCTTTTTGCGTCAAAGCCAGCAAGAGTTGACCGCTGAAAACCAAACCTCGCGTGAGATTCAAATTTTCCAGCATTCTATTCGGATAAACCACCAAACCATCGAGCAGTCCGGCGGTTTTCGCCAGCAAGTAATCGAGCGCAGCGGAGGAATCCGGCAAAACAATCCGTTCGGCGGAAGAATGCGAAATATCGCGTTCGTGCCAGAGCGCGACGTTTTCAAGTCCGACAATCGCATTGGCGCGAATCGTCCGAGCCATTCCGCAAATTCTTTCGGAAAGAATCGGATTGCGTTTGTGCGGCATCGCTGACGAGCCTTTTTGCCCGACTTTAAATTTCTCCTGCGCTTCGCGCACTTCCGTGCGCTGCCAATGCCGGACTTGCAGCGCGATTTTTTCCAGACTCGAAGCGACGATTGCAAGCGTCGTCAAATATTCGGCGTAACGGTCGCGCTGAATAACCTGCGTCGAAACCGGCGCAGCTTTTAAGCCCAATTTCCGGCAAACGTTTTCTTCGACTTCTGGGTCGAGATGCGCGAACGCGCCAACCGCGCCGGAAATTTTCCCATAAGAAACCGTTTCTTTCGCCCGCTTCAACCTTTCGCGGTTGCGCTGCATTTCGGCGTACCACAAAGCCCAAGTTAAACCGAATGAAGTCGGCTCGGCGTGAATTCCGTGCGTTCTGCCGATTTGCGGAGTGTGTTTAAACTCAAAAGCGCGTCGTTTTAAAACTTCCAACAATCGGTCAATTTTTCCCAAAAGAATCTCGCACGAATCGCGCAGCAGCAAAGCGTTCGCAGTGTCAACGACATCACTCGAAGTCAAACCGTAATGCACAAAACGCGACGAAGCGCCGATGTTTTCGGCAAGATTTGTGGTAAACGCAATCACATCATGATCGGTCGTTTTTTCAATTTCCGAAATTCGTTCAGGCGTAAAAGCGGCTTTTGCTTTAATTTCCGCTAAAGCATCTTCGGGAATCACGCCGTTTTCCGCGTGAACTTCGCAAACGGCGATTTCCACATCGAGCCATTTCTGAAATTTATTTTGCTCAGACCAGAGCGCGCCCATTTCGGGTAATGTATAACGAGCTATCATAAATTTTATTTGCTAATCCGAATTATCATCAAGTGTTTCCGCTTTATCGCCCAAAACGTCTTCGACATACAGCATTTTAACCAGAACCATTGCGACGGCAACCATCGGCGTGGCTAAAATAAGACCCTGACCGCCGATTAAAACGCTCAAAATCAATTGCGTCGAAATCGTCACGCCGGGCGGAAGCCGAACTGTGTGGCGTTCGATATTCGGCGTTATCAAGTAGCTTTCAATTACCTGAATAAAATAATAAAGCGGGAAAACGTATAAAGCCGTAATCGGGTTGTTTGCCAACGCAATCAGTGCCGCCGGAATAACGGCGATAATCGGTCCGAAATTCGGGATAAAGCTTGTTACGGCGGCAAAAAGTCCGAGCGTTAACGCCAGCGGAACGCCCAAAACCTGCAAACCGATGGTCGTTAAAATGCCGATGATTATCATCGAGCAGAATTTTCCGACCAGCCACCAGCGCAGAGTTTCGCCGATTGCGTTTAAAACTTCGCGCGCCCTTTCGCGCCTTTTACCGGGAAACAGCCGCAAAAATCCGTTCAGATAAAGCTGCGGCTCAGCGGCGAGATAAACCGAAAGCAAAACGAAAACGACGAATTTGAGGAAGACCGAAATGGTCGAAGAAAAGATTTTTCCGACTTGTTTGATTGTCTCTCCGCTCTCGCCTCCGCCGTTGACAATTTCTTCGGGGGCGGGAATCTGCTGCAAAATCGTCTGCCCCCAGTTATATCCCTCCAGCTTTCCGCGCAAATTATCAATCGAACGCGGCAGTTGTTCTCTGAGTTCTTTAACTTGATCGGCAATGTCCGGCGCGAGCAGATAAATCGCGCCGCCGAAAGCGAAAATGAGCGACAAGCCGACAATTGCCAAACTTAAGCCTTTGCCAAGCCCGGTTTTTTCAGCCAGCAAGTCAGTCAGCCCGCGCAAAAAAACCGCAAACAAAATCGCGCCGAAAATCAACAGCAGCGCGTTAACGGCAAAAACTACAAGCAAAATCAGCAAAACGACGAACACGACGATTGTTATCGTCGTTAAAATTTTTCCGGTGAAAAACTGATTTGCCATTTATTCGTTTTAAAATTGCGGCTAAATCAAATTTCTGGCGATTAACATTTCCGCATTTAAAACCGCCGCCCCAGCCGCCCCACGAATGACGTTGTGCGACAGTGCGACAAATTTCCAATCAAAAACCGCGTCGGGCAAAATTCTGCCGACAGTGGTTGTCATTCCGCGCCCGGCGTCGCGGTCAAGACGCGGCTGCGGGCGATCTTGTTCTTTGCGCACAACAATCGGCGGATTCGGGGCGGAATAAAGTTTCAACTCCTGCGGCAAAGCGGAAAAACGGCTTAACGCGGATTTGATTTCTTCCAGTTCAGCTTTGTTCTTTAGCTTGACGCGCACGCAAGCCGTGTGTCCGTCAATCACGGGCACGCGGTTGCATTGTGCGCTGATTGAAAAATCAGCCGACTTGTTGATTTCGCCCAGAATCTTTTTGGTTTCGGCTTCGAGCTTTTCTTCTTCGGTGTTGATAAACGGAATAATATTGTCGGTAATATCGAGTGAAGCGACGCCAGGATAACCAGCGCCCGAAATCGCCTGCATCGTCGTTACAATCACCGATTCAAGACCGAAATTCTGCTGCAAAACATAAAGCGCCGGGGCAACGACTATCGCCGCGCAATTCGGATTGGTGACAATAAAACCTCTATCAAATCCGCGTTTTTGTTTCTGCGTTTTAATCAGATCGAGATGTGCGGCGTTAATTTCGGGAATAAGCAGCGGCACGTCCGCATCCATCCGAAATGCCGACGAATTGCTGATAACCGGATAGCCTGCGCGAGCAAAGCTTATCTCGGCGTCACGCGCCGCGTCCGAAGGCAAACTTGAAAAAACAACGTCGCAATCAAGTGGCGGTTCAATCGGCTGGACTTTGATGTTTTTGACGTTTTCCGGCATCGGCGTCGCCAGCTTCCAATTTGTGGCTTCGGCGTAAGTTTTCCCTGCCGAACGATCTGAAGCGGCAAGCGCCGTCACTTCAAATTGCGGGTGATTTTCCAATAACTGCACAAAACGCTGCCCGACTGTTCCGGTTGCGCCCAAAATTCCTATTCTATATTTCTTTTCCATAAATCCTCGATAAAAGATTTACTATAACAATTCAGACAATTTGATAAAAATTAACATCTTGTCGTAATTTTGGACGTGATGAAAATTGAAAGAATCGAACTTTTTGAAATTCGCTTGCCGCTCGTGCATTTTTTTGAGACGAGCTTTGGGCGAACTTATGAACGCAGAATAATTCTGACCTGTGTTACTGACTCCGACGGCGCGCAAGGTTGGGGCGAATGCACTGCTGGCGAAACGCCTTCGTATTGCGAAGAATGGACGGAAAGCTGTTGGTGGGTTCTAAAAGACATTCTTGCGCCTCGTGTTTTGGGGAAAGAAATTGAAAGCGCCGCAAATGTATGGGATTTAATGAAAGCACCGCGCGGGAATCGAATGGCGAAAGCAGCGATTGAAACCGCCGCGTGGGATTTGGAAGCGAAAAAAGCGGGTGTTCCGCTTTGGCGACATTTGGGCGGCGTGAAAAATGAAATCGCTTGCGGCGTTTCCATCGGAATTCAGGATTCAATCGAACAACTTTTCGACAAGATCCAAACCGAACTCGACGCCGGTTATCAACGCATTAAAATCAAAATCAAACCGGGCTGGGATTATGAAGTCATCGAATTTGTCCGCGCCCGATTCGGCGATATTTTGCTGATGGGCGATGCGAATTCGGCTTACACGCTTGCCGACATTGAGCTTTTCAGGCGTCTTGATGAATTTAACCTGATGATGCTCGAACAGCCGCTTTCGCATGACGACATTGTTGACCACGCGAAATTGCAAGCCGAAATTAAAACGCCGATTTGCCTCGACGAACCGATCAGATCGCCGGAAGACGCTCGCAAAGCCGTCGAATTGAAATCCGGCAAAATCATCAACATCAAGCTCGGTCGCGTGGGCGGACACTCCGAAGCTCGGCGAGTTGAAACCGTTTGCCGCGAAAATGGAATCAAGGCGTGGTGCGGCGGAATGCTCGAATCGGGCATCGGACGCGCTCACAACATTGCGATGTCAACTCTCCCCGGTTTCGTTTTGCCCGGCGACGTTTCCGCAAGCAAACGTTATTGGCAGGAAGACGTGATTGAACCAGCGGTTGAAGTTACGCCACACGGTACAATCATCGCACCGGAAGCGCCTGGAATCGGTTTTGAAGTAAAAAGAGATAGAATTAATAAATTAAGCGTAAGAAATATAAAAATCGAAACTTAATCGGACAAAGCAATTTCTGCGTTACAGTAATTTTCAAAATTGATAATGTGTAAAAGTCACGATTTAATCTGACATTTCCGACTGATTGAGTATTTTCTCAATTAGTCAGTAAAGGAGATGTCAGATGAACACACAAGAAAAAATCATCAAGAATAAAGTTGGACTTTTGA
>JALZCH010000093.1 GCA_030863175.1 Acidobacteriota bacterium | reverse complement strand
GCACAGCGTTTCCTGCCCGTAAACGCTGTGCCGAAACTCAGGGAACGATGAGAAAACCATAAGATTCCGATTGCCAACGCCTATTGCTCGTTTGTATTACTGCTTGTTGATTTCGAACGAGATGCTTCGCCGTTATGCCGCTTCCAACGATCTTTTAGCGGTGGGTGATGACCATTTTGTCCAGTTATCTCGCAGTTTTTCCCGATTTAAATATTCCCCATTTTATTTTCTGCTGCCGTATGCTCACCTTCTTCCTCTTGCAGTTGAGTGCTTCCGATTGCCCGCGATGGAGGGGTGGCAATTGATTCCATTTGATCCTGATCTTGCAGTTCCCCCTCAATTAAATCTTCTTTTCTATCCTCCGCTCGCTGTGTTTTCTCCATAAAAAAGGTGCCTCATCTTTCTTTCAAGCCTCAAGTGTTGCAACACATTGGAATAATTTCCCTATAGTTGCTCCTTAGATGGCAAAGCATTAATTATTAGGAAGTATTTTGCTGCCGATTATTAATCGAATACTTCCCGTCATCTTTGGAATTGCTAATCTGTTTATTCGGTGCCTGAAGCCGAAGCGGTTGATGCAGAAACTTCCTGCAATATGTCGCCGGCATCGGTTTTCGTGGCATTTGAAGCCAAATCAGCCAGTGCGACGATTCCGGTACAAGCGCCTGTTTCGTCAACAACAAGAATGCGGCGGATTTTGTTATCTTCCATAATCAGACCACACTCTTCGACGCTCAAGTCAGGTCTGACACTCACCGGATTGGGCGTCATACAGTCAGAAGCACTCATCTCCAACGGGTTTAAGCCTTTTGCCACCGTCCTGCAGGTAATATCGCGGTCTGTCACAACGCCGACCGGAATTCTTGTGTCGAAGTTTTCGACGACGGGAATCTCGCCGCAATCATTATCAACCATCATTCGAGCTACTTCCTGAAGCCCTGTTTCCGGCGTGCAGCAGGTCGGATTTGGAGTCATAATTTCGCTAACATTCATCTTTATTCACCTCTCTTTTTTCAATAAAATCTTCGTTGCCTTGCGATCTAAACAACCTAAATAGGCGGCGAATGCACACACAAATTGGTTATTTCGTCCCGAGGAAATCACCGCAATTCACAAAGCAGCGGTTCGCGCCCGAATGCGTGTGTTTTTCTCTTTTGTTTATAAATGAGTTTAAGAGAAGAAGAGCAAAACCTCTGTATGTCATCCTACAATTAACGCCGGTTTATTTTGAACGAAATATTGCTCATTAGAAGGTAAGTGGTTTTATGAAGAAATTGCGGATGTTTGACCTGAATAACTAAGGCGCTGGACTTTGGAGCTGTAAAACTTTGCTCTGGAAATCAATAGTTACTCGATAAGATTTAAGAAAATTCAATCCTAATAATCCTTGCGCCTCTAATCCAATTGCTCTTATGTGCTGCAAATCAACTGTACAGGCTGTCATATTTGTTGCCTTTGCCGTTCCAACTTGAAGCGAATCTACTTTTAACAATTGCATATTTCCCTGGCTTTTTATGCTTGCTCCAATGCCCGCGACTCCGCGCTGTTCGGGCAGATTCAATCTTTTCGCGATTTCCTGATCAACGCAGGTCAGCGTCGCTCCGGTATCTACCACAAAGTTAAAAGGTCCTTCGTTATTTATTTGCACCGGAACAACAATAGCTGCGCCGCCCGGTCCTGCGAGATCAAATCCGACTTCCCCGCCGGATGCCGCAGCAGGCTCGGTAAATCCCGAAGGCACCGGAACAGTACAGGCGGCAAAAACCAAACACGCCAAAGAAATCAACAAAATGGCTAATTGTTTTGACATAAGTGAATACAGAAAAAACACTAATAAGTATATAAACAGAGCTGAGACGAGGCTGTTCAGAACGAATAAAATCCATATCAAAGGACCGTAAAAACCGCCCGTTTCTGCTCCTTCGGTTAACGCGGAAAACAAAGTAATCAGAGGAAAACGTAAAATTGTTACTGCTGTATTTATCATCCGTTCCCAAGCAGCCGGAACATCACCCTGCTCTTGTCGCACCATTGTCCTAGCAAACGACTCCAAGTGAGCGATCATGCTCGCCGTAAAATGAAAACCGGCAAGACTGAGAACAACGAAAAATTTATTTAATTGGGTTTGTGCAATACTTAAAATCTCCGATCAATAATTGTTTCCTTGCGTAAAATCATTAAACACAGCGTTTTGGGTTCGGAAATCAGCTTTAAAGCTATCTGTTAAATAAGCCTGATTTTTACTTGTTTTTATGCTAATTATTTTATGAAAATAATACTTTTCATTCAGTAGGATAACGAACAAACGATTCTGATAAGACTCGCACAGGTAGCCTGTCTCTCCATTTCGCGGACAAATGTATGTGAAAATACAGAATCTTCGTTTCACTGCTGTTAAATTACCTATCAAATCACATAAAGTTTAATGACACAGCAAAATTGCTGATTTGACGAGCGGAGGGCTTATAGCTCTTAGTTCAGAATCTCATTTAATAGAATTGTTAAGGAAGGATTATTGATGAAGGCGCAACGTGTAGATGATACCGGAATGGTCGAGAAAGAAGTGGATTCACGCATCAAATTCCCATGCTATAAATCATTTGACGAATTTATTGATGTGGAAAGATTAAAGTCTCTCGACGAATACATCACCGAGAAAATAAAAAAGCGCATCAACACCGAGTTTGAATATCGTTTTATGAATACGTTCAGGCTGGACGGTTCAACGCCTGAAATGC
The DNA here is from genome assembly GCA_030863175.1 of Acidobacteriota bacterium. GTDB lineage: Bacteria > Acidobacteriota > Blastocatellia > Pyrinomonadales > Pyrinomonadaceae > JALZCH01. The sequence goes on along the minus strand of JALZCH010000093.1, from coordinate 8,634 downwards.
CCGGTCAAAGCGTCGTCTTTCTCTCCGAATCAATTCGCCCTTTTTATTACTATGATCTGGATAAACCTGAACTGTGGCGTCGAACTGCGGCGGCTGGCGAATTTTCTGAATTAATGAATTTCATTGAAACTTTGCCGTTTAAATCAACCGCGAGAATGATCGTTATGTATGATTATGTGCCGAGACCTGTTCCGGCTCACAGAGATCATATTGAATCTGAATTTTGCAGTGATTTTATCTGGTTTCGGACAAATCTGAAAAAGCCCTTTTATATGCTGAACAATAAGACTGATGAAAAGCTATACGTCGAAAGTTACAGCGCCTGGTTTGATTCGGTTAATCAGTTTCACGGAGCAGATCCGTGTGAAGGTTTGTCTTTCAGCATGAGAGTTGATGGGCAATTTACCGACGAATTCAAAAAGCAGATTCCTGTTCCATCATTTAACGCCGCTTCGACTCCGGCGCTTTGGGCTTGCACTTCATAAAGCAGCCCTGTTTCTTTGAGGCTAACGAAATTTTACATTTATCAAAGAGGAAGAAATTTAATGAACGAAGAAACCGAGCAGAGACCAACACCGGACGCGCAATCGGGAGAAACACAGCCTTTTCCGGCAAGCGAAGCCGAGATGCAATTGAAACCGGACAGTGATCTTTCCAATTACACTCCGGCAAATAAATTAGAAGGCAAAACCGCAATCATTACGGGCGGCGATTCGGGTATCGGGCGAGCTGTTGCCGTCGCTTTTGCGATGGAAGGGGCGGATGTCGCGATTGTTTATCTCGACGATATGGAAGATGAAGACGCCGAAGAAACACGTCGCCGCGTCGAGGAGCAAGGTCGCCGCTGCTTGACGCTCAAGCGTGACATCAGCCAGGCAGATCAATGCCGCAAAGTTGTTGAAGAAACGGTAAGAGTTTTCGGCAAAGTAAACATTCTGGTCAATAACGCGGCTTATTCAAAAGCTGTCGAGGAATTTGAAGACCTTGACGAAGCCGATTTGCGCCGCACTTTCGACACCAACATTCTGAGCTTTTTTCTGCTCGCAAAATATGCTTTGCCGCACATGACGGCTGGCGATTCAATCATTAATACGGGAAGCACTACCGGAATTTACGGCAATCCGTCAACGCCGGATTATGCGGCTACGAACGCTGCGGTTCATAACTTTACAAAATCTCTGGCAATCATGCTTGCGGAACGAAACATTCGAGTTAACTGCATTGCTCCCGGACCGATTTGGACGCCGATTATTCCGGCTTCCGGTAATCCCGAAAAAGTTTCTTCGCACGGCTCGCAATCGGCTCTCGGGCGCGCCGGGCAACCAGAAGAGCTGGCTCCGGCTTATGTTTATTTCGCCAGCCGCGAGAGCAGTTTTACGACGGGCGCTTTGCTTGAAATTCATGGTGGTTTTACAAAAATTGGGTAAGTTTTGCTGCTGTTATGTATGACACAATAATCGTCGGCGGTGGTCCGGCTGGTCTGAGCGCGGCTCTTATTTTAGGTCGCTGCCGACGTAAAGCTTTACTTTTTAATTCCGGTCAGCCTCGAAATGCTCGTGCCAGCGCCATGCACGGCTTTATCACGCGTGACGGAATAGAGCCGGCAGAATTTATCAACACCGCGCGCGAACAACTAAATCGCTACTCAAGCATTCAACTTCTTGACGCTGAAGTCGTTGATGCAAACTGCCTCGAAAATGGTTTTGAAGTCACGCTGGATGACGAAAGGCGTTTCAGTTCACGAACTCTGCTTCTCGCAACGGGTGTTACCGACAACATTCCGCTGGTAGAAGGGCTGGACGCGCTGTACGGTCAGAGCGTTCATCACTGTCCTTATTGCGATGGATACGAGGTTCGTGACCAGCCGATTGCCATTTACGGTCGTGGAGAAAAAGGCAAAGGAATGGCGTTGGAGTTGAGGGCGTGGAGCCGCGACCTTGTCTTGTGCAGCGATGGCGCGTCGGAACTCGGCGCAGAGGATTTGGAGCGTTTGAAGCGAAACGATATTCAAGTGCGGGAAGAACCGATTGCGCGGCTCGAAGGGACTAATGGACAGCTTGAACGCATTGTTTTTACAAACGGTGATGTGTTGCCGCGACGGGCTATGTTCTTTAACACAGGATTCCGCCAGCGCTGCGAGCTTGCTGAGCGTCTCGGCTGCAAATTCAATGAGCATGGGGCAGTTGAAACGGGAGAGTACGAAGTGACTGACATTCCTCGATTATACGTAGCGGGTGACGCCTCCCGACATGTGCAGCTTGTGATAGTCGCAGCGTCAGAAGGCGCAAAAGCCGCCTTTGCTATTAATACGGCGTTGCTTAAAGAAGACCTTAGATAAGAGGTATCGGACACGAGTTTTGGATTGATTCGGCAAACGGCTCTTCGATTGGAGGTCAAAACGCTCTGATTCAATTTCTGCTGCGTTTGGGGTTCAAAAATAAAAGTCTGACCTGGCAGTTGCCAGGTCAGACTTTTATTTTTGAAGAAAAATTAATAGCTGTTCTTCGATGAATTTGATGAAGGTGTTGCGCTGCCGCTGCGGTCTTCGCCGCCGCGCGGAGCGGGCGTTTCGTTGTGTTCGTGCTGGTTTGGAATCAATGAAGCGTTTTCGTCCTGTGCTGCTTCCGCTTGTGTGTATTGTTGTTTGTTGATTTCGTGCAAAATGTTTTCGCCGTTATGTCCGCTTCCGCCGACATCCCAGTGGTCGCTGGTAGTCATTTTGTGTTTGCTCATTTTTTTTGTTCCTTCCCTTTCTCTTGAAAATTTGTTTTATGCCATCAGAGCCTGGTTCATATCGAGGCTTCGGCTTTCCATCGGCAGCAGCTCGCGCCATTGCTCGACCAATTTTTTATAAGCCTTGCCGACCGGGCGAATCCTTCGGTTTAAATCATAAAGTCCGAGCGGATTAACCAATCCCCGTTCAGCGCGAAGCTGAATGTCCCAATCAACCTGATCAGTTAAACTATACCAAGTGAAACCGATAATCGGAACCCCATCTTCGCGCAGTCGCACCATATTTTCCCATTGTTTACGCAGCCAGACAGGTGCTTCGAGTGCATCCTGCAAATTCGTTTCGGTGTGCATAACCGGCAAATGATAACGGTCGTAATATTGTTTGGTGATCACGTAATAACCGAATATCTCACCCGAAGAGCAAATCTCTCCGTCAACGGAAATGTAGTGCTCGTTCGTCCAGTAATAATCGTTGCCCATGATGAAATAAGGCTTAACTTTGCGACCGGCTTGCATTAACCAATCGTATTCGTCTCTCGTCATTCCGTTGTCGGTCAGATATTGATACATTTGGGCGCGCACATCATAGCCGTAACACAAATCGAGCGAGAGAAAACGCTTTTCGTTGTAAAAATCCGCCACTTCCTTTGCAGCAGGTTCTTCCGGATGAAAGTATTCGGTTGATTCGCTTTGAATAAACAGCGCGTCGGGCTGCTCTCGCAAAATCGCAAATTTTGCCAGCAAATTCGCGCGAGCGAGATTTTTGAGCGCGGTGATATAAGCACGATCGCTTTTAAGCTGTTCGTTCCACCAACCGTACTGCGCCGAAAAAAGCGCGGTGATAAAAATCTCGTTAATCGGCGTATACAGCCGAACCCACGGAAATCTGCGCGCAAACGCTCCGGCAAAATCGGCGAAATGCTCAGCCCATTCGGGATTTTGAAAGTCTCCGATCCAATCCGGCACACCGAAATGACATAAATCCGTGATCGGTGTGATTCCGAGTCTTCGCAATTCTTCAAACGTTTCGTCAACAAACGACCAATCGTATTTTCCGGGCGCGAGATGCACTCGATAATATGGCGGACCATAACGCAAATGATCCAATCCGAGCTCGCGCACCAGAGCGAAATCTTCGCGCCAACGCTCGTAATGCCCGCATTTTTCCATTTGGTCAATCCGCCTTTTACGTCCGTCGCGCCCGGTAATTACGGGATAGCTGTTTTCGATTCCGGTCGAAAAAATAAAATTTTGATTGTTAGCTCCGTCACGTCCTTTTCTGTTCATTTAGTCCATCTTTCCTGATAAACAGAATTTTCGCTGATTTTGGTGGAAAAGGTTGTCGGCTATCGAACATTAAAAAATTGAAACGATGAATCTCAAGGAGAATTTTAAAGTCAGCAACGAAACAGTCGTAGACGGAAAATCACGCTTAATGACAAATCTAGACCCAAAAAATCTTAGTTTGTGTATGTTTGAATACTGAAAATCCTAACTATTTCATTTATTTTTAATCAAACCCAAATACGAACAATTTCAAAATCTTTATGAACATTGTAAACACCTCACATAAATCGGAGAGTTATAGAGGTGGCAAAAGCGCGACCAGTCAGAAAACACGTCCGCTTGTTTTAATCGCTGAAGAAAATCAGGAAATCAGAGAAAAGCTGAGAGAATTGATTGATTTATACGATTTACAAGCCGTCGAAGCCGAATGCGGAAAATCGGCGGTTGAAAGCGCAATAGCTCATTGTCCCGACTTGATAATTATGGACGACAATCTTCCGGGAATGGGCTGTTTTGAAACAATGCGGTTGATGCGCTCAATCTCTTCATTGAACATTGTGCCGATACTTCTTCTTTCCGATTACTCGAAGCAGACTCACAGCAATCCGGCTTTAGCCGCAGAGTGTGATGATTGTTTCGCTCGTCCGCTTGATCTGGGATTGCTCGGCAAATCGCTCGGAAAATTTCTTTTTCTAAAAGGCGAATGAGTCTGTTTCGATTCGTTTTCACAGGGATTATGTGACTGTTTCTGCGATAGCGAAAATTTGTCGCGCCTGTTTTAGCAGATTTGTTTTCCATTTTCGCTTTATTTGCGATGAAAGCAATTTTGACGGATTTCCCGGTGAAATGAATAAAACCGGATTTTAAGCTCTACAATGCGCGCGCTTGTTCGAGTAGTTTTTCGGCGCGAACGCGGTATCGGAAATTCGGCGAATAGTTTGTTTTATAAAGCTCGACCGTTTCTTCCAAAATCGGCAATGCTTCTTCCCGACGCTTCAAGAGCAACAGGTATTCGCCGAGAAAGTAGCCAAAATCGGGCGATTCGTTAGCCTCTTGCCTGTTTTCTTGAAAGATTCGATATGCTCGATCAAAATATAGCTTGGCTTCACCCGTTTTTACGCTATAGCGTAACAGATAAACGCTGAGCCGCGCGAGTTGTCTACCGAATCCAACGCTTGTTTGAGGCATCAGATTTTTCATATCCTCGATTGTCGCCCGCTCGATTTCGACGGCTTTCGCCCAATTGTTTTCGCGTTCGTAAATTTCAAGCAGCCTGCCTCTGGCGTTACGTTCGTAATCATTATTCACGCCTTTGGATTTGCGGCTTTCGTCAATCAATTGTTGGCAGGCGTTTTCGGCAGCGGCGAAGCTGCCTTTGGCGTATTCGAGTTCACCGCGAAAGCGAAGCAGCAGCAATCGCTGTTCGACTTCAGGCATCTGAGAAACTCGGGTTTCGCCTGTCCGAAACAATTCTTCGGCTCGCGCCACCTCGCCTTTTCTTGCTGCAACAATGCTTAATGTGAAAAAAACGCGCGCTGTGTTGAAATGAAGCTCGCCGTCGCGGCGGCGAAAAAGCTCAAGCGATTCGGCGAGAAGTTTTTCCGCTTCGGCGTAATCCTCATGAATGTCGAATTTCAATATTCCGAGCGATTCGAGCAGATAAGGCAAATTTGCATTGTCGGGCGCGACTTCGCGGAAAGTTGCGGCGGCTTGTCCGAGCAGTTTTTCATGCCCGGCGTAATTTCCCTGAACGTGCAAAACTTCGCCGAGATAATACAAATCCTTGGCTACTTCCGCGCGCAAATCAGAGACGCCTGTTGTCGCGGGCGTTTCCGACAAAGCTTTGCGGCGCAGTTCGAGAGCGCGCCGGGCGTGATGTTCGGCGCGGTTGGTTATCCGATTTGCCAGAAAAATCTCCGCGCACTTGTGGTGCAGCTCCGCCTGAATATCCAAATCTGTGGGAAACTCGGTTTCGATTTTGTTTGAAAGCTCGTTTAAAACATCAATAACTCGCGCCTGTCCTCCAAGCTTGCTGCCTTCGGCATACCACGCCGGATTGGCGTAGGACAAAACGCGCTCCATAAAACCGGTGATTTTTCTTTGTTTTTCGGCGGCAAGTTCGGCTCGCCGCTCGTTCGCTTCGGCAACGCGTGCTTTTTCACGCGCTACGCCTGCCTGCCACGCAGCGACGGCAAATCCGATTATTAAACTCGACAACACCAGCGCTGCCGCCGCTGCCGAAAGGCGATTTCTTTTAATGAATTTTCCGGCGCGATAGGTGAAATTGTCGCGCTGCGCCCGAACGGGCAAGCCATTTAAATATCTTCGAATGTCTTCGGCAAGCTCCGCAGCGGAAGCGTAACGCCTTTCGGGTTCTTCGCGCTGCGCCATTGCCGCGATGTTATTTAATTCCGCATTTGTTAAGTTTTTATTGGTTTGCCTCGTTGGTCTTGGGGCAATTGTTTCAACCGAATTTTCTGCTTCTTCCGTGCGCCATTTGCCGAAAGCGGGCGGCGCTGCTCGGAAGCGGCGTTCGTCGTCCAGTAGCTCTTCGAGCAAAACTCCTAGAGAATAAATATCAGAAGCGGTCGTCACCGTTTTGCCCGCGATTTGTTCCGGACTGGCATACTCTGCCGTAAATGCGCGATAGCCGGTTTCGGTGTTTTCGGTAAGGTGTTCGGCATCAAGCAGCTTGGCAATTCCAAAATCGAGCAATTTCGGCACGCCGTCTCTTGTGACGAGAATATTTGAAGGCTTGATGTCGCGATGAACAATCAGGTGTTGATGAGCAAAACCGACTGCGCTGCAAACGGCGGAAAATAATTTCAGACGCTCATTTGTCGAGAGATTTCTGTTGCGGCAATAATCAGTTATTCGCTCGCCTTCGACATATTCCATCGCCAGAAACGGCTCGCCGTCAGAGGAAACGCCACCGTCAAGAAGTCGAGCAATATTCGGATGATTCAATGAAGCGAGAATTTGACGCTCCTGTCGAAAACGCCTGAGCAATTCGGGGGCGGCAAAGCTGCGGCGGACAATTTTCAGCGCTACCTGCTGTTCAAACTCGCCGTCGCTTCTTTCCGCGAGAAAAACCGCGCCCATTCCGCCGCGTCCCAATTCTCTGACGATTCGGTAATTCCCGATTTTCTGATTGAGACGCGCATCGGTCGCTTCAATCTCCTGATCAAAGAAATCCGCCGAGAGAGCGACCGCCGGAGACGCGAGAAATTTTTCGGCTTGCTGCTCCGCCTCGAGCAGGGATTCCACTTCGCGCCGCAGCGAATTTTCGCCGATTTTATCGAGAAATTTTTGCCGCTGCGCCGGCTCAAGCTCCAACGCCACGTTTAACAATTCTTCGACTTTTATCCAATTTTCTGGATTCATACAATCTAACGCGATATTTTGCCGGAGAAACTGACATAACGTTTTTGTGATTGAAGACTAGGCTGAGGACAACTCACGGTAAAGCCAGAGCCGCGCCGTGCGCCAGTCGCGCAAAACGGTGCGGGTCGAAATTTCTAAGATTTCCGCGATTTCCTCATCGCTCAAACCACCGAAAAAACGCATTTCGACGATTTGCGCTTTGCGTGGGTCGAATTTTGACAATTCCCGCAACGCTTCGTCCAAAGCCACAAAATCCGCTGCACGCTGTTCAAGTGGAATTTGCACCTCATCAATTGAAAGCCGAATCGCCGCGCCACCACGTTTGTCGGCGGCGTGAGCGCGGGCGTGATCAACAAGCACGCGCCGCATCATATTTGCTGCCACACCGTAAAAATGCGCCCTATTTTTCCATCCGACGCGCGTTTGATCCACCAGCCGCAGATATGCTTCGTGAATCAGAGCCGTCGGCTGCAAAGTGTGCGAGCCGCGTTCTTTGGAGAGATAATTTGCGGCTTGTCGCCGCAATTCATCATAGACAAACGGCATCAAGCGAGCCGGAGCTTCCGGGTCGCCGTCGCTCCACTCGCGCAAAATCTGCGTCACCTCGTCTTGAAGCCCCACGCTCATATCCGATTTATCTTGAGCCTTGATATTAACTTACAAATGATTTTTTTTAAATGCCAGACGAACCGCGGATTTGATGAATAAAACGTGTATTGTTCCCAATCGAGCGCGAATGCGTTTTAACCGTCAAATTCCCGCTTTGTCTCCATCCGGTAAAAAATATCCGCCGTGTCAGTTTTCGCCGCTTTATCTCGCGTTAGTCAGCAGGAAAAAAAACGAATCAATTTTACAAAATCCGTTAAAAGGAAATTTTAGCGATGAAAACAAACAAATTCTATTATTGGCTGCTGGCGATTTCGGCGGTAGTTTTACTTTTCAATTCCACACAGCTTTCAGCGCAAACCTGCACGCCTCCTCCCTCCGGAATGGTTTCATGGATGCCGGGTGATGGGAACGCACAGGACATTCTCAATAACACTCAGGATTTAAGCGTCAACGGCGGAGTGACATTTTCGACGGGCAAAGTTGCGCAAGCCTTCCAATTCGATGGCACTGGCAGTGTAACTTACTCGAACATAAATGCCGGTACAGCCTATACCGTTGACTTTTGGGTTCGTCCAACCAGCGCAGGCATTCGGCATTTGGTTTCTAATAACGGCAACAGTT
>JALZCH010000034.1 GCA_030863175.1 Acidobacteriota bacterium | reverse complement strand
ATTGGTTAATCAAACGAAATATTTATTCGAGTGATTTAATCGATAAAGAATGGATTTTATTGTCAGATTTAATGCCAGTCAATAAATCCGGCGCCAAACCCACAGCAATCAAACCGCGAGAAATCTTAAATGCAATTTTTTATCTTCTGAGAGCCGGTTGCGCCTGGCTACTGAAAGCCAAAATTCACGCAGCAGATATTTTGGACAATTAAGGCGGAAAGCTGTTACTGGAAAACCTCAACAAACAATTTGCTCGAATTACTCATTGTTGGGCAGATACGGGTTATCGCGGAGATTTTCCAGTTTGGTGTAAACAAAGACTTGATTTGTCAATTGAGATAGTTAAACGTCCGAGCAAATGGCGACGTTATCCTGAAAATGTTGAATCGCCTTTGATGCCACGCTTTAGAGTGCTCAAACGACGTTGGATAGTTGAGCGAACAATTGCCTGAATTGGAAGTAATCGAAGAATGAGCAAAGATTATAAATTTTTTACTGAAACCAGCGAATCTTTATTTATGCGGCGATGAGCCGATTGATGTTGAAAAGACTAACAAAGGGCGTTGAAAAACCAGTTATCTGAATTTTCAGACACCCTTTAGTTTGTAAAGGCTTCATTTCTTAGCTAAGTACAAAAATCATATGGACTTCGAAATTATTGAATATGATTTTACAACTTATTATCCGAAAATTCAGATTGAAGCAATTTTCACCTAAAAATATAGAACGAACAAGAAAGAATAACTTCTACGCAAGAATTGCGTCAGACAATAATTGGCATAAAGTAGCTACTGGCTTAGTAAAACGTGTTAACTAACTTAAGAAAATCAAGTTATCTATGTTCATTAGCAATTAACTTTTTATTGCTATGAATTTCCTGCAATGAACGAGCGACAAATTTTTCGTCCCTTTGTTTAGCAGCGATTGCTTCAACCAGAGCCTCTGCGCCGGTGATTGTTGTTACGCACGGCACGTTGTAACGCAAAGCTGCTTGGCGAATCGCTTTCTCGTCGAAGTGCGAAGTTCTGCCTAAAGGTGTATTGATAATCAAAGCGATGTCGCCGCGTTTGATGTAGTCAACAATGTTTGGGCGACCTTCGTTGACTTTGAAAACCGATTCGGCATCCAGCCCGACTTCTTTCAAACGTTGAGCCGTGCCGTAAGTCGCAATCAAATCGAAACCTAATTTTTTCAATCTGCGCGCGAGAACAACCGCCTGTCCTTTATCCGAATCGTTGACCGACAAAAACGCCGTTCCGCTCGTCGGCAATTTAATATTAGCGCTGCTCATTGCTTTGCCGTAAGCCTCGCCGAAGGTTGCGCCGACGCCCATCACTTCGCCTGTCGAATGCATTTCCGGTCCCAAAACCGGATCAACGCCGGGAAATTTATTGAATGGGAAAACCGGCGATTTTACGAAACATAAATTAACCGGCAAAACTTCGGGCAAATCGAAATCCGCGACTGTTTTGACGCCCGCCATTACAAGAGAAGCAATTGCCGGAAGCGGAATATTCGTCGCCTTTGAAACAAATGGTACTGTTCGAGAAGCGCGCGGATTCACTTCGAGAACATAAACGCGGTCGTCTTTGATGGCAAACTGAATGTTCATCAGACCCACCACGTTTAAAGCCCGCGCCAAAATTCTGGTGTAATGCTGGATTGTTTCAAGGTGCTCCTCACCGATTTTTTGAGGCGGCAAAACGCTTGAAGAATCGCCGGAATGAATTCCAGCTTCTTCGATATGTTCCTGAATTCCGGCAATCACCACCGCAGTTTCATCCGCCAGCGCGTCAACGTCGAATTCCGCCGCGCGTTCAAGGAATTTATCAATCAAAATCGGGCGTTCGGGCGAAGCGTCAACCGCCGTCCGCATATACTCGTCCAAAGATTGCTCGTCATAAACAATTGCCATCGCCCGCCCGCCCAAAACATAGCTCGGACGGACTAAAACCGGATAACCGATTTTTGCGGCAATTTGTCGCGCTTCTTCGGGCGAAACCGCAGTTCCGTTCGGCGGCGCGGGGATTTTCAATTCGTCCAAAAGAGCGCCGAATCGTTTGCGGTCTTCCGCCAAATCAATTGAATCAGGCGAAGTTCCAATTATTGGCACGCCCGCTTCGTGCAAACGGTTGGCGAGATTCAAAGGCGTTTGCCCGCCGAATTGGACGATTACGCCGGTCGGACGTTCGTTCTCGACGATGTTCATTACGTCTTCAAACGTCAGCGGCTCGAAATAAAGGCGGTCAGAAGTGTCGTAATCGGTTGAGACGGTTTCAGGGTTGCAGTTGACCATAATTGTCTCAAAACCGGCATCGCTCAAAGCGAACGATGCGTGACAGCAGCAATAATCGAACTCGATTCCTTGACCAATACGGTTTGGTCCCGAACCCAAAATCATAATTTTTGGTCGGTCAACCGGATTCGATTCGTCCTCTTCTTCGTAAGTCGAATAAAGATAAGGCGTAAACGATTCAAACTCAGCGCCGCAAGTGTCAACTCGTTTATAAACCGGAACAATTCCCAAACTTTTCCGCCGCTCGCGCACGGCAAGTTCCTCGCTTTCGGTTAAAAATGCAACGCGGCGGTCTGACAAACCGTATTCTTTGCCGGTTCGTAAAACTTCTGCCGGAATGTCTTCCAATTTTCGGTCTTCAATACGATCTTGCACGCGCATTACTTCTTGAAGCTGTTCCAAAAACCAGGGATCAATTCGTGTTAAACGACGAACTTCTTCAATTGAATAACCGTGCTGCAAAGCATAAGTGATGTAAGAAAAACGCTGCGAATTCGGACGCGCGAGCTTGCGCTGCAAAACGTGATCGGGAACGCCCTGCAAACGCAACGGCTTGACGGCTTCGAGCGAACGCAAGCCTTTGAAAAGCGCTTCTTTAAAAGTGCGCCCGATTGCCATCACTTCGCCGACCGATTTCATCTGTGTTCCGAGCGCGTCTTCTGCCTGCGGAAATTTTTCAAAAGCCCATTTCGGAATTTTTGCGACGACATAATCAATCGTCGGCTCAAAGCTCGCCGGCGTCTTTTGCGTAATGTCGTTCGGAATTTCGTCTAAAGTATAGCCGACTGCTAATTTAGCTGCGATTTTTGCAATCGGAAAGCCTGTCGCTTTTGAAGCCAGCGCGGAGGAACGCGACACGCGCGGATTCATTTCAATAATTCGCACTTCACCATTTTGCGGGTTAACTGCAAATTGAATATTCGAGCCACCCGTTTCGACACCAACTTTGCGGATACAGGCAATGGACATATCGCGCAGTCGCTGATACTCAACGTCCGTCAAAGTCTGAGCGGGCGCAACCGTAATCGAATCGCCGGTGTGAACGCCCATCGGATCGAAGTTTTCGATTGAGCAGATAATCACGACGTTATCCGCCAAATCGCGCATCACTTCTAACTCGTATTCTTTCCAGCCAAGAATTGATTCTTCGATCAAAACCTGCGAAATCGGTGAAGCAGCCAAACCGCTGCGGACGATTTCCTCAAACTCTTCGGGGTTAAAAGCGACTCCGCCTCCGGTTCCGCCGAGCGTAAAACTCGGTCGGATAATTGCCGGATAGCCAGTAGTTTCGACAATTTTTTCGGCTTCTTCCCAGTTGTGCGCGAAACCGCCTTTCGGCACTGGAATGCCGATTTCTTCCATCGCAGCTTTAAAAAGCTCGCGGTCTTCGCCTACTTTGATAGCAGCAGGATTTGCACCGATCAACTGAACGCCGAAGCGTTCTAAAACGCCTTGTTCATAAAGCTCAATTGATAAATTCAAAGCCGTTTGCCCGCCGACAGTCGGCAGTAGAGCATCGGGACTCTCTTTTTCAATTATTGCTGTAACCGATTCAACCGTCAGCGGCTCAACGTAAGTTTTGTCAGCCATTTCCGGATCGGTCATAATCGTTGCCGGATTTGAATTGACTAAAACGACTTCATAGCCTTCATCTTTAAGCGCGCGGCAGGCTTGTGTACCGGAATAATCGAATTCCGAAGCTTGCCCGATAACAATCGGACCCGAACCGATGATTAAGATTTTCTTTATATCCGTTCTTTTTGGCATTGAATATTCTTATCTTATAAATGTAGTAATCTTGCCGCATTATACCGAAAGAGAATTAATTGAATGAAATGCACACAGAAAACTATGCGGTCGGCTGGTTAAAAAATCAGCCGACCGCATAGTTTTTGAACAGATTCCGCTTTAAAACGGCAAAGGAATTTTGTTTCTTATTTGGTCAACTTTGTTTTTGCCAGGAATCTTATCAATCGCCCGGCGTTTTAATTGAGCTGGCAAAACGGTGCGGAGAAACACATCCAGAGCGACAGCCATCGCCGGATTAAGCCGTTTAACTTCGTCCTGATGCCGTTTGGCTTGGCGTTTATTGCCGCGTCCCGTCTCGACAATCGCCATATTCAGATGTGCGTCGGCAAAATCGTTGTTGAGCCGCAGAGCTTGATTAAAAGCCTCAGCCGCGTTGTTTAAATCGCCCGATAAACGATAAGCGACGCCTAATCCATTAAAACCTTCTGCCCAACCGGAACGCATCGAGACCGCCTGCCGGAAATTTTCGATTGCCGAATCGTATTCGCCGAGCTGTGCCAAAGCGTTTCCGAGATTGAATTTCGCGGCTTCGTTTTTCGAATCGAGCTCGGCAGCTTTTTGTGCCGCTTTTTTCGATTCTTCGAGTTTGCGTCGAGCCTCCGCTTCGTTTTTGTTTTTCGCGTCCTCTTTCGCCGAATTGCTGTAAGTCCAGCTCAAATTCGCATATGTCACAGAATCGGGATTTAACTGGGAAGTTTCGTTGAGTGCATTTACAGAATCCTCCCAGCGATTGGCTTTGCCAAGACAATATCCGTATTTCTCAAAAACTTCGGCGCGCTCGGCGGCAGGCGCTGCGGTATTTTGAGCGATTGCTTTTTCGTAAGCGACATTGGCGCTGTCGAATTGTTTAAGCTGCCGGAAAGCATCAGCAAGATTCAGATTCGTTTCCACATCGCCGGTCAACGCGGCTGCTTGTTTATAGGCTTCGGCGGCATCCGGATATCGCTCGCGATTGTAGTAAGCGACGCCCAAGTTAAACCAAGCTTCGGCGTAATTCGGATTGATTTCGAGAGCTTTTCGATAAGCTCCGATTGCTTCGTCCAATTGATTCAAACGGTCGTAAGATTCCCCCAAATTAAAATACGCTTCGGCGTAATCCGGTTTAAGTTCCGCCGCAAGCCGAAACGCTTTGACGGCTTCCGCATCGCGCTTAGAATTAGCGTAAATTAGACCGACGTAATTTCTGGTTTCGGCATCGTCGGCGCGCGCCGGAAGAGCTTTGTTCAGGTATTCTTCAGCCTTAGAGTAATTTTTCGTCTCGAAATAAAGCACGCCGAGCGGGTAATAAACATCAACGAGCGAAACGTCAAGCTGCAAAGCCTTTTCAAAATTTGCGACGGCTTTTTCGCGCTCGTCCGTTGTGTCGTAAACCGCGCCGAGTCCGGCATAAGCCGCAGTGTTTTGGCTGTCATATTTAAGAGCTTCTTCGTAATTTGCAATTGCTTGCGCCGTATTTCCCGTTTCAGCAGCGCGGTCGCCTTTTGCCGTTAAACCGTCGCTTAAACCGGCTAAGGCACGCGGATTTTTCGGACTGATGGCGAGCACCTTGGTGTACGACTGAATCGCACCCGCAAAATCGCCTTGCGCGAGCGCTGCGTCGGCTTTCGCCAGCAAAGGCTCGACATTTTTAATTGTCGGCGCCGCGCGGCGATTGGAATTTTTCGCTCCAGCGGTTGCTGCCGAATTGTTTGCGGTACGGGCTTTGGTTCGATTTTTCGCCAAACTGTTTTTCAAACGTGCTTTGATTACGGCGTATTGAGCCGTTTTTTGTCGCCGATTTCTGGCGGAAACAGTGTTTTTCCCGAAGCTTTTTTTCGCGTGCGGCGCTTTTCTTCCCTTTCGGAAAACGAAAACGCTGGCGTTGCCGGAAATATCTTCAGCCGCGCCGCCGACCAAATCGCCGTCGGCGCGAACAGGCAAAACTCCGCCGAAAGTCAAAACAAAAATCAAAAGGAAAACCATAACGTTTTTTAAATTCGGCTTTTTCATATTGCAAATCTCCAGAACATCTCGAAAATGGATAAGAATATTATCAAATTCAACCGACTGGACGGAGACAAAAAGGTATTATTGCCTAAAAATAAAGTATGTTTTTTGAGGATTGGTTCGGAATAATCCGCGTTTTGGTAATCAGCGTGCTGACGTATGCATTCACGCTTCTCCTGCTCGTGCGGCTTTTTTCGCCTGCCGCTTACCTCTGACTTCGACTCGATTCCCCTAAAAGTCTCCCACGTAGAGCTGCCGTATAGCCTAAAGACAACGGCAACCGCTGGAACCGCCACCAGGATTCCCAAAAACCGAACAAAATGCCGAACAGAAGCTATCCGCTCAAAACCAAAATCGGCGGCAAACTGATCATGCGCTGCTGCATGACACAGCCAAACCAATGGCGGCGACCATTACGGTCGGCATAAACCATAAACTCTCTCGCAAATTCGTCCAGATTTGTTTTAAACGGTTCATTTCAAATGTCTCAAATTTATGGTGAAATAATAATGCTGTAAACGGTAAATTTTGCCGAGCTACTTTTTTATAAAGTCGGTCAATTTTTTATTTGCGGGCAATCGGTTTGAAGTTAAACTGGTTTTATGGCAACAAAACGTTTGCTGGTGGTTGAAGACGAGCCGAATTTATTGATGGCTATTGCCGCGGTTCTGCGCGGCGAAAACTTTGATGTCACGACCGCGCGCAACGGCAAAGACGCGCTTCTACAAATCGCCCGAACGATGCCGGATTTGATTGTCAGTGATGTGCGAATGCCTTTAATGGACGGTTATGCGCTGGCTCGCAATTTACGAGCTGCGCCTCACACTGCTTTGATTCCGATTATTTTTTTGACCGCGAAAGGCGAAACCGAAGATCGCATCGAAGGTTTTCGCGCCGGAGTTGACGTTTATCTGACAAAACCTTTTGAGCCGGACGAGCTTATCGCCGTTATCAACGGAATTCTAAATCGCGTCGAACAGATGCGCGCCGCAATCACAACTCTGGTCGGCGCGGAAGAGCACGAAAAGGAATTTATACGTGATGAAGATTTAACCGACGCCGAATGGCGCGTCGCCGAAGCAGTCGCTCGCGGGCTTAGTAATAAGGAAATTGCTTCGGAGTTGAATCTCAGCATTCGCACAATCGAAAACCATATCAGCCGAATCCTGACCAGGAAAAATTTTTCCAATCGCGTAGAAATAGCTCGCTACGTGCTTTCAAAACAAGCCGAATAACGAAACAAATCGGCAAAACTAACCTGCGGCTTCGTGAATTTGAGTGAAAACACTCAACGGAAATGGGTGTTTTCGTGGATTCAAGGACATCGGTTCGTCGTTAAAATATGAATAGAATAAAGGTTTAGGAGGTCAACCAATGAATTACAAATATGGAAACATCAGAACCGGTTTTGTCGCTCAAATGGCGTTCGCGGCGTTGATGCTGTTCTGGCTGCCGGCTGCCGGTTTCGGGCAAACGGATGACGCCGTTGCGCAGAATGATTCGCAAACAGTCGAAACGCCGGCAACGGAGAAAAAGTCTGTTTTGATGCCGGTCGTCAACAATCTTAAAGGAATCACAATCGGAATGACGGCTGATGAAGTCAAAGATAAGCTCGGAAAAGCCAAAGTTGCTGATGCCAACGGACTTTACTATGTTTTCTCAGACGAGGAATCAATGCAAATCACGCTTGATCCGGATAAGAAAGTGCAAATGATTGCGACGATTTATTCGGGAGAAGAGACGAATGCGCCGAAATACGAAGACGTTTTCGGAGCGGAAGTGGCAGTTGAAAAACAACCTGACGGCAGAATCTACAAGCTTGTTCAGTATCCGGATGCGGGATATTGGGTTGCATATAATTGGCTGATGGTCGGCGATAAACCGATGACGACGGTGACAATGCAAAAGATAAATTAGACTTGCGAAAAGCGGCGTGCCGGCGACGCCGCAAACAATCGGGTTTCTTCTCAAGCATTCTTCTGAAATAAAATCAATTTCGGACGAGTGCTAATTTTTTTGCGGAAATTCGAGGGAGGAAAATTTCATTGACGATTCGCGCCCGACTTTTATGGTTGACCATCGGGCTGGTTGTGCCGCTGGTTCTGGTCGGATTTTATAATCTCTGGAGCGCGTGGCAGGCGAGCCGTGCCGAGCTTGACCAATCAATCGAGCGACAGGCGGAGCTTGCGGCAACGGCTTTTGAGCAGTGGATTGAAGCGCAGACGCAAACGCTGACGACTATTTCAAATCTCGCAGCCGCAGAAAATCAAGCTTCGCTCAGAGATTATCTCAATTCAATCGTCAAAACCCGCCCACACTGGCTCGACGTGCAAATTGTCAATCCAGCGGGCGAAGTCATCTTGTCACAAACCATTCGCGCTCGTCCGCTTCCCCTTGTTTCTATTGAAACGTTGCGGCAGGAAGTCGCACGGGAAAACAAACTCGTTGTTTTCACCGAACAAATCTCGGATGAAAATTTGCGCCTGCTTTCGCTCGCGTTGCCGATTGCCAACGGAAATTTTGTTGTCGCCCGTATAGATGGAACGAGCGCGAGCGAGATTTTTCGCCGCCTTGAGCTGCCCGAAGAAAACATTATTGCGGTTCTTGACCCGAACAACCGTTTGCTTTATCGCAATCGCGTTTCGCCCGAACAAATGTCGGTTGATGTCAGCAATACGCCGCTTCTCGTTTCGCTCGGCGAAGGGCAGACGGCAACAATCGAAATCGAAAGCCCGTTTGACAAAATCCGTCGAGTTTACGGTTTGGCACGAGTTGAAACGGCAAATTGCGTCGTAATGGTCGGAGTTCCGAGCGAGCGGCTCTACGCTCAGGCGCAGAGACAATATTGGCGTCAGCTCTGGTTCGGTCTGGTCATCGTTTCTTTCGCGATTCTTTTCGCATTGCTCGTCTCTCACGGCATTGTCAATCCGCTTAGGCATTTGACCGCGGCAGCGCGGTCGTTTGGAGCAGGAGATTTGGAGACACGCGCCCGTGTTGAAAGCGGCGGCACAATCCGCGAGCTCGGAGAAACCTTTAATCAGATGGCGGAACAAATCAAGGAAAGAGAAGAAAAGTTACAGGAGCTTGATCGTTTGAAGTCTGAGTTCGTGAGCAGTGTTTCGCACGAATTACGAACCCCTTTGACGACGATAAAAACGCTGGCGCACGTTTTACGGCGCAATAATATTTCGCAAACAGAGCGCGACGAATATTTGCGGACAATCGCGGTCGAATGCGACCGACAAATAGAATTTGTCCAAAATCTGCTTGATTTGTCGCGCATTGAATCAGGCGCTTACAAGGTTTCTCCGACTAAAACCGAAATCGGTGAACTGCTCCGAAAAGTGATTGCAGGTCAAGAAAAAACGGCAGTTACACGCAATCTGGATTTACGAATCAAACCGCCGATTTCGGAAAAATTATTTGCTTTAACCGACCCCAATATTCTCAAGCGCGTCGTTTCGAGTCTGATTGAAAACGCTATGAAATACACGCCCGAAAACGGGTTTATCGAAATTTCAGCCTGCAAGGGCAGTTCTGAGGAAATCGCGATCACCATTACGGATAACGGCTGCGGAATTGCGGCGGAAGATTTGCCGCACATTTTCGAGAGATTTTATCGCGGACGACCGCTTGAAAAGGCTGCAAACTCCGACGAAAACTTATCCAGCGACGAATGCCAGAACGGTGCTGAAACTTTCGGCATCGGTTTGGGGTTGTATCTGGTAAAAAATCTGACGGCGCAAATCGGAGGCAGAATTACGGCTGAAAGCCCGGTTGAAAATCAGACCGGAACAAGGTTTACGGTTTTCATTCCGGTTTACGATGCGATCTCAAATTCTCCGGAAAGAGCAGAACAAGAAATTTAGCTTCCTCTATAAAATTGTGAATAACTTCTTACTTGCCGATTCATTAAGTAAAAACACTCACTTCTTTTAAGTGAAAACGCCGATCACGGACGTTTGATTTTGCGGTCTAATAAAGTTGTTTCCATTTTTTCATTAGTGGTAACTCCTGATGTGGCTCCAAGTTGAGCCGTCGAGCTGAAAAGGCGGAAATTAAATTCGCTCTCTCCGGAGAGAAACCTTTCGGCTATTGGAAAACGGCTGTTTTATCAAAACATAACCCCCTTAATGATGAACAGCCGTTTTCTTTTTTTCATAACAAACAAAAACAATTTAACTTTCGGGAAAGGAGAAATGGCTCATGACGCAAAATATTTTTGAGGTAATAAAAAAGGACGGAAGGTTTTCGATCTTGACGAAAATTCTGGAACGCACCGGTATCGGCGACACATTATCGAATCAAAAGGGTGTACTAACTTTTTTCGCTCCGACTGACGAGGCTTTTTCCAAGTTGCCAAAAGACGAATTAGAGCGATTATCAGGCAAGAGCGGCGGCAAACTTATCGCTGACATTTTGGGGCGGCATATCGTTCCGAATGCTTATTTTTACACGGAAGACTTGCGACAGCGCGATTCAGTGGAAGCGCTGGATGGCATCGAACTGAAAATCGCCGAAAAGGAAAAAATGTTGCAGCTAGAAGGAGAGCCGGTTTTAACGCCCGGAATTCTCTCGCGAAACGGAGTTATCTTTGCTGTCAATACTGTTTTGCCGTATCAGCAAATGGAGGCTGAGAACATTCAGCAGATTCATTGATCAGGAAATCTTTTCTGCCGACCTATGCTAACCAAATTGATTGCATTTCGCCTTTCAGTTCCTTGAGCATCCGAGAAATCGGTGATTCTTTTTGAAATTAAAATCATAAGAAAGTGAGGTGTCCAAAACCCAGAATTTGGACACCTCTTTTTTCATCG
Source organism: Acidobacteriota bacterium (assembly GCA_030863175.1). GTDB lineage: Bacteria > Acidobacteriota > Blastocatellia > Pyrinomonadales > Pyrinomonadaceae > JALZCH01. Next base: position 58,256 of record JALZCH010000034.1, on the reverse strand, counting down.
TGCCTTGTGCCTCTATAAATGGGAAGGCTGAGGCGTGGTAAGCAGGCATCGAGAAACAGAAACATCTTTATTTCTTTAGTGAACAAGAAAAAACTCAAAGCTAATTTCTCTTTCGAAAACCCGGCGGATTATCGCCAAGGAAGTAACAACCAAAGGTTACAAAAAGGAAAGCCTGATTCACATCCGTGTTTTCACTCAATTGTTTGAGTGATTGCCCTCATTCGGCTAAACAGCAAAAATTGCAGCTCATCAACGGATCCGAAGGGTAATGGCTAACTCACCGGGAAAACACTCATTCCGCTTGAGTATTTTCACAGACGAAGCCGATCCGCTAAAAGCAATAAAATTTAGACAAAACCTAAGGAGAGATAAAATGAGCGCGAAAGAAATTGATGTCGAACAAGTTTATACAAATAGACAAACCGCCGAAAAACTGCACCGGATTGCCGATGCCATCGAAGCCGGAAAATCATTTCGGATTCAGGTCAACGGTTATCGCGTTAGCGTTCCCAAAGACGCGTCGTTTGAAATCGAACTCGAAACCAATGGCGATAAAGGCGAAGTCGAAATCGAGATGAGATGGGATCGAAGAAAAAACCATTAAAAACAGTCGAGCAGGTTTTCGATCTAAAAAGCCACGATTGATTGTAAATTAGTCGTCCATTCTTTTAGCACGAAAAATAAAATGAAACAGCGAAATAAGAATTTATTTGAAAGAAATCAAAAACCGACAAACACCGGTTCCGGCTTTAATTCAACCCTGAAAATTTCCTTAACGCGAGCTTGAATTTCGTTTGCCAAATCCAAAATGTCGGCGGCTGATGCCGAGCCGTGATTAACAATTGCGAGCGTGTGATTTGAAGAAATTCCGGCGCGCCCATTTTTCGTATAGCCTTTTTGAAAACCCGCTTTTTCAATCAGCCACGCCCCCGGAATTTTGACCGAATTTTCCCCCGCCGGAAAATGCGGCGGCAGCGCGCCCTCTTCGATGAAATGCAAACGACGGGCGGTTTCCGCGATTTGAGCAAATTCTCCGTTTTCAACAATCGGATTTTTAAAAAACGAGCCGACGCTGTTTGAGTTCGGGTCGTCCGCGGCGATAACCATTGATTTTGCGCGGCGGATTTGCAAAACGGCTTCGCGCGTCTCTTTTAAATTCGGTTTTTCGCGATCTTTAAAAAATTGCTGCAAATCTTTGTACCGAATCGTCGGTTCGCCTTTTGGTTGGAGAACAAAATTGACCGCGAGAACAATAAATCTATCGCGTTCTGCGCCATTAAAAATGCTTGAACGGTAAGCGAAACGGCAGTCTGCGTTTGTTAAATCAAAAAATTTTCCGGTTTCGCGCTCCAAAACTCTGACGCTTTCGATTGTGTCGGAAACTTCCTGCCCGTAAGCACCGACGTTTTGCACGGGCGTAGCACCGACGCTGCCCGGGATTCCGCTTAAACATTCGACTCCCGCCAGATTTTCTTCAACGCAAAAGCGGACAAATTCGTCCCAATCTTCTCCGGCTTGCGCTATTATGCTCGCTTTGTTTTCTTCCCTAAAAACTTCTATTCCCCGGTTGGCGATTTTTAGAACCAAGCCGTCGAAACCGTCGTCGGAAATCAAAATGTTGCTGCCGCCGCCCAAAACAAAAAGGGGCAAATCGCGTTTTCGCGCAAAATCTACTGCTTCGGCAATCTCATTTTCGTTTTCGGCAGAAACGAAAAAACGCGCCGCGCCGCCGACTTTTAAAGTCGTCAGCGGCGCGAGCGCGTAGTTTTCGATTAATTCAATCGCCACGGAAATTACTTGGCTCCGCGTTTTCTTTTTTCAGCGCGGATTACTTTGGCAAGCTCTCCGGCGATTTTATTGTCCAAACGGCTAAGCTCTTTCATTTCGTTTTCGGCGTCATTGAATTTATTGTTTATCGCGAGCGACACACCCAGGTTGTAACGCGCCAAGATAAAATCGGGTTTAAGTCTGACAGCCTTGCGATATTCGTCAATCGCGCGGTTATGATCGCCCGAAGTCGCGTAAGCGAAACCGAGATTATTGTTCGCCTCAGCCCAATTGTCTCTCAATTTCAAAGCCTGATTGTAGCTCTGAAACGCGCCCTGAAAATCTTTGCTTTGCGCCTGTGCGTTGCCGAGATTGTAGAAAGCCGGCGCAAAATTGGGATTCAGGCGAATCGCCTCGCGCGCGGCGCGTTTGGCTTCTTCAAACAAAGTCGTGTTTTTTGTCGAAGCGGCAGCGTTGTTGTAAGCCCACGCGAGATTTGTGTAATCGTAAGCGTTCGCATCAATTCGGACCGATTCTTTGAGCATTTCAACGGCGCGCGTCCAATTTCTGGTTTTGCCCAAAACGTAGCCGAAATCGCTGTAAACATCGGCTGTTTTCACGAGCGGTGCGACGATTTGATATTGATCAGCCGCTTGCTGGTATTTTCCGAGCAGGCGATAACTGTCGGCTAAATTGAGTCTGGCTTGCGTGTTGGCGGAATTAATCCGTAAAACTTCTTGGAAGCTATTTGCAGCTTCTTCGTATTGCCGTTTGTTGTAAAGCAGAGTTCCCAAATCAAAATGGGCTTCATCATAATTTTTGTCCGCCGCAATCGCTTTTCGCAGCTCAGCGATTGCTTCGTCCTCGCGGTCGGCGTCGGCGTAAATTTTCGCCAGATTGTAATGAGCGGCTGCGTTGCTTTGGTTCAAACTAATCGCCGCCTGAAATGCACGCGTGGCTTCTTCCGGACGTTTTTGTTTAAGTAGAGCTTCTCCGTAAAGAGTTTGCAATTCGTCATCGTTTGAATTAACAGCAACGGCTTTCGCCAAATATTTTTGGGCATTTGCGAAATCGCCTTCTTCGTAATAAAGCGTGCCGAGGGGCGCGTGGATTTCAGTTAAGCTGTCATCGAGCTGCAAAGCTTTCAAATACGCTTTGATTGCGTTGTCATTCTGGTTTTGCGCGGCGTAAGTTTCTCCGAGAGCCGCATAAACATCTGCATTTTCTCCGTCGAGTGCAATGGCTCGATCATAGAGAAAGGCGGCGGAACGGTAGTTTTTATCCGCAAAAACCGCATCGCCGCGCGCCGCGTAAACTTTGGCTAAACCGATCTTGGCGGCTTGATTGTCCGGGTTTAGCACGCGCGCTTGAGCAAAAAGATTTTCGGCTTCGTCCAAATCTTTATTTTTGAAAGCGATCTCGGCGTTCTTAACATTTTCTTCGGCTGATTTTTCTTTGGCTAAACGCCCGGCGTCGGATTTGACAGGCTTCTGAGTTGGTTTCGTAACAACCTGATTTTTCGGTTTCCGATTGCTGGCGAGCAAACTGCTTTGGCGGACACGACGCTCGCGGGCTTCAATTTTCTTTTGAAGCGGTCTGGGTCTTACGACCTGACTGCGAAGCGCGCTTTTCGCCTGGCGCGACGAAGCCCGAAACACAAAAACGCTCGCGCCTTCGGAAATGTCTTCGGCAGCGATGCCGACTTGCGCGTGAGCGGTTAAAACCGAGTTAAAAAATAGTGAAAAAAGCGAAAGCAAGGCTAAAAGAGCGTTTAGTTGTTTGCGTTGCATCTTGTATTTCCTTTCTTTATGCGGAGAAAAATCATTCATATTTTACTTTGTTTTCGTCATATAACCAATTCTGGTAAATCGTTTTTCGCTTTTTTCGGACGCAAGCCGTTTCCGCTTTTTGCCGAATATCAATTTCACTTTGGTTTAGTTTCTATTTTTTCCGCTCGAAGTTGTCGCTGCTAAAGTTATCAGGCAAAATCGGTTTGTCTTTAATTCATTTGAGGAATTTTTGATGTTGAAAGCAAAATTAGCATTTTTCTTTTTATTCGCCACACTTCCATTACAGGCTGTTTTCGCGCAAGACGCTGTGACGACGCGGGTTCGCACTTTTGACGCCGAGCATTACACAATTCGCTTAAGCTTTGACCGAAAAACGAAAACCGTTTTCGGCGAGACGACGGTCGTCGTTAAACCGCTCAAAGACAATTTTCGTGTTCTTTCCCTCGATGCAGTTAATTTGCAAGTCCAATCAGTCACGCCTGAAAATTCGGTCAAGCCGCTCACGTTTCAGAACAATTCTCCTAAGCTCGACATCACGCTCGACAAAGCCTACAGCGCAAATGAAACGGTTTCAGTGCGAATCAAATACCGCGCGGTTAACCCGCGCGCAGGAGTTTATTTTGTCGAACCGCTCACCCGAAACGGCAGACAGATTCGCCCGGCGCAAATCTGGACGCAGGGCGAACCGGAAGACAATCGCAATTGGTTTCCGTCCTACGATTTTCCCGACGACAAAGCGACGACCGAACAATTTATTACGACGACAAGCGCAGATGAAACGGCAATCGGAAACGGCGAGTTAATCGAAGTTAAAAACAATCCGAATGGCACGAAAACTTTTCACTATCGAATGAATCAGCCGCACGTGACTTATCTTGTTTCGTTCGTCGTCGGCAAATATCAAAAGTTTTCGGACAAATACGGCTCCGTTCCGCTCGGCTATTTTCTTTACCCGGATCGCCCCGAATCGGAAAAAGTTCTGTCGCTCGCTTACGGGAAAACGCCGAAAATGTTTGCCCTTTTTGAAAAAACGACGGGCGTTAAATTCCCTTTTGCCAAATACGATCAAATCGTAGTCGGAAATTTCGACGCTTTTGCGGGAATGGAGAACATCACGGCGACGACCATGGCGGACACGGAAATTTATAATGCGCTCGAACCGGCTGGTTTGCGAAACACCGAAAATCTGGTGACGCACGAGTTGGCGCATTCCTGGTTCGGTAATCTCGTGACCTGCAAAAACTGGTCGGAGCTGTGGCTCAACGAAGGTTTTGCGACGTTTATGGAATCGGTTTTTATCGAAAACGAATACGGGCGGGCGGCGTATCTGGAAGAAATGCGCTCAAACGCCGAACAAGCTTTTGCGCAGGAAGATATTAATTTAAAACATCCGCTTGTAAACTTGCGCGCTCGTCCCGATCCGCTCCTTTTCGATTCGATCACTTACAAAAAAGGCGGTTTCGTCGTTCATATGCTCCGGGAAACCGTCGGTGAGGAAATGTTTTGGAAATCAGTCAACGCTTATCTAAACGCTCACAAATTCGGCAGCGTCGAAACCACAGATTTGCAGCGCGCTTTCGAGCAGACGAGCGGCAAAGATTTGAATTGGTTTTTTGAGCAATGGACGCGCAAAGCCGGTTATCCCAATCTGAAAATCACTCCGGCTTACAATCCGGCGGCAAAGCAATTGCGCTTTGTCATCAAGCAAACTCAAAAAGCCGATTCGCAAACGCCGGCGTTTTTTCGTATTTCCGCCAACATAGAAATCGAAACGCCCGACGGCACAAAAACCGAACGCATTGAGATGATCCAGCGCGAACAGACTTTTACCTTTTCCTTTCCGAGAAAGCCGACGAAAATCGTTTTTGATAAAGGCGAGCAGATTTTGAAAAAAGTGGATATCGAACCTGTCACTAATTTTTAAAATATAGACAATTGCAGAAGCCCGCGCGTAGTAAAGGCGTTTTCTTGATGCGCCTTTACTACGCGCGGGCTTCTGATTTTTATTTTATAATCGCGTTTCTTATTTATTGCTTGCGATATTTTGACAACAGATTTTCCCAGGTGCGGACATTTTGTTGAAATTCGCTCGGACAGCGGACGGCTCGCGGTTCGGGCAGCGTTCCATCTCTGACCAAAACTTCATATTTATTCGGATTCGAGCCGAAAAGCTGGCACAGGATGTTGTAGAAACGCTGCTGATCGAGCGCGTGTTCATCGTAAAAAGGCAAATCTTTGTCTCCGCTCATTTCCGATTGCAGACCGAATGCCTGTGCGGCGGCAATCGCAGCTCGCGCGCCGCCGCCTGATTCGCCCAATTCTTTGATATTGATGTAAGAAGAAAGCTTGTCGGCGGCATCTTCTTCGTTTCCGGTGACGGGCAATTGATAAGCATCAATCAAAGCGTGTCCGAGTTCATGCAGGAAAATAAATTGCAGCGCGTCAGCCATTTTTTGATTTGCTTCCTCTTGATTGTATTTTTGACCGAACAATTGCGCGTAAAATTCCATCATCTCGTAACAAATCGTAATCGAGCGCTCCGACGGTTGATAAAATGCATTGACTTGTCCGCAATCTCTCGTCACCAGCGTGATGTCGTAAGGCAACGCAAGAGCTTTATTTAAATCGCGCGCCGCGCTTTCCAAAACTTTTTCCTGCCGCATTTCCTGATTCAGGCGTTCATAATTGGGATTTTCGACATCAACGTATTCGACCAGAAAATCGCCTTTATCCTCTTCGGCGCTGCGCTTTGTCGTTGTTGTCTGTGTATTAGCTTTGGTGCGTCCTTTATTGGTTTGCTTTCCGGTTGAGTTTGTTTGCGATTCCTGCGAATTGGTCGAATTTTTACCGCGATTGCGATCTTCATCACCTAAATTCGAGCAAATACAGCCGAATCCGAAAATCAACATCACAAAAATCATTAATAAATTAAAAGCGTTTTCACGCGTCGAACGGGAAAGTTTTGACATATTTGAATTGCTAACCTTTATTCAATGAAAAAATAGAAATGACGCGCCAAATTTTACCGCAGAAACTGTCGGTGTCAAATTAAAACCAGCGTTTTATGATATTCTCGAAAACTGTATGGCAAAAGAAAATTCATTCGATATAGTCTCGAAAGTTGACTATGCAGAAGTGACGAACGCAATCAATCAAACGACCAAAGAAGTCGGTCAACGCTTTGATTTTAAAGGCAGCCGCGCGACTGTTGAGCTCGAAGACAAAGACCTCGTTTTATCAGCCGAAGATGAAACCAAACTGCGAAATATGAACGACGTTTTGCAGGGCAAACTGGTCAAAAGAAACGTTCCGCTCAAAGCTCTGACTTACGAAAAAATCGAACCCGCGGCGGGCGGTTCGGTAAGACAGCGCGTCAAGATTCAACAGGGCATTCCGGGCGACAAAGCCAAAGAAATCGTCAAATTTATCAAAGACGCAAAACTCAAAGTCCAAGCTGCGATTCAGGGCGATGTCGTGCGAGTTTCGGGCAAAGACCGCGACACTTTGCAGGAAGTTATAGCCGCATTGAAAAAACAGGATTTCGGAATCGATATGCAGTTTGATAATTACCGCTCGAATTAGAAATGCAAACTTTTTCTCCAACAGCCGCAGCACTTGATCCGCGATTGGCGGCGCGCCGAGTTTTTTCTTTGATTTCCGGCGAATTAGCACTCGTTGAGCAGGAATTTGAACGGCAGGCGCGTTCAAATGTGCAGGTAGTTACTTATCTCGGCGATTATCTGCGTCAATCGGGCGGCAAGCGTGTCCGTCCGGCGCTCAACATTTTGTCAAATTATGCTGTCGGCGGCGATGGTTCTAAACCGAGTGCAATTCGAATGGCGACCGTGATGGAATTTCTGCACACGGCGACGCTCGTTCATGACGACATTATTGACAACGCCGACACGCGGCGAAATCGCCCTTCAGTCAATGCCCGTTTCGGCAATCAAACCGCCGTTTTGATGGGCGACTGGCTTTATATGTCGGCATTTGAAACTAGCTTGCAGGAGCGTTCGCTTGAGATTCTCGACATTTTAACCAGACTGACGAGAAAAATGACCGAAGGCGAATTGATTCAATTGACGATGCTCGGTCGCACTGATATTTCCGAAAGAGAGTATTTCGACGTTTTGCAGCGAAAAACCGCATTTCTGTTTAGCGCCTGCTGCGAAATCGGCGCGATTTTAGGCGGCGCGGACGAACGACAGCAAATTGCTTTGCGCGATTTCGGAATGAATTTGGGAACGGCTTTTCAGCTCGCCGACGATTTACTGGATTTCACGGCGGACGAATCGGTTTTGGGCAAAGCGGCGGGGGCTGATCTTCTAGAAGGAAAATTAACCTTGCCTTTGATTCTGCTTTTGAAAGATAATCCTAAGTGGCGCGCTTCGCTCGAACAGGTGATGCACGACGGTGATTATAGGCGCGTCTCCCGCGAAAATTTGTTAAAAGAGCTGGAAACCGGCGGCGCTCTCGAAGCAACCAAACGAAGAGCGCATTTTTACGCGACCGAAGCGCGGCAAAATCTTGACGTTTTGCCCGAATCGAAGTACCTTAATGCTCTCACGGAAATTGCGGCATATATTGTTGAAAGACAGAAATAAGTCTTCGAGATTTTTGTCTCAAAAGACTCAAAATTATGGCGATAGATAACGAAAATTTGATTGCGACGCTTGAGCAAAGTCTGAGGCAAATGCGTCAATCGCGCAGCCAGAAGATGCGCCGCCTGCGTGAAATCGAAGGCGAAGTCGAATCTCTGCGGCAAGAAATTCAGATGCTTGACGCGAGCGCCAAGCAAATCGAGACGACGATGCACAGCCTTCTGTTTTCGTCCGGTTCAAATCGCAACAATATCGGCGGAAATCAAAAATATTCGTATCAGGACGAAATGGCGGATTACGAAATGGACGATATGGACGAAATGCCGCCGCGAAACTACGCCTCAAAACAGTATGCACAAAATCCTTATGCGGCTTCGCGCTCAGTTGTCCCGATGCGTAACCAGGGCGGTGGAGTTGGAGGCGGCGCAAAACACGTTATTCCGCCGATTAATCCAGATACGGAAGTCCGAAGCCATCGTTTCGCTGACCGCACGATTACGCAAGCCTGCACAATTTTAATGCGCGAAGCCGGGCGTCCGCTTCACGTTAACGAGCTTTACAATCGGCTGCTCGAAAACGGTTTTAATTTCACTGGCAACAATCCGACCATCAGCATCGCGGTTTCTTTGAACCGCAACCGTCGTTTTCGCAAAGTCGCGCCGGGAACTTTCGATCTCGTGATGCGCGACGCTTCGCAAGCCGTTTCATAATCCGATTTCACTCTCAACAACAGCAGAATCTCGTAAAATACCGATTTCATCGGCATAATCACGTTGAAAAAGGTATGCTTCTTTGATTATACTTGCTAAGTATAACCGCAAGGATTATCCGTAATTTTATAATTCCGAGGAAAAATAATGTTTAATAAACGCGGGGCAAATCTCATTTGGTTGGCGTTAGCAGTTTTAGTCTGTTTCGCCAACGCCTCAAACTCGATTGCTCAAAATATCAGACTTCGCGCTCATCGCGATCCGGCGACTGTTAGTTTTTCGACCACAGCGAAATATGCGGACATTACAGCCGACGGCAATATTGCCGTAATGGGCAGTTATTTTGCGCGCGGCGCTTGGATTTACGACGTTTCGAATCCCGATAACCCGATTTTAAAATCGCATTACAATCCGGGCAATAATCAGCAGTTTCTCGAAGCTGTAGTCGTCGGCAATCGTGCTTATTTCGGCAGCGGCAACAACGGCGGCGAAAACGGCGGCGTGCATATCGTTGACATCAGCAATCCGTCGAACCCGGTTCTGCTCGGTCGCTCTTTTTCGGGCAACGGCGGTTACGACACTGTTCACGAAATTTTCGTCGAACGCAATTATCTCTACATCAATTCAAACACGACGGCAAACCGCATTTTAAAGGTCATTGACGTTTCCAATCCGGCTCAGCCGCGGCTTGTCCACGATATTACTCCGAACAATTCGGGATGGGTTCACGGGCTTTTCGTCAAAAATAATCGCCTTTATCTGTCCGGTTTTAATGGCACGGGGTTGACCGAGATTTACGACGTGACCAACATCGCCAATGAAGCCCCGCGACTTCTCGGTCAGGTTGTTACAGGAACCAGCACGCACAGCACCTGGGTGAGCGAAGACAATAACTGGATGTACATCTGCCGCGAGTTTTTCGACGGCGAGCTGCGTGTTTATAACATTACGAATCCGGCTGCTCCGCAGCTTGTCAAAATCATCAAAGCTGCCGATATTGGCGTTAACGGAATCGCACCGCACAACCCGGTCGTTAAAGACAATCGGCTTTATGTTTCGTGGTATCAAGCCGGAGTTCAGGTTTTTGACATTTCCATTCCGGCAGATCCGGTTCGAATCGGGCAGTATGACACTTATTTCCCGGCTTTAGCCGAAGCGACGGCGCGTGAAGATTCTGCGAGTTTGGCTGGTGAACCTTGGGATGTGGTTTGCGGCGCGCAATCTCTGCTCAACAATATTCCCTCCGGTTATGACGGCAACTGGACTGCGTATCCATTGCTCGGACATGACAGAGTTATAGCTTCGGATTTAGCCACCGGCTTATACATTCTCGACGCGAGCAAGCTCGGCGCTCCGCCCAAAAACGAGATCAGCGATTTCGACGGCGACGGGCGCACGGATTTCTCCAGTTTTAATTCATCAAACGGTTTCTGGACAATCGAAAGAAGCAACGGCAATTGGCTCTCAAATACAAAGTTCGGCACAAACGGCGATCAAATGCGACCGGGCGATTACGATGGCGACGGCAAATCTGACCTCGCCGTGACGCGCACAGAAAACGGTTTGCTTTACTGGTTCGTTTCAAACAGCAGCAACAACACTTTCCGCGGCGAACAATTCGGCTTGGCGAGCGACATTCCTGTTTCAGCCGATTACGATAAAGACGGGCGCACCGATTTAGCGGTTTTCCGCCCCTCAAACGGCTCCTGGTATATTCAGCAAACTACGCTCGGCTTTAAAGGCGTGCAGTGGGGAGCAAACGGCGATCAGCCAGTCACAGCAGATTTTGACGGCGATGGCAAGACTGACATTGCAGTTACGCGCGCCATAAACGGTTATAAATATTGGTTTGTTTTGCCCAGCTCGCAGAACACTTTTCAAGGTACACAATTCGGCGTGGCGACGGATAAAACGGTAGTCGGCGATTTTGACGGTGATTTTAAAACCGATTTTGCGGTTTTCCGCCCGTCAAACGGCTTTTGGTACATACAGAACAGCCGAACCAATCAAATGGCTTCGATTCAATTCGGAGTCGCCGAAGATATGCCGATCCCGGCTGATTACGACGGCGACGGCAAAACCGACATCGCCCTTTTCCGCCCGTCAACTCAAGGCTGGTACGGTTTAAGATCAACCAACGGCTCGTTTTTCGCACGCGTTTTTGGAGAAAACGGAGAGCTTCCCGCGCCTCTTGCAACGCAGCCGCACTAAAATACGCAGTTAAATCGAACGAGCAAAAAGGCGAAAGATATTTTGATCTTTTGCCTTTTTCTTTTTGTCTTTATAATCGAGTTATGGATTTTACATTGACCGAAGAGCAGCAAATGGCGCAGGCTGCCGTGCGCGAATTTGCGAGCAAAGAAATCGCCCCACGCGCTCGCGAATACGACGAGCAGGAAAAATTTCCCCGCGAACAGATAAACGGTTTAGCCGAGCTTGGGCTTTTAGGAATGATTATTCCCGAAGAATACGGCGGCGCGGGTTTCGACACAGTTTCTTACGCGCTCGCGCTCGAAGAAATTGCGAAAGCCGATTCGAGCGTCTGCGTGATTGTCGGCGTTACTAATTCGGTTTGCTGTTTTCCGATTTTAAATTTCGGCACCGAAGAACAAAAACAAAATTATCTTACGCCGCTCGCTCGCGGCGAAAAGCTCGGCGCATTTTGTCTTTCGGAACCGCAAGCCGGTTCCGACGCTACGAATTTAAAATGCCGGGCGGATTTCAGCGACGGATTTTACGTTTTAAACGGCACGAAATCGTGGGTCACAAACGGCGGAATCGCCGATGTTTATCTCGTTATGGCTGTAACGGGCGAACAAGCGGACGGAAAAAAGGAGATTACAGCGTTTCTGGTTGATTGGGACGCGCCGGGTTTAACGGTTTCCTCAATCGAACACAAAATGGGACAGCGCGCTTCGCAAACCGCAGAGATGAGTTTGAATGATGTTCGCGTTCCCGAAGAAAACGTGCTCGGAAAAGTCGGCGAAGGAATGCGCGTCGCACTTTCAAGCCTCGACAACGGCAGAATCGGAATCGCCGCTCTGTCTGTCGGAATCGCGCAAGCCGCGCTCGATGAATCAACCAAATACGCCAAAGACCGCGTGGCATTTGGAAAACCGATTGCCGAGCTTCAGGCGATTCAATTCAAATTGGCTGATATGGCTGTTCAGATCGAAGCCGCACGTCTGCTGACTTTGCGCGCGGCGGCAATGAAAGACGCCGGGCACAAACAAACGGGAATTTATGCTTCTCAGGCAAAAGTTTACGCTTCGGAAACGGCAAACAAAGTTGTTGCAGACGCTGTGCAAATTCACGGCGGCAACGGTTATTCGCGGCATTACGCGGTCGAAAAGCTTTACCGCGACGCGCGCATCACGACAATTTACGAAGGAACGAGCGAGATTCAGCGCATTGTAATTTCGAGAGGAATTTTGCGGGATTAAAACGAATGAATGATTTTCGGCTTAATTTAAACGATACGGCTGTTGCTTTTGCGGGCAAAACGGACGCCGAATTGGAACGAAAATACTGGATGTTTCGGATGATGAGTTCGCAACTTTTGACCGACATCGGGACAAAATCAGCAGAATTTGGTTTATCGCTTGGTTTACCAATTAAATTTTTAATCAAAGAAACTGTTTTCCGGCAATTTTGCGGCGGCGAAACGATTCAGGAATGCGAGCGGGCGATTCGAGGATTAGCACGCTCAAACATCGGAACGGTTCTCGATTATTCGATTGAAGGCAAAAAAGAAGAACGCGTTTTCGAGCAAACCAAAGCCGAGATTTTGCGAACCGTCAAACGTGCCGCTGGGGACGCGAATTTGCCGTTTTCGGTTTTTAAAGTCACCGGAATCGCTCGTTTTGAGATTCTGGAAAGAATCAGCGCCGGACGCGAGCTGGCTAACACCGAGCGGGTACAATGGAATTCGGCGCGCAATCGCGTGCAGGAAATCTGCGAATATGCAGCTTCTGTAAACCAGCCGATTTTTATTGATGCAGAAGAAAGCTGGATTCAGGACGCAATTGACGATTTGGTGCGGGAAATGATGCAGCTTTTTAATCGCGAAAAGCCGATTGTTTTTAACACGCTGCAGATGTACAGGCACGACCGTTTGGAGTTCTTGAAAAAATCTCACGCTGAAGCCCGGCAAAATAATTATCGTCTTGCGGTTAAATTCGTGCGCGGCGCTTATATGGAAAAGGAGCGCGAGCGTGCTGCTGAACTCGGTTACCAATCGCCGATTCAGCCGGATAAAGCTTCAACCGACCGCGATTATGATGCGGCGATTGAATATTGTATGGAAAACATTGATGAAATCGCTTTCGTCAACGCCACACACAACGAGGAAAGCGTCCAAAATCTCGTTCGTTTAATGAAAGAAAAGAATCTGCCGAACAACGACCCGCGCATTCATTTTTCGCAGCTTTACGGAATGAGCGACAATCTCTCGTACGTTTTGGCGAAAGAGGGCTACAACGTCTCAAAGTATGTGCCTTACGGTCCGGTGAAAGACGCTTTGCCGTATTTGATTCGCCGCGCTAGGGAAAACACGGCGGTCGCCGGACAAATGAGCCGCGAGCTGGAAATGATTGATCAGGAAATCAAACGCCGAAAAATTGCCAGACAACAGCCCGCGCTTGCTCGTAAAAGTGAGAATGAAAATGTTTTGCCCGAAATGCGGAAGTGAACAAGTGCCGGAAAGTTATTGTCGCGCGTACGGCGAGTGGCGCGCAAAATAGAGAATGCTTGAAACTTCAAAAAACAGTTTTCAAACAATTGAAAAGCGAAAGGTAAAAAGTGTTAAGATACTCGCACCGAAACTATTAAACTTTGCAGTCGCACGGTTTTGTGAGCGGGCTATTTTATGGCGGATTTATCTACGGCGCAAAAACAAAAATTGGAAGTTTCCGGTCAGCTCGACGTTTCCGAACGCCCGACGGGGCGAATGAGAAAAGAGTTGCGCGGAGTCGTCAAACCGGAACTCGTCCGCATTATTTCGTTTGTCGTGATTACGGTTTCGCTCGTCGCTTCGACGCTTTTGTGCATTCTGGCGATTTGGGATTTTACGAAATCCGACGCCATCTGGCGGGCGATTGCCACCTTTATCGTCGTAATCATAGCCACCGCAATTTTCACGGTCGTCAACGAAAAGCTCGGCTAAAAAATCTATCTCGCCAAGCCTTCCTGCAAAATCTGCGATAACCTCCAAAGCATTTTTAAACCGGGATTTTCCTGGTTGTAATGAACTACGGGCATATCATCAACCGTAATCGCCATCACAACGCGCCCGCGCCGGGTGTAAACGATTCCGACATCGCTTCGAAGGCGATCGAGCGCGCCGGATTTGGAAGCGACCGGCGTCGTATCAAGCAGCCCGCGCCCGATGCCGTCGGTGAATTGCTGGCGTCTTAAAACCGCAATCATATCAGCCGACGCCTGTTTTGAAACGACCTCGCCTTTTTCGAGCATTTCGAGCAGTCTGCCCATTTCGCGCATCGTCGAAACGCCGATTCCGAACAGACGATTTATGCCTTCGCCTGCAATCTTCGCATCGCCTCCGCCGCCGATTTTTCTCAAACTGCGAATGTTTGCAAAACCGAGCTGCTCCATTCTGGCGTTGACGGCGTCGCTTGTAATTCTGTCCAAAATCAAATTCGTTGCCGTGTTGTCGGAAACGACAATCATCAGATTAACAAGCGTTTTTAAATCAATCTCGGTGCCTTCTGTAAATTCTCCGAGAACGCCCGATCCGCCTTGTTTATTTTTTAAAACGAATTTGTCAGTCCACTTCAATTTACCCGCTTCGACCTGTGCGAAAGCTTCGACCATAATCGCCAGTTTGATTGTGCTCGCGGTTCGAACGCGCTCGTCGGCGCGCAGCTCGTAAGTTTTGCCGTTATCGAGATTTTTTGCATAAATCCAGGCGCTGCCTTGAAAATCGGCGAGAGCGTTTTTGATTCGCTCATCAAGCGAAAGCGCCGGTGAGACGCTCGTTTTCATTTGCGGCATCGGCGCAGGCGGAAGTTTGCGTGCATTTCTTTGCTGCGCTGATACGCTCGAAACGGAAATCAGAAGAAACAACATCAGTAAACAATTGAAGCTTTTATGCATTTTCTTTTTTATTCGGGTTTTGATTTTGTCTCAATTTTTCGATTTTATCGAGGCACATCGAGCGCCGGATTTCGGCTAAAAAATCCGCCGGGAATCATTTTGAAACCGACGTGCGTCACGGGCATTACAGCCCATTCTTCCGGTCGCGGAACGTGCGTGACGCCGAGCGTGTACCAGACAACGACATCGGTATTTTCGATTGATTCGCCGTTGGCGACAAACTGCGGTAATCCTTCGCCGCCGCGGCTCTGATTCGGATAAACTCCCGCGGCGTAAGTTTCAATCGGATTGTAGCGCGTCGCCCAAAAATGATTGTTGATAAATCCGGCGCGTTTTCTCACAGAACTTTGCGTCGCGATGTACGGCAGCGAATTTGCGCCCGGCACTAAAATATAACTCGTATTGTGTCCGAGCGAATTTTTAGCTGTCGGATTATTCACCGTCCATACGCGTGCCGCCTGCATATCCATTTTGCGCTGCGCTTGGCGTTCGGTTTTGAAAACGGTTTCGCGCATCACAAAACCATTCAGATAAGGATTCTTCGCTCCCGCCGGCATCGCCGAAGTGTTCATTTCCGTCACGGAATTTGCGGTCCCGTCAACATCGAAATCGAGCCGGAAATTAAAAAAATGCTGGTGATGCGGCGCGACGATGTATTCGGCGACGAGATGCCCGGTCGGGTCCGAAGAATGATGTAAGCCGTGTTCGTCGGCGCGTTTTTCCTTGACGCCTTTGGCGAGCATAATTCCGGTCAGCGCCAGATCAACTTCGAGCGAACCGTCCTGTTTGAAAATATAGTTGACGGCGTAATCGTAATTGCCGATTGTCGCGACGAAAGACAAAACCAATTCTCTGGCGCGGCGCGATTCGTTTTTGCCCGAAACCGTGTCGAAATGTTTCCACAACAAACCGCCATCTCGCTCGTAAATCGCAACGGCGCGTTCGAGCGTGTAAGGCTTTCCCTCGTCGTCGGCGAAAGCGGCGTCAATCAGCAGAGCGTTTTCCGGCGCGTCCGTTTTTGGTTCGAGCGGGCTTGCAAGACGCCCGACGCTGTATTCGCCGACATCGAACGCTGCTCGCCAACGCCAATTCTCATCCGGGTCGCCGTAGGGAACGACCATTTCCGAAAGCGACGCGCGATATAAAATCGGTCGCACTCGCCCGCCGTCTTCGTACCCGACTGTATGCAAAACAAGCCCTTCACGCGGGTGCATCGAATAGCGAAAACGCCATTTTTGCCAGCTAACTTCCTGCCCGTTGATTCGAAAGCTCGCGCCTTGAGGCTGCGATATCACGAGCGGTTTCGGTTTTTCGCGTAATTTGCCGACCGATTTTTCGTCAAAATCCTGACTCGTTTGCGAAATCGGAACAACGCCCGTGTCGGTTACGTCAACGACTTTGCGGGTGTTCATATTGACAATTGCGACAACGCCTTCAATCGGTCGCCCGTAATAATTTGCCGTGTTGCCTTTGAAATAAGAAAGACCGCGTAAAAGCCTGCCCGTAAATCTGTCAGGGACTTGCCCGACCGCCCAGCCGTCAACCGCGACTTGTTCAAAATCCGTAATCCCGCGTTTTCGCATCGCCGCCTGCCAGCGCGGATCGGCTTTGACCAGTTCTTCGACAATCTCGTATTCGCCTTGAAAAACAAGCGGCTGAACGCCCGGAATTTCTTTCCAGGAAATGACGCGGTTTGCGCGCAAATCAACAACGGCTTCGTAAGTTTTGTTTTTTTCTCTGTCCAAAACTATCACAAAAGCTTCACGTCGAAACTGCGCGCCGTTTTTAAAATTTAAAACTTCAGATTTCGGTGGTTCATTGAGCTGGACTGTCGAGAACAGCGCCGTTTTCGGGAAAGTTGAAGCTGCTTGTAGGGTTTTGACAGCATTCGCAATTTCGCTTGCGCTCAACGAATCAAGCGGATGTTTCGCTCCGGCGGTTTGCGAGATTGCTTCTAAATTCAGCAACGACGCGGACAAAATAATGATTTGAAATAAAATTTTAAGACGTGATTTTTTCATTTCAGATTTAACGCAAAGGTCAGAACCGCTTGGCTTAAGTCGAGCGGTTTAAACTGGCAAACTAAAACCGTTCGGATTAAGCAGGCGGTTCTGATTTATTGTTTTGCTACCTGCGAGCTTTGTCCAGCAGCAGCTTTACTTTCCGCAAAACTCCTTCTTCGGAAGGAAACTCATACGCTGCCAGAGAAATAATAAAACCGGCGATCATCGCTCCAAGTCCGATTCCTCCGATCAAGAGGCTGAACGTGGAAAAAGCAATCAAAGAGGATAAGAATGTGATTATTCCTCCAGCCATTAAATGATTGCCGCGCCTGGCATCTCTGGCTGAAAGGAAAAGCCCGGTTTCAACAGGTGCAGAAAGCTGAACAGAACTATCCGTCTTTCTTCGGAGTAAATCCGAATTCTCCATTTCAACGACAAAACCAACTAATTTAAACCACCCGCAAATTCCGACCACGCCGCCGGTCACAGCAATTGCAACTGCCGCTGATGCACCTAAAAAAGAACCGATAAATGCTCCTGAAACAACTCCGAAAACCGACAACAAAAAGAATGAAATCAGAATGCTGCTTAGATACATTAAGGATTTCATTGTGAACTACCTCTTTTTCATGAACCTGTGAACAGGTATTTTACTGCCTTTTAATTCTGATTTCGCGGTCGTCCGATTAAACCGATTTGTTCGGGCGGCGGAATCGTTCCGGTTTCGTTGTATTGCGTCAGCGCGCTGTTGATTTGTCTGGATTTACCGATCCACATTTGAATTGCATTGTCATAACGCTGCAAAACGCTTTCAAGATGCGAAGGCTTGTTTTCCGCAAGATAAAGCTCGCGGTATTTTCTTTTCAATTCCGCCGATTCTTCGCCCGCTTCGCGCAGCCAGTTGTAAATTGCGCCTGAGAACCAGCTCAATTTACGAACGCGGCGGCGGTCGGACATATTCAAATATCCTTCCCAATAAGCTTGGCTGAGCTGGTCAATCAGCGTCATTTTACGACCCAAGTGATCGAAACGCTCGGCGGCGAACTGCATTGCGGGGAGCATTTCGCGGTTGCGTTTTGCTTTGGCGCCGTTTTTGATCAAATTTTCTTCGACCTCTTCAACCTGCACGCGCAGATTTCTCGCTTTGTCGAGCGATGAAAACGAACGGCGTTGAAACTGCGGCGTAAACGGGTCTTGCCAGTACAGAGCGTTTTGCGTCATGCCTTGCAAATCGAGCGTTTTGCTCGCCGCGCCCAGAGTGCGAATATTTTTGGTAAAACCTGCGTTGTCAGCGCGGAAAAACGCCCAATCGAATTTCGAGTCGAAATCTTCAACGTTCAAAGGCGCGTTTTCCCAACCGGCGGCTGCACCGAGAACGACGCCGTACCAGGTCATTTCAAACAGAGTTTCGCCGTCGTCGTCCCAATTCGTGTTCATTATTCCCAGCGCACCTGCGGCTTGCCCGTCGCGGACGAAATTGCGAATGTTGACGGTGGCAAATTCGTTATTGGGAAAAATCAGATTGAAATTCCAAACCGACGGGCAGACAAACTGCTCAAGCCCGGCTTTTTGAAACGGCTCGATGCTCTTTTGATAAGATTCGCGAGCGCCGTATTGCCAGTTCATCACAATCATGTCTTTCGGAATCTCGCCGATCAATTCCGGATGATTAAGAGCGATGTCGCCCCACATCATCAAACGACGATTGTAAGGTTTCAAAATCTCGCGGACGCGATTAATGTGCTGGAAATAAACTTTGCCGACGCCCTTTTCCTTAACCTCCGCCGCGCTTCGTCCTTCGCCAAGCTCGAAAGTTTCGTCAGCGCCGATGTGAAAAAATTTGGACGGGAAAATTTGGTCAATTTCCTTGTACAAATCCGCGACGAGCCGGTAAGAATCTTCTTCCTGCGGCGTCAAAACGTCGCCGTACGGCACTTCTGCCAGACGATTATATTTTTCGTATTTTAAAACCTTGTGCAAATGCCCGAACGCCTGTTGTTCCGGGACGATTTCGACGTGATATTTTCGGGCGTATTCGACAATCTCTTTTAATTCGGCGGCGTTGAAACTGCCTTCTTCGGGCGCAAATAGCGGGTGCGATTCGCTTTTGAAGGTGTGCTCCATATAAAGCGAATGCATATTCATTTTGAAAAACGCGAACGTCCTGATCTGCCGTTTGACGTAATCAACAGTCGGCACCAATCCGCGCGAAACGTCATCGGAAAAAGCGCGATAACGCATTGTCGGATAATCGACAATCCGCGCGCCCTGCACAAAAGCGCCAGCCCCTTCGCCGCGAATCATCTGTTTCAAAGTTTGCAAACCGTAAAACGTTCCCGCCTCGGATTTTCCGCCGACGACAATTCGGTCTTTGGTGACAAACAACGCGTAGCCTTCCTGGTTTAAATCGGCGGGAATTTCGAGCTTTGCGCGCTCAAATTCGTTTTGAATCCGACGATTGTCGAGCAGACCGATGAGAATCCGCCCGCCACCGATTCTAAGATTTACGCCTGCCGTTTGGCTGACGTCTTCAATAAAATCTTCGGCGGCAAAACGGTCGTTTTCCGAACGCGAATTTGCCAGAGAAACACGGACGCTGTTTTTGAGCGGAAAGTTTTCGTTTGTCGCCTCAGCTTTTTTCGGCTGTGGAATTATTTGAAGCCCTTGCGCACTGGCGGAAACCAACGATAAAGCCAGAACCGCAAGCAGCAGCGATCCTCGTAAAAACAATGCGAATACTTTTGACATAAATTACGCTGATACAAATTGAGTTTGTGATAAAAAATCCGGTAACTTGAACCAAGTTAAAGCCAAACGAAAGCGGCTGTCAATTTAACAAATCAACAGCCGCTCGTTTTTTGCTTTTCTTCGTTCGATTCAACGATTCTTTCGTTTTACAAAAGCCGTTTTCGGAATTGGGCGTTTACGAATAAAGTTTTCGCGTGAAATACACACTCCGCCGTTCGCTCCGAAGAATCAGTTAGTTTCGCCATTTCCCGTTTTTCTTCAGAAAGTTACATCCGGCGGGTAAACTGGAATCGGTTCCGGCGGTCCGGGAAACGGCTGCGGATCAGGCATCGGATTTGGGTTCGGTGCAGGTTCAGGGCTCGGAATCGGGTCGGGCATCGGTTCCGGCAGTGGATCGGTCGGCGAAATCGGCGGTTGAATCACCGGCTCGATGTTTGGGTTCTCGATTTGTAAATTCATCAAAATTTTCTCCTTTTTTTAAATTCCGGTAGGAAAGGTTTCAGGCGCGTCGTCGTGCTGCCAGGTCGAAACTTTGTCGAGCGGCTCGACGGCGCGAGTCTCGTCAAAATGAATCACGGCGTCGAATTGGACGGCAAGTCTAGCGTTAAAATAATGGCTGACGCGCTCGGATTCCGGGCGATAAATCACGCCGATCGCGCGTTCGAGGCGCGGTTGGCGCAGAATTTTATGCGCATCATCGTCTCGCAGATTCAAATAAAATTGCGGCAATCCCGTTTCGTGAAAAAGCTGTTCGTAGCTGTTTTCCATTCCGGGACGAACTCGTTTTAATTGCGCCGGTTCATCCCAATTAGAGGCTGCCGTAACCGTTCCGCTATAAGTTGTAAAGCCTAATAAAAACGCGTCATCGCCGTATTTTTCTCTGATTAATTGACCGACGTTCCATTCGCCGTGCTCACCCATGTCGGTCGCGCGCGCGTCGCCGAGATGCGAATTGTGTGCCCAGACAATTAGTTTTCCGCTTTGACCGGATTGTTCGAGATGAGCCGAAAGCGCGTGCAAAGTTTCAGCCATGTGCCGGTCGCGCAAATTCCACGAAGAGGCTCGACCGCGAAACATCGAGCGGTAATATTCTTCGGCGTTTTTTACGAGACGCGCGTTTTGTTCGGCGTAAAAATATTCGTCACGAGCGACAAAACCGTCGCGGTTAGCGTATTCGGCGGCGCGGCGCTGCAATTCAATCAACTGGTTGATGACTTCCTTTTCGCAGGACATTTCCATATTAAATCCCGCCGCGTAACCGTAAGTTTGCGGGTCTTCGCCGAAATCTTCAAAACAGCCGTAACGATAACGCGCCCGCCGCGCCGCGTCCGGGTCAACTTTTTCCAAATATTTCAAAACCGCTTCAATCGAAGCGTGCAAACTGTATAAATCAATTCCGTAAAATCCGGCTTTTTGTTCTTGTTTCGGAAATTTATCGTTGTGCGCTCGCAGCCAGCCGACCAAATCCAAAACATCCGCGTTGCGCCACATCCAGAGAGGGAAACGGTTAAAATCGGAAAGCGCATCGTTTGCCGTTTGATCTTTGCCTACTCCGCGGATGTAACGGTTGACGCGATAAGCGTCGGGGAAATCGGCTTCGACGGCAACTGCGGAAAAATCTTTTTCTGCAATTAATCTTTTCGTGATTTCAGCCCGCGCTTTGTAAAATTCGTGCGTTCCGTGCGACGCTTCTCCCATCAGGACAAAGCGACGGTCGCCGATGTCAGAAAGCAATTGGTCAAAGCTGCCGCCCGCGCCTTCTAGCGAAACGGCTTTTTCTCTGATTACATCTGTCAGGCGCGCATCAACTGTCATACTTGAATTTTAGTCAAGCCGAATTCAAAAATTAGTACGTTTTCGTACTCGTAAAAATGCGTTTTTAAAATGAAAAATCGGCATCTAAAATTCGAAGATTTGAATTTGGGCAAGGTTTATGAACTGGATTGACGTTTTGTTGTTTTTAATTGTCGCGTTCAGCGTATGGGGCGGCTGGATGCGCGGTTTTATTTTGGGCGGGCTCGATTTGTTGCGCTGGATTTGCAGCCTTTTGGCAGCGCTGTTTTTTTATCAGAGGGTCGCCGAATGGCTCGGCAGCGTTAACGATTGGAAAGAAACCTGGAATCAGCCCTTCGCCTTCATCATGATTATGCTCGGCGTGAGCGTTGTTCTTATAGTTCTTTCCAATTTGCTGGTGCGAAGGCTCCCGCGTGATATTCACCGTAAACAGCTCAACCGAGTTCTCGGCACAATTCCCGGACTTTTTAACGGTTTGATAACGGCGGCAATCATCGCCGCGCTTCTCTTCGCCATCCCGGTTGCCGATGGCTTGCACCAAGCGGCGCAGGAAAGCCGGATTGCGAACCGTCTCGCCGTCATTACCGACGAAGCTGAAACCAGACTTGTTCCGATCTTTAACGATGCGATCAAACAGACATTCAACCGTTTGATGATCGAGCCTGGCTCGAATGAAACGGTCGATTTGCCGTTTCGAGTCGCAAACGTTCATGAGCGCCCGGATTTGGAGGCGCAAATGCTCGAATTAATAAATCAGGAACGTGCCCAAGTCGGACTCGCGCCGCTCGAAGCCGATGATGAAATGCGAGGCGTTGCACGCAAACACTCAACCGATATGTTTGCGCGCGGCTATTTTTCGCATCACACGCTCGAACGCAAAAGCCCGTTTGACCGAATGCGCGAGGACAACGTGCGTTTCGTCACAGCCGGAGAAAATCTGGCTCTCGCGCCAACTTTGCAAATCGCCCATCGCGGCTTAATGAACTCGCCCGGTCACCGCGCCAACATTCTGCGCCCGCAATTCGGTCGCGTCGGCATCGGAATTATGGACGGCGGAATTCGAGGTTTGATGGTGACTCAGAATTTTAGAAATTAAAAGCGAGTTTTTAAAGGACTTGTTCCTTTTCGAGAAGCAGACGTTTTGGATTAACTCCCAGTGATAACCGCTCAATTCTCAGTTTGAGCCGATGACGCGGTGACACGGATTGGCTGTTTCGCGACCATTCCGCAAAGTCTTATTGTTGTCTGAAGCTATTTGACCTTTACATGTTTATCAAACCATTCGAGCTGACGACCGATTAAATCAATGAGGTGATTCGGTTCGCTAATCCCGTGAGTCGCTCGCGGATAGCGGACAAAAACGACTTCCTTTCCAAGGCGTTTAAGCGAGCGATAGTATTGTTCGGCTTGCGCTATTGGAACTCTCCGGTCCTGCTCGCCGTGCGTAATCAAAAGCGGAGTTTTAACGCGCTCAACATAAGTTATCGGCGAAAATTTCCGGTAAGATTCCGGAGCTATCCATGGCTTTTTTCCAGCTCCCCATTCAACCGAGACGGGGTGGTCGGTTTGCCCGTACATGCTGAACCAATCGCTGATGCCGGCGTGTCCGATGGCAGCCTTAAAACGGTCGGTTTGCGTAACTGCCCAGAAAGTCATAAACCCACCATAGCTATGTCCCATTATTGCGAGTTGATTCTCATCGGCGACTCCCTTTTTGATAACCGCGTCAACTCCCGTCAGAATGTCCTGAAAATCTTTTCCGCCCCAATCTTTTTCATTCGCCAGCAAAAATTTGTAGCCGTAACCTTCCGTGCCTCTGATATTCGGAAAGAGCATTGCATAACCGTTGGCGGCGAAAACTTGCGAGCGGCGCACGTTAAAGCCGTTTTCCCAGCGGGATCCGGGTCCACCGTTGATGTTGACGATTAGCGGATAGCGCTTCCCAAGTTGGTAATCGGCGGGCTTGACCAGAATACCTTCGATTTCCAGCCCATCAACGCCCTTCCATTTAACGACTTCAACCTCGCCGAGACTGATTTCGTTTATCTGCGGATTTAAGTTCGTCAGCTTTCGGGCTTCTTTACCGTCAACGTTCGCCACCCAAATATCGGCTGGATTTTTTGAATCTTCGAAAATGTAGGCAATGCGCTGCCCGTCGGGAGATATATCATAAGCGCTGTAAATTCCGGGGCGTTCAAAGATCGGCTGCGGTGCTCCGCCGGAAACAGGAAATTTCAGCACCTGGTCGTGAACGCCGGTTGGCGCCCAAACATAAATTGAGCGCCCGTCGGGCGACCACTCGGTTCCTCTGTAAATGCTGTCGTTATATTCAAGCGTCAAAACCCGCGTGGTTCCGTCCTCGGGGCTGATGGTCATCAACTCCGTTTTTGTACCGACGTTTACGGGCGGCTCTTTGCGTGAACGAAAAGCAATCTGTTTTCCGTCCGGCGACCAGATAGGATCCGATTCGTAACCCGCCGGATCTGTCGTCAGCAGACGCGGCTTTGAACCATCTGTCGAGACAATGAAAATATCCGAATTGCGATTCACCTGCCCGTCTTTGTAGGAAGATTCCTGCGGGAAGTTGTGGTTTGTGTGGAAAGCGATGCGTTTAGAATCCGGCGACCATTGCGGATTAATGACGATATATGCGCCTTCAGTTAGGCGTTTCTTTTCCTTTGTGGCAACATCAATCACCCACAAATGCGAATAAATAAAATTGCTATCAACGACTATGGCGTCAAATCTTTCCTTTTTACGCTTGTCGCGTTCGGCTTTGTCGGCGGGTGTATCGCGAGTAGTGAAAGCTATGCTTTTGCCGTCCGGCGACCAGGCAAAATCCGAGATACCGTTTTCTTCATTAGTCAACTTTTCCGCAGCAGGTTTTTCAGTTTCGGGAGCATTTATTGGAATTACCCAAATCTGCTGACCGCCGCCTCTATTGGCAAGAAAAGCGATGCGAGCGCCGTCGGGCGACCATTGCGGATTTGATTCGTCGCTTTCTCCATTCGTCAATCTAATAAGCTGACCACCAGCGGAAGAAACGAGATAGATGTGCGTGTCACGACCGTTATTTTTCTTATCCCAATCAGTGACGGTAAAAGCAATCCATCTGCCGTCCGGTGACCATTGAGGCGCGCCAACGCTTCTTACAGAAAGAAAATCTTCTACCGTAAATCTTCTATTTTCTCCGCCATTTACAATGCCCGACAGAAACAAAACAATTGAGAAAAAGAAAACCACCCGTAATTTCATGAAACTGAAAGTCCTTTACTGATTTGAGCTTTTGATAGTAGTAACGCGAACTAATATTGTGCCAAACGGTAATGAACCGGATAGAAACACTTATTCTTTATCCGCGCTCTTCAATTACAAAACACTAAGTGCTGCGATTTTGTGACAAGATTTTGTAGGACGAAATAAAGAAAATTTTCAGCGCAATCCGAACATTTCTTGTTTCATAAATTTAAGCAAAAAGTTTAAATTTATGAGCAATCAAATGTTGAATCGGCTGGGAAAGAAATCGAAAACTTTCCGGATTATTTTGGGTTGATGGTGAATGAATAATCTCCTACGCCTTCGTAAGTTCCTTTTTCGGTTAAGCCTTTAAGCGTAATTATATAATCACCTTTTTTTAAAAGATGCGAAGGAATCGTAACCGCTACGACTTTATCGGATTTGCCTTTCGTCGGCTTGAGAGTTTGCCGCCTCCAAATCTGCTGTCCTTCGACGGTTTCAAGAACAGCGGAGTACGAAGCGTAATTGCCTTCTTCAAATTTTAACTGAAGATTGATGTGTGTTGCTTTGGCGGGAATTTCAATGACTTTTGCCGCATTTGCATCTCTGGTCACGCCGAGAGGTAAAACGATTGTTGAAATTATTGTTTTCGGTTGTTGCGGTTGCTCAACCTGCTTCTTGGGTGAATGTTGCGGTTGAGTTGATTTGGACGAGGATTGGAGAACAGGAGTTTTTTGTTCTTCCGTTTGAGTTTTATTGTTTATTTCATTTCCGGATTGTTGTGGAGATTCAGAATTCTGAATCGGTTTGGGCGTTTGTACTTTAGCTAATTCATCGGTTCGATTAACTTCGGGCAAATTTTTCAAGCTATTATCGAGCGTCCACCAGATGCCTACCGATAAAACAGCTAAAGCAATTGCCGCAAAGGAAAGCGAAAACATCGGTTTTACTGATAAAAACCGAGAAAGAAGGTCCCGCCATTTTGGTTTAATGGACGGATATGTTAATCCTTCGCCCGATGAATTTTGATTAGAGGCATAGCGAAACAAGGTCTTAGCAAATTCCACTCTTTGACGCTGTTGCGGATTTAAGAGCAAACGGTTTTCAAATCTTTGCTGGTCTTCAGTAGAAAGATTTCCCCCGACGTAAGCGTCAATCAGATCGTTCTCGGCAATTTGAATGTCCTCGAAAAGAGCATTATTTTGAAAATAATCCTCTTCGATTCTGGTTTGCTCTTCTTCGGAGAGCTTACCGAGAAGAAATTTTACGGCTAGTTCGTTCTGCTCTATTTTCATCGGATTAAACCCCTCTTAATCGGGTGCGCGCCTCTATTATTAAGTGGCAAAAATCACTGAATCGTTTCACTTTTCCGTCGCTAACTTGCCATTCCCTCATCATTGTTTTTTAAACATTTGAAGACGCATTCTTCTAGCTTCGATCTGATTCGGTTTGTTTTGATTCTTAAAGCGTTTTGAGTGATTCCCAGCGTTTCAGCCAATTTCTTCCGGTGATCAATCTTTGCCTGTTTGTCGTTATAGTAATAACCGAGAATCATTTTTCGACTATCTTCCGAAAGCTGTTGCAAACATAATTCAAGACAATTCAACTGCGGATCATCTTCATCGTTTGAATTAACTGTTGTCGGCATATTGATGACGACAGCCTGTTCTTTAGCTTCTCTTTTCAAGTTTTCGAGATACAACAGTTTTGCCACACGATAAGAATAAGCCGCGTAATCAATTATCTGCTCGCCCGATTCGATTTTTCTGGCAACTCGATCAAGCGTTTCATCCGCCAAATCTTCGGCAAATGAGCAGGCGCGCCATTCAAAAAATTTGACCAGTCTCATGCGTAAGGCTTCGTACTTCTGCCCCGCCAGATTCGGGTTCGAATCAAGCAGAGCTAAAAACTGATCGAATGAAGTTTTGGACAAAACCCACTGTTTCATTCAACTTCCTGAGACTTGCAGAGTTTCCTGATTACTCACAAAACGGTTGAATTATCTGAATCTTTGATTTCGGCTTTTGCTTATTTCCACTCGCCTTGAATCACAAAAGGCGCCCAATAATACGGCGATTTCCATCTGGTTTGCTTCATCATCTCTGTTTGCGCAGCTCGCAAAGCAGCCGCCGGTCTTAAATTTTCCGTCAGCATTTTTCTGTAAAAGATGCTCATCAATTCGGCTGTCGCCGCATCATCAACTTTCCACAAGCTTGCCACCAAACGCGGTGCTCCGGCGTACATAAAACCGCGCGTCAGACCGATTAAGCCTTCGCCTTTAACGTCCTTTCCAAGCGCAGTATTGCAGGCGCTTAAAACAACCAGATCGGCGGAAAGTTTCAGATTGTAAATATCCTGAAGCCGCAAAAACCCATCAATTTCGCTTCCCGTTCGATCAACCAGAGAAAGTACGACGCCGGACAATTCAGGATGTTGACTGTTTAATAAACCGTGTGTGGCAAAATGCAGTATTCGATATTGGTCAATGTTACTGTTGACGACTTCCGCCTTGCTTGCCTTAAAATCTACGGCTTTTAAACTCAGATTTTTAGGCGAGACATTGAAAATCGAATCGGCTTCGCGTCTTGAGAATGCGAGTCTCGGCAATCCCGCATTTTCTTCCGAAGAAAGACCAACATCTGTAATTGCTCGTTCAAAATCACGGTTAATGGCTAGACTTTCTGATTTGTTGTTTGATCCTGACAAGTTATAGCTGGCTTTCGATTGACTACTAATTTTTATATTTGCGGGTGTTTTTGCTTGTGTTTTGGAAACAGTTTTAGAGTTCAAACGTGAGTCCGTTTGATTAAAAACCGGATCGGCATAAACAGCCAGCATCTTCGGTGCGGGCTTTCGGTTCGCGGTTTCTTCTCGAAGAAGTGCTAGAACAGAAGCCGATGGTAGATTTATGATTTCGTGATTGAGGCTCAACGGCTGCCATTGATTCGCAGCCGTTTGACTCCTTGGCGCGGGCAAAGCGGAAAACGGCAGATAATTTAATGCTCCGTCCGGAACAATTAGTAAACGTTTGTTTCCAATTTCTGCGGCAACGGAACCGAGCAGCATTTGGCTAAGCTTTTCAGCGGCTTTCGGGTATTCGCTTTCAGCCGCAGTAATGCGAGCGCGCCGCTGCTCGTCGGTTTCTTCTTTCGGTTGCTGATTACGAGCGGTTAGAAGCTCATAAACTTTTCGAGTCTGTGTTTCTAATTCTTCTCTTGCAGGCAAATCAAAGCTCTTGATTGAATCAGATGAAACAGCCCACAAATAGCTTTTCTTCTCGCCTAATGAGTATTCAAGCAGAATTGTGCCGGAATCCAGAAGCTGCTGAATCTGTTTTGCATTCAAGGAAGAAGGTTGGGTTAAAGCAGCATAGCGCGGGCTTTTGTTTCTAATCTCGGTTTGAATCGTTTGATATTCGTCTGACAGCGATACAATTTCCCCGTTTATCTTTTCCGCTTCTTCCTTAGTGTGTTTTCCCAGCAACAGACGGTTTTGCTGATACGCCTTATCAATAAGCTTTGCTCTTGTTCTTCGCTCGCGTTCAAGCAAAGTCAGATCAACGCCTTGTTTAATATCAATGCTCGCCAGTGAAAGTAAATCGAGCAGACTACGTGACTTGGACTTTTCGCTCATCTCAAGCGCTAGCGCATCAAAGCCTTTTTCCGGCTGAGATTTATGAGCCTGCATTAGTAAATCAGTATAGAAATCGTAATACCTTCTGACTGTTGCAAAGTAAGTTGCGCGAACGTCTTGAACCGCGATTTTCGCGCGGATAGATTCAACGATCTGAATTGCTTCTTCGATTCTGTTTCGGGCATTAGCGAAGTTTCTTAAATCGCGTTCGATACGAGCTATTTCAAAGAGAGAAGCGGCTGAAACGTTTTGCTGAGCTCTTTCATGACTCAAAGCCAGCGCCTCATTATGCAAATCAAGCGCTTTCTGCGTTTCACCGCTCGCATAATAATCTTTTGCAATAGCGTTTAAAGATTCAGCCCTGGCTCTAACTGTTTTTCCTAGTAAAGGTAAAGCCATTTCGTAATATTGAATGCTTTTTTGAAATTCGCCTTTTCTTAAATACAAATTACCGATGCTGCTGAGAACCTCAAATTGACCACCTGTATTTTTAATATCTTTGAAAAGTGTAAGGGATTGCTTTAGATAGTTAAGGGCTTCAGAGTAGTTTCTTAATTCTTTATAACTATTACCAATCTTTATAAAAACAAAAGCTTCTCCGTGTAAGTTTTTTGCTTTTCGATAAACTTCCAGAGCTTGTTTGTAGTATTCAATCGCTTTTTGCCGGTCGCTTTCAGTTTTAGTATTAAAATAATCAAGTACTAAATCATTCTCACCTATTCCTCTAAAGAGATTTCCAATATTAATTAAAGTGAGAGCCTGAAGTGACCAATGTTTAGACTGATTGACCGCCAGAGATTGCTCATAAAACTCTCGTGCCCTTTGCTCATCGGCAAGCAAATGATAAACAACTCCTATATTATGTAAAGCTCTCGCCTCAAAGAAACCGTCCGATATATTGTGTTTTGAACGACTTAGATTTAAGGCTTGATATCTATAATCTAACGCTTTTTGGTAATCTCCCTGACGCTGTGCGATTGAGGCAAGTAAGCCCGTTATACCATTAATGTCAACAATTACTCTATCTTCATCTGTCGTGTCATTGATATTCGACAATAAATTCAGCGCTTCTTTGTAGTACTTAAATGCCTTTGAAAACTCACCTAATCCGTTATAAATGGAACCTAAATCTTTCAGAGCGATTAGAATTAATTTAACGTCGCCAATAGAGTTGTAAATTGAAAGCTTTTCTTCGGTTTTCTCTAATTGCTTTTGAAATGCTTGCTGTGCCCTTAGAGACTCGTCTTTACCAATTTTGTCTATCTCTTGTGATAATTTTAGTGCAGCTAAATACTTTCTATCTTTTTCCGTAGTTGTTTGCGGGAACTGTGGCTTTATCAGATATGTGCCGCCAAAACCAACTTCACTGACATTTATTCGGTAGAAACCGGATTTTTCGGCAATTATTATGAGTGGTTCATACATTCTTACATCGGGCACTATGGTTTCTGATTGAAGTTCGCCGTTAGGTGTAAAATTGCTTAGAACCATCGGCATACTGTTTTTGATTACCGGAATAATGATTGATTGTCCGGCTTCAAGTTTTATCTTATATGAATGTTTATCGCCGACCTTCAAAGTTCCTCCGACTGTCTCTCCTGGCTTAATTTCACGTAAATCTTCCTGAACTGTTTCTCCTCCAGAATTCCGAAAAAATGATTTTCTTTCTTCATCTATGGCTTCAATTGCATTCACCTTTAGTCCAGACGCCTGAAAAACGGCAATCAGAATCACACTGCAATAAAGAATTTGAAAACTAAGCGAACTTTTATATTTATGTAGTCCTTTTTTTTGTTCGCTTTTAAAGGAAACAGGAATAATCTCTGTCATAGCCGACTCCGGGAATTAAGGAATTATCTGATTTTTATCAGAGGCAAAAGGTTTTGAAGCGGTGTTGAATTGTTCAAGTTATATTTTCTTGAAGTTTAATACCATTTTAAATTACCGGTAAAATATCATTAAGACGGATTCAAATCTATGAAATAGAATCAGTCTTAACGATATTTTTGAAAAGAATCTTTTTTATTTACTTGAAGCGAACTGTTAATGTAAACGGCATCACATATTGACCGCTGGCAGTCGTAGTTCGGCTCAATGTTCCTTGCAAACCGGCAATCACTCGACTTGAGTTTGCATTCGGAAGCGGAGTGATAATAAAAACTTCGCCAGCGCTGTCTTTGATGTAGTTAACATTTACGCCCGATGTTGTTTCCGGTGTATTGATAAAGGGCTGAGTCGAGCTCGGATTCCATTGCAGCGTATAATCGGTATTATTGCCAGCGGCTCTCCAATTTCCGGAGTTCATTTTTGTCACAAAATTAATGTTACAGGTCGCTGCGGTTCCACATAGTTCTTTGGCTTTATATGCTCCGAGGACATTAAAATGCGGTTTGACGTTTTGCTGGGGAGCAGTCTCCCACCAAGAAGGTTGAGGATTGCCGTAATAAGCAACATCCCTAAAATCAAACCAAACCGATCTTTGCGAGGTTATCAGATTGATTGTCAGGTCTTTCGTACCGCTCGCCAGATTAAAAACGGCGCTTACGCCTTCCTGAGCGTCAACATAAGGCGAGCCGGCTCGATCCTGTTTGACGCGATTGGCGGTTTCGCAATTAAAATCATCTGCATTACAAAACGCAAATTCGGCTTTTACTCCGGGATTGGTTACTTTTGTTTTCTGGGCTTTCAGGATTTGCCCCATTGACAAGATGGTGATGGCAACGAACATGACATAGATGGCTAATACAGTATTTTTTTTCATTTTGATTTCCTTTGTTGACTTTTCTTTGTTTGTGATTAAACCTAACCGGGCTGCTTAATTTTGCCCAAAAAGTGTTTTCATCTATAGGTGGAAATTTCTTTCAAAACATTTCACAGAAATTTTGATAATTGAAGAAATTTTTTTCGACTTTGATTTCTCGTTTGAGTCAGGCACTTAACCAAGTTTTTAGCAGAATGAATTTATCAACACATAAATACTCGTTTTCATTAGCAGATTTCGACATAAAAAATCCCGGATTGAATTTAAATTCAATCCGGGATTTTGTGTCGCCGCGTGTTGACGTAAAAAAGTTAACGATACGCGCTGTTTGATGGTTCGGAAACTCCGGCGATCATATCGGTGATGGCATGGCGCTCGCCTTGCTGTTTGTTCATATCGGCGTGCCGCGCCAAATCGCTTTGGCTGACGATACCGAGAAGCTGATTCCGATCATTGACAATCGCCAAGCGGCGAATTTGATGTTCTTTCATCGCACGGATGCAATGTTCAATCGGATCGTTGACGTGGCAGGCAAAAACTTCGTCCGTCATACAATCCTGAACTTGTGCGAAACGCGGGTCTGCGCCGTCGGCGACAAGGCGGACTGTAATGTCGCGGTCTGTAATCATTCCGATCATTTGTCCTTGACGGTCAATAACCGGCAATGCGCCGCAATCCTCGTCGCGCATCAGACGCGCCGCGCGCTGGACGGTGTCGTTCGGATGCACGGTCGCCACATTTCTGCTCATCAGATCTCCGGCGCGCGTGTCGTGCCAATCGCGCCAGCGGTTTTGCTGTCCCTGCTGTTGTTGGTAGTTTTGATTTCCCATCGAAGCAAATCCGCGTGATTGATTGAAATTGCGGTTTTGATTCGATTGGTTATTGCGGTTTGGAAAATCATCGCGTTCGGAGCGGCGGTCATCGCGCTCGTAAATCCGGTTTGTCGTCGGATAATACGGGTTCGCCTCTTTCGGGGTGTATCCGCTTGGATACGAATGATAAGAGTTACCGTCGTATTCGTTGATATTGCGGTCTCGCGCATTTCTCGTATGATTACGATTATCTCGATCATCGCCGCCGAACCACGAAGAAACCTCGTTCGAAGCCCTTTCAAACCAACCGCGATCATCGCCACCGTTATCGCGGTAATCCGAACGCGAGCTGCTCAGATTTTGCGGGCGATTAAACTCGTCTCTGTTTGATTCATCCTGAAAATTCCGGCGGTTGCCGAATTCTCTCCGGCTTTGCTCTTGTAATCTGTCGTAAGCATCCTGACGCATAATTTTCAAGCTCCTTTCGTTTTATAATTCGCTGCGCGTTAAGATTTTATCCGAGATTATGGCTGCCCTTAGTCGGGTCGCCTTTCGGCAGATTGTCAGCGATAGAAACCGTGCCGAGTTCGGGCGAATTCTTGCTTTCTTTGGCATTCGTGTCGTCGTTGCCGCCCGCGTCCCCGCGCTTTTTGCGCTCGCCCGTTTCTTCGTTCGTCACATCAACATTCAGTTTTTTTGCCGATTCGTTTTGCATAATTTTTATGAAACAAATTTATTTTCGCTTCCTCTTCATCCTTTCTTTATTTGTTATAACTCTCCAACTCGTTTGCTGCGTTCACCGTTTCGCCCATATTTGCCAAGCCGCCGGAAATGTCGGAATCGCCGCCGGGTGCGTCCGATTCAGCCGAAGCGATTTCGCCGGGAATTACGGTTCGATTTAAAGAGCCTGTATAACTGGCAGCCGTGCCAGTTGCGCTTTCGCCGCCGCGTCCGGTATTAAATCCGCTGGCACCGGTCGTATTTCCGGCTGCGGCGGTCGAATTCGGGCTATTTCCCGCGTTTTGCGCATCTTCGACAACTTGTTTCTCGTAATCCGACAAGCGGTTTTTCGCCAGCGGGTCGAGCATATCGGTATCATTTTCCTTCATTGCGCTTTCTCTCCGTTTCCTCGTTAGCCGTGACAAAATCTCTCGTCGCGCCGGTGCTTTCGCCCGTTCCGCTGCCAACTTCGCCGACGAAAGCATTACTGGTTTTGCTGATTCTTTCAGCACCCGATTCGCCCTGACCGGTTCTGTCGCTCGCGCTTGGCAATTTGTCCGAATCAGCGCTGCCTTGTCCGGAAACGCCGCTGCTTGGTTCTCGATTTGTCTGTTCTGTATCGGTTCCTGCATCAACGCCAATTGATGCGCCGCTTCCCGGTCTCACTCTTAATTCCTGATTTCCTTCTTCTTGAGCCATTTTCTCCTCTTTTATTTTCCACATTCCGGATGTCCGCAATTGCATTGCCCGCCCATTCCGTCATAATCCCCTCAACATCAAAGGCAGAACGACAATGTTCCGCCCTTCGATAATTGTTTAAATCCCAGCGCCGCCAGTAGCTGCTGCGGTGAGTTCATCTTCGTCGTTATTTTCCGTTCTTGTGTTTTCCGTGGCTGAATCTTCAAAACTCGAATTTTCTATGCCGGTAACGTTTGTCTCTGTAGTAGTGTTGCTCGGACTTTGCGCCGCATCGTGTGCAGCCGTGCCGGTTTCGAGCAGCATTTTCATCCGCATTAAATCCTGATCCATTTCGGTTTTCGGGTCTGCACCGAAAATTCCGGCAACCGCGTGCCCGATAACTCCGGCGGGCGGATTGTAGCTGATGCGAGCCGTCACGCGAGTCGTCCCGTTCTCATTTTCGTCAAAACGAACGTAACCCGCGTTCGGAATTTCCGAGCCTTCAATTGATTTCCACGCAATCAAACGATTTGGCTCGACTTTTGTGATCACGGCGTCCCATTCAACCGAAATTCCCGCCGGACCCGAAACAACCCAATGCGAACGTCCTGCTCCCAAAATGCGAACCTCGCGGACGTTTGACATAAAGAGCGGGAAATTTTCGAAATTCGACCACAAAGCAAACACGACATCCGGCGGCGCGTCCACATTAATTGCTTTTTCAACCGTCACGGCATTTCGTCCGCCGCCCGTTCCAATAAAGCGTTTAATTTCAACGTTCGAGATGCTTCGGGCTACTAACCCAGCGCCGAAAGCAATCAGAAATCCACCCGCGATTCCGGTGATTGCTCGCTCGGCAGGCGACCAATGTTCCTGAAAAAGAAACGAACGCTGAGTGCCGCGTTTTTGTTGCCCGCCGCCGGTTTGCAAATCGGGAATATTGCGGGCGGATTTGTAAGGCGTTAATTTGTTTTCCACTTCGCGCACGCCTTTTACGCTTCTAACGCAAGCCAACAGAGGCTCAACCTCGTCGGCTAAAATGTTGCCCCACACGCGAACCATTCCGTTATCCGCCGAAACGTAGATCGCTCGCGGATGCGACACAACGCGCCCCATCGCAGAACGAACCCGGCGTTCGAGCGTTAGATCATCGGTTTCGCCTCGCGTAAATGCTGAAGATGCCTGAGCAACCAGCCCGTAAGCGCGATTCGATAAATCGCGTCCGGTTTTGCCCAAAATATCAGGCGTTTTGTTTGCAACGCTTGAAGCCTTGTTAAGCAACCCTGCGCGACGACGAGCGCCTCTGTTCGGATCAAGGAAATATACCAGCGCCGCGCCCGCTCCGATTGCGCCTAAAATACTCAAAAGAGACTCGTTTCTTTCCATTTTTACACTCCTTTCCGGTTCGATTTTTCGATAACACCGGTTACTTCGATCGACGAGCGGATTCGCGTTTCACAAGGCGTCGAAACTACCGATTAACGGTTGCGATTCCCAAAACTGTGTTCTTCCGAAATCAGAATTGGAAATTCAAAATCAGCTTCCGCCTTGCCCGCCCGAAGAACCGCCGCCGACTTGACCGCCGCCTTTGCTGGCACCGCCGCTCGAAGCCGGTTGTCCGCCGCCCTCTTGTTTTTTGTTTCCCGTAGCGGTTTTGCCGCGCGCGCCGCTGCCCGACGAACCGGCTTGCTGCGATTTTTCTTTTTTGGTTTTATTTTCCGCCATAATTTATTCCTTCTCCGCTGTTTCTCTCTCTTTTCCCCAAACGTGGTCAACAACTCCGGTTTCGCCCGCTGCCCGCGCGCAATTGGCGCAGCAG
The DNA here is from genome assembly GCA_030863175.1 of Acidobacteriota bacterium. GTDB lineage: Bacteria > Acidobacteriota > Blastocatellia > Pyrinomonadales > Pyrinomonadaceae > JALZCH01. Next base: position 23,069 of record JALZCH010000034.1, on the reverse strand, counting down.
AAAAACTTGGCATTTGCCTCGATTCCGTGACCGATGACTTTCACGCCGCAATGCACGCAAACGGGTGCAAGTCGGTGAATCGCGCACTCAAAACAATCGAACGTATGGCTCTCGCCCGCCGTTATCACTTCAAATGACAAATAATAATCGTTGCCGCAAACTTCGCATTGAGCCATCGGTTTTCTCCTCTTATTTCATTTTGTTCTGCATCTCGCGCGCCATTTGAAGATGGTGTTCGAGCGTCGGCAAAATTTTAGTCGCAAACTCTTTCACTTCCGCGTCGGTTCCGGCTTGCGCCTGCGCTTGAAAGGCTTTCACGTCTTTTTCGTGATCTTCGACCATCGCTTTGACATAATCGCGGTCAAACTCCGCACCAGACATTCTGGTCAGCTTATCGGAAAGCGATTTGTGCGCTGAATTAAGTTCAAGCGGGAGCGTGACGCTTTTTTTGGCGGCAATCGGTTTCAACTCTTCGCTCACATTGCTGTGATCGGCGATCATTTGCTGCGCGAAAGTGCGCACTTCAGGGTTTTGCGTCCGCGTGAGCGCGAGGCTCGCCAACTGAATCTCAGCCATGCTGCCTTCGGCGGCTTGTTTCATAAAATCGTTCGGCGTCATTGACGAGATTGTGCCGCCTCCGCTGCATCCGGCGAGCCAGATGACTGATAAAATGATTAGAGCCTTAAAAAAATAGCCTCTTTCCATGCTAAAACCCTTTCCGGTATAAAAAATTGTCTCAATCATCTGCCGGGCGTTTCCGTACGTTTGCGAACACACAACTAAACACGCCTTTACAGGCATTTTTGCATCTCTGATTTGGAGTTTTCCATTTTAAATTTCTTAATTTTTAATCTCGGCTTCCGTTGTGGTCTGATAGTTGCTAAATCAACGGTGAAAGTCGCCGCGAATGACTTTCAAATCAGCATGACGATTAGCAAAAACGGATATTTACCCGAACGCTTAGCCGCTGAGGTGACACTTTTTGCCATCACACATCTCACTCTTTTTGTCACCGTTCCGCCCCACCTGCTCACATCACCCTCGCCGCGCCTCGCTCCGTTTTTGCTAAATCGTCGTGCATTAAAGAAAAAGAGCGGTTCGATTTTCCGTGAAGAAAAATCGAATCGCGGCTTTTGTGTTTTTAATTTTCTCGCACGCTCGAAAACGCTATGAACTCAAATCTGGAAGCAGCATCCGCACACGCCGCCGAAAACTCGGTCAACGTTGATTTTGCCAAACGCGACAAACAAACCGCCTGGCAAAATTCCGCTGTCGAAAACCGCTCGGCGGCGATGAAATCGCTGCGTTACGGAATTGCTGCGGCAAAAGCCGGAAATCGCTCCGAAGCCCGAAATTTGCTGCTCGAATCCGCCCGCCTTGATGAAACCAACGAAACCGTCTGGCTCTGGCTCGCTTCAATCAGCGAGCAACCCGCCGAGCTTTACGAGTTTCTCCTCAAAGTTCTGGCGCTCAATCCCGAAAACGAGCGTGCTCTCGAATGGCAAAAAGCAACCCGCACGCTGCTTGTCAATCAATCAATCACGGAAGGCGCGGCGCTCGTTCAGGAAAACAACCGCCGCGCCGCCGCCGAATGTTTTCGACGCGCGACCGATTACGAACCGAACAACGAAATCGCCTGGCTCTGGCTTGCTTCCGCAACCGATGAAATCGAAGACAAGCTCGCCGTTTTGGGGCGCGTTTTGCATCTTAATCCGAACAACGAAAAAGCCCAGACAATGCTTCACTCCGCCAAACGACAAATGGCGCGAAGTCTTTTGAGAAAAGGCAGTTTGGCGGCGGTTTCCGGCGACCGCGCGACGGCAATGCGGATGCTCGGCGAGATTATGGAATATGACGCCGAATTTGAAGAAGCGTGGCTGCTGAAAGCTTTTTTGAGCGAAACGGTCGAAGAAAAAGCCCGGTGTTTTCGGCGCGCGCTCGAAATCAATCCGGACAATTCGCAAGCCGCTCTCGGCTTAGCTTCGCTGCAAGCGATGTCCGAGCCTGTCGTTGAACGGAGAGAACCGCTCGCCGAAGAAGAAACCGCCGCCTGCCCGTTTTGCGGCTGGTCAAATCCGGTTGATGCGGCGCGCTGTCATTCGTGCAAAGCTTTTGTTTCGTTTGAAGATACGGACATTTTGCTCGTTCACGACGGAGTTGATGACAATGCCGTGCGCGATTTTATCGAGCGTCTGCACGCAGAACAAACTTCGCGTGAGCTTTCGGGCGAAGAGCATTTAAATCTGGGTTTCGCTTATTTGAATTTAAAAAACTTCAAAAAAGGCTCGGTTCATCTAACGCGCGCCGCCGAAGTTTCCGCCGAAGACGCCACCTTGCAGCGCCACGTCGCTCGCTGGCTAGAAAAAATCAATCAAATTGCGCCGGAATCAAATAGCGAAGGGGCGAATTCGGGCAAAACAATTATGGTCGTCGATGACAGCCCGACGGTTCGCAAGCTGATTACCGGAAAACTCGAAAAACACGGGCATCGCGTCGTCGTTGCAGTTGACGGAATGGACGCGCTGGCGAAAATCAACGAGGAAAAACCGGATTTGATCCTGCTCGATGTGACAATGCCGCGTCTTGACGGGTATCAGCTCTGCAAGCTTATCCGGCAAAATCCGGCGACCAAGCAGGTTCCGGTCGTGATGATTTCCGGCAAAGACGGATTTTTTGACAAAGTGCGCGGAAGAATGGCTGGCTCGACGGCTTACATCACCAAGCCTTTCGGTCCCGAAACTCTTCTGCAAACTGTAGCAACTTACTGCAAATAAACTTCTCCCGCTGCAAATAAACTTTTCCCAGACTTTCCCAGAATTTTATGAGCAAGACAATTCTTATTGCCGACGACAGTCCGACCGAGATGACGCTTTTCGTCAAAGCTCTCGAACGTCGCGGTTATCAAACAATCTCAGCCGTTGACGGCGAAGAAGCGGTGGAAGTAGCCCGCCACGCTCAGCCTTCGCTCATTGTCTGCGACGTGATTATGCCGAAGAAAAACGGCTTTCAAGTCGCCCGCCAGCTAAAAAACGCCGACGATACGCGCGACATCAAGATTTTATTAATCAGCAGCAAAAATCAGGACAGCGACCGTTTTTGGGGCTTGAAACAAGGCGCGGACGAATATCTCGCCAAGCCTTTTGACGATCAAACTCTGGTCAACACAATCGAACGACTGCTGTAATTTTAAGATTTCATACTTTCGATATTTCACTAAAAATCAACCGCACATTGAATCCCTGTAACCCTGAAATCTTGAAATTTGACTTTGAAAAAGTCCTACTTTTTAAAAAATTATGATCGAACCGGAACTCCTCAAAACGCTCGAACGTCTTGAGCAGGAAGAATTACTTGACGTAAATCCCGAACTTCCGCTGCCGACGCCCGTCGAAGGCGAAAATTATTTATCCATTTTACAGGAGCTGCGCGACGCGCTCGGCGACCCCGAAGAGCCGTTTGAGGAGCCGGAAACGTCTTTTGCCGATTCGCAAAACATTCTTGAGCTCGACGCGGCGCAGGAAATTGTGACAAAAGCGGCGGAAATTGAAAGCGAATTTGAGCTGGTGCCGGAACCCGCCCGTTTTGATTTTTCGGTCGAAGCCGACAGCATATTTTCAGATTTTGACTTCAAACTGCCCGATGAAATTTTGCCTCAAGAAGGCGAAATTACAGAGCAATTTTCAGATGAGTGTTCGGATTCAAGCGACGAGTCAGAACCATCCGCGGTTGGGTTCGATTTCGGCGTTGATTCGCCCGTTGCTGGAGTCGGTTCTGGCTTAAACGATTTTGAATCATCCGCAGAACAGCCGGAAATTAGCGAAGAAGCCGATTCCTTGCATCTCGAAAATTTTTTGGCGTCGGAGCAATTTAGCTGCTTGGCGCAAGTCGTCGAAAATGAAGAAGTCGATGATTTGTTTTCATCTGAGGAAGAAAATTCGGCAGCTGAATCCATTTCAAGTCCCGAATTTCCGAGTGAAGCTGCTGAAGAGCCAGATCAAAAAGACTTTGATTTTGTTTCGAGCGTTGAAGAAACCGAGTTCCCCGAATTCCTGCATGAAGAGGAACATTCCGAGGAGTTTTCGAGCGAAGATTTTTCATCAGAGGAGACTTTAGCGGGCGAAACCGTCTCAGATTTTGAACCGGAAGATTTTGAACCGGAAACCGAAGATTTTTCCGAATTTTTGCCCGATGCGCAGAGGGATTTTTTGAACGAGCTTGATGCCGATCCCGAAAACCTGCTGCTTTCAGATTCCGAAAAATCCCTTGAAATTTTGCCCGAACCGCAGCTTGCCGAAGAATCAGCGGAAACAAACGAAACACGCAACCCGTTTGTCGTTTTCAAACTAGATTCAAGCCATTTCGCTTTTCCGGCTTCGACAGTCGCCGAAATTGGTCACGAACCCCAGGTCTCGGCTTTGCCGTTTGTGCCCTTGTGGTTTTCGGGCATCACGAATCTGCGTGGCGACGTGATTGCCGTTTTGGATTTGCGCGGTTTGTGGGAAATGAGTGCGGCAGCGCCGGATGCACGAAGGAAAATGCTCGTCGTTCATTCGGAAAAAGAAAATCTGACGGTCGGATTACTCGTTGACGCGGTGAGCGAAATACGTTACTTCGGCGAAAGCGAAATCAATTCCGCTCAGGATTTTTCCAGCCAGCCTTTTGCGTTTTGCGTTGAAGGCAGCAGCCGAATGAACGAAAACGTTTTGCCGATTCTCGATGTCGAGCGATTTCTCGCTTCGCCAAAACTCCGCCAGTTTTAATCTTTGCCAGAGCAACGAACTAAAGTGGCTCATCTTCCTTTATTGAGCCGATTTGCTCGATTCAATAATTGATTTCCGGTTATGTTCCGAAATTTCAAAATTCGTCACAAACTCGTTTTGCTGGGAGCTCTGCTGAGCCTCCCGGCTTTGATTTTGCTGTTCTTTTTTGTGCGCGAAAAAGACAAATCAATCGCTTTCGCACAACAGGAACGCGCCGGAAATTATTACGTCCGCCCGTTGAGAAAAATTTTGGAAACCGTTCCGCAATTCGAGCGCGGCGGTTTGGCGGACACAGCGGCGCGCGTTGATGAAGCGTTTGCCGAATTAAACGCTCAAACCGAGCGATACGGTGATAATTTCGGAACGACCGAAAAATTTGGAGAGCTTAGTAAGGCGTGGCAGGAATTGAAAACAAACCGCGCCAATGCGCCCGTTGATGTTCACCGAGAGCTTTATCGTCGGGTGATGCAAAATGCGCTTGAAATGTTTTCGCTCGTCGGATATTCATCGCATCTGGTTTTGGATCAGGATGTAGCCGGTTTTTATCAGGCTGACGCAATGGTAGTGCAGCTCCCGGAACAAGTTAAATTGATGTCGGAGATTGCGCAGCTCGGCGACCGAATCGTGATGAACAAAACCGCGACGCCGGACGAAAAGCTGCAAATGAACATCTGGCTGAATTTGCTCGAAGCAAATGCCGCCGACATCCGAGCCGACTATGAACAGGCGGCTCGGCGAGGAAACGCCGAGGAATTGCGCGCTTTTGAAGCTTCACTCAAAAAACACTCCGAGCAACTGGAAATTTTCAGCGGAATGCTGCGGCAAAATATTTTGCAGGCGAGCGAAGACGATTTGAAATATCTTTCGAGCTACCACTTTAATTTGACTGTCGGAAACGCGATGACTTCCGGTTCAAATCTGTGGCGTGATATTGCCCAATCAAACGAAACTTTGCTCAGCAACCGGATAAACGCTTCGATATTTGAAAAATACGCTGCACTCGGTGCTGTTTTGCTCGTCGGTTTGCTCGCCGGGCTGTTTGCGTGGCTGACAGTCAAGAAATTCACTCGTTCGCTCGACGAAGCGGTAGAAATTTCCGACCGAGTTTCGCGCGGCGAAATCGTCACGGTCGCTGCAGGCGAACGAGGCGACGAAGTCGGTAAATTAATGGCGGCGATGGCGCAAATGACCGAATATTTGCAGGAAATGGCGGAAACCGCCGACCAGATTGCCGGGGGAAATCTCTCGGTCGAAGTCGAGCCGAAATCACAGGCAGACCGTTTCGGAAATTCATTTCAGAATATGATTACCCGCACTTTGCGGCTCGTGCAGTCGCAAGAAGAGCGCGACCGCTTGCAGAATTCGATTATGAAACTGCTGCGCGACGTTTCCGATGTTGCGAGCGGCGATTTGACGGCGCAGGCAGAAGTCACGCCCGATATGACCGGAGCTATTGCCGACGCTTTCAATTTTATGATTGAGGAGCTTCGCAGCATCATCAGTCAGGTGCAAACAACGACGCGCGAGGTTGATTCATCGGCGGAAAGAGTGCAAACCGCGACCGAAGATTTGGTGACGCGCAGCGAACTGCAGTCGGCGCAGCTTGCTGAAGTCTCGCAATCAATCGAACGAATGGTTGCGTCGGTGCAAAAAATCGCCGAGAGCGTCGCTTCTTCGGCACAAGTCGCTGACAACGCGCTTGAAAACGCACGGCGCGGAACAACCGCCGTGCAAACCAACATTTCTGCGATGAATCGCCTGCGCGACCATGCGGGCGAGACCGCCGTTCGAATTCGCAAATTGGGCGAGCGATCTGAAGAAATCACGTCAATTGTTAAATTGATTGACGATGTGGCACGGCGCGCCAACATTCTTGCCCTCAACGCAACAATTCAAGCGTCGGCGGCAGGCGAAAAAGGTCGCGGTTTTGTTGTTGTCGCCCGCGAAGTCGAACGCCTCGCCGAACGTTCGCAGGACGCGACGCGCGCCATCACGGCTTTGACGCAGGCAATCCAAGGCGAAACAAGTGAAGCGGTTTCTGCTATCGAAGAAACTCTGCGCGAAGTCAGCGTCGGCGAGCGCATGGCTTCGGAAGTCGCGGGCGCGGTGGCAGAAATCGAGAGTGTTTCAAATCGCCTTTCCGAACTTTCGCATGTTGTTTTGCAGGCTTCGCAGCAGCAAGCCGAAGGCAGCGAATCAATTCACCGCGCTATCGCTGAAATTGCACGCATCGCCGAACAAACCGCCACCGGAATGCGGCAATCGGCTTCGACCGTGACGAGCCTCGCCGTTTCTGCGCGCGAGCTGAGAACCTCGCTCGCGTCGTTCAAATTGCCGGAGGAGCCCAGCGTTAATACTTACACTACGACGATGCCTTCGCTTAATTAAATCTTCGATAAAACCTCGAATATGAATAACAAACTCGCATTCAAAATTGCCTTTCCGATGGTTTTCGCAGCTTTTGTTTTGCTGGTGACTGCCGTCGTTTTGATGTTGCCACCGGCGCAGCTTCTGGTGAACGATTTTGCCGAACCAAACCTTGTTGTTTTCGGCGGAATGATGTTGAGCGTTTTGCTTTGCTGTTTGGGCGCCCGCGCTGCTTATTCAAATTTGCAGCGGCTGAAACAAGTTGCGGCGGATGCAAACCGTCTTGCGTTGGGCGATTTTGCGGTTGAGCTGCCGACGCGAAAAAAAGACGAAATCGGAGAAATCGAAGCGGCACTGAATCACACGCTCAGCTATATGCGCCAAGCGGCAAACGCCGCCGACCAGATTGCTGCCGGAAATTTGCTGGTTTCACCGACGCCTCGTTCGGAAAACGACCGTTTCGGGGCGGCGCTCAAAAATATGCTCGACAGTCTTCGCGAAGGCGCCCAGACGAAATCCGAACGCGACCGGCTGCAATTTTCGATTATGAAGCTGCTCGAAGAAGTATCGGACGTTGCGGACGGCGATTTGACCGTCGAAGCGGAAGTTACGGCAGAAACAACGGGCGCGATTGCCGATGCGTTTAATTATATGATTTCCGAGCTGCGCTCGATCGTCAACCGCGTTCAGGCGGCGACTGCGGAAGTTGGAAACACTGCGGTCGAAATTCGCGCGACAACCGAACGACTCTCTGAAGGCAGCGAAATGCAAGCCGAACAAATCGCCGCGACCTCAACGGCAATGGAAAAAATCGCAGCTTCAATCCAGCAGGTTTCGATTGCCGCAACTCAATCGCTTGAAGTGTCAAACAATGCGCTCGAAAACGCCCGCTACGGCGCGCAAGCAGTCGGAAACAATATCGAGGCGATGAACCGCGTCCGCTCGCAGGTTCAGGAAACCGCAAAACGAATCAAACGTCTTGGCGAACGCTCGCAGGAAATTGACGAAATCGTTCGCCTTATTGACGATTTAGCCGACCGCACGAGCATTCTGGCTTTGAACGCAAGTTTGCAGGCAGCCGCTGCAGGCGAACAGGGGCGCGGTTTTGCCAATGTCGCCGAAGAAGTCGAGCGTCTTTCCGAACGCTCGGCGCAGGCATTGTCAAACATCGCTGCTCTGACAAAGTCAATTCAAAATGAAACGCGCGAAGCGGTTGCCGCGATGGAAGACACGATTCGGGAAGTCGTCGACGGCTCGCAAATGGCGAACGAAGCGGGCGCCACTTTGCAGGAAATCGAGCGCGTTTCGGTTCATCTCGCCGATCTCATTGACAACATCACTCAGACCGCCGTCAAACAAGCCGAAAGCTCAAAGGAAATTTCAGGCGCAATGTCGCGGATTTCTTCGATTACCGAGCTTGTCTCCGCCGAATCTCGCGTCAACGCCGCATCGGTTCGCGGTTTGATAAATTCGACCGAACGCTTACGCAGCTCGGTTTCCAGCTTCAAGGTTCACCGGACGAAAGAAAACGACGAACAAAAGCTTTTGCCCGAAACCGCTAAAAATCTCGCTCCCGCCGTATCTGCCAACGGCAACGGGCATTTTGTGAATTAATTTGTATCAGGGGTTATGCTCGAATCGCTCGATAGCTCAATTTTGTTTGCTTTTACCGAAGAAGCGCAATCGTATTTGCCCGACATCCGCCGCGCCGTCGCAATTGATGCCGCAGCGGAAGATTTGCAGCTCGCTTTTCGCCACACTCACACGATCAAAGGCGCGTCCATGATGGTCGGATTGAACGAGATAAGTGAACTGGCTGGAAAAATCGAGGCGGTTTTCGAATCCTGCGCGAACGGCGAAACGGTTTTGGACGAAACGTCGGTCAATCAACTTTCGCTCGATGTTGATTTGCTTGAAATCGCACTCGGCGAAATGGTTTCAGCTCTTGTAGTCGTAACAAATAAGCAGATTATTAATTCGTTCAGCGATGCAGCCGCGCTCAAAGAAGAAATGGAGCGCGAATCGGCATTTGCCGACCAAAAACCCGACGAACAGTTCGACAATGAAGAACTTGATCCGGAAATGCTCGAAGTTTTCGCCGAAGAAGCTGCAGATTTGCTGCAAAACATTGGCGAAAACGTCAAAGCTCTCGAAGGAAATCCGCAAAACGCGGTCGGGCTCGGCGAAATCCGCCGCAGCTCGCACACTCTAAAAGGAGCCGCCGCCGTATGCGGGTTTCGGACAGTTTCGCGCATCGCGCACCGGCTCGAAGATTTACTCGATTCGCTCGCCGAAAACCTCCTCGACAGCAACGCTGAAACAACCGCGCTCATCTTATTAACGACCGATTTGCTCGAACGTCTGACACGAGGTGAGAGCGAATTTTCTTTAAAAACGGAAATTGAACGTCTTTTTGAGCGCTTTGACCAAACTCTCTCCCGACAAGTGCCGGACGTTGAAACTGAAACTTTACTCCCCGAAAAAAGCTATGAACAAGACAATGAAAAATCAAGCAATATCGAATCTAAAAACGAATATTTCGCGTCGCCGGAAACAATGCCGACAACGCTTGCGCCAAACGGCACAGCAGTTAAAGATGAGATTGGAAACGAAGAAGATTCAACCTTCAACGCTCATCCTTCATCCGTAAAAAAAGCGGTCGTGCGCGTTGGAATTGACCGTCTGGACGAATTGGTCAAGCTCGTCGGCGAAATTATCATCAGCCGCAACGCGCTCGAACAGCGACTCACCCAAATCGAATCCCAGCTTGGGGAAATGAATCGCAACACGCGTCGCCTCAAAAATATTTCCGGCAGGCTCGAAACCGATTACGAACTTAAGAGCTTTTTGCATCCCGGAAAATTCGCAAACGGCTTTTCGCCAAATTTCACCTCAGCACAGCCCTTTTCCGGTTCCGATGACAACACAAAACACGGCTTCGACACGCTCGAATTTGACCGCTACACAGAGTTTCATCAGTTAACGCGCGAGCTGGCGGAAACCGCAAGCGACGCTTCGGGCATCAGTTCGGAACTTGAAGATTTAATCGGAAATCTCGAAATCGCTCTCTCGCGGCAGCGCCGTACGACTGAAGAAATTCAGGAACGCTTGATGCGGCTCAGAATGGTACCGCTCAACACGCTCGCCGCCCGATTGGAACGAACGGTCCGCGTTACCGCCGAGCAGGAAAACAAACTCGCGGATTTTCTGCTCGAAGGCGGGGAAACCGAAATTGACACCCAAGTTCTCGATTCGCTCACCGAACCTCTGCTTCATCTGCTCCGCAATTCAATCGCGCACGGCATCGAATCTCCTGAAGAACGCATGGTTCTCGGTAAACCGCCGCGCGGTGCCATTCGGCTCTCAGTCATACATGAAGGAACTCACATTGTTTTCACCGTATCGGACGACGGGCGCGGACTTGATTTCGCCGCGCTGCGGAAAAAAGCTGCGGAAAATAGTTTCCTGGACGCGGCAGCTGCAAATGCTCTCACCGACGATGAAACAGCGGCGCTCGTTTTTCTGCCCGGTCTTTCGACGGCTAAAAAAGTGAGCGAAGTTTCCGGTCGCGGCGTTGGGATGGACGCAGTGCGCCAATCAGTCGAGCGTCAACAAGGTACAATCGCCATCAAATCCAAACCCGGCGCGGGAACGGCAGTGACGATTCGACTTCCGATGTCGCTCGCGGTTACGCGCGCTTTACTTGTCAAATCTTCGAGTTCGATTTTTGCTGTTCCGGTAGCAACAATTCGGCAGCTAACCGAAACAACCGCCAATGATTTCGAAGAAACTCCGACCGGCAAAATTCTTCATTTTAATGAAAAAACATACCAGCATTATTCGCTCAACCGCTTGCTCAATTTGCCCGAACTAATTGAAAAAGAACCGGAACGAATTCCAACCATTATTCTCAACAACGATGAAAACGCTGTTGCCTTAACTTTCGACAGAACGCTGGATGCGCGCGAAGTTGTAATCAAACCGTTCGATAGCTTATTGCGTCGCGTGCGCGGGCTGCTCGGCGCGACCGTGCTTGGCGATGGCTCGGTGGTTCCAATTTTGGATTTGTTTGATTTGATTAATCGAAGGGATGAAAAAGAATTCATCCAAAAAACAATCACCGAAGAAAAAACGAGCGTGTTTAAATCCGGGCGTTTGAGCGTGATGATTGTTGACGACAGCACTAGCGTGCGGCGCGTGATGACAAATTTGATTGCGAAAACGGGCTGGCAGGCGATCGCCGCAAAAGACGGAATTGAGGCTCTCGAAATGCTGCAAAACTCGGCGCAAATGCCGGACGTTATTTTGTCCGACGTAGAAATGCCGCGAATGGACGGCTACGAATTTGTCGCCGCGCTCGCGCAGCAAAACGCGCTCAAACAAATTCCGGTCGTGATGATAACTTCGCGCGCCGGAGAAAAACATCGCCGCAAAGCTCTCGAAATGGGCGTCGCCGAATACATTACGAAACCGTACCAGGACACGCTCTTGTTGGAAACAATCAAAAAGCTTTCTTTGCAGCGATAAAAAACTTGGTAAAAATAAAAAAAGCGAGCTATGCTGAAATTTTTGTCAGTATGGCGGGCTTTTTTTATTTTTGAATCAAAAGGTAGAATGTCGTACGGACAAAGCCGAAAATTGTTTTAAGATTTTAGATTAAAAAGGAGATTGAAATGGCGAAAGACGGTAATTTAAAACCATTTGAGGGAACTAAAAGCGCAAAGCAGTTGCGAAGAGATTGGAATTTGACGCTAATGACGATGATCGTAGTGACGCTGCTGGTGCTGCTTTCCCTTACCGCAGCACTTTTTTACGGACTCATCTCGCCTTACACGACCGGCGGCGATGTCGGTCCGTGAGCAACTGTTTTTGTGTTTCACGAGCAGATTTTTTAAATCTTTCTCAAACAGAAAATATAAAGATTGGCTTGTTTTATTTTCGTGTTGCGCGGGTGTATTTTCGTGGTTTCATTTTAACCACGAAAATACACCCAAACCCATTAAACAAATTAATGTGTATAATCTCTGAGTCCGGTTATTTAGCAATGGAAAAACCGGAAGGCTTAATCGAGCGCGTTTCTACTTTGCCCGCTATTTCCGCCGGTAAAACGAGATTCGGTGTAATCGAGCCGTCCTCTTCAACGGTTAATTGAATTAACAAATCTTCGGGTTTAATCTGCTCTAAGACAGAGCGCACGCCGTAAATCGTAACGGTGGCAATTTCCGGCATCGCGCGTGCGCCGTTAGTTTCTCTGACCGCAACACCGGCAAAGCTTCTTTCTTCGCGCTGCTCGCCGATTTTTAAGCCCACGTCAACAACTGCGTCGAGAACCGTTACTTTCGGATCAAGAAGGTCAACCGTAACTTGGCGGACAACCGTGTCGCCGGTTAAATTTTCGAGATTTATTTTTTCGGTTGGAACTCGCTCGAGCGCCTCGACATGTGACGCCGCACCGCGAACACGAACGCGCGGCGGAGCCGCAGTTACGCTGTACAATTCATAACCTTCGGGCAATTGACCGTTGAAGACCGGGCGCACTTCGACAGCTTTTTCAAGACGCGGCTCAAGCCGGAGCGCGATTTTATTCGGCTCGATTTCTTCCAGCCGGACGCCGCTCGGCAGCTCCATATTGACGGTTTCGGGTTTTAGCTGAACGACTAAATCGCCTGGTTTATAGCCGCTCAAATCTACGACAACAGCCAAATCACGCGGATTAAGACGGTCGAGGCGCGTTTTATCGCCCGTGACGGTAATTTCGACTTCGTCCACCGGCTCATTGCTGATTTCGGTGTCTGAAGGAACGCGAAAGCTGAGATGCACGTTTCGCATCCGCACGGTCGTCGGGGCACGCCTGCCTGTCACGCCGTACCAAATCACGAGCGTGATAAACAAAGCAATCAGCTTTGTAATCCAATCTTCCAGAAAAATACTGCGCAGCCAGCCTTTTAAAACCTGCTGTCGTTCTTCGCTCGGAAAAAATCTTTCTCTGGAAAAAGCCATCGAAAATTCAAAGTTTAAGGTTCAAAGTTCAAGGTTTTGCTTTCTAATCTTGAACTTGGAACTAACCGAGAGTTATCTCGGTTTCTGTTTCTTTCATCGTCTTAGTGCGCTCGCGGCGGCGTTCGACGACCTGAACCTCCATTGCGGCGAGCAGCAAACGGCGCAAAAGCGTCGTGTCCAGATTGCGTTTGATCGCGCCGCCTTCGACAAACGAAATGATTCCCGTTTCTTCCGAAACGACGACTGCTACAGCATCCGTATCTTCCGTGATGCCGATTGCCGCACGGTGTCGTGTTCCCGTGTCTTTTGAGAGACGCGGATTTTGAGTCAGCGGCAAAAAGCAGGCGGCGGCGGCAATTCGCTCGTTTTGAATAATTGCCGCACCGTCGTGCAACGGCGTGTTCGGATTAAAAATCGTGACCAACAAGTCATAACCGAGCCGCGCATCGAGCTGCACGCCCGCGTCAATAAAATTTCTTAAGCCAACGCCGCGCTCCAAAACCATCAACGCTCCGGTTTTCGTCGAAGAAAGCGAAGCGGCTGCCAGCACGATTTCGTCGTAAATCGTTTCACCCAATTGCCCTTGCTGGCGTCGCTTGATCGGCGATTGAATCCGGTTGCCGAAATAAATCAAGGCTTGCCGGATTTCCGATTGAAAAAGAACAATGACGGCTACGCCGACGTAAAAAACGGCTCCGCGTAGGACGAATTCAAGCGTCGGCAAATCCTGCGTCGCTGCAATCCAGTAAAGAAGTCCGAGCGAAACCATCCCGGCTGCCATCGGCGCGGCGCGAGTTCCGCGCACTAAACGGAGCAGAACGTAAACCAGCAGAAAGACCACCGCGAAATCTATCAGACTTCGCAGCGTGACAATGCGTTCGAGCGATTCGAGCAATGAGTCAAACAAAAGGTCTTTCTCCTGTCAAACAAAAGAGCTGTTAATAAGTTTACGACGAAGACAGCCAGTTATAAAAATTTTTCGCCGCTTTTTTCGGGGAGAACGTTGGTGCGCGAAAAATTTTGAAAATCAATAACTTTCGGGAATTGAAACGAAAAACGGTAAGCGTTTTCAAGTTCCCGCTTTCGTTGATGCTTGTCGCAAACTGCTCGGTTGTAAAGCAACAAACAAAAAAGTCAAAAACGTCGGATTTAATTATAAGTTCCTCAAAATTAGCAAAGCCGCTCGCGCTTTTGAAACCCGGCGCTTTTTTTGTCAGTATTATTAATGCAGCAACCGGAAAAAATTTTGCTTTTTGGATTGCTTCTTCCCGCAAATTTATATTTTAGGAGTTTAAGAATGTTTAGACGAAAGATGGCGACAGCCGTTTTGCTGTCCGCTCTTGTGACACCGACTTTTACGTTCGGGCAAACCACCGGTCGAGCGGCGGCAGCCGCGCCCGTCAAAGTTGATGAATCAATCGCCAAAATCAGAGACGAAGGAATGAACCGCTCTCAGGCGATGAATACAATGCGCTATCTCACCGACGTGATCGGCGCGCGTCTCACAAACTCGCCCGCGCAAAAACGCGCGAACCAGTGGACGAGAGAACAATTTCAGAAATGGGGCTTGCAAAACGCAGTCGTCGAATCATGGGGCGAATTCGGTCGCGGATGGGAACTGAAACGTTTTACGGCTTCAATCATCACGCCCGAATATCAGCCTTTTCGCGCGTATCCGAAAGCTTGGTCGCCTTCAACTCCCGGCGCAATTACCGGCGATGTGGTTTATGTTGACGCAACTGACGAAGCCGGATTGGAGAAATACAAAGGGCAATTAAAAGGCAAAATCATTTTGCAGGCACCGCCGCGTGACATCAAACCTGGTTTTGAACCGGATGCGACGCGCAACACGGCGGAAGCTCTCGAAAAATTAGCCTCCGCGACGCCGACCGTTGCTCAACCACCGCAACAGCCGAGCCAGCAAGTGCTCGCCCAAATTCAATTCGGCGCGCGCAAATTCCGTTTCTATCACGATGAAGGCGCAGCCGTAATCATCGAGCCGAGCCAGACCGAAGACGGCACGATTCGCGTTATGGGCGCGGCGGTTCCCGTTCAGCCCAATCAAACGAATCCGTTTGGCGGAATTCCGGCACGCGCGAAAAACGCTCCGCAAATCATTCCGCAGCTCGTCGCCGAAGCCGAGCAGTACAATCGTCTGTATCGCCTCGTTCGGCAAAACATCCCGGTTCGAATGACGGTTGATCTCGCTGTGCAGTTTTTTGACGACGATTTAAACGGCTATAACACGATTGCAGAAATTCCAGGTACCGATCCGCAGCTTAAAGATGAAGTTGTAATGATCGGCGCGCATATGGACTCGTGGCATTCCGGCACGGGCGCAACCGACAACGGCGCTGGCACGACCGTCGTGATGGAAGCGATGCGAATTATTCAAGCCGCCGGTTTAAAACCGCGCCGCACGATTCGCGTCGGACTCTGGACGGGCGAAGAACAGGGGCTGCTTGGTTCGCGCGGCTATGTCGCCAAACATCTCGCTACTCTCGGCGATAATTCGGACGCAGCAGCTTCGGGTGCAGCAGCGGGCAATCAAAGAAGACTGACGAAAAAACCGGGTTACGACAAATTTTCGGCTTATTACAATCTCGACAACGGGACAGGCAGAATTCGCGGCGTTTATATGCAGGGCAACGAGGCTCTGCGCCCGATTTTCCGCAACTGGCTCGCTCCATTCGCGGACATGGGCGCGGGAACTTTGACCATCAACGGAACCGGCGGAACCGACCACCTAGCGTTTGACGCGATTGGCTTGCCCGGTTTTCAGTTCATTCAAGACCCGATTGAATACTTCTCGCGCACCTGGCACACCACGCAGGACGTTTCCGACCGCACGATTGAAGAAGATTTAAAACAGGCTTCGATCATTATGGCGACTTTTGCTTACAACACTGCGATGGCAAACGAAAAATTGCCGCGCAAACAAATGCCGAACTTAAACATCGCCTCGCTCTTTAAAGGCGTTGACACGCTCGCCGAATTTGAAGAAGCCGCTTTTCGCAATTCCAATCTCGGATTTTCGATTTGCGGTCATCCGGTTGAATTCAACCAGCTCCCGGCAAATTTCCCGAGCTTTTTAGCTCTGAACCTGCACAATCACGACGCTCATGGCGAATAACTAAAGTGCAGTTGATTGAAAAAGGGAGCTAAATTTAGCTCCCTTTTTTATTACTAAAATAACGCTCGTTTAGCGGCTTGCACATCCCGCAACACAAGCGCTGGCGTTTTATCTTCAACAAATTATAAATTTGACGCCGCACGCAGATTTTGTTTTCAATTAGCTATGAAATCGCGTTTAATCGTCAATCCGGTTTCCGGCACCGACACTGCGCCTTCGTATTTGCCGATAATCAATCAGGCATTGCGCGAAAACTTTGACGATCTGGATATTTCCTTAACAATTGCAGCAGGCGACGCGCAGAAGATCGCGGGTGAAACCGCGCACAACCCGGATTATTCGCATATCTTCATCGCTGGAGGCGACGGCACTTTAAACGAAGTTTTAAACGGCGTCGCTCAAGTCAAAAACGCGCTCGAACGAATCACATTCGGATTGATTCCGCTCGGGACGGGCAATGATTTTGCCAGCTCGGCTCTGGGTTTGTCGGAAAACATTGAAGAAACGCTCGCCGTTCTGAAGAAGAAACAAACGATTGCGGTTGATGTCGGGCAAATCGAAATTGATGAACAAACGCATTATTTCATCAACGTCTCGGCTGGCGGTTTTATTGCCGAAGTTTCGAGCAATGTTGATCCGCAATTAAAATCATTCGCGGGAAAACTCGCTTATTTAATCGGCGGTGCCCAAGTGCTTTTTAATTTCGAGCCGGTCAGGACAGCCGTTAAAATTCATTATCCTGATGAAATCGTCCAGCGCATTTACGAGATTGAAATGTTCGCCGTCTGCAATTCGCGCCTTATCGGCGGTGGGCAGATGATCGCGCCCGAAGCCGAAATTGACGACGGGCTTTTCGACGTTTGTATTTTCAAAGACGTTGATACGTTTCAGTTTCTCAATCTTTTAAGAGAAATTTCGGCGGGAACGCATCTCGATAACGAAGAAACGGTTTATTTACGGGTTCCTAAAATAGAGTTTGAATTTGACCGCAAAATCAAAGTCAACGCCGACGGCGAGGTTTTTCCAGCCCAAAAATGCAGCTACAAAATCCTGCCGCGCGCCGCTCAATTTTTCACTGCCAATTTGCCGTAAAAATGATGGTTCGAACCATTTAACCGAACCACTTCAAAATATTAAAGCAGTTTTTATTTTGGCTGCTCTTTCGATTGTTCCGGTTTAATTTTCGCCCACATTTTACCGGTTTTTAAATCAATTGTGACGATCCATTTGCTAATCGTATCGTAATTGAGCATACCGTCGTAAATCATATTTCTTTCGCGCGCGGGCATTTCGATTGTGCCCAAACCGATTATATCGAGCTTTACCGGTTTGCTCATTTTCGCTCGGTTCGGCGCGTCGAAATTAATTCCGAGCATTTCTTGCGCGTGCGGAGAAAACAGTATTCCGCTGAAATTTCCCGTATCAAATTCCATCCAAATTTTGCCTTTGGGCGTGTTCGCAGCAACAAAAATGTCAATTATCGCTCCACCACCCTGACTACCAATTCTTGATTCGAGGGCTTTCATATCTTTGACGCGTTCAGCCGCCGAACTTTCAGTTTCAACGATGAGGCGATTACCGGATAAATCAATCGTAATCGTCCGATTAGCAAACGTTTGCAGGGAAATGAAGCCGCCAATTTCCTTTGTGTCCGGGCTAAAGAAATGCATAATCTCAAACGTCCCGGTGTTAACTCGCGTCGAAAAATTTCCCAATTTCAAACCTATGTCGTCACATCGTTTAAAATCGAGTCTCGTTCCGCCGGCATTAAATCCTGTGATCTGTCCAAACGGCTCACAGCCGATTTCTTTAGCGATTGCGGGTGTTATCGTTGTAATGCCGCCGCCAGTGTCGAACAGAAACGGATAAATTTTGTCGCCAACCTGTACATTGATTGTCGGCGCTTTGCCGAGAACGTCGTGTTCGAGCTTGATTTCAATCGGTTGTGTAACGTTATTAGTCTTTTCTGTTTGGGCATCTACGACGCTCGTTCCGAACACGAGAACGGCAAAAAGAATTGCGGTTAGTTGTTGATAAATAAAATTCATGTTTTTACTTTTGCTTGCAGACTTTCGCTTTGGAAAAAACCTGAGCAGCCTTCGACCTCATTTGCAATCAAACGCGCGAAACAGACGAAAAAAGAATCAGACTTACCAAAAGTTTTTTACAAGTTCGATTCTTTCGCAATTTATTATTTTTCTTTAATCAAAGGTATCTGGGCTGATGGACGCAAGTGAGAACTACAATAATACTGTCAAAGAGGGCACTCTCTAGTTACTTAGCGAGGATTGTTTCAAAAACGTTCTTTTTAAGACAGATATAAGTCGAGCAACAAATTATTAAAACATTATCCGAGTTTTACAAAACTTTACTGCTCTCTTTCTCTCGTATGAAACTAAAAGCAACCGAACCGCGTCTTAGTTTCGTCTAGTCTTTTCAAGACCTTTCGTTTTTATAAATATGCGAAATTTGCTTTTGGTTTTTATTTTAACAGTCATTTTTGCGCCCGCTCTTTCGGCACAAACCGCGCAGCCTTTGACCCAAGCCGAGTTTGTCAAATCGCTTTACGAGCAGCAAAAAAATCCGGCAAAACGCGATGCATTAATCGAACAAATCCGGCAGCGCGGGATCGGTTTTGAAGTAACCGAGCCGCTCCGCAGCCTAGTGCAATCGAAAAGCGGCGATCCGGTTTTAACTCGCACTCTGGAAGAAGCCGCCCGGCGGCGTTCAAATCCAACGACGGCAGTTTTGCCTTCGGAAAAGGAAACTGGAGAGCTTTTAGCAAAAGCGCGGGAAGCGACACTTGCGTCGCTCGACGAAATGCCGGATTTTGTTGTCAAACAGCTTGTTTCGCGTTCATACGCCTATGCCAGAACCAACAATTTTCAATCCGCCGACCGATTGACCGTCGCCGTCAGCTACAGCGCCGATAAAGGCGAAGATTATAAAGTTTTGGCGATTAACGGCATCCCGCAACCGGAAGAAAAGGGGCACCAGAGTTATATGAAAGTCGGCGGAACGACGAGCGCGGGCGAATTTGTCACTGTTTTGGCTTCGATTTTCAAGCCCGAAAGCAAAGCCGAGTTTCGCGCCGTTGACACGGATACTTTGCGCGGGCGGCGCTCAATCGTTTATGAATATTCGGTTAAACGAATTAACTCGAAACAGGTTATCACGTCCGTTGATTTAATTCCGCAATCAACCATTTCCGGTTATCGAGGAAAAATTTGGCTTGACCGCGATACTTCGCGCGTGTTGCGCGTTGAGCAGGAAGCGACGGAAATTCCCGACGATTTTCCGGTTCGAGCGGCGAGCCGGGAAATAGATTACGATTGGGTGTCAATCAGCGAAGCGAAATATCTTCTGCCGATCGCTTCGGACGTGCGTTTGACTTCGCGCTACAGAGACCAGCTTTACGAGAGCCGCAATCAAATCCGTTTTCGCAATTATCAAAAATACGGCACGGAAGTTAAGATTTTGGATGACGACGAGGGCGTCGAAGAAGCTCCAAAAGAAGAAAAGAAACCTTAAAAGTTACTACCAGAGCGAGTAACCGACGAGAAAAGGCACAATTAGCCAGAGCAAGCCTTTGATTAAGAAAAACAGAAATCCGGCAACGCCAAACCGTTTGAGCAACCGTTTAAACGTGCTTGTTTCCTGCGTTGCCGTTTCACTTTCCGCCATAGTCATTTAACGATAACTTGATCGCGCATTTACTTGCAACCACGTAAATCAAGGGCTAGAGTTTAGAATCTGGGGTTTAGAGCCGAAAAGCAATTTCTTTGACTCACGACTCCAGACTTTAGACTCCGGATTATGAAATTTTTGACATTTGCCGCACTGTTTGTTTTGCTTTTCTTAGCGCCCACGGCTTGCCAGGCGCAAACGGCACCGCCGAAAATTGAAGGCGCGAATCGAAAAGCTGACGTGTTAGAACTCACGGAATTAGACAAAACGATTAAACTCGACATCCGCTATGCAACTGCCAACAATTTTGTCGGCAAGCCTGTTTACCCGGAAGCCCGCGCTTTTTTGCAGCGTCCGGCAGCCGAAGCGGTCGTGCGCGTTCATCAACGCCTCAAAAAACAAGGCTTGGGATTGGTGATTTTCGATGGCTATCGCCCTTGGACAGTCACGAAATTGTTTTGGGACGTGACGAGCGGCGAAGACCGCAATTTTGTCGCAGACCCGGCGAAAGGGTCAAAACACAATCGCGGGATGGCGGTTGATTTGAGTCTCTACGATTTAAAAACCGGCAAAAACATCGAGATGCCGGGCGGTTACGACGAATTTACCGAACGCGCTTATCCGAGTTATACAGGCGGCACGGAAGAACAGCGGCGGATGCGCGATCTTCTGCGCAGGGAAATGGAAGCTGAAGGCTTTACGGTCAATTCCAAAGAATGGTGGCATTTCGATTTTAAAGGGTGGGAACAGTACGCAATTTACGATGTTCAGTTTTCCGATGTTCGCGATCTGGACGCCGCCCGTCACAGTGCGAAAATCGTGGAAAAACCGGAATGGAAGAAGTATTTTGACCGCGCCGTAGTCGAAGGCGGAATTTTGGTTTACGATTTGCGGCGCAATCAATATCTGGCTTACGACGCGGCGCGCGCTGATCGGGGATTTGCTCCGGCTTCGACCTCGAAGATTATTCACTCGCTTATTTTTCTTGAAACAGGCGCGGTCAAAGACGAAAACGAAACTTTTAAATGGGACGGAGAGAAACGCTGGGTTGAGGCTTGGAATCAAGACCACAACTTGCGCTCGGCTTTCAAAGTCTCGGCTGTCTGGCTCTACGTTGATTTATCGAAACGCATAGGACGCGAGACGATGCAGCATTATTACAATCTGGCAAATTACGGCAATCGCAATACAAACGGCTTCGGCAAAGATTACTGGAACGAAGGCGATTTGCGGGTAACGCCGCGACAGCAGATTGATTTGCTGGTCCGGCTCTATCAAAACCGTCTGCCGTTTTCCGAGCGTACTTTTTCGATTTTCAAAGACATTTCCATCGCCGAAAAAAATGACAAATATACGCTTTGGGCAAAAACCGGCTGGTCAAATGCTGCGACACCGCAAATCGGCTGGTATGTCGGTTATATTGAACGCGCGCAGGAAATTTATTTTTTTGCTACGGAACTCGATATGAAAAAGGATTCGGATGCGCCAAAACGAATCGAAATCACCAAAAACATTCTGCGCGAGTTAAAGATTATCGAATAAAAATGCCGTAAATAATTCTTGGAATAAAATCAAGCAAACCGCTTGTCGATTGATCTCAAACTCTGTTTTGCAGCAGTTTCTGCCGCGCAAAAATAATTTTTCCGAAGTAATTTCTTTAAGCACAGTTTCGCTGATTTCCTCCGCGTCAAACTTTCTTGACACTCTCGCTCGCCGCTTTGCGCGTTAATCAACGGGAGTGCGTTTCTTTAAAACGTCGTAAAGCGAAGGGAGATTTATGCGTTCGATACAATTATTGTCGGCAGGTTCCGCGCCGCTGAGATGCTGGCGATGCTTGATCCGAAAATACCAGTTATGAAAATTATCAGAAGCAAAGAATTTACCGCCGAACGTGCGTGGGGCGCGCTCGATGTTGCGAATATGAATGGCATAACCATTCGTTTGCATTAGACGAACGAGCCGTATAAATGGCACACAAACGACGGCGAGGAAGTTTTCGCTGTTCTGGATAGCGCGGTTGAAATGCATTACCGGGAAAATAAAGTGGAAAAATCCGTTTTGCTCGAAACTGGCGACGCTTTTTTCGCCGGAATCGGCGATGAACACGTTGCGTGTCCAATCGGCAAAGCGAGAATTTTGGTCATCGAAAAAGAAGGCAGCGTTTGATTTTATGATTGATTTGAACGACGACATTTTTCAAATTCTGCTTGTGCCGCCTTGGGAAAACGCGGGTGCGGATCATTGGATGAGCGTTTGGCAACGAAAATACCCGCGCTGGCAGCGCGTCGAGCAAAGAAATTGGTTTGAGCCGGACAAAAACGAATGGGTCGAAACGCTTGATCGAGCTATCGCCGGGCGGGAAACGGAAGATTTAATTCTCGTCGCCCACAGTTTAGGCACGATCACTTTGGCACATTGGGCGAATAAATTTGACCGCAGCGCCGTCAAAGGCGCGCTGCTGGTCGCGCCGCCCGATGTGGAAAGAGATGATGCGCCACCCGAAATCCAAACTTTCGCGCCCGTTCCGCTCGCCGAATTTAAATTTCCGAGCGTGGTCGTCGCCAGCGAAAACGACAATTACATTTCCGTCGACCGCGCCCGATTTTTTGCCAAAAGGTGGGGCAGCCGTTTTATAAACATCGGACGGGCGGGACACATCAACGTCAAATCCGGTCACGGCGAATGGCAACACGGCGAGCAGATTTTGCGGGAATTCGTCAACCGGCTTTACAGCAGAAGAGAACAGCTTCTTAACCCAAAATGTTAAAAATCATCTGTTTTTGATAACAGATGAAGGATAAGTATTTCAGGAAATTATGAGCTAAATATCCCAACTTACCCGCAAATATGGACGTTTGATAAATGTCTTTCAGAAAACAAAGCAGGTCTTCAGAAACTATTGCGGTGTAAATTCGGAAATTCGACGATTTTTTCAATGAGAGAAACCATGAATACAGTTCAAGCGCATTACGATAAGCATCTCGCGGATGTGAACCTAGAGCAAATCTTGAGTAAATAAAATACAAGAGTAAAATAAAGGTATGAAAGCCTATTCTCTTGATTTGCGAGAAAAGATTATTCAAACCTATGAGGCTGGCGGAATCACGCAGCGTGAATTAGCA
>JALZCH010000023.1 GCA_030863175.1 Acidobacteriota bacterium | reverse complement strand
GGCTAATTCACGTTGAGTGATGCCGCCCGCTTTATATGTTTCGAGAATCTTTTCCCGTAAATCTAAAGAGTAGGATTTCATTTGATGATTCTACTCTTGTGTTTCAAATTACTGAAATCTGCTCTAGAAGGTTAATTTTTTTGAAAATTGATAAATCTTTTAAAAACACAAAACAAAAAAGCCATCGGTAAATCAATTTTGCTGATGGCTTTTTTGCCTCGTTTGGTGATTCGTTCGGTTTAGTGTAAAACGAAAACAAGATGGGAAAAATTCGTGTTTTATCCGACAATCTGGCAAATCAAATCGCGGCTGGCGAAGTCGTAGAGCGCCCAGCTTCCGTCGCCAAAGAACTGCTCGAAAATTCTTTGGACGCCGGCGCAACGCGCATTGCAATCGAAATCGAAGCGGGCGGGCGTCGCCTTTTAAAAATCACTGACGATGGCGAAGGAATGACTCGCGACGACGCGGTTCTCGCTTTTGAACGCCACGCCACGTCGAAAATCCGCACGTTTGAAGATTTAAATCAGATTTCGACTTTAGGATTCAGAGGCGAGGCGCTGGCTTCGATTGCTTCGGTAGCGCGTGTTGAATTAACGACCAAAACGGCTGGCGAAACGGCGGCGACTAAAGTGCAAATCGAAGGCGGGCGATTGATTGACGTCAAAGACGCGGCGCATCCGCAGGGTACGACAGTTTGCGTCCGCGATTTGTTTTTCAACGTCCCAGCGCGCCGCAAATTTATGCGTTCGGAAGCGACGGAAAATTTTCATCTCATCAATCTCGTCACGCATTACGCGCTTGCACATCCTGATAAAGCTTTTGTTTTAAACAACAACGGGCGCGAAGCGATGCGCGTCACGCCTGCGCGAAATTTGCGTGAGCGTGCGTATCAAGTTTTCGGCGCCGATTTTCTAGATTCGTTAATGCCTGTTTCCGGCGGGAGCGAGTTTATCTCGCGAATTTCCGGTTTTATCTCCGCGCCACGCGAACGGCGGACAAATCGCGACGCGCAATATTTTTTCGTCAACGGTCGTTATGTCCGCGATAAAATTATGGCGCGCGCTCTTTCGGAAGGCTATCGCTCGGTTTTGCCGCACGGCGTTTATCCGGTTGCGCTGCTTTTCGTCGAGATTCCGGCGGAAGAAGTTGACGTGAATGTTCATCCGGCGAAAACCGAAGTCCGTTTTCGTCGTCCGGAAGCCATCCGCGAAGTGATTACCGAAGAAATCCGCAAAGCTCTCGCCAATTCCGGTTTTTTACAGCAACGCGAAATAGCTAATCAAAATGTTTCAAGCGATGTTTTCGCCTCGGCAAACCCGATTGAAAATTATTTTGAAAATACAGCCGTAAATTTGCCCCAACAGTGCGAAAACCAGGCGCCGCAACAAAATCGAATCGAATTTGCGCCGGAAGTTGCTGAATCTGCCGTGCCCCCGGTAATTCAACCGGAAATTCCGGCTTTTTCTTCGGATTTTGAAAAACAAGCCCAATCAGTCTCGGATTTCGGATTTCACGTTTCGGATTTGGAGACGCCGCCTGTTTTTGAGAAAAACTTTGAATTTGCGCCGGAAAATAAAATTGAGGAAAACAGATCTGAAAGCATAAACTCGAATTTCGAAAGGCGTTTAAATGCCCCGAAATCCGAAATCGAAATTCCTTTCGATTCGGCGGCAAAGCTGCCGCGGGCGGTTGAAGTCGAAAATCTCTCACCGTCGGGAATTCGTCCGCTCGGACAAATGCGCGAAAGCTTTATCATTGCGACCGACTCGGAAGGCTTGCTGTTGATTGACCAGCACGTGGCGCATGAGCGGATTCTTTTTGATAAATACCGCAAAAAAATGGGCGAGCGGCGGATTGAATCGCAAAATCTGTTGTTACCCGAAACTTTCGATTTGACTCCGGCACAAGCCGTCGCGTTTGAATTGGTGCAAAACGAATTGGAAGAATTGGGTTTCGGTTTAATGCGTCTTTCCGGGCGGACTATAGCAATTAAAAGCGTGCCATCGGATTTGCCGGCGGGCGAAGCGAGAAATTTGCTGCGCGAAATTCTGGAAACGATTGACTCAGAAAAACGCGGCGGCGCTCGCGAAACTTGGCGCGACGAGATTGCCGCTTCGCTCGCGTGCCGCGCGGCTGTCAAAATCAATATGCCCCTGACCCAAGAAAAAATGCAGTGGATGATTGATAAATTGCTGACAACTTCTTCGCCGACTACTTGCCCGCACGGTCGCCCGGTAATTTTGCGACTGACGATGCGCGACATAGAACGCGCGTTTCATCGCCCTTAAAGCGTTTCCAAAACGCGCAAAACTTTCGCCGTGTCGGTCAGATTGTTCAGAAGATAATCCGGTTTGTGCGGAGTGAGAGCTTCCGCCGAATAATTTCTGCCCGTTGCAACGGCAACGGCTTTGGCTCCGAAATGCCGAGCGCAGGCAATGTCGTTCGGAGTGTCGCCCAAAACAATGAATTGCGAAGGCGCGAATTCGTAATCGAATTTTGTCGAAACGCTTTGCGCAGCGACGGCGGGCAAATCAATTCGGCGATGCGAACAATTTCCGAAAGCGCCGAGTGAAAAATCGAAAAATTTATCAAGCCCGACAAATTTGAGTTTAAAACGAGCGGCAAGCGGCAAATTTCCCGTCAGCAATGCATTGACAAAAAGCGGATTTCGATCTGTCGCCCCTAAAATTTCGCGAGCGCCTGGGAGAATGACAAAACGATTTTCTTCGGTTGCGCAAACGCGTTCGATTTCCTCGCCCATGACGCTGCAAAACTCATCACATTTCGAGTAAATTTGTTCGACCGAAAAGCCTTCGGGCTGCAAAGATTCGAGAGCGATTTGCAAATCGGTCATTCCCGAAACTTTTAACTGCCCGCGCAAAATCCCGCTCGAGCCGTAGACTCGCTCCATCGCAGGCGCGAAATAATCTTTGTAAGAACCGCCGCGCGGAGCAATCAAAAGCGTTCCGTCAATGTCCCAGAGCAGAATGCGTAGTTTCTCAAAATTCATCATTTCTATTTTTCCGGCGGCGATATTTTTTTAAAAACCAAAGCTAATTCAGGAACGATTGCAATTCCCGTAGCGAAGTTAATCATTTTCAAAACGCCTTTTGCGATTGATTTTGCAATTTTCTTTCGTTTCGGGTTTGTGGTCAGATAATACAAATCTACGCGATCTTTGATTCCATTCTTTGTCGGTAAAATCAACCGGCTGCCTTGCAAAAGCCGACGAATTTCACCTACGGTCGCGCCGCGAATTCCTCTGCGTAAGAGCATTTCCCAAGATTCATCTTGCTGGACGCGTTTGGCAAAACGTCGCGCAGCAAGATGAGCCAATTTGTCCGGCAAATAATTGATAAACGGCAGCATTGTCGTATGCAGCTCCAGCGGGAAAAGTCGGTTTGGAGTTTGATTTAAAAATAAAAAACCGCCATTCCTGACGGTCTCCCAAATTTTCGGCACTAACTTCTGACGCTCGGCTGGCAGAAAATGTTCAAAAACAGCGCTCAAAATGACGAAATCAAATTCTCCCAAATCAGGCGGCAAATTGTCCGGCGATGGCGATTGCCTCAAAACCACGTTTGAAAAATTGTAAAACTGAACCCGATGGCGCGCGATTTCAAGCAATTCAGGGTATAAATCAATGCCGGCAATTTCCGATGCGGGAAATAGACACGCAAGAATCGAGGTCGAAGCTCCTGAACCGCAGCCAAAATCTAAAATACGTTTACCTGCAAAATCCTTTGCGTCAAAATAGGCGAACAATTCATTTTGTAAATTTTTCCGAACGTATTCAGGGTCTTCGTCGCGGGCGATTTCATCGCAGAGCCAAGCAGCTCCTTTAATTTTCAAGATATGCTCAATCAAATCCTCTCCGTAATTGGTCTCCCAACTTGTCCGGGGAGAAAAAATATTGGGATGGGTAAGTTCGACGGTGATTTTGATACGTGCTTCAGATAAGGCTTCGAGAAAAACTTTGCCTTCTGAATGTATCAAAACCTTTGCCATTATTTATTCGATTACAGCTAAAACGTCCCCGGCATTAACGGTTGCACCCGTTTCGGCGCGGATTTCTTTGACAGTTCCGTCTTTAGGTGATTTCATTTCGTTCTGCATTTTCATCGCTTCGACGACGATAATCGGATCGCCGATTTTGACTTCCTGCCCGACTTCCGCCACAACGCGCACGACTTTGCCGGGCATCTGCGTGATGATTTGAGCAGTGCCTTCCGCTGCGCCGCCAATATCCTGCGCGCCTCGCAGACGTTTCGGATCGAACAATTTTAAATCAAAAGTTTTCGTTCCTTGCCGCACGCGGTTTATTCCGGCTGCATTTTTCGGCGCAACGTAACATTCGTAAATCCGCCCACTGACATTAAACAAATAAGTGTTCGGCTCGACTTCGTGTACTTCAAGCTCGTAATTTCTTTCTCCGACGCGCGCAAAAACTTTTAAGTCTTCAACTTTGATCTCAATTTCGTGTTTTTCTCCGTTATGTTCGGCAAATAATTTCACAGAAGGTAGTAGATAGAAAATAAGAGACGGAAGATTTAATCTATTTTCCGTCTCTTATTTCTATCTTCTTTCAGATTTTTCGTATTCGGCTTTGAGCAAATTCATAAATTCCTCACGCCGCTCAAACAAACGTCGCGGCTGGCGCGGTTGGTGTCGCGCGAGCGCATAAGCTGTAATCAAAGGCAGCGCGACGGTGGAATCAACGTAGGCGACAACAGCGTCCGGCAATTTATCAGGATCAACTTTGCCCCACGACACAGCTTCGGCGGGCGTTGCACCGGATAATCCGCCTGTGTCCGGACGGGCATCGGTCACTTGTAAAAAGTAGTCGTGACCTTTTTCGTCAATCCCCAGAACTTCCTGAATCTGAGGTTCAGTTTGGAGAGCGAAGTTTTTCGGGCTTCCGCCGCCTAAAATGAAAATGGCAGATTTTCCGCCCGCTTCCGTGTTGCCGTGGATTGCGCCGCGTTTAGCAGCAAGAACAATTGATGCGGTTTCATTGACATCCAGATTTGGATTTAAAACCAGTTTTCCACCCTGCAATTCTTTGGCGGCGATGTTCATTCCGATCGACGAATCGCCGGGGCTGGATGTGTAAATTGGAACGGCGTGTTCATAACAGGCGGCGAGCAACGATTGGTTTTTGATGCCGAGCACGCCCTCTCGCTCGAGGATGTACTTGCCACAGAGATAATGAAACTCGGCGCTGGACATCGTGCGCTGAAATTCTTCGCCTTCGATCAATCGGCGAAAAAACGAATCAGTGTCGAGCAGAACCGAATAATCGAAGAAGATGTCATAGATGCGGACGACCTCTTCTTCGCGCAGAATGCGATCGTCCAGTTTCGCGTCGCCTTGATGAAGGCTCAAACCGATGCCGAAATGCGTGTCGTGATAAAGATTCGCCCCCGTAGAAATTATCCAATCAATAAAACCGGCTTGCACCAGCGGAATCAAGGCGGAAATCCCAAGCCCGGCTGGTGTCAAAGCGCCTGTCAGCGTAACGCCAATGGTCACATCCGGCTCAAGCATTTTTCGGGTAAAAAGCTGACAAGCCTCGCGCAGACGCGCCGCGTTGTAAGCCATGAACGATTCATCGATCAAATCCGCGAGTTTTGTATCCGAATTAATCGGCGTCGGCTGGATCCGTTTGCCGCTTAAAAATTTACTTTTTTGTTTCATTCTTTTGATTTTTTGCAGCTTGGAAATCGAATTTTCAATTCAATATTGTAAAGATTTTTTTCGGCGGTAAAGTTCAATGCCTCGGTTTTCACGTCTTCCCACGTTTTTTGTCCTTCTACTTTTATCAACTTAGCTGTTTCAGGACAATTTTCATAATCGCTTTTATAAATCGTCATTTCGCCGAAAAGCTCTCCGGTCAGACCTTTCAAAATTCTGATTGAAAAATTTCCTTGTTCATCCGTATTGACGCGAAAATCATCAAGTTTTCCTCCCGAATCATTCTCCGGTATAAATCTAATATTTTTATTGGCTATCGGTTTTCCATCTGCAAAAAGAAGTTTGCCTTCAACTGTAATTACATCCTCAAACCAAGGAATTTGGACATTAATATTTTTCAATAAACCGCCCGCTTCGATTGAAATTACGCCTGCCTTTTCGCGTTCAACAACGCCGGGATAAAACACAGTTCCGAATGGATACCGGCTGCCGATTTTACCGTCATCATTGACTACTAGAATATAATTTCCGGGATAAATTGTATCAATGGTAAAACTGCCATTTTCATCCGTGCAGCCGGTTGGTCCGCGGTAATCTCCAAGAGACAGTTTTGTTGAAACGGCTCTTATGCAAATGCTTTCCATCGGTTTGCCGTTTGGGTCAAAAATAATACCTTGAATTTCGCTATCAATTTCAAGATGAAAATCAAGAGAGGCGTGTTTTTTATCTTTCAAATCTATAAGAAACTGTTTGTGTTTTGGACGGCGCGAAGGGGGGCTTGGGAATCCGATAAAACTTGGTGAATAACGCAACCAAAAATTATTGTTTTTCCAGCCGCGAGGCATTTCGGGCTCGATCGAGTATTCGCCCGCGGGCAAGCCGTAAATTTCATGAATTCCCTTTTTGTCGGTTTTTACTTCGTAAGTTTTATTGTTTCCCGAAATCTTGATTTTTCTATTGTCGACATTCGGGCAACCATCAGCCCAGCATTTGATTGCGCCGGAAATGCGCGTTTTTCCGTGAACTTTGTCTAAGTTATTGAGGAAAAGCAAATCATCATCAGCGCCTGCGATGTGTCTTGACCTTCCGCAGGTACCGGTGTGCCATAGTTTTGAATCGTTCTTAGGTCTGTTGAGGTAAAAAAGAAACTGCTCGCCAATTGATTCCTCGTCGAAAGTATAAACGCAGTCCGCGCCGTTGCCTTGCCCGAATGTTATTTCATCGCCGACTTTTAATTTTCCTTTATAAACCTTTTCCACAACCATTTGGGTTGATTTAATTCCATCAGCATAGCGATATTTTACTTCTTCATCCTCATCTTCTTTTATTTTCTCGATTGACAAAGCCTTTAAAACTACGACCTCGTCCGATTCTTCAAAAGATTCGAGTACAGTTGGGCGCTCCCGACAAGAGCAAGCTAAAGCGACTTTTACACAAAAAAATAAAAAGAGTAAGGGGAGAAAAGCGGCTGATTTTTTCATTGAAAACATATTCCTATTTTTCGCTGGGCTTTAAGAATGACAGTTCCGGTTGTTGTGAATTTTAGTCTGCTTCTATTCAAACTGTCCATTATCTTCTTCATTCGTGTTTTCCGGCGCGCGTCGAAGTCGAAGCAGATTGATTCGTTTTTCGTCAGCGCGCAGAATCTCGACATCAAGCCCACGAAATTGGAATTTCTCGCCTTCTTTAGGAACATAGCCGAGTTCCGAAATCACCAGACCGGCGATGGTCGTAAAATCGTCGTCTTCAATTTCCATATCGAAAAGGCGTTCGATTTTGCCGATTTCGACCGAGCCGAGAACGTCGAAATAAGCTTTGTTTTCGCCTTCGACGATTTCGATGATTTCTTCCTGTTCGGTATCTTCGTCCTCGATTTCGCCGACCAGCTCTTCGAGAATGTCTTCGACCGTCACCAGTCCGGCGACGCCGCCGTATTCGTCAACGATAATCGCCATTTGCACGCGAGCGGTCTGCATTTCTTTTAAAAGCTCGGCGACCGGTTTGGTTTCCGGGACGAATTTGACCGGGCGGATGAGATTCGGCGAGTTTTCAATCGTGATGTCTTCTTTGTCTTCCGCCCAGAATTGCAGCAAATCGCGAACGTAAATCACTCCCTCGATGTTGTCAATCTGTTCGCGGTAAACCGGCAGACGCGAATATTTCGATTCGATGATTGCGTCGCGGGCTTCTCGCACGGTAGCTTCGAGAGGCAGAGCTTCAATTTCCGTGCGCGGCGTCATCACTTCATCCGACGTGGTGTCGCCGAAGTCTACGATTGTTTCGATTAATTCACGCTCGCGTTCTTCAATCATTCCTTCGGCTTCGCCCGCTTCGATCAGCGTTTGCAGAGAATCAGTTTCATTTTCTTCATTATCCGTTTCTTCTTCCGGCAGGTGCGGAACGGCAGTGATTTCGGTTGCCGATTTCTCGCGTCTTAAATTGCCGAAAGGGTCAGCCAGAGCCCCGAAAATGCTGTAAAACGGGTGCACGACTGGCAGCAAAATGACCGCCATTCGTTCGGGGTTTCTCCCGGTAATAAGACGCGGAATGAATTGGCGAAAGAGAACCGACAAAACGAGCGAAACGCAAAGCGCGGCGAAAAAAACTTCCGCTCTATGGGTTTCTTGCGGGAAAAAACGAAATGCGATGAGAGTCGTTAAAATCGTGAAAATGATCAGCAAAACCTGCATCGCCGCCGACAGCGCGAAACGAAAACGCGGGCGGTTTTCGAGAATCTCGCGCAAAAACTCGGTATTTACGCGCTCGTTTTCTTCGGTTTCGCTCGTCAGACGCCGCAGGCTCAAATCGCTGAGCTGGACGAAAGCCATATCAACCGTCGCCAAAAATGCCAACAAAAACAGCAGCACAGCAGCAACGGTTATCTCAATCTCCATACTCGAATAATGTAAATCGTTATTCGTTAATAGTAAATGTTAATCGCTTTCAATTAATTTTGCCGCTGTTTTGTCAACAAACCAGAGCAACTCGCCGTCTTGCGGCTTGACGGCTTGTGCCGGAAATTTTAACGGCTGAAATTCGCCTTTCAAAATCGTTTTCAGCGTTTCGGCTTTCTCCGCGCCGGCAACTAGAAAAACTATGTTTGCGGCGTTATTGATGAGCGGAAATGTGAAAGTCAGTCGAGAAGTATCCAGCTTCGGCACCCAGTTGGAGACCGCCAATTTTTCGGTTTCGGTTAAAGCTGTGGTTTCAGGAAAAAGCGACGCTGTGTGAGCGTCTGCTCCCATTCCGAGCAAAATCAAATCGAAACGTGGATTTTTTGTTTTGAAAAATTCGATTAGAGTTTTTTCGTAATCAAACGCGATTTCTTCGGCGTTTTGCCATTCGGTGCTCCACCGGTAAGCGTTTCCCTCCGGAATTTCGAGCGGGTCGAATAAATTCTCGCGCGCCATTCGATAATTGCTTTCCGCCGAATCGGGCGGTGCATGGCGCTCGTCGCCGAAAAAGAAAGACGTTTTCGCCCAATCAATTTGGGAACGAAATTCTTCGCTTGCCAATGTTTGAAACAACAATTTCGGCGTCGAGCCGCCCGAGAGAGCGATTGTAAAACGATTGTTTCTCGCGATTGCTTTGTTTCCTATTTCAATAAACATCTCCGCTGCCTTGCGGCTCAACGCAGGTAGATTCTCGAAAATAAAAATATTTTGCGGCATTGTTCCAAATATTTAACTTGAAAGCATTTAATTCTACAAAACCGGCTCGAAAAAATTTACTTTCCAAAAACGGCTATGCTAACATCCTGCGCCTGAACTTTCTATCCGCCCTCTGGAGACTTTTATGAAAATGCCCCGCTTGGTTTCGCTTGTCGTTTCGTTTTTGTTTTTTAACGCAGCGATTCTGGCTCAGGAAACCGCATCGCCGACCGAATCACAGACCGAGAAAGAGAAAGTCCAAAAAGAGCTTGAAAAGCAGGTTATCAAAATGCTCGACCAAGCGGTTGGTGACGCCGGAACGCTCAAATTAGCGTCGAATCGGGCAATTGTTTACGCCCTTGTGGGCGATTTGTATTGGGAATTTGACGAAAAGCGAGCTAGAAAACTTTTTCGGCGGGCGGCAAATGATATTATCGTCGTCAATCTCGAATCCGAAAAGGAAAAGAAAGATTCTGAGGATGTTTACGCCGGGCTCTACGATTTTAACGACATCCGACACGACGTCTTACCGCTGATTGCCAAACACGACGCCGATTTGGCTTTGGAACTGCTCGTCGAAACTCGCTCCGCTAAGGTCAGCGAGGTTCTGGCGAAAGCCGCCGATCCGAACGCCAAACAAAGCACTGTAATGATGGGGGTTAATCCGGATCAATTCCGGGTGCGGCAGGAAATCGCTCTCGAACAGCGTTTCGCGGTTCTTGCCGCCGAACAAAACCCCAACCAAGCCATCAAGCTTATCAAAGATAGTTTGTCAAAAGGCATTTCTTGGAACGTGCTGCGCCTGCTTTATAAACTCCATCGAAAAGACGAGAAAAAAGCCGCTGGTTTAGCCGACGAAGTAATCAAAAAAATAGTTGATACCGATTTGACGAAAAAACGCGAGGACTTAAACGAGACAATTCGTTTATTGCAGTTCATTACCAACCCGACTATCGCTCAAGCGAAAGCGAATCAAAAGCGATTCAAATTTTCCGAAGGGCAGGCAAGAGATATTGCCAGTAAGCTCATCGCCACATTTTTGCAAGCAAACGATTCGCTCGAAATAACAACGGCGATAACGCGAACGATGTCGGATTTGGAAAAGCTCGCTCCGGAGAGAATGCCCCTGCTCAAACAAAAACATGCCGAAGCGATGAAGAATCTGCCGCCGGAAATCAAACGATGGCATCAGCGAGGAAAAATCTGGAGCCCGAACTCGACGCCCGAAGAAATTCTCGCCGAACTGCCAAAGCTCGACGATTACGATCGCGCTACTGCTTTGAATAGTTTAACAAACAAAATTCCGCGGATCGAAGATGAAGAACGAGCGAAAAAATTAATCGAACAAATTCCCGACGAAAAAACGCGAGAGCTTGTTTCCGAGCAATATCAATCGGCAAAAATCAGTCGAACGGCAAAAGACGGAAAACTCGACGACGCCAAAAAACTGATCGGCGGATTGAGCAAAAAGAAAACGCAAATTCAAAAATTGGTCGCGCTAGCAACTGAGTTTTACAAAAAGGGCGGGGAGAAAAATCACGAAACCGCCGCCGATTTGATGAAGAGCGCCAAAAATCTAACGAACCCGTATCCTGAAGACGAAGACGAGCTTAATAATCTGATGGAAGTCGTTAGAGGTTATGCGGTTGTCAACTCCGATGAGGCATTTCGCCTTTTCGAGCCGATAGCCGATCAAATCAACGATTACGTCAATGCGACTGCGGTTTTAAGCAGATTCAACAAAAGCAACGGAGCTTTCAAAAAAGGCGAGATGATTTTACAGGTTAGAGGATATGTGGGAGACAATTCGCTGTTATTTCGTTTTGCCGACCAAATTCAACTGCTCGGCAAAGCCGACCTCAACCGCATAAATTTGCTCGCCGACCGCTTCGCGCGTACTGACGCCCGCACAATCGTTAAACTCTTCATCGCGCAAGGCTTTTTGAAAGAAGAGAAAAAAGATGACAGCAGGGAATTGGACGAGATGATATCTTATTATTAATCCACCGTATTTTTCCAGCGCCGTCCGTCTCGTTCGAGCAATTCGTCCGCTTCGTGCGGTCCCCAAGATCCGGCTTCGTAATTGGGAAACGAGCGCGCCGGAATTGCGTGCCAAACGTCGAGAACTGGTGAGACGATTCCCCAGCTTGCTTCGACCATATCGGCGCGCTGAAAAAGCGTCGCGTCCCCGATCATACAATCGTAAAGCAGTCGCTCGTAGCCTGTCGAAACATGCTCGCCGAAATGGTCTAAATAATTAAAATCCATATCAACCGCGCCCATATTGACAATCGGACCCGGAATTTTCGCGCCGAAATGGAGAGTGATTCCTTCGTCCGGCTGAATGTGGACGACAATTCGGTTTGTCGTCAAGCGTTCGACGGGCGTGTTGCGAAACAGGACGAATGGAGCGCGTTTGAATTGAATGACGATTTCCGAATGACGACCGGGCATCCGTTTGCCCGTCCGAACGTAAAACGGCACGCCCGCCCAGCGCCAATTATCAATCGTCAGTTTCAAAGCCGCATAAGTTTCCGTGTTTGAATCGGGCGCAACCTGCGGTTCGCTGCGATAAGCGGGAACGGATTTGTCATCAATTTTTCCAGCGCCGTATTGCCCGCGCACCGTTTTGCTCAAAACGTCTTCGGGCGTGAACGGTTGAATTGCGTGCAAAACTTTTGTTTGTTCGTCGCGCACTTCGTCCGCTTCAAACGAAACCGGCGGCTCCATTCCGGTTAAAGTGACAAGCTGGAAAATATGATTCGGAATCATATCCCGCAAAGCGCCCGCCGTGTCGTAATAACCGCCGCGTGTTTCGACGCCCAATTTTTCGGCGACTGTGATTTGCACATGATCAACATAATTGCGATTCCAGATCGGCTCGAAAATGCTGTTGCCGAAGCGGAAAACCAAAATGTTTTGCACGGTTTCCTTGCCGAGATAATGGTCAATGCGGTAAATCTGCCGTTCTTTGAGAGTTTTTAACAACTGCTGGTTAAGATTTCTGGCTGATTCGAGATCGTGACCGAACGGCTTTTCAAAAACAAAGCGCCGCCAGTTTCCGTTTTCCTCTTTGCTCAAGCCGTTTCTTGCAATCTTTTGCGCGACGTTTGCGAAAAGCTGCGGCGGTGTGGCGAGGTAATAAAAAAAGTTTTCGGGAATCTTGAACGTTTCGCATACTTCGGCGAGCAATTCTTTTAAATCTTTAAATAGCTTTTTATCGTCGTCGAAATCGCCGCCGGTGTAAAAAGTGCGCTCGCAAAACCAATTTAATAGTTTTTTGTCACTTTCTTTGATGAATTCTCGAAATTCGCCATTGATTTTCCGGCGAAAATCATCGGAAGCCATTTCCTGCCGCCCAACTCCGACGACCGCGAAATTTTCCGGCAAAAATCCCTGTTTCGCCAGGTTGTAAAGCGCCGGAAACAGTTTGCGCTTCGTCAAATCTCCGGTCGCGCCGAAAATCACCATCACGCATGGTTCGGCTCGTTTTTGTGTCTGATTTTCAGATTCGTTCATTCCGCAGATTATAAACCACAGAGATACAGAGATTTTTATTTCTCTGTCTCTTGTGGCTTGGCTGGTGAAATTAAATTTCTAATTTGTCACGAAGTTTCAGTTCAAGCCGGTTCATTTCGCCCCGATCAGTTTCATGGTCGTAACCGCAAAGGTGCAGAATTCCGTGCAGAACTAGCTGTTTGATTTCCGTGTCGAGGGAAAGATTGTTCTCCGTTGCCTGCCGCGCGGCTTGTTCGAGAGAAATTACAATGTCTCCGAGATTATTTTCCGCGTCTTCAAATTCATCCGGTTCATTTGGAAACGAAAGGACATCGGTAGTCGAGTTTTTGCCCCGAAACATTCGATTCAATTCGGTCATTTTTTTGTCGGAAACAAACGCGACCGTACAGGTTTTGCCGCGCGCTTCATTTACGGCGTTAACAGCTTTTTCGGTAAAATCATGAAAGCTTTCCGGTTTGATTTTAATTTTGCGCTGGCGGTTGATAATTTCGATCATCTTTTTTTCTCGTATTCTCGAACAGCGGCTTGCGTTTCTTCCAGAAACTTACGGTCATATTCGGCGAGTGCGTTTTTCGATTCGAGTAGCAGCAGAATATTCAAAGTGCGTTGATAACTTTCTCCGGCTTTCTGCAAATGCTCTTGGCGTTCTTCTCCGAAAGTGGTTTTCGCCGCTTCTGTGTGAGCGTCAGCGATGTAATCGAAAACTTTGGCTAACTGCTTTTGAGGAAAAAGGTTTTTCGGGTCTTTTGCCTGATATTCAAATACCTTGACCGATTTTTCATAAGCCGCGAGCGCGCCATCAAAATCGCGTTGCTGGTATTTTGTTAAGCCGAGTTGAGTAAAGTTTCTACCGATGTCGTCTTTGTATGTTAAATTTTGCGGTTCCGCCGTTTCCAGTTCTGCGAAAATCGCCAGCGATTTTTCAAGGTAAGAGACGGCGTCATTGAGCCGTCCAAGTCGGTTGGAAATTAAACCGAGCATCGAATAGGTTTTCGCCAGATTCTGCCGCGCTTGCGCATCGGAAGAATCAATTTTTATTGATTCTTCCGATAGAGTTAAAGCTTTGTTTAAAAGCTCTAACGACCGCGACGGTTTTGAATCCTGATAAAATTGCGAGCTTTGCGTGTAAACGTGCCAGAGCCCTTGTCTCAAAATGTTGTCGCGAGGGTTTTGTGCCACAATTGATTCGCTGATTGTAATTGCTTGGGATATTTCAGCACCGCCTTCGGCTGCTTTGTTGTCCCAAAACAGATTTAATCCGAGCAAAACACGACCCTTGCCGAGCAATCTGCCGATTTCAGCATTTTCCGAATTTGATTGTTTGAACGTTTCAAGCTCATTTAAAGCTGTTCTTAAGGGCGCGTAAACTTCTGAAACCTGATCGTTAAAATATAGCGTTTGAGCGAGATTGATGCGTGCCTCGATGGCAGCAAGGCGCAAATCAAGCGAATTCGGTTCTGCTGCAATCAGCTTTTCGTAAAGCTCAAGTGCTTTTTCCGAATCTTTGATTGATCCGCTGATGTCGCTCGTCCACCAGCGAACGTAACTTGCCGCGCTGAAATTTTCCGCTAAACGCTTTTGATTCGTCAAATCATTCGGATTTTTCTCAAGAAGAGACAACCGAATCGCTCGAGCTTTTTCCAGACTCGAAAGTGCGCCTGAGAAATCACTCAGATTCGGCTTGCCGGGTGCGCCCTGCAAATCGCCGATTTTCTCGTAAGCCGAAGCCAGCTCGCTTTGAAGCTGCAAATCGTCGAAGGATTCCTGCGCCAGAGAATCGAGATATTTTAGCGATTGGTTGACAAGAGCCAGACGTGCTTCGGTCGAACCGTTGACGCGTTCGATTTTCGGCGCAATGTCGAAAAGCAAAGCATTCGATAACTGGCGAACGTCATTAAAACGCCGGGTTGCCAGATCGCGCTGCTCGCGCGCTAATCTTTCTTGCTGGAGTGCAGTGTTTGCTTGCCAGAGCGACGCGGCTAAACCCGCAATGAGCGACAGAACAACCAACACCGCAGCCACGACTCCGATTCGGTGGCGCTGAACAAACTTTTGAGCGCGATACGTAAAAGAATCTTTTTGTGCACGGACGGGCAATCCGTTCAAATATCTCTGAATGTCTTCGGCAAATTGCTGAACCGATGGGTAACGACGTGCCGCTTCTTCGCGCCGTGCCATATGCAAGATTGCTTCTAACTCAGTTCTGGGTCTTTGGTCTTTGGTTTTTGTTGGTTGCGGATAGGTTTTACGATTTTGATTTCCGCCGCTCGGACTTTGGACTTTGGACTTTTGTCCAAGGACTAAATGCGAAAGCAAAACGCCAAGCGAATAAACATCGGAAGCTGTTGTAATTTGTTCGCCTTTGATTTGTTCAGGGCTGGCGTATTCTGGTGTAAAAGCGCGATAACCTGTTTGCGTGTGCTCGTCGGCGTGTTCGGCGTCAAGCAGCTTGGCAATCCCGAAATCAAGTAATTTCAGTACGCCGTCTTTTGTGACCAGAATGTTTGAAGGTTTTATATCACGGTGAACAACCAGATTTTGATGTGCAAAGGAAACTGCACTGCAAACCTGCTGGAAAAGCTTTAATCGTTCATTTGTGGAAAGATTTTTTTCTTCGCAGAATTCGTCAATCCGTTTCCCTTCGACATATTCCATCGCCAAAAAAGGTTCTCCCGATTCCGAAACGCCGCCGTCTAGCAATCGAGCAATATTCGGGTGATTCAGAGAGGCGAGAATCTGGCGTTCGCGGCGA
Source organism: Acidobacteriota bacterium (assembly GCA_030863175.1). GTDB lineage: Bacteria > Acidobacteriota > Blastocatellia > Pyrinomonadales > Pyrinomonadaceae > JALZCH01. Next base: position 10,843 of record JALZCH010000023.1, on the reverse strand, counting down.
AAACGTTTTTCCGTTTCCGAATCGAGAATAGTTTGCCGGACAATTTTGAGGGCGACTTGTTGTTTAAATGCACCGTCATTACGTTCGGCTAAAAAAACGGCTCCCATACCACCGCGACCAATCTCCCGGATGATTTGGTAATTGCCAAACTGTTTGCCCTTCAAATGCTTGTCAGCGAAAGTCGCTGCAATCTGAAACGCAGGTTTTTCGATAAAGGTTTCGTTTGTGGAATGAGCAGCAAGCAGCTTTTCGACTTCATTCTTCAGATCGGCATCGTTGCCGCAGTTTTGGTGCAAAAAACTGGCACGCGCCGTTTGCGGCATATCCAAGGCAGCGAAAAAAATCTTCTTCTTTTTGTCCCAATTTGATTCGGACATTTTAGTGTTTTGTTAATTCGACGCGTAACCAAGCTTTGGCAAACGTCCATTCGTTTTTGACCGTTGCGGGCGAAATTTTTAAAACTTCAGCGGTTTCTTCAATCGTCAGCCCACCGAAAAAACGTAGTTCGACAATTTTGGCTTGCCGGGCATCGCTTTTTTCAAGCAGTTCAAGGGCGTCATCTAACGCGACCAAATCTACGTCTTTTTTCTCTGGAAAGCTAACTGCATCGTCAAGCGCGAGCCTTCGTCCAAAACCGCCCCGTTTTTCGGCTTTTTTTCGTCGGGCGTGGTCGACCAGAATTCTCCGCATCACTTGGGCAGCCACGGCAAAAAAATGAGCGCGGTTTTGCCACGAAACGTTTTGCCAATCAACCAGCCGAATGTAAGCCTCATGAACCAGCGCTGTCGCTTGCAAGGTGTGATCGGTGCGCTCGTTGGAAAGGTAAACGCCCGCCAATCGCCGCAAATCCTCATAAACAATCGGCAGCAATTTCTCCGGCGCTTGCGACTCGCCAGCGCTCATTGCTTTGAGCAGGTTCGTGACTTCTTCCGGTTGGAGCATCGTTTTTCAGCCGGATTATACGACTGTTTTCAAAAAATCAAAAATTTTTGCGGCATTTTAGCCGATTTGTTTTTCTTTTGCGCCTTAGTTGGATGAAAGCGATTTCCAGCAAAGGAGAAAAGAAAATGAAACTGAATTTAAAGAGATTTTTGAAAGCCTCGATTTTTGTTTTAATGTTTGTAGTCAGCGGCAATTTGATTTTCGCGCAGCACGCGCCGCAGTTTGTCGGCGACTACGACAAAACTTTTGCCCCGCCCAAAGGCTATTTCGTTGATCCACAGCAGCCAGACCCGGCGGTGAACACATACCAAACAACTTTTGTCGGCGGAGCGTTGCTTCCTGACGGTTCAATCATTGCCGGCGGTCGCCATAATATTTTCGGCGTTAACATAGATTTCTATTTGAGAAAATTTACGCCGTCGGGCGCAGTTGGCGCTTCTTTCGGAACAAACGGGCTAGTTCGAGCTAATTTTTACACCGGATACTCTAACAGCGGGCAACCAAGTTATTCGACCGAAACTCCGTATGTGGTTAAGGTCCAGCCGGATGGCAAGATACTGATTGCGGGACAATGCAACATAACCTCTCCTAACACGGGCGGTGGCGGACAGGCAGGCATACCTTATTTCGGCGAGGACGGCTGCGTGATGCGTTTTAACGCCGATGGGTCGGTTGACGCCACTTTCGGCAACAGCACAGTTATGGTCGGTGGCGGACTCAACGGTGCGGGACAGCAAAATCCGACCTACACATTTCAAGTAGGCGAGGGCAGATTTATGACTCAAACCGGCGTTATTGACGCTCCCGGCAATCCGGGACCGCGACGTGGAACACAGGGTAAATTTTATGATATGTGGATTCAGCCTGACGGCAAAATCCTGCTTGTCGGGGAAACGCGCAACGAATATCCCAATAGCTCAAGCGCCGGATTAGGCGCAATCATCGTGCGGCTCAACCCGGATGGCACGCGCGACGGTTCGTTCGGCGCGTTTGGAATCGTCAATATGGCTGCAAACCCGCTAGCCCACGGTTGTTACCCGAACGCGGCTTTTCACGGCGTCGCGGTGCAGCCGGACGGGCGTATAATCGCCGTCGGTTATAACGAGGTTATTGACACCGCTGATTGCAATAACCGTCGCGGAAAACGATTTATGGTCACGCGCTGGACGGCGAACGGTCAAGCAGAAACGATGCGCCATCTCGACAACAACACGACTTTCAATAGTCAGAACGAAGGCGGAGGAGCCATTCTTTTCACCAAAGATGGAAGTAAAGTTCTCGTTTCCGGCACTTACAAAAATTTAGGCAGCGGCGCTTCGCATCTGCCGACAATGGTTCGGTTTAATTCGAGCGATTTGTCTGTTGATACCAGCTTTGGAACAAATGGCATCGCCCAATACAACGGCTGCGGCAGCATTTTCTGCGGATTCACTTCGGGCGGGCGGCTTTTCATCAAAGCGATTCAACCGGACGGGAAAATAATTGGCAGAGACGAAGCACAATACAACGTCGTTCGCTTTAACCCGAACGGCACGCCAGATTTGTCTTTCGGCAACAGAGGCGTTGATGGCTCATTCGGCGGGCGCGGCAGGCTGGCTTTGGTCATAACTCACTATAACAACGTTACAAATTCGCTCGATACCGGAGACATTCTCGTGCGTCCGAACGGAAGAATCAACTTGGTCGGGCAATCATATTCGCATGCCGGTGCCGGAGAAATTCGTGCCGTTGTCTCGCAAAACTTCAACACGATGCTCACACCAAGCGGTTCAGTGGGCTGGTGGGCTTCTGAAGGCGACGCACGGGATTTGAAGGGAACAAATCACGGCTCATTGCAAAATGGAGCAACATTTGCTATCGGCGAAGTCGGGCAATCTTTTAACTTTGACGGTACGGACGACCGTGTTTTAATCGGCAATCCTACGAACCTGCAATTGCAAAACTTTACAATCGAAACCTGGATCAAGCGCTCAAGTTCAACTGTCATCACAAATAACCCCGACGCAGCAAACCCAGCCGGATTTCTTTTCGCTTATGGAACGGGCGGCTATGGCTTTTTCATTGATCAGGCGACAAACCGAATCGGTTTAACGCAAATTGGCGCGGCTCCGGTTTTCTCAACCACCGCAGTCACAGATACGAACTATCATCACGTAGCTGTCACAAAGAATGGCGGCACGGTGACATTTTATATTGACGGTGCAGCGGATACGTCCGTCAGTTATAATCCGACATTCACCTTTGCAACAAATGCGGCAATCGGCGGGCGTGGCGACGCTGAAACGCGAAATTCATTCTTTGGGAATATTGACGAACTTTCGATTTACAACCGCACATTAACCGCGGACGAAATTGCTGCAATCGTAAGTGCGGCGAATAGCGGAAAGCTCAAAACCGCCGATACTCCGGCAGGCTCAAATGTGCAAACGACAATCGGAAGCGCAACTCTGAGTTTCCCAAATGTTTCATCTGCCGGAACGTCATTTGAAATTTCGCTTGATTCTTCGGGATTGCCCCCTTTGCCTACAGGCGCAAGATCAACCGGATTGTTCTATGATATTTCGACGAGCGCAATCTTTTCAGGAAACGTCAGGGTGTGTTTCAAATTGCCCATTAATGCCGAACCGTTTAATACGGTCGGCGGAGTTAGCAGTCTGAAGATTCTGCATTTGGAAAACGGGTTTTGGGTAGATCGCACAGTTTCAGCAGACTTTGCCACACGCATCGTGTGTGCACAAGTTTCATCGTTCTCACCGTTTGCCATTACACAGGCGGGTCCTACAACTGCGTCGGTCACAATCGGCGGTCAGGTAAAGACAGCGGCGGGGCGCGGTATTCGGAATGTGAAATTAACTTTGACAAATCAGAACGGCGAAACACGTGCGGTTTTATCAAATGCGTTCGGTTACTATCGCTTTGCGGATGTGCCGGTAGGGGGAACCTACATCATCAGCGCGTTTGGCAAACGTTTTGCGTTCGAAACTCCAATGCGGGTTTTAAACATTGCGGAGGAAACGGAAAACATTGATTTTATCGCTCTGCCGCAAAATTGATTGCGACCAACTTCAACTGATAAAAAAGGGCTGGCGAGTCAAACAAACTTGCCAGTCCTTTTTGTCAAAGTCCTACCGTATTTGGAGATTAATATTAGTAAATTAGGCTCCGATTAACCTTTATATAATCATCGTTTTTTCTCGTATTTTTCCACCGCCGTTTGCATTTCTTCCAAAAATTTGTTGTCAAATTCTGCGAACGATTTTTCGTCTTTTAATTTTCTTAGAATGTCGAGCGCGCGCTGATAATTTTGTTTTGCCGCCTGCAAATGTTTTTCCCTTGTTTGTCCGCCGGTTATTTCAGCAAAATCTTCGTGAATCCAGCCAATGTTTTTACAAGCCAAGGCGATGTCGCGCAATGAAACCGTAGCTTGAGCGTCGGATTGAACGATTTTTTCCAGATTCGACAAAGCTGTTTCGAAATTCTTTAGAGCTTCGGGCAAATCGCGGAGCTGATGCTTGGCATCGCCGAGTCTTGTGTAAGCCAGCGCGAGATTGCGTTTGTAGGTCAAATTTTGTGGCTCGTTTCGCTCAAGCTCGGTGTAAATTGAAAGAGCTTTTTCGGCGTATTCGACGGCTTCGCTGAATTTTTTGGAATGAATGCTCGAAGCTGCGAGCTTGGAATAACTCTGCCCCAGATTTTGTTTGGCTTGTGTGTTCAGCGGATCTTTTTTGACGGTTTCGGCGGCGAGATTTAATGATTTCATCGCGAAATCTCTCGAAAGGTCATCTTTGATGCCTTCGTAAAGACTTGACGCTTGCATATAAGTCGCCCACAAACCGTTTCTCAAAATCACGTCGTTCGGATTTTTTTCAACCAGCGATTCGTTGATTTCCAACGCCCGCCGCATTTCGGCTTCGCCTTCCTCTTGTTTGTTGTCCCAGGAAAGAGATATTCCGAACAGCGCGTGTGCTTTTCCCATTAAACGCAAAATTTCTCTGTTTTCGGGATCGCTTCGTCTGATTTCCTCAAGCGCAGCCAGAGCCGGGCGCAGATAAGCGTAAGTGTTGGCATATTGCTGCTTATAAAAAAGAGTTCCGGCAAGATCAATTTCGGCTTCGGCTTTTTCAATTCGTGCCTCGATTGAGTCCGAACGCTCGGCAACGAGTTTTTCATAAAGATTCAAAGCCGCTTCGGATTCCTTGAGCGATCCGGTCATATCGCCGACCCAGAAACGAATGTTTGAAAGCTCGTAATGATTTCCGGCGAGAGCGCGGCGATTTTCCCAATCGTTCGGGTTTTTTTCGAGCAGGCGCGTTCGGATCGTCTGCGCTTTTTCATAGCTGCTGATTGCGCCGGAAAAATCGCTCAGATTCGGCTTGCGCGGCGTGCCTTGCAGATCGCCGATTTTCTCATAAGCCGATGCCAATTCGCTTTGCAGAGACGAATCGTCGGCGGATTCGCCCGCGAGACTGTCGAGATATTTGAGCGATTGATTGACGAGAACCTGTCGAGCTTCGGTCGAGCCTTCAAGACGTTCGATTTTCGGGGCGATTTCGAAAAGAAGCGCATTTGAAAGATGCCGTACGTCTCTAAACCTGCGCTCGGCGCGATCGCGTTCGGCGCGAGCGATTTCAGCCTGCCAGAGCGAAATCGCCAATCCGCCGACAAGGGATAAAATGATTAAAACAACCGCCGCCACCGCAAGTTTATTGCGTTCGATGAATTTCCGGGTGCGATACGCGAACGTTGCCGGTCGCGCCGAAACAGGCAAGCCTTTTAAATAACGCTCGATGTCGGCAGCAAATTGCTCGACCGTCGCATAACGCCGTTCGGGTTCTTTTCTGAGCGTCTTTAGAATGATGTTGTCCAAGTCGCCACTTAACAATTTGAGATTTGGGATTTGCAATTTTGGATTAGCTTCGTTTTGCGTTTGAACTTTTTTTCGTTTTGTTATCGCCTGACTTGGACGAATCGGTGCAGTGTCGCAGACTGCGTGAATGATTTCTTCAAAGCTGTCGGTTTTAAAATCGTAAGGTCGGCGCTCGGTTAAAAGCTCGTACAAACAAACGCCAAGCGAATAAATGTCGCTCGCAGTCGTCACTTTCTGCCCGCGCAACTGTTCGGGCGAAGCGTAAGCGGGCGTGAAAGCGCGAAAAACGGTTTCCGCCTGATTTGGTTCGGCTTCAAAATCGAGCGTTTTCGCCAGACCGAAATCAAGAAGCTTCGGCGTGCCGTCCGCATCAACGAGAATATTGGAAGGCTTGATGTCACGGTGAACGATTAGATTGCGGTGCGCGAAAGCAACAGCGGAGCAGATTTGAAGGAACAGATTGAGCCGTTCGTCAACGCCAAGCCTCCGATTTTCGGCATATTCAAGCAGCGGTTCGCCTTCGATGTATTCCATCACAAAAAAGGGAAGCCCGTCGGCGCTTACGCCGCCGTCATAAAGACGCGCAATGTTCGGATGATTGAGCGAAGCGAGAATCTGGCGTTCGCGGCGAAAATGCCGTTCGATTTCCTCGTCAGCGAGAGCCTGGCGAATGATTTTCACGGCAACCTGCTGCTCAAATTGCCGGTCTGTGCGAGCGGCTAAAAAAACAGCGCCCATTCCGCCGCGACCGATTTCGCGGATAATTTGATAGTTGCCGAATTGTTTTCCGGCGAAAGATTTGTTTTGAAAACGCGAAGCTAAATCAAATGCGTTTTTCTCGATTAATTGTTCCGGTTCGTCGCTGGCTTCAAGCAGCGATTCGACTTCGCGGCGCAAAAAATCGTCTCCGCTGCAAGCCTCGCGCAGAAATTGCGTGCGCAAACCGACGGGCTGCTCAACGGCAACGGCGAAAATTTCTTTAACTTTTTGCCAGTCCTCTTTTTTCACTTGAATTTAAGTACAGAAACGCTTTAAGCAGTTTTGAATTTGGAGTTTAAAATATGAATTCAAACTCAAAATTCAAAAATCAAAACTCTGAAATTCAGCAATTTAATTTCTTTTTAGCTCGCGCTGAAACCAAGCCTTGGCGATTGTCCATTCGCGTTTGACGGTCGTCTCTGAAACGTTTAAAACGTGGGCGGTTTCTTCGATTGACAAACCGCCGAAAAATCGCAGCTCTACGATTTTGGCTTGTCTGGCGTCCAATTCTTCCAAATCTCGCAGGGCGTCTTCGAGCCGGAGCAAGTCGAATTCTTTTTCTCCGGCGAATCCGACCGCTTCGTCGAGCGCGAGTTTTTGCCCGAAATCCCGTTTGTCAGCCCGTTTGGCGCGAGCGTGATCAACCAAAATTCTTCTCATCACCTGCGCGGCGACGGCGAAGAAATGCGCGCGGTTTTCCCAGCTCACGGCTTCCCAATCAACCAGCCGGATATAAGCTTCGTGAACCAGCGCGGTCGCCTGCAGAGTGTGGTCTTTGCGCTCGCTTTGGAGGTATTTTCCCGCCAGGCGGCGCAAATCGTCATAAACCAATTCAAGCAGTTTTTCGGGCGCTGCCGGGTCGCCAGCTCCCACGGCATTCAGCAAAACAGTGACATCTTTTTTCGATTCGGACATTGCAGCGGGATTATACGAAATTCGGGCAAAAACCGAAATTAAATCGTTGCAGTTTCACGGTTTTTCCCAAATTTTTTGTTTGAAAACAGCAGACTTTTTTGCCGTAGGAAAAAAGATCGGAAATTTTTTGGGCGGTTTCGATTTCTTTTTCCGCCTTATTGGTTGAAAGCAAAGTTTTGATTCGGGAGTTAAAGATTATGAAGTTTTGTCAGAATTGCAAACAACAAAATTTACCGGAAGCGCAGTTTTGCCGTTTTTGCGCTTCACCGCTCAGTGCCGGTTCGCAAAATCAATCTAATTTTCAGCAGCAGCAATGGAATCAGGGAGTTCACGGCAATTTCGCTCATCCTTCGGCAGGAGCAAGCGGGCGCGCCATTGCTTCGCTGTTGTTGAGCATTTGCGGATTAGTGCTTTGCTGTGCGTTGACGAGCGTCCCGGGCACGATTTTAGGCTGGATGGAAGTTAACGCAATCAAACAAGGTCGCTCATCGCCTGCTGGAATGACGATGGCGCAAATCGGTTTGTGGGGAGGAGCAATTATTTCAGTTCTCGTGCTTCTTTTCTATGGTTTTCAGTTGCTGGTGCTGATGAGCAACGCAATGATGGTCGGCGGCGGAATGTATTACTAAACAGGTGAAATTAAGGGAGATCAATGATGAATTACGCAAACAGCAATCCCAAAACTTGCCCGAACGGACACCAAGCGAGAGATGCCGCAGCCAGATTTTGCATCACCTGCGGTATGCCGCTCGTTGCAAACGCCGCTCCGCAGCCCGCAGTTGTCGGCAGCTTTCAACAACAGCCTGTTAATCAACGTCCGCAAAATAACGGGGCGAATTATCAGCAGCCTAATTTAGATCAAATTCCGCCCGCGAATTTTTATCCGGTGCAGCCGAATTTTAATCAATATCCGCCACAGCCCGTAAATCAAAATTTTCAGATGCCGGTTTATTCGCACCCTGTTTGCCGGACTTGCGGCGGAGATGGACGAGGGCTTTCGGACAAAATGTTGATTTGCCCTGAATGCCGCTGGCTGCGTCCGCTTGCGCCCGGTTACGCAATTGATTGCTCGGCGTTTCAGTGGGCTGAAGACGGAAAAGCAATGAACACTCTGCGCTCGATAACGCCGCTTAATTCGGCGGCGCAAAGCATTTCGAATAAAGTCGGGCGACGCTGGATCGAATCAGCTTTTAACGCTGTTCGGTTGAGCGAAAAGCAATTGCCGGACATTTATTTCCCGGCGGTTAGAGCAGCGCGCATTTTAGGAATGACCAGAATGCCGGACGTTTATGTTTCGGGCGATTGTCTCTGGGATTGCCACACTTACGGCAGCGACGACGACGCTTTTATCATCATCGGTTCGGCTCTGGCTTCGAATTTTCGAGGGATTGATCTGCTTTTTGTGCTCGCGCGCGAAATGGGGCACGCTCGCGCCGGACACGCGCTCTGGAAAAGCGTGATTCGTTTTCTCGTGGGTGAGCAGACGCACCGTAAAGGCGTTTTTTCAAACGGAATCTTAGGCGCTTTAAACCCGTCAACTTTGATTGAAGGCGCAATCGAAGTGCCGCTCTTGGCTTGGGCGCGTCAAGCTGAAATCACAGCCGACCGCGCCGGTTTGCTGACGGTTGGAAGCGAAGAAGTCGCCCGACGCGTTCTCTTAACGTGGTCTTTAAAATCTGCGTTTTTGTACAAGAAAATTAACGTCGCCGCGTGGCTTGAGCAACAAGCCTCAGCAGATGATTCGATGGTGAAACTGTCTGAACTTGCCACGTCTTCAACTCCCTACATCACGCGCCGACTTGCATTGATAACGCAATTTGCAGCCAGCCCCGAACTTGAACGTTGGAGGAGCGTGATCAATCAATATGCGCCTTTGCCGCAGCCGAAATCGGCAGCGCCGCAAAATCAATTGCCGAAACCGGCTCAAGATGTGTTGGCAAATCAAAACGCTGCCGTGCCGAAAAAAGCGCAGGCTGCTGCGAGCAACGAAATAAAAATGAAATGCGCCGCCTGCTCAGCGCCGATGCGCATTCCGCAAAAAGTTTTTGCCGGAAAAACGCAGGTCAACGTTCGCTGCCCGAATGCAAAATGCGGAAAAATCTCGACTTTGAAAATTAAACAAAACTCCGCTAAGCCGGAAACAATGCTGAATAAAAAAGAAAGGAATTTAATGTGCGAAAATGACTGAAACAACGATTATTGCCGAAAATCCGACGGATGGAACATCCACCGTTATTGAAGTAACCACACTTGAAACAGACGCTTCGATTGTCGAAGAAATTATCGAAGCATTAGCTGACGACGGCACGGACGCCACTTTTGATGCCACTTCGGATAACGAAATAATCGAAGCTGAAGCCGATGCGACGGAATGGACGATTGATGATTTTGAATTAGCGAGTGATCCGATTGCCGCTGAAGTCTTTAACAACGGCGAGTTTCATCTTGCAAGCGACCAAATCGCCGCAGAAGTTTTCGGCGGTTCCCCAGCGGGCACAACTTATGCAGAAATGGCGGGAGCAGCCGGTTATGACGTTTCTGTTCCGTATGCCGCTTCAACAATTGACACAACAACTGTGACTGCAAACGAAACAAGAGTAAACGAGCGAGATAACACCGCCACAATTGAAGCCGAGACCCACGCCGAAGCCGCGCGCGAAGCGCAGGAAGCGGCAGACAAATTCGTCGCCGCCGGCGATTACGCAGTGGCAGCCGAAGCTCGGGAAGTTGCCGAAAATGAAGCTTGGGTGGCGGGCGGCTTGAACGTTTTGCACGGCAGCGATTCGACCGATTTGGAAAACGCTGCTTATCAGCAGGAAAACGCCGAATATTACGAACAGCAGCAAGCCCTGCACGCGCAACAAGGCGATTACGAAGCTGCGCGGGAAGACGCGAGCAACGCCGCTTACGCAATCGGAAACGCTGATTGGCTCGCTGGCGGCGCGGATCATACCGGACAAGCCGACGCAGAACAATTTCAAATGGATTACGCGGTCTGGGAACAGCAAACGGCTGATTACCACGCTCAATCCGCCGAGCAGTATGCCGAAGCGGGCGATTATGACAACGCCGAATATTATGCCGGTTTAGCCACTGATCATCAGGCGACAGCCGATTATCATGGCGATTTGGGCGAACATGGCGGCGAGATGGCTGTTTATGACAGCAGCTCGGTTGTAGAGTCCGGCGGCTCTTACGACAGTTCTTATTCCTCAGTTGATTATTCTTCGTCTTATGACGCTTCAGCGACTGATTATACGGCGGAATAAAGATTTGCCGCGTAATGGCAGAAACGCATTTTACTTAACAATTTTGCGGATTGTTTTGTGTTTCGGCACAGCGTTTCCTGCCCGTAAACGC
>JALZCH010000005.1 GCA_030863175.1 Acidobacteriota bacterium | reverse complement strand
CGCCAACTGATGAAATGCTTGAAGAAGCATTAAATTGGGCATTGAAACAAATAACGAAACAAGACTGCCGTAATTGGTTTCGCCATTGCGGTTATCAGGTCGCACTCATTTGAGAAGCGCTATAAAGAATAACCTCTCCCCTTTTTTTTTCCTTTCTTCTCAACTAAAACAAGCTGTCTCGGAATCGAGCTAGCACTGGCGCATCGGTTTGTAGCCCAACACGGCGGTTTCCTTTCGGCTGAAAATCACTACGAAGGTGGCACCGTTTTAATCTGCCAACTGCCATTGACAGACTAATTCTGATTAAGGTTTGAGCTTTATTTTATTTTGGGTTAATTGCGATTCCAGATCTGGAATTGCCGGATTGTTTGAATTGATTTTTTTTAATTCCGACAATCGCTGTTCGGCAATTTCAACATCTCCGCTTTGAATCAAAGCTGAAATTAATAATTGCAAAACTCCCTCATTTCTCGGAAATTGTTTTAAAATCAAGTTTAATTCCTTAACTGCAGCATCAGGTCTGGGTGGTTTTGAATAAAGAAAGGTCGAAGCATAAGCCATCTTGGCTTCGGCGCTGTCGGGGTTTAATCGAATCGCTCTCTGATAAAGTTCTTTTGATTTGTCATACAAATCAGGATCGTTTTTTTCACGGGCTTGAAAAAAATAGACATCAGCGAGAGTCATCAGAATTTCAAAATCTTTTTCGTTTGCCAGCCGGCTGGCTCGTTCAAGTAGATTTATCAATTCCGGCAAAAAGCTTGCATCATTTTCCGCTGCCGCATAACGAGCTAAAGCCAATCCGAGTTTTTTTTGGAAAACAAAATCATCCTTTCTGCTTTCGGCTGCTGCAAAAGACGCCTTTATTTCCTCGCCGGTTAGTTTTTCGCTATTGCCTGCCGGCTGTTGCTCTTGTTTTAGCGGAATTGATTTTTGATTTACAAACGGTTGTGAAAAATTTCTGGCGACGGTATTTGCCGCCCAAAAACCGCCGACCAAACCAATCACAAGACCGACAAAACCGTAAATTAAAGTACCTTGTTTCACTTGCACGAGGCTGTTTGTTCTAAAAAAGTTTCTCTACTTTTTCGTTTCATCGGGTTCGACATACGGAAGATCTCCCGCACGACGGCGCGGAAGCGGATCGGTTGCTCGGCGACGAGGCGTACTGTTGTTTTGCCGGCGATCAATGCTCCCTGCAGGCAAACCTTTGCCATGAACGGCTTCGGTCAAAATTCTGGTGATTTCCTGTGAAAGAGTACGGTGCTCGCTGGCGGCTCTTCTCTGCAGCGATTCTTTCAATTCAAGGGGAACGTATGCGCCTATAAAAACGCCTTTCCGGTTTGCCATTTCGTTTAAAAAACTCTCCTGAATAATTATAGAAAAAACAATTGATCCTTGCTGGAGCGGATGCGATAAGCCGAATCCTGTTCAATCTATCACCCGTAGGAGAAAAGATTGCCGATCATTCATCTAGCTCGTTTGTCGCCAAACGAGTCAAGCGACCAACCCGGAAACGCTCAGAAAGCCTCGAAAGACTTTCGAAATTCGGACGGGCAGCCCTACTGACGTTTCTCTATTCGGTCTTGCACTGCGAGGAGTTTGCCTAGCCGCGTCTGTTACCAAACGCGCTGGTGCGCTCTTACATTAAGCTCCGAAAGGAGCCGCACCATTTCACCCATCACCCGGCGCACCGGGCTAGTTTATTTTCTGTTGCACTTGTCGTCGTTTTCGCCATTTAATGAGAAAACGCCCAGCCGTTAGCTGGCTCGCCGCCCTATAGTGTTCGGACTTTCCTCTCCCGGTTTTTTTACCGGCAGCGACCGGAATCCGCTCCCGTGCAAGGCTCTGGTTTATTATAGCAAATCAATGTTCAACACCGCTACCGCTTCAATATCGGCATCGAGAGTATAAAAAATAAAGAAAAATCTTAGCGCCGTATTCGTGCACATTGGCGTAAATTTTATTTAATCTCGATCCGATCGCCGTTTTCGAGTCTCATATCCTGCATTTTGCCGTTTTTGACGAGCTTTAAATCAACTTCGGTCGAAACTAAAAATCCATTTTCATTTTGCCGCATGATGACGGCTTTTAAGGCTTTTGTAGTTCCACCGGCAGCCAGAATCGCCTGCGTCACTGTTAAGCCGTTATGAAACTCCTTTTGCCCCGGAGAAGCGACCAGACCGGCGATAAAGTAATATTTCTTGGGGCTGGAATCTGGGGGATTTTCGTTTAGAATCTTGATTAAATCCCCGTCGTAAACCAAAATGTCGCCAGTCAGATCTTTTAGATTGACGGTAATAGTTTCTTTGTCGGAACGAATGATCGAAGCGCGAGCGGCTGTCGGAAGCTGGACTGCTTCGGCTAAAACGGTAAAAAGCGGAACCGCCTCGCGTCTGATTATCTTGACTCCGGGTTTTTCGACGGAACCGCTGACGACGATTTTATGACTGGCATAATCTCTAACGCCGACGGCGAGTTCGGGGGCATCATAAAGCTTAATTTTTTCGCTCAATAAATCAGCTATTTCCTCCGTCGTCAAACCGGAAACAGTGACGGGTTCGCCGGCTAGCGGATAATCAATCAAACCGCCATCCAAAACCGTAAAAAGGGTCGAATCTTTCGCCGTTGAATTGAGCAGGCGGATGTCTAAAATGTCACCGACGCCGACTCTGTAAATATCCGTCAAAGGTTTGGAGGCGATTCTGGCTCTTAAACTCTCACGGCGGGCGACCGCAGTTAATTTATTCGCCGCTGACTCTGGCGCTGTATTTCCGGGATTCTCGGAAACCGCTCGATCGCCCGTTTCCACTTTTGAGCTTTTCTCGATGATTAAAACGGAAACCGGATCGGCGGCGTTATTGGAATCTTCATGGCTCGCTTTGGCTGTTAAATTTTTCTTTTGAGCTTTTGGAGACGGAATTTGATGATCGCCTCTGATAATCCGTTTATTCGGATCTAAGCTGATTTTCTCTATTTCGTCCTGTGCCAGGCAGTCGATCGGGGGAAATACCAAAAACATCAAAAACACGGATAAAAAAGCGATTTGTAATACTTTCATAAAGCGAGCCTCGATCAAAAGAAAAGCGTCCTTAAAGCGGGAACGTTTCCGCTTTAATAGAAAAATACGCACAAACGGGTTATTTTTTTAGATTTTCCTTTTAATAAAGAAAGATTGGAACTCGAACAAAGGAAAATAAATTCGTAAAACTAGTGATTTAGACAGGCAAACACAAGATAAATCAGAAAAATTCGTATCAATTAGTGAATACCCGTAATTTCCTTTTCCTTAGCACAAACTTATCCGCTTGCCTTAGATTTAAATTCTATTTGTTTTTCAGGGGAACGAGCAATTCTCCGCCCAGATAGATTCCCTCGCGCCCGGCTTGCAAAACCTGCTTTGCAATCTCGGCTAAATCTGCCGCTCCGTCCTGTTGAACAAGTCGGATGACCATCGGAAGGTTGACGCCTGTCAAAATTTCGATTCTTCCTTCTATGTGAAACATCGCCGCAATATTCGTCGTCGAACCTCCGAACAAATCTGTCAAAAGCAGAATGCCTTTTCCCTGGTCGACGCTGGAGATGGCGCGCTCAAGCTCTGTGCGGGCTGTTTCTACGTCATCGTGCCATCCGATCGAGACGGCTGTTATGCCTTCAATTTCACCGAGAATCATTTCGGCAGCCGCCAACAATTCGTTTGCCATTTGCCCATGAGACAAAATCACACCGCCGACTCGACTTTTCATTTGACACGCCTCCCGGTTTAAAAAATTAAATCCTTCAACTCGATAGGACTACTGCCGTTTAGACAATCTGATTGCTTGTTTTTTTCACATCACGATGTGTGACGCTGGCGTCAAAGCGTTTTTTTCGCAGCTCTCTGGCGACTGCGTTTGCCATCATCACCGAGCGATGCCGCCCGCCCGTACAACCGATTCCGATTGTTAAATAAGACTTTCCCTCGCGTTTATAGAGCGGCAAAAGATAATTTAACAAATCCACAAAACGACGCAAAGTTTCATCAACTTCCGGTTGAGAGTTTAAAAAGCGAACTACTCTCCTGTCGCTTCCCGAATAACGCTTTAATTCGGGAATAAAATGAGGATTTGGAAGATGCCGAACGTCGAATAGCAAATCAACGTCGCGCGGCGTACCGTATTTATGCCCGAAGCTGACGACCTGAACTCGGAGCGGCATTTCGCCTGCCGCCGAAGGGTCGAATCTTTCAATCAAAAAACGCCGCAGACTGTGAACCGTATGCTCGGAAGTGTCAACGATCATATCCGCGAGGCTGCGAATCTGCTCCATTCTCTCGCGCTCCGAGTTTATCGCCGATTGCAGTCCATCGCCCGTATCAGCCGGATGAGGTCTACGCGTTTCGCTGAAACGCCGTTGCAAAACTCTGTCGGAGGCTTCAAAAAACAAAACAAAGGTCTTAAACCCCTGTTTTTTTAAGTTTTCCAATTGGTGGGGAAACTCCGCCAGAAATTTCCCTTCCCGAATATCAATTACCAGCGCCGCCCGCTCGATCTTGTTTTCGCCGTTTTCGGTTGAAAGCAGCCTCGCAAAAGTTTCAAGAAGCGTTACGGGCAGATTATCAACACTAAAATAACCCAAATCTTCAAAAGCATTGGTTGCGGAAGACATTCCAGAGCCGCTCAAACCCGTAATTATGACAACCTGAGGCAGAAACGTTTGAGCCGGAGCCGCTTTTTTTTTCATAAAGCTCAAGGCTGTATCAACCCGTAATTTCCGTCGCTGCGTTTATAGATCACGCTCAGGCTCTCGCTTTCGGCATCCCGAAAAACCAAAAACTGGCTGGTATCGCCTGCTAAAAGTATTGCCGCTTCTTCAGGCGTCATTGGCTTGACCGCGTAATTGTTGGCTTCGACGATTTGCGGCGGCGGCGGCGCAGCCATAATGTTTCCGTCCGGTGTCGGTGCGACCGCTGCGGTTTTCTTTGCGTTCTGACGGCGGTCAACTCTCTTTTCCTTTAATTTTAAAGCCTGCTTTTCCACCTTCTGAACGGCTTTCGTGACCGCTGTGTATAAATCTTTATCCGTAGTTGTCGCTGTCAAAGCGCGCTCGCCGATCATTAAAACAATTTCGGCTCTTTGTCTGTTTTTTTCAACATCAACCACAAAATGAGCGTTTGCCGCATCACCGGGAAACATATTCGATAATTTTTTTAATTCGGTTTCGACATGTGTTTTTATCGCCGGAGTCACCTCAAGGTGACGCCCTGTAACTTCGATTCTCATTCACAAACCTCCCTGTCTAAAAAAATTCAGTAAACTGAACAGAGCGAAAATCTTTCGACTTTCAGCCGCAAAATTTAAACCACCGTTTTCCGTTCGCGCGAACCCGGAATATTCATCTGGTCGCGATATTTCGCCACTGTCCGGCGCGATAATTTGATTCCCTCTTTTGCCAGAATTTTTGCGATCTGATCATCCGTAATTGGGTCGTGCGTATCTTCTTCTTCAATCATTTTCTTGATTCGCAATTTGATGATTCTGGTCGAAACTTCTTCGCCTTCTTCGTTAAGCATTCCTTCGCTGAAGAAACGCCTCAACTCAATAACGCCTTGAGGTGTGTAAGCGTATTTACGATTGACGACGCGAGAAATAGTCGAAAGATGCATTCCGATATCTTCCGCCACATCCTTTAGCATCATCGGCTTTAGATATTGAACCCCTTTGTCAAGAAAATCGCGCTGCCGCTCGACAATGCATTCGACGACGCGGTAAATCGTCTGCCGCCGATGTTCTATGTTTCTCAAAAGATCAATCGCCGAGCGCATTTTTTCTTTAATAAAATCTTTTGTTTCTTTCGTTGTGTTGTTCTTATCGAGCATCTGCTGATAAGTCGAACTCAAGCGCAAGCGCGGGCTGCCATCATCTGCAAAATAAATTACATATTCGCCCTCGATTTTTTCAATGTAAATTTCGGGAGCGATATAAACCGGCTCGTCCGAATCGTATTGCCGACCGGGATATGGTTCGAGCGATTTGATTATTTTTATTTCTTCGGCAATTTCCGAAGGCTCGCAGCCTAGCTGCTTTGCCAGATGACCAAATTTGTGCGGCAACAAATCGTGCAAGTGTTCGGAAACGAGCTGTGCCGCAAAACTGTCTTCCAATCCTTTGACTTTAAGCTGCGTTAAAAGACACTCCTTTAAATCCCGCACACCGCATCCCACCGGATCGAGTTGTGTTACGATTTGCCGAGCTTCTTCAGCATCTTCAATCGTACAACCGCAAAATGCCGCGATTTCTTCATTTGTTGCTACCAGCCTGCCGTCTTTATCCAAGTTTCCGATAACACACAGAGCAGCTTCCAAAAGCCTTTCACTTAAAGGCTGTAAACGAAGCTGCCATTCGAGATGCTCTGAAAGACTTTTTGAACGAGTCAGAAATTGCTCAAAACTCGGAACATCTTCTTTATATTCGATTTCCTGCGTGCGGTATCCCGGATCAAGGTATTCCTGAAACTCGCGACCAAAATCCACTTCTTCAAAAGAATCGTTACCGGCTTCGTGAAAATCCTCAGAAAACTCTTCGTCGAAATTTCCGGCTGTTGCAGTTTCCTCACCCGCGCTGTATTCGGGCAAATCGGCAATTGAATCAATTTGTCCGTTTCCGTTTGTTTGATTTAAGGAACTCTCAAAAGTTTCCTCATAACCATTTCTTGTATCTTCGAATTTATCAGGTAAAATGTCGCCCGAATTACCATCGGCATACTGATCTATAATGTTTTCGGAGATTTCACGGACTTCATCCTGCGATTGGACTTCCTCCAAAACAGGGTTGACCAACATTTCCTGCTGAATCAAATCATTCAATTCGATTGAGGTCATTTGCAGCATTTCGATGCGCTGCCGCAATTGCGGCGTCAGCACCATTCGCTGGTCTAATCTTTGAGTCAGTTTTAAAGACATACTAGGGTCAATTAAATCTCGCTACCAAATTCACTCCAAAACACGCGCGAGCCTCGTGATGAAAGGCATCTTGCATTACCGGAATTATAACCGATGAACCGCCCTTTTGTCCGTTTAAAAAGCGAAAATTTACCTCACAAAGAACTAGAGCCTGAAGCGTTCGCCGAGATAAAGCCTTCGGACTTCTTCATCGGTCACAAGCTCGAGAGGTTTTCCGCTTCGAAAGATTTGCCCATCAGCCATAATATAAGCTCGGTCGGTCACACCTAAGGTTTCCCTAACATTGTGATCTGTAATTAAAATCCCTATTCCCCGATTTTTTAGATGCACGATTATGTTTTGAATATCGTCAATCGCTTTTGGATCAATACCGGCAAACGGTTCATCAAGCAAGATAAACCGCGGCTCCGTAGCCAGACAACGAGCGATTTCGGTGCGTCTTCTTTCGCCGCCCGAAAGAGCGTCACCGCGCGTATTTCTGACGTGATTAATGCCAAACTCCTCAAGCAATTCTTCAAGCCTTGCCTGCCTTTCGCGCCGACTCAAACCCAATGTCTCAAGCACAGCGAGGATGTTTTGAGCAGCGGTCATCCGTCGAAAAATCGAAGGCTCCTGAGGCAAATATCCCAAACCGAGCCGGGCGCGGAGATAAAGAGGAAGTTTGGTCACGTCGCGTTTGCCCAAAAATATTTGACCCTTCTCTGGTCTCTCCAACCCCGTCATCAGATAAAACGAGGTGGTTTTTCCGGCGCCGTTTGCTCCGAGCAGTCCTACAACTTCACCCGGTTCTACGAAAAGCGAAACACCGTCAACCACGCGCCGACGCCCGTAAGTTTTCTGCAAATCAAAAGCCGCCAAGGCATTTTCTGATGCTGCGGCAGCCTTTTGCTTTTCAGAAAAAGAAAAAGCCGCAGAACCGTTTGCCCCGGCTTCAACTTTTTCTTTAACCTGTCCTCGAAAAACTTTCCACATCAAAAGCTTATTGTTTCTTAATCTTATGCGACGAACGAACTCTGCCGGGTGTTGTCTGTGAATTTCCGCCTTGCCCGACAACTCTGTTTTCGCGCAGATAAACTGTCACCTGACGCCCGCTCGAATTTCCCTGCTCAGCGTCTTCGACGTAAGCCGGATTTCCCCTCAAAAGAAAAACTTCGTCTACCGCTGTATATTGAGCCCAATCGCCTGTCGCTTTTCTTCCAGGCTGGGTTATCGCTACCGAATTCTGCGCGACGGTTTTTGAAACTTCGTTAGCGGCGTTTAAATAAATTTCGGCGACACCGGCGGTTATTCTTTCAGTTGTTTGGCGCAAATCAACATTGCTTTCATAACGCAGCAGCTTTTGCTCGTCCGAATATGAAATTTTATCCGCCGCTGCAAAAGCCGGAACAATTTTATCAACACCGTTTTCGCGGCGTTTGGCGTTATAGAGCGCGCTTTGCACTTTTCCTTCGCCATACATCGAACGGCTGTCGCGCCGCAAAATCAAACGTTCCGCTCGAACGAAATTGTTGTCTTGCCACGCTCTGGCGTTTCCTGTGTAAACTGCTACTCCAGCCGCGTGATTAAATTCCGCGGCGTTTGAAGTCAGAAAAACCGGTGAGTTTACTTTGGCAAACGGCGCTGCTCCGCCCGTTTGCTCCTGACTGTAATAAGTCGTGGCAACTTTCCCGCGAAGGTAAGAAATTTTACTCCGCGTGTTTGAATCAATTTCGACGGCTTTTAAACGAGCCCGGCTGTCCCAAACGGTCGGCTCGCCGCCGCGCAGACGCACAGTTTCGTCGCTTGCCGTATAACTAAAACTGTTCGCCGTCCCGTTTCGGTCTTGCTCGTTAAACTTGGCGTTTCCTATAGCATCGAGCTTTTCGACCGACTGAGCTGCCCGCTCGAAATTGGCGGTGATTTTTTCTGCTGTTAAAGTTCTGGTTGAGCGTTCCGCTAAAACGATTGTAGGCTCAATTACTGCTTTAGAACCACCTGATGAGGTAAAAGATCGAGCCAGATTTCCTGAATCGTAAAACTCACAATCAAATCGCGATGCAAACAACTGCTGCTTGTCCAGATTCGATGCGGCTTGCAGCGGCACGACCAGTAAATCCGCATTTCCGACCGCCTCGGCGCGGCTTAAATCTTTACCTGAAGTATTCCAATAAAGCCTTACCTGGTCGGCAGTTAAACGCTTGTTCGTGGCTTTCGGATTGTTTCCCTGCGATTGCGGCGCAAACATTTTGATTTCGGTGCGCCCGCCCGTCTGCATTTGTTTTAAGACCGAGCGCTCTTCGCTTTGCGCGGCGAAAAGAATTTCCAGAAAATTCGGTGTGGACATTTCAATTCGCGAATAATCGGCGGAATTTAAAGTTAATAATGAAACGTTTGTGTTGGCGCCTTCAGCCCGAGCTTTTTCGAGCAGACTTTTGCCTTTTCGAGGTTTAAAATCCAATTTCAGCGAATTTGAATTCCAAATATTTAATTCATTTTCCGCATTTACGCTTTTAATCTTGACGCTTCCCGAAGCAGTTGCAAAATTGATCTGTTGGTTTAAATCAAACTGCGCAAACAGCTCATCCGAGGCAACTTCGGTTGTTCGGTCTCCGGATGCCGTGCGAAGAGTCGCCCCACCTTTCGTCAAAAGCTTTTCGAGCTTTTTTTGCTTGCTCAAATTGGCGGAAATGTTTTCGCCGCTCATCAATTCGGTTCCCTGTTGAACATTTGCCGAGCCGCTCAAGTTTATTTTTCCGCTTGCCTGCTCATAAATTGCCGTTTGCGATCTAATCACAACTGGAACGGTGGTGGCTGCTTTTTGTTGTTTTTCGCCACCTATGTTTTGCAAATCATCGGAAGCCGTGATGATTTCAACGCCTCCATGCAATTCCATTCGTTCGCGGTCTTTTTCGTAAACGGCTTTTCCCGCGCGAATAGTCGTCGGCTGCGAAGCCGCATCTTGTGGAGAAACAGCAATTAACGCTCCGCCGTTAAGCTCGAACCTTGCCAAATCCTGATCGAAGGTTGCCTGCGCCGAATTGATTTTGACAGCCGAAGAGCCGAAATCGGTCAGAGAATTTTTAGCCGCCCCACCGCCGGGAGCGACATTTATTTCGACCTGATTATGCAGAACCAGATTTTTCTCTTTGACATTGAAAACCGCTCCGACGGCGCTTCCTGAAATGTTTTCGCGGCTGAAATTTATCAGCGAAAGCGTTTCAGCGATTTCCTTTTGCTTGTCATAAGTGATTTGTTCGATATTGGCTTTCAACCCGTCACGCGACTCGAAATTGACGTTACCTGAAAACGAAACGACGAAATTTTCGGGATTGTTTTGGTCGGGCGTGTAAACTGCTTTTACCGCCTGCACCCGATCAGGGTTTTTCGAATCCGCCGGATAAACTTCGAGAAAAACATTATCAAGCTCGTGCCGTCCGTCTGCGTAAGTCGTTTCCTTGTCTGCGCGGACGAGCAATTTGAGCCGGTCGCCTTCCGTCACGCGCCGCTCGTAACCGTTAATGACCGCCACGACCTCGTTCGAAAGCTGAGGCGCTCCGCCCAGCATTTTGAAATCCTTGTTATTGCGAGCGCGCCAATAGCCGACGCCCACAAGAATTAAAGTTAAAATCAAAGCCCCAATCGCCGCGTAGCGCAAAACGAAGGGAAACCGCGCACGCAATTCGACAAAACTCACACGACGGCGTTTCGCTGTTTGAGCGACGGTCGGTGTTTTGATTTTTTCGGCAACAGGGCTGTTCATTTCTCCTAAACTTCTTTTAGATCCTGCACGACGAGCTGCAATCTGGTGTTTCCGTTCCAAACATTGACTTCGGGTGTGTAAGCCAGCTCGATTTTCGTCTGAGGTCGCAAGCACAATTCCTGTGCGTTTTCGGCTCCGTTCCACCAGACGGCTTCAAATTGGCGCCGCTCTTTGTCGGCAAGACGGAGTTTGAGATGCTTTTCTTTCATCACCAGTGGCTCACCCGCCAAATACAAATCTCTGGTGGCAAAAACCGGTCTCGGATTTCCCGCTCCGAACGGTTCGAGAAATTGTAACTGACGAACCAGATCCAAATTTAAACTTGCGGTCGAAACCTGCGCGTCTATTTTGATTTCAGGAATCAAGTCATCCTCACACAAACACGAAGCACAGTGAGCGTTTAAACGCTCGCGCAAGAGCGCGACGTTTTCAGCCTTTATCATCATTCCGGCGGCTTGCGCGTGTCCGCCGTACTGCTCGAAAAGCTCTGCGCACGAATCAAGCCCGTTGATCAAATGATACGGCTTGATGCTCCGCGCAGAACCGTGTCCGACGCCATTTTCGAGCGAAATCACGATTGTCGGGCGATGCAGTTTTTCGGCGATTTTCGATGCCGCCAAACCGATTACTCCGCGATGCCAACCGTCGCCCGCAACAACCACAAAATGAGGATCGCCGATTGCGGATTGCGGGATTTCCTGAATTGCCAATTCGGTGATTTGTTTTTGAATCGTTTGCCGCTCGCGATTGCGGCTGTCGAGGTGTTCGGCTAAAAAGCGGGCTTTTTCAAAACTGTCGGCTTCAAACAACTCGACCACAGCCCGTGCGGCGTCCATTCTACCGGCGGCGTTGATTCGGGGGGCGAGCCGAAAACCGATGTCGTAAGCCGTCATTTCAGAAGTGCAGCCGGCAACTTCCATCAAAGCGCGCAAACCGGGATTTTTCGCTTTCGGCAAATCCTGCAAACCTATGGAGACAATCGCACGATTTTCGCCCGTCAGATTCATGATGTCAGCAATGGTTCCGATGGCGACGACTTTTAAAAAGCTCTTGATCAGATTTTGTCTGCCCTTTTCCCGAAGGAGCGCATGTGCGAGCTTGAAAGCAACGCCGACCCCGGCAAGATTTTTGTCCGGATAAGGGCAACCGTCCTGATTCGGATTGACGACCGAAAACGCTTTCGGCAAACCGTGTTCCTTGGTCAAATGATGATCCGTGACAATCACGTCAATTCCGTTTTCGCTAGCCCACTGAATCGGCTCAAACGCGGTGCTGCCGCAATCAACCGTTATGACAAGCGAAAAACCTGCGCTCTTGGCTTTTTCAAGCGACGGAACATTTAAACCGTAGCCTTCCATAAAACGATGAGGAACGTGAAAACCGGTTTTCGCGCCCAAAATTTCGAGGGCTTTTCGCAACACGACCGTACCGGTTGTTCCGTCAACGTCGTAATCACCCCAGACTAGGATTTTTTCGCCCCGTTCGATTGCCTTTAAAATACGTTCGACCGATTCGCGCATTCCATGCAACAGGTTCGGCTCTAAAATCTGTTCAAATGAAGGATTCAAAAACTCATGCGCCGCTTCACCCGTTTCGTAGCCGCGCGAAATAAGGAGAGCGGCAACCAGCGGCGCGACGTTTAATTCGTTCGCCAATTGACGCACCTGTGCAAGATCATGTCTTTTAAGATTCCAGCGTTTTTTCATTCAGCAAAACTTACAGCGGGCTGATCACACCGTAATATAATAATGCCAGAATCGCCGCGCCGACGATGATTCTGTAAAAAATAAAAATGTTGTTCGACCGTTTTCTGAGATACCACAGCAAAAACCAAATCGAAGCATAACCGACAATTCCGGAAACTACTGTCCCGACAATCAAAGGAATTAGATGCTCTTTAGGCAAAATCTCTATGGCTTCTCTTAATTCCAAAAGACCGCTCGCCAGAATCGCCGGAATCGAAAGTAAAAAGGAAAAACGCGCCGCAGTTTCTCGCGTCTGTCCGGCGAAAAGACCGCCCATTATCGTCGTCCCCGAACGGCTTGCCCCCGGAATCAAAGCGATACATTGAGCAAAACCGACAACGAGCGCGTCGAATATTCCCAATCGATTCATCTCTTTTTGGCGCCGTCCGACTTGTTCGGCAATCAACAGCAAAACGGCAATCGCAATCATCATTGTCGCAATCAGCCACAGGTTTTTAGTCGCTTCACCTTCGATCAAATCTTTGAGCAGCAAACCGATTATCCCAATCGGAATCGAGCCGATAATCACGAGCCAGCCAAGCCAGGTTTCATCCGACATCCAAAGCGGACGGATTCCGTGCGTTCCATGAAATACGCGCCGTTCGCCTCGCCTGCGAAGAAGGCTCCAATGATCGCGAACAAACGAATACGATATATTCCAGATATCACCGGCAAAATAAACAAAAACCGCCGCCAGTGTTCCGAGCTGTATGACTGCAATCGTCGCGGTCGTTTGTTCGGGATTTCCGTTATGAAGATTTGTCAAACGGCTCGCAAAAATCAGATGCGCCGTCGAGCTGATCGGAATAAATTCGGTCAAGCCTTGTACAATGCCTAAAATTATTGCTTGTAAAAGATTCATTCAATTCGGTTGCGAAATTCGGATTCACTGTTTTCAACACTACTTCAAATTTTGTAACCGTTTCCCGCCATTTCGTCAAAACCTAAATCTAGAAGCTATCTGAAAAATAAAACTATTCGTGCACTGCGCTCGCCTTAACACGCTTTGCGGTTTAATTTGCGGGGAAAAACAGAACAGCAAAACATTCTAAGTTTTCTCTCAAAGAACGTATTGATTTCATTGATAAGTGCCCCTGATTAATAGGCGTGCTTCCAGTATCATGTTTCTTATAATCAGCACACAGGGCGTTTTTAAGAATTTTTAACCGGGAGTACATAAATTTGAAGGCAAACTATTCCTTTCGTAATACTTATTCACGAAAAGAATTTCGACTAGCGACCCGATCGTAAAACCATGCCGGAAACATTTGCCCAGCGCGAACCAGAGTCGAAAGCGGAAACGGGAATGCGGCGATTTTCTTTTTTCGTTCGATTATTCTAATGATTTTCCCTGTCGCCGCAGGTAATTCCATCAAAAACGGCATACGCTTTTCGCGCCCCCCTGTCAAAGGAGTTTTGATAAAACCCGGATGAATTGTCGTTACCGAAATGCCGCTGCCCTTTAAATCCACCCGCAGGCTTTCAAACAAAGCCGTCATTGCGGCTTTGCTGGCGCAATAAGCGGCGGATTTCGGCAGCCCGCGATAAGCAGCCAGACTTGAAATTGCCACCAGATGTCCGCTTTTTCTTTCGATCATTTGCGGCAGAACCGCCGCAATCGAATTAACCGCGCCGATTAAATTGACATTCAATACGTGCGCAAAATTTTCGGGCTGTAAATCTTTGCCGTGAACGGCTCCGCCCCCAATACCGGCGTTTGCAATCAACACATCAATTTTGCCGAACTCTCTGCGCAACGCCTCAGCCGCCGCAAAAACCGATTTTTTATCTGTAACATCCGCTGCAAATTGTCGCGCAATACCACCTTTTTTTTCGACTTCCATCACTAATTCAGCTAATAAATCCTTACGACGCGCCAGCAATCCGAGCCTCGCGCCTTTTGCCGAAAATTGTCGAGCAAGCTCGCTGCCGATCCCACTCGAAGCTCCTGTTATGAACACAACTTGATCGTTCCAATTCATAAACACAAAACACCGAAACGCGCGATTAAAAAACTGAACTAAATATTTTTTCTTATCGTCGCGGCGTTTATCCGCCGAAATTTAACAGAGTTCTTCGACAAAAATGCCTAAAGCTTTCAAAGCGCGAGGCAAATCTTCCTGTTTAATCAACAAATGATCGCGCGAAAAGGCTGAAATTGCGCCGACCGAAACGTTTGCTTCGGCTAGAATTTTTGCAACAAGGGCGAGGAAGCCGACGACGTCCCAATCAAGTTCGATTGTAAAAGTCAGCAACCGAAAATTGTTCTCCATTTTTGCGTCACGCGCTGCGTGTCGCATCGTCTGCCAATCAACCGTGTCGAGCAACATCGTTGTTTCGTATTTGTCCGATAGCAGCATAAAGGGCGCTGTACCGCGCGGGCTAAGCTCCGGGTTTTCCAATAAACGCAGATAATTTTCGTGAGACAAAGAGACCAAAACAAAGGTTTCCGGCGCGATTTCGATTTTTGTCTGTCGCAGCAAATCTATGATTTTATCGTTCATTAGATTTCGACTATGGTTGGAAGAATCACGGGGCGAGCTCCGGTTTGTTTTTGAATAAACCGTTTAAGAGAAACGCGCAAATGCTCTTTAAACCAATCCCGGTCGGCAATTTCCTCAGACGGCGCAGCTTCTATGGCTTCGGTCACAATTCGTTTTGCTTCAGCAACGAAACCGTTGTTTGGGTTGACTCCGAGCACTCCGTGAGTTTTGATTTGTGGTTCAGCTTCGAGGGTTTTGCTTTTACCGTTGATTGTAACGACAAGTGATACCACTCCTTCGTAACCGAGCTGTTTTCGCTCGCGGACTGTTTCGCGATCAATTTCCTCAAATCCAGTTTCGTCAATGAAAGTACGTCCGATTTCGCGTTTTTCAACAACGGAAGCAAACTCCCCGTCCAGTTCCAAAATGTCGCCGTTCTCAATCAAAATCACATTTTCATCTCGATAGCCGAGATGGTTGCGAATATACTCCTTGTGTCGGAAAAGCATCCGATACTCGCCGTGAATTGGCACGACATATTTCGGACGGACGGTTTCGGTCATAATTCGAATGTCTTCCTGCGAGGCATGTCCGGAAACATGTATCAAGCGGCGTTTTTCCTCGATAATATTGGCGCCTTTTTTGTATAAATGCCCGATCAACCGAGAAATTGCACGCTCGTTGCCGGGAATAATTCGAGCTGAGAGAACTGCAGTATCCCCTTTTTTGATTTCCAATCCTTTATAGCCCTGCGTTGCGAGCTGGTGGAGCGCTGCGCGCTGTTCGCCTTGTGATCCGGTAATCAAATAAACAATTTCATCGTCGTCCAGAGCTTTGGATTCACCTACGGAAACTAAAATGTCCTCGGGGAAATCGAGCAAACCCAGACTTTCACCGAGTTCCACGTTTTTGGTCATCGAACGCCCGAGCACACAAACCTGACGACCGTATTCGAGCGCCATATCAAAAACAACCTGAAGGCGGTGCAGAGACGAAGCGAATGAGGCGACAAAGATTCGCCCGCGGGTTTGCCCAAAGATTTCCTCAAAAGCCGGAATTACTGCTTGCTCGGAGGGAGTTCTGCCAGCAACCGTAGCGTTTGTTGAATCGGAAAGCAAAGCTAAAACGCCGCGGTCTCCGTATTTTTTTAAAGTTTCCAAATCGTAAGGTTCTCCAATTACGGGCGTGTCATCAATTTTATAATCGCCCGTATGAATTACCGTTCCAGCCGGCGTCTCAATCGCCAGAGAAAAACAATCAACCAAAGAATGCGAAGCGTTGATAAATTCGATTCTAAAATAATTTCCGATTTCAACCGTCTGCCGCGCATTCACGCGATGCAGTAAGACGTCGTCGAGCAAATTGTGCTCATTTAATTTTAACTCTGCCAAACCGATGCTAAAACGCGAAGCGTAAACCGGGAGATTGTATTTTTTTAATAAATAAGGCAGAGCCCCGATATGATCTTCATGTCCGTGTGTGATAATTAAAGCCGTTAGATCGTTTTTATATTCTTCCAAAAAATCGAAATCGGGAATGCAGACATCAACTCCATAAGCCGTCTCTTCGGGAAACCCCATGCCGGCGTCAACGACAATCATTTCGTCCAAATAGCGAATCGCCATACAATTCATTCCGAATTCGCCGATTCCGCCCAAAGGTATAATTTCTAATTTACCCACAGATTATTTCTTTCTAAATTTTTTGTAATAATCTTTGATTGCTAATTTTTTATTTGAGTTCGCAGTATAACACACCATTTTCCCTAACTATTTATAATTATCCCGCAAAGTCTTGAGATTTTCGTTTAAATGTCTTAACACCGACACCTAACATTCAACTTTAACGCCTTCTACCCGTGTAAAGAAAAACATGAAGACACCTAAACAACCACATTAAATCCACTTAACTTAAATTAATGCTTGACAAGGATCGAATATTAAACTACTCTCTATTTGAATTGAAAAGGAAAGCAGGGAAACTGGGGCGGAAATGGCAATAGCCATCGATAACCTTCAGGCATCACCTTAGCATTTATAAGTTTATAAATATCAAAACTTTTGTGGTTTAATCATTTAACTGCAAAAGTTTTTTCTTTCAAACGGTTTTCGGAATTGTTTTTTTATTTTCATTTCACCTTTTTACTAATACCTTAAAACAAAATCACAGATTATAAATTGCTGCAAAAATATTTTTCCAGTCTTCAAGTGTTAAGGTCTCTGCACGACGGGATTTTTCTATTTGAGCTGCGATTAAAATTTCTTCAATTCCCTTCCTTTGTGTTATCTGTTTCAGCAACAAATCTGAACGGGCGTTTTTCAAGTTATTAAGAATGGTCTTTCTCTTTTGCGCAAAACCTGCGCTAACCAATGCCCAGAACAGCTTTTCATCCGCCTCGTCTTTGGTTATCAGACCCAATTCTTTCATTTTTAATATTATAACCGCGCTCCATACTTTCGGAATCGGCTTGAATGCAGCCGGCGGAACATCGAAGAGCTTTTCGACCTGACAATAAGCTTCAACCAAAACCGACAAAAAACCACGCTCCGAATTTCCGGCAGGCGCCGCGATTCTTTCAACCACTTCGCGCTGAAGCATCAAAACCAACTCTGAAAAAACTTCCCGTTGCTCAATTAATTTCTGTAAAATCGCCGTTGAAATGTAATAAGGCAGATTTGCAACTAGCTTAATTCGCTCTTGCTTTGAATTTACAAACTGTCGAAAATCCAGCTTTAAAGCGTCCCCTTCAATTAAGACAAAATTTTCATCATTTCCAAATTCGGTTTCTAAAATCGGAATCAAATCTTTGTCTAATTCAACGGCAAAAACTCTGGCTTTTCTTTCGATTAATTTCCGTGTTAAAGCTCCGCGCCCCGGTCCTATTTCAATGATCGTTTCGCCTGCCCGGATATTTAATGAGGAAATTATTTTTTCAATGTAATTCGGATCAATGAGAAAATTTTGCCCGAAAGATTTTTTTGCATAAACGCTTGGTGTTTTACTTTTTCTCTTTTCCTTCAAAATATTTCCGTTTCCTGCTGATAAATTTGTTTAATTGTCGAGCCCAAGACTTTTCAAGCGATTTCTCAAGTCAATAGTTCGGATAACCAGTTATTTCCAAATCATTCTCGTTTTGTCCGATTACCAAATCTTTTAAACGGATGGATTCGTCTAATCTGCTGGCTCCGATCCCGGCAACAGAAATCGGCGCATCTGAACCGCCAACTATCAGCGGCGCGAGGAAAAATGTGACTTTATCAATCAATTTTGCGTCAATAAAGGAACCGGCGACAGATGCGCCGCCTTCGACTAATACGCTTTGAATTTCGCGTCTGGCAAGTTCCTTTAAAACCGACTGCAAATCCCGACCGCCTCCACTCGTCCAAATGACTTCTAATTTTTTGCTTTGAAGTTCGTCAATTTTCTCACTATTTCGGCTTGACGTAAAAATAATCGTTGGAATTTCTTTCGCAGTTTGCACAAGCTGTGAATTTAAAGAAAGCTGCAAATTGCTGTCCAAAACAACACGGACGAGCTCGCGCCGTCGGCTTTTGCCCGAGCGATCTGTTAAAACCGGATTGTCAATTAGTGCCGTGTTTGCACCGATCAAAATGGCGTCGTATTCATGTCTCAATTCGTGTGCACGCTTTCTGGATTTTTCGTTTGAAATCCAACGCGAATCGCCGGTTCGCGTTGCGATTTTGCCGTCAAGCGATGAGGCGATCTTGAGATGAACGAAAGGTCTTCCCTTTTGATGCCAATGAATGAATTTCTCATTCAAACGAGCCGCTTCCGATGCCATTATTCCGTTTTCGACAGCAACTCCGGCTTTCCGAAGGCTTTCGAAACCTTTGCCGGAAACCAATGGATTCGGGTCTTCGATCGGACACACAACCCGCCTGACACCGGCTTTAATTAATGCCTCTGTGCAAGGCGCGGTGCGTCCGAAATGGTCGTGCGGTTCAAGCGAAACATAAGCCGTTCCGCCCCTGGCGCGTTCTCCGGCTTGTTCCAGCGCAATGACCTCGGCATGCGTCAGATTTTCATAAATGTAAAAACCTTCACCCGCAATTTCACCGTTTTTATCAACAATGACACAGCCGACAAGCGGACTTGGACTTACCTGCCCGATGCCTTTTGCAGCGAGTTCCAACGCTCGCTGCATCATCGCTTGATCCGTTTCTGAATAATTGTTGTCCAATTCTGTTAACTGAAAAGCTCGTTCACGTATCTTTCAGGATCAAAAACCATTAAATCATCAACTTTTTCGCCGATACCAACATAGCGGATGGGCAAATTTAATTCTTTTGCAATTGCCACGGCAATTCCGCCTTTTGCCGTGCCGTCAAGTTTGGTTAAGACGATACCAGTGACATTTGCAGTTTTTAAGAATTGGCGTGCTTGTTCGAGCCCGTTTTGTCCGGTAACGGCGTCAATTACGAGAAGAGTTTCGTGCGGCGCGCCCTCAACTTCCCGACCTGCGACACGTTTCATTTTGTCCAATTCGGACATCAAATTCGCTTTGTTGTGCAAGCGTCCGGCGGTGTCAACGATTAAAACGTCGCTGCTTCGCGCCTTTCCGGCTTTGATCGAATCAAACAAAACGGCAGCTGGATCGGTTCCCTGTTTCTGTTGAATCAGCGGAACTCCAGTGCGTTCAGCCCAAATCGCCAATTGGTCGCTCGCCGCCGCACGAAATGTGTCAGCCGCGCAAATCAAAACATCGTTCCCTTCGGCTTTGATTCGGTTGGCAAGTTTCCCGATTGTCGTAGTTTTGCCGACGCCGTTGACGCCGACAATCATCATCACATACGGTTTGATTTCTTCGCGAACAGAGGTTTCAGAAGCGACTCCAGATTTTTCAGCTCCTTGAAGTATGCCGAGCAATTCATCTTTGATCGCGTTTTTGAGCGCGTCAACGTCGTTGATTTCAGCTCTCGAAACTCCGCGCCGGACGGTATCGAGAATTTGCATTGTCGTATTAATTCCGATGTCGGTGGAAATCAAAATTTCTTCAAGCTCGTCGAGCAATTCGTCGTCAATTTGTTTGCGGTTCTGAAAAACAGTGTCAATGCGGTCGTTAATTGCGTGCCGGGTTTTTTCGACCGCGCGGGAAAAACGGGCGGAAAATTCCTGTTCGAGAGCTTCTTCTTCAGCCTTTAATTGTTCGAGCGATTTGTCGAGACCTAAAATCGAAGTCGAAAAAGGCTGATCTTCGTCTTTTTTTCTACGCCAAAAGAATGCCATTTCTTATTAATCCAAAATATAAAGTCTAAATTTAAAGTCCGGTCAAATTATAACGCATCAAACTCGAATGAAAAAAAGTGGATAAAAAATTGTTCATAACAACTTTTTGTAAAACTTTCGACCAATCCGCATTTTACAACGTCTAAATTGACAGGGCGCAAATTTAAAATGCGCTTTAATTCGAGCGGTAATTTCGCTTAAGATGCCGGCAGCAATTACAGAACCGATGAGTCGGAATCAGGCTGATGAAAAACTCGTTGAAATGGCTTTAGCCGGCGAAACCGATGCTTTCGGCGAGATTGTCCGACGTTGGGAACGCAAGATTTTCGCTCTTTGTTACGGAATGCTCGGAGGGGATGAAGAAGCCCGCGATGCGGCTCAAGAGACTTTTATCTCGGCTTTTCGCAACCTAAACGGTTTTCGCGGCGACGCGAAGGTTTCGTCATGGCTTCACCGGATTGCCGTGAATCAATGCCTGACGCGTCTGCGCCGGCAAAAGACGAGAAACGAGTCTCCGCTCGAATCGGATAATGAAGACGACCCGCTCACGTTTTTCGCCGACAACGCACCGCTGCCGTCCGGCGAAACCGAGCAAAAGGAAAGAATTGATACCGTGCGAAAAGCTATCGGCGCTTTGCCGCCCGAATTGAAACAAATTGTGGTTATGAAGGAATTTGAAGAAATGACGTTTCAGGAAATTTCGGAAATCCTGGAAATTCCGCTCAGCACTGTGAAAAGCCGACTTTATACGGCGCTCAAACAGCTAAAAAAGCGGCTCGAAAAAACGCCGCTCGAAGTGGTTTAAAGAAATGAACAATAACAATCTCAAATCAGATTCGATTTGCGCCTTCGGCGAAACGCTCGTCTCAGTGCTTTACGGCGAAGCGACACGGCGCGAAATTCAAGATTTTGAAAGTCATCTCAGCGGCTGCTTGGAATGCCGCGAAGAGTTTGCCGCTTTCGGAACACTGAGAAACGCTGTTTCAGAGTGGCGCAATGTTGAATTTACACCGCTCGCTTTACCGAACGTTGTTTTACCGGTCGAAACGCGAACGATTGAACCGGCTTTGACAGAAACCCCATCACTGTTTGAAAAATTGCGCTGCTTTTTCACTTCCGCAAATTTCGGCTGGCAAATCTCCGCCACCAGTTTCGCCGTGTTAATCATTTTCGGTTTCCTCTTCTTCGGAACGTTTAATTTTTTCAAAACG
Source organism: Acidobacteriota bacterium (assembly GCA_030863175.1). Classification (GTDB taxonomy): domain Bacteria; phylum Acidobacteriota; class Blastocatellia; order Pyrinomonadales; family Pyrinomonadaceae; genus JALZCH01. Next base: position 21,958 of record JALZCH010000005.1, on the reverse strand, counting down.
AAAGATAATAATGTTTCAGTTTCGCCTACCATCAACGCTACGCCTGAATCTGCAGCAGCACCGTTGGAAGTTGTGGCTGCCAATGATGAAACGACTGCAACACCCGAAGAAACGCCGCATGTAATCGCTCAAAACCGTGAAAAAACACAAAAAGGATCAAATAGGAACAATCGAAAAGCTACGAAACAGTCAACGAATAATTCTGCGGATCGCAATGGAGATTTGCCAAAAAGACGAATAATGACGCCTAAAAGCCAGCCAAAAGAAGAATTGAGCAATTTACTTGACGATGAACCGGAAGAGGATTCGGTTCGTTTGACCGATTTGCTCGACGAAATCGAGCCTTCAATATAACTTTTTGAGGTAACGAAAATGAACAACCTTAAATTTGGATTTTTACTGATATTTTCCCTTTTGTTTTTTGCTTTTCCGGATTTTATTGAAACAGCAAAAGCGCAGGAACCTTCTTTTCCGCAGCCAGTGGCTCAGGGACAGAGACGCGGCAGGCAGCTTATTCGATTGTTAAATTTGTCGCCGGAACAAATTGAACAAATTAGAGCCATTAATCAAGAAACACGAGAACAAATTCGGCAAGCTGTCCAAAAGCAGCGTGAAGCCCGCCGCGCGCTTGATTTAGCCATTTACGCCGATAATCCGAATGCAGCAGAAGTCGAGCAGCGCACCCGTGCATTTGGCGAAGTTCAAGCCGAGGTTTCAAGATTGCGCGCCCGAACTGAATTTCGCATTCGACAGGTTTTAACGCCCGAACAACTCGCGCGTTTTCGTGAACTTCGCCGCCGTTCCGTTGAAACCCCTATGCAACAGCAGCAACCTGCATTTGCGCCTCCTCCGCAAAATCGCCCGAAACGCTTGCCCGTCAAAAATCGCCCTCAGTTTTAAAACGGAAGAAACGGAAATAGGTCAGCAAACTTTAATTCCGTTTCTTCAACAATTCAATAAAAATAAATCTCTCTGGACTTTTTCTCCCGTTTTTCGCATCATACGATTGTTTTTTTTATCGTTTTCGACGCGTAAAACGGCTCGGATGAATTTTTTCAAACGGTTTCTGCTTGAGCTTCAAAACATAACACTGCTCGTCGGGCGAGCGGGGGCTCGCGTTTTTAGCCGCCCGCGCTATATCCGCGAAACGACCGAGCAAATGGATATCATCGGCGTTGGCAGCCTGACAATTATATTGCTGACAGGCTTTTTCACCGGCGGCGTTCTCACCTTGCAAACCTATCCGACGCTTGCTCAATACGGTGCGCAAAGTCAAATCGGTTATCTGACGGCTTTTTCTCTGATTCGAGAGCTCGGTCCGGTTTTGACGGCTTTAATGGTTACTGGGCGCGTCGGCTCTGCGATTTCAGCGGAACTGGGTTCGATGGTTGTTTCTCAGCAAATTGATGCGATGCGAGCGCTCGGCACCGATCCGGTTCGAAAGCTCGTCATTCCTCGCATTGTGGCTTTGTTGACGATGATGCCGTTGCTTACCGTCGCGGCGGACGTGTTAGGTTTAATAGGTGGCGCAACGGTTGGCAGATTTTTGTTCGCGCATCCGATCAGCCTTTATTTTTCCTCCGTTAGGCAAGGTATCACGACCGAAGATGTTTTGGGCGGAATAATCAAACCGCTCATTTTCGGCTTGATTATTGGGGCGATTTCGTGTCACAAGGGATTGAACACCGAAGGCGGGACGGTTGGCGTCGGGCGCTCTACGACGAGCGCCGTAGTATTGGCTTCAATTCTTGTGATTATCGCCGATTTCTTTTTGGCGCGCGCTTTGCAATTTATTTTTGGAACGCCGACGGGCGTCTAGCTTATGAAGTTTTCTCGAACCACGGCGACAAAATCCGCCGTTAAAACTGACAACGGATTTAAGGCGAACGGTGAAATCACCGCCGAATCGCCCTTTGAGCCAACCGATCAACCGGAACGTGCCGTTCCCGCTATAGAATTTGAAAACGTGCATCTTTCGTTTGACGACCGAAAAATTCTAGACGGGCTTAGTTTTACCATCAGAAAAGGCGAAACCAAAATCGTTCTCGGCGGTTCGGGCGGCGGCAAATCCACAATTATAAAACTGGTTTTGGGGCTTCTAAAACCCGACGAAGGACGCATCTTTGTTGACGGCGAAGATGTCACCGAATTTACGGAGCCGGAAATGATGCGCGTGCGGCAGAAAATCGGTATGGTTTTTCAGGAAGGCGCTCTTTTTGACTCGCTTTCGGTTTATGAAAACGTCGCATACCGGCTTCACGAAAAGGGCGTCCCTGAAGATGAAGTCGAGGCGGAAGTCAGAAAAATGCTGCGATTTGTCAATCTCGAAGACGCGATTGATAAAATGCCGATTGAGCTTTCGGGCGGTATGCGCCGGCGCGTCGGGATCGCCCGCGCTCTCGTTGGCAATCCGAAAATTATTATGTTCGACGAGCCGACCGCCGGGCTTGATCCGCCGACCGCAAGAACAATATGCGAATTGGCGATAAAATTAAGAGATTTGCAGGACGTTTCTTCGATTTTCGTTACTCACGAAATGAATAATCTCGATTATATCTGCGGCGAGTACGCAACGCTTGGCGACAACGGTGAAATTGTTTTTGAAGAAGAAGGCAAACGATTGTGTTTGATTAACACCAAAATAATTATGCTCCGAAGCGGCAACATAATTTTCAGCGGCACGGACGAAGAACTTCGCCGTTCGGAAGACCCTTATATTCAGAAATTTATTACAGGTAGATAAATCTTTGACTTATAATGTTCTTATACGGATAACAGCTTATGCCACGTTCAGCAAATAAAATTGGCTTTAGAGAACTGCGCGTCGGAATTTTTACTTTGATCGCGCTGACGGTTCTGGTTTTTCTGCTTTTAAATGCTTCGGGCGATTTCAACCCGTTTGAGCGCAGGTTCCAGCTTAAAGCGCATTTTGCAAGCGCCGAAGGCTTGCGCGAAGGCGCAAACGTGCAGCTTGCGGGAATGCCCATTGGCAAAGTCGAAGGTGTCCGGTTGCTTCCTCCGGGCACAGCTAACGATGCGAAAGTTGAAGCTACGTTTACCGTTTCGGAAACCGTGGACGGTGAGCCTGTTTTCCAACGGATCAGAACGGATTCGACCGCTCAGCTCGTCGCTTCGACCGTTCTCGGAAACGACAAAGTGATTGACATTACACCGGGAACTTCGACAGGGCAGCCGGTTCCTGAGAATTTCGTTTTAAAAACGGTTGTTCCGGCAACGATTAATCAATTAACGGTTTCCGGAAACGAACTTGTTCAGCAACTTAATCGTCTGGCAATTCCGATGACCGATATTGCAACGAAAATCAATGAAGGCGAAGGAACGCTGGGCAGAGTCATCAACGACGAACAGCTTTATGAAAATCTGAACGCTACAATTGCTCAATCGCGACGCACGGTTTCTGAGCTTCAATCCGTCGCAGCCAGCCTCAATCGCGGAGAAGGCACGGCTGGCAGGCTTTTGAACGATCCTGAAATTTACAATAGCATTAACCGCTCAACCGCACAGCTTGAAGCCATTGCCAGAGATTTGCGCGCAGGACGCGGAACAGCCGGGAGACTTTTGCGCGACGAAGCGCTTTACAACGATTTGCGCGCAACTGTCGCCGAAACTCGCGCTTCGGTTTCTCGTCTGACACAAATCGCCGAACGCTTTGAGCCGATAATCGCCGACCTCAACGAAGGACGCGGGACAGCCGGAAAGTTTTTAAAAGACGAAGCTCTTTACAATGAAGCCCGCGATACGCTGGCGAGATTTAATTCGACCGCTTTGCGGGTTGAAGGCATTGTTTCGGCGGCGGAACGAGGCGAAGGCACGCTCGGAAAATTTATCCGGGATGAATCGCTCTACAACAACATCAACCAGGCGACTTCAGAAGCTAATAAACTGATTTATGATTTTCGCCAAAATCCGAGAAAATATTTAACCGTCAAATTCGAGCTTTTTTAAGTTTTGACCGGGTCGTTAATTTATTTTTTGGATTTCCTGCACTACCCGAATTGCGGATTCGAGTGCTCCCTGCATCCATGAAGGATGGAAAGAAGCGTGTTCGCCAGCGAAGAAAATTCGGTTTTCCGGTTTTTGAATAAGAGGAATTTGATCCAAATCTGCAAGCGCCCAAGCGCCAAAAACAAAAGGATCCTCGCTCCAGAATTTAGAGGCTCCGGTTTCAAAATTTTCGCGCAAACCGGGAAAATATTTTTCCAGATTTTCGACTGTTACTGGTATGCGTTGGAAATTCGGTAGTTTTCTGAGGTTTTCTGATGTGTAGCCGCGCAAGTAAGCTTGCAGAATTCCGCGAGTCGAATTTTGCCCGAAAGACGAATCCCAGATTTCGCCGTAATTATCACCAATGGCGAAGCCGTTTAAACCTTTATCCAGCCAAAACTTCCTTTTCGTCTGCAGGAAGACCCGAGACGCCGAATCATATTTCACCTTTTCGATCACATCACGTTTTGCCATTGAAAGCGGCGGATCAATTTCTATTTTCCGCAACATTGTGAGCGGCGCGGCGCAAACCACAAAATCCGCTCGGACGGTTTCGAACTTTCCCTTTTCGCTGAATTTTACTGTGACGGCATCTTTTTCCTGCTCGATTCGCACGGCTTTTGCGTCATAATGAATTTTTCCGGCGAGCCTTTCCGCAAAGGCTTTTGGTAAAGCATCGTTGCCGCCGGGAATTTTCTGCCATTTGGTTAATTTTTCTGGAGTAACCGATGACCCAATCCCGTCCGCAAATTTTTCCCACCCGACTTCACTCCGCTCATTTTGTCTGATTCTGACAAACTTTCCCCCAACAGGATAAAAAGGAATCAGGGGCAAATTGAATTCTTTGATGTAACGATGCGGAAGATCGTGATTTCCGTTAACTCGCGCCGCTCCCGCTTCGGCATAAAGATTTTCGGCAAACGGCTCGCGCAAAGTTAAGACACGCCCACCAGCGCGGTTCTGCGCTTCCAAAATAATCACGGAATGACCGAATTTATTAAGTTCATAAGCCGCCGCTAATCCTGAAAGTCCGGCGCCGACAACAACAATTTTACGCCGCTGAACCTGCCCGACCGAGGGCTTCGGAACCGCTGATAAAGCGGCACCTAATCCGGCTAATTTCAAAAAATGACGGCGATTAATTGACATCGGATTAGTCGAATGCCGTAAGTAAATCGAAAGGCGTGATAAAAAAGCGTTAAGAGCTCAAACTTTAATTTGTCTCTAACCGAAACAAAAAGAAATTTAAGAATTGAACTCTTTACCCTGATTTTTAGCCAATTTATTTCCGGGCTGTGGTTTCAGATTTTTTGATTTGAATTCCGGTTCCGATTGGAAACAATCCGGGCAAACTGATTGGCAGCCGTCCGCTAATATCCTGCTCGCCCATCATTGCGCGCGCAGTAGCTCGCTGCAATACAGCCATTTCGCCGTAAGCAACCAGATAAGTTTTCATTTGCGGGAAAGCGGTTAAAAGATACGGATTTCCGAAGCTTACGCCGACAATGTTTTTGTTTTCAGCCAGCAAATCCTGCAAAAGCTTGACGCTTGAATCTGGCAACCCTGTGCTTCGCGCACTCCCAGAACGAACGCGACCGTAAAGCGGAGCGACAATAATTTCCGCTTGACGCGCTTTTTCCATTGTTTCTCGAATCTCTTTTTCGGTCGCGCGCTCGTCCATAATTGCAGATTCGAATTTTAGACCGCCTCGCCTTAATTCCCGCAAAAATGTGTTTGCCACCCAGGATTTATCTTCACCGTTGGTGACGCCGAGGACGAAAATCTTCCTGTTTTTTAGCGGAACCGCGCCACCTTCGGATTTGACAAGAGTTATGGCTTTTCCTGCAATTTCCTGCGACAAATCGCGCGCCGCTTGCGAAGCGACGACGCGGTCGAGCGCTTCAATCGGGGCAATGCGGTTTTTCGTCAATCCTAGCTCGTATTTTAAAGCCAGAATTTTTATAACCGATTCGTTTAATCTCGCTTCGGGAATTCTTCCGGTTTTAACCGCCTCGCGCAAACCGCGAATCGCGAGGTCAACGTCCGCGGGTTTTAAAATCATATCCGCGCCCGCCAGAAAAGCTCGAACAGCGGCTTCGTCCTGATGAAAATAAAGTGTCAATCCGCTCATACTCATTGAATCGGTGACGATTAAGCCTTTAAATCCAAGCTCTTTTCGCAAAATCTGCGTGTTAACGACGGGCGATAAAGTAGCTGGCAGAAACGCTTTTTCCGACACGATTTCGTCGCCTTCTGCTGCGTCAACCGGAGCAATCGGTTTTTCGAGCGGTCTAATTTCGGTCGGATCAATCTGCGGCAAAGCGATATGCGCAACCATAACGGAAGCGACTCCGGCTTCGACGGCGTTTTTGAAAGGAACCAATTCGATTTGATCGAAACGTGAGCGAGGTAAATCTATAATCGGAAGTCCGCGATGAGAATCAACCGCCGTATCGCCGTGTCCGGGAAAATGTTTCGCCGTTCCCAGAGCGCCTTGCGACTGCAAACCATTGATAAATGCTGCGGCAAAACGCGAAACATCCGCCGGATTTTCGCCGTAAGAACGGACATTAATCACCGGATTATCCGGATTGTTGTTGACATCAACGACAGGCGCGAAAACATGATGAACACCGAGCGCGCGGGATTCGCGTGCTGTCATTTCGCCTTGCCGCCGCGCAAGTTCCGGTTCACCCGTTGCGGCAACAGCCATATTCCAAGGAAAATTTACCGTATCCTCAAAACGCATTCCGATTCCGGCTTCAAAATCGGCGGAAATCAAGAGCGGATATTTTGCAGCCGCCTGCATCCGGTTTGTCAGATGAACGGCTTCGTAAACGGGCGAGCCGAATAAAACGATTCCTCCGATTTTGTTAACTTCAACGTGTCGCTTTAAATCAATAAATTCGGGATTGTCCTGATTTAAAAATCTGGCGTTGATTCCGACCGATACCAACTGACCGACTTTTTCATCGCTCGTCATTCGCCGCAATTCTTTTTCAGCCCACCTTAAAGCTGTTTGCGACGGTTCGATAAAACGGTTCGTCTGCCGATTATTTTGCGCCGCAACAAACGGCGCAGAGTTCAGGAATAGTAAACATGCGAGAAATGCGCTTAAAATTTGGTAAAAATTCATTTCGGAAAATCGCCAAGGGCGGCGGGTATTATTCCTGCGATTTTATAGGAAAGATCAGGTTTTGTGAAATCTCGACAAAAATGGATCACCGATTTCAGACAGAAGGAAAGCTTTTGAAAACGCAGCAGAAGTTATAATACGCGAAATACAACCCCAAGTACGTTTCAAGTTATACCATTTTTTGCTAAAAGCGTTCGTCAGCTATATTAGTCTCTGAGCTGGTCTTGAGTAATCGGCTATTTTTTTAGCTCGGTAATCGAAATGCTTTTGCGCGGCTACAATTTCTTTGTTCATGTTTTTAGCCTAGCGAGTTACTGTAATCAGGGACCGACATAAGGCTCAACGCCGGAATCAACGATTTTCCAGATTTCGGATTCGGGAATATAAAACGGTTTTTTAGTTATACATATTTTCAGAGTCTCTTTCTGATCGTCATAAGTAGCACGCAGCTCAATGCCGTAAGGACCTGTAACTTCTACATCATCGCCCTTCGGAAGAAGGACTCCTTCTTTCTCCAAATCCGCCCGAAGTTGATCGAGTTCTTCTCTGGTAATTCCGCCGTATTGTTTGCAAACTGGCATCTAAATCTCCTTAAAATTATCTAGCTTCTTTTTCTCGTTGCCAACGTTTTGCTGCCACTGTTTTTTAAGAGTTTTGTGAGAGCAGTTTGCTGTGGAGCCGCAATCGGAAACAGTAAACGTCTTTACAAAACCCAACATAATATAACCGAAGTCATTCAAATTCTGAGCGAATCCGGTTTGAATACAGCTTAAAATGTCGGCATTCATTATTCTCCTTGCTTTGAAAGTTAAATATAAACGCGAAATACGGAGAGCTCAAATATTATTCGCCCGAAAGAATTCGATTTCTCACCCGCTTCGTAAATCGGAAAGAATTTGAATTTTACGGAATATCATGTGTTGGAATCAGGAAGCGAGTTGACGGGTTAAATCTTTAACAAAAAGCAAAAAGTGAAAAAGTCCGCTACTGTACCGAAGAAATTTCAGCAAATCAATTAATTTATCTTTATCCTCTTAGTTTTAAATATTTTTTTCAATGAAAAGGTTATCGGAAATGAATCAGCCGACAATATTTCTGCTTGAGGAGGACGATGATACGCGTCTGCTCTTTAGAAAAATGCTGGAAGAGAAAGGTTATAATGTGTTTTTGGCGGTGGATGAAAAAGATGCTTTCCAAAGGGCAACCGACGGACTGGTTAAATCGGATTTGATAATGATTAATTTGTTGAGAAAATCCGAAGAAGAAATGCTGAATTTCGGCAATCATCTCAGAAAAATTGCAAATCTGAATATTCCCCTTGTAATTATCGCGGCTGAGTATAATCAAAAGCTGGAGGGCAAGACCACCAGAGCCGGAGAAAATGAATATGTTATTTATCTCGGTGACGGAGAAGAATTGTTTGATTTATTATCAGAACTGATAAAGTAAAAAACTGAGCAAACTAGAAATTTTTAAGACTTTAGGACGGTGTTATGAACGAAGAAAGAAAAGAAAACTCTGACAATCCAACAGGAAATGTATCTCAAGAATCCATTGTTGAAGAATCAGGTAATGATTCTGATATTCCCCTATTTCTGCGCGGAAATCCCGATATTGCACAAGGCGACGCTCAGGACGAAAGGGATGAAGCACCTGAATAAGGGCTTTATGTGCAAAGTTGGTCTTGAATGAACGTTTGAGATAGATTGAAAATCGTAAGCAGTTCTGACACGCAGACTATTAAGAACGAAATTGACGAGCTATAAGTGACTTATGCCCGACAAAAACACCCAAGCTTCAGGAATGGAAACTCTCACTCATATCGAAAACGCAACGCGGCTGGCTAGTGAAGCCGTGCTGATTCACGAAGGAAGTAAAACCAACGCTCACATTGTTGAAGAAAAAGCGTCAGATGCTGAACAATTCATTGCAAAAGTAAGAGAAGCGATTGATGAGGCAAACAAAGCTTTCGAACTCGAAAAAGAAACCTTAGAGGCTCAACACGAAAACGTCCAGCATTTATTGAAGGATTTGGAAAAAAAAGGCTAGATAAAAAATTCCGCTTTAACCTTTTAGCTTGGTTTGCCAAATGTTTCTCAAAAGAATTCTGAAGTCCCGTTCAAGCGGGACTTTTCTTTTGCGTTTTTGTCTCAAATAACGATTGTTTGCTGCTCTGTATTGATTGACTTAACCGTAGCGATTGAAATCGTGTAGCCTGAAACCTTCCTGACCGATTTTCTCTCAAATTAATAATTTGAATTCAAATTGACACATTATTTCTGACATTTATTTTATTAATTATCCCAAAAACCTCAAAAAAACCTTTGTTTACAGAAAAAAACCATATTGGCACGATATGTGCAAAAAAAATCATGCATAGCGCCTTTCCGGCGTTGCAAGCCTATCATCGGCAAATCATTAGCAAGAATAAAATCTCAGATCTATACATTAAATATCTATGAAATACGGCAACTCTTGGAACTTTCTCAAAAAGCTCGGGTCCACGACATTAATTCTCTCGCTCTGCCTCGGTATCCTGCTGGTAGAACGCTCAGCAACGACTGCACGAGCCGATTCGTCCAATGAATCGCAAAACAATACTCGCGCAAATAGAGATAAAATCTCTCCCAGTTTGAAAAATCATCCCGATCTCGCGGCGCGCGCCTCAGTCATACTCCAACTTTCAGCCGCGCCGAGCGGAAAACTTAATGCGCTTCTTAATCGAAACGGAGTTAACGTTCGCGCGAGATTTAGTCGCTTCAACGCATGGGCAGTGGAATTACCACGCAGCGTTGTTAACGAACTCGCATCTTTTAGCGAAGTTTCTTATGTCTCGATTGATGACGAAGTAAAATCGTTCGGACATATTTCCACGACGACCGGAGCAGATGCCATTCGCACTCAAACAACAACTAATCTTCTCGGCGGCACAACAACAACTCATCTTGACGGAACAGGGATAGGTATTGCTGTTATCGACTCAGGAATTGATACGGCTCATACCTCATTTCTTGATAAAAGCAATAATGTCCGTGTGGTCGTCAGCCGGGATTTCACCGGCGAAAATCGCACCGATGATCCTTTCGGACATGGCACTCACGTCGCGGCAACTGCTGCCGGAAACGGTCGTATTTCCAACGCAGCTTATATCGGAATCGCGCCTAACGCCAAAATTATTAACCTTCGTGTATTGGACAAAAACGGCGTCGGCAAAGTCTCAAATCTTCTCAGCTCGCTCGATTGGGTTTTAGCAAATCGCTCAACCTATAACATTCGGGTTGTGAACCTAAGTCTCGGCGCAGCAGCCGTTGATTCATATAAAAACGACCCGGTCTGCAAAGCGGTGCGAAAGCTGGTTGATAACGGTATTGTTGTTATTGCGGCTGCCGGAAATAACGGAAAAAACAGCTCGGAGCAAAAAGTTTACGGTCATATTCACTCGCCCGGCAATGAGCCTTCTGCCTTAACAGTCGGCGCAACAAATACTTATGGAACAGATTCGCGCAATGACGATGGAGTAACGAGCTACAGTTCTCGTGGTCCGACGCGCAGCTACTGGACAGATACAAATAATGTCAAGCATTACGACAATCTGATAAAACCGGATCTTGTCGCCCCGGGTAATAAGCTGGTCTATGCCAAAGCTGTTAATAACCGTCTTGTGACTGAAAACCCAAACCTTAATGCTAATGTCAGCCCGGTTCATGTTCGCGACATGATGTTTTTGAACGGCACTTCAATGTCTTCACCAACCGTAGCGGGAGCGGCTGCGCTTCTTTTACAGGCGAATCCAAAACTGACGCCGAATATGGTGAAGACGATTCTGATGTACACGGCGCAGCAGCTTGCCGGCTTCAATACCTTTGAACAGGGCGCAGGTCAATTAAATCTCGAGGGTGCTGTTCGACTGGCTAAACTGGTTAAATCCGACCTTCTCTCATCAACATTAACATTGCTTGGCTCTTCTTTGCTGACAACATTGACCCCTCCTTCGCCTCAAACAACGTTAGCCGGACATACATTCACCTGGTCACAAGGCATCGTTCTAGGAAACACCTTTGCTACGGGAACAAACCTGATAACCAAGTATCAGAAGATCTATGGAAACGGCGTGCTGATGAGCGACGGTGTTCTAATGAGTGACGGTGTTCTAATGGCGGATGGAGTTCTGATGACCGACGGCATTGTCATGGGAGACAACATCCTCGTCAGCAACGGCACGCTGATGAGCGACGGAGCGGTATTCTTCAGCACCGGAGTTTTGATGACCGACGGCATTGTTATGGGAGACGGTATTGTTATGGGAGACGGCGTATTGATGAGCGACGGCGTTCTAATGAGTGACGGCGTTCTGATGAGTGATGCCATTCTACAGGCTCAATCCGCTTTGGCTACGGGTGATAATACATCGAGCATGGAACTTCAAGGAGATACGGGCGTTGACTATCTGGGTTACTAACTTATGGTTGTCAAACTACTTGTAAAAGGAGAAGAGCCATGACAATCATACCTCAGTTAGTTCCCAAAGGCGGATCTTTCGAATCCGTATCGGCGATGCTGAGTTCTTTTAACTCGCTTGCAGCTAAATCTGTTAAATTCGTAACTGTTACCCCACCGCCAGTTATGATTCAGAGGACGCACCGGAAAGCTTTGGTTGAAATGCTTACCGAAGAGCATAAAGAGGAAACGCTTTCTTTTCTTGCCAATCGTCCGATCCACACGGTCTGCATGGTCGGTCTGATTCACGACAACGGAATGGTCAGCGACCTGAATCGCGGGTCATTTTATGGATTTCGGAACGAAGAAAATGTGCTCGAAGGAATATCTTTGATCGGTCACGCAACCTTGATTGAAGCGAATACCGAGCGCGCCCTCAAAGCTCTTTCCCATCAGGCGCAGAACTGCACCAAAACACATATGATTATGGGCGAAAAGGAGGGTATCGAGAAGTTCTGGAGATACTATTCGGAAGATGGTCAGCCGATTCGGCTTGCCTGTCGCGAACTGCTCTTTGAGTTGAAATCTACCAATGCGATAAAGCCTAGTGAACAAATAACAGGGTTGCGTTTAGCAACGGCGGGTGATCTTGAATTGGTAATGCCGGTGCAGGCGCAAATGGCGTTTGACGAAAGCGGTGTTAATCCGATGAAAAAAGACCCTTCCGGATTTCGTCAGCGCTGTTTGCGCCGCATCGAAAAAGGGCGCACATGGATGCTGGTTGATAACGGCAGATTGATTTTCAAGGCGGAGGTTTACTCCGATACACCGGAAGTTGTTTACCTTGAAGGAATTTATGTTGATTCTCAAGAACGAGGCAAGGGATTTGGCAAGCTCTGCCTGAATCAACTTTGCCAGACATTGTTCTCCCGTACACGATCAATCTGCATTCTGGTGAACGAGCAAAACAAAGAAGCACAGGGTTTTTATAGAAACGCTGGATTTGAATTCAAATGCTTGTATGACACGATCTTTCTCGGAGAGAAGTATGGATTTTGAGGGTTGAATGGTCGTTCAGATTTGACACGAAAAAGCCTCGATTTTTATTGATTCATTCAATAAAATCGAGGCTTTTCGTACTTAAAAAAGTGCCCAGGATTGGAAATACTCGCATTTCATATTTGTTTAAATTAAAGACCTTGAGGCTATATAAAAATTTCCGTTTACGGTTCTTTTACAATTTTCCTTAATTTTTACAATTCCATGCGCTGCTCTTTTCTATTTTAATTACTAGTATCTAGTTGGAGTAGGAACGTCACTTGTTATTCCAAATTGCACTCCGGTAAACCCTGCCGTGCTTCTTTGCAAATACCAGGTTCCGGCTGAAGGTCGAAAGACAGCAATATCGGCTTTTCCGTCGGCGTCATAATCTGCGGCAACGGGTTTATCTTCAGAGATTCCGAATTGTTGACCGAAGAATTGATTATCCCTGCTATTGATTCGATACCAGCTTCCGACAGAAGGACGAAAAACGGAGATGTCAGTCTTTCCATCTCCGTCATAATCTGCTGGAGTAGGAATATCTTCCGAACTGCCAAAATTAACTCCATAAAACGAATTATCCGTGCTTCTTAAGATGTACCAAGAGCCGGCAGAAGGACGGAAAACAGCATAATCAGAACGCCCATCTCCATCAAAATCTCCAGCTAGAGGCTTATCCCCGGTTGTTCCCCATTTAAATCCGACAAATTGATTATTAGAGCTGTTTATTCTGTACCAAGTGCTGTTTGAAGGGCGAAAGACAGCAATGTCGGTTCTCCCGTCGCCATCAAAATCGGCAGGTACGGGAATATCTTCTGCTAGACCGAATTGAAGACCGACAAATTGATTATTAGAACTGTTTATCCGATACCAGAAACCAGCTCTAAAAACAGAAATATCGGTTCTTCCGTCGCCATCAAAATCAGCAGGTGCGATCAAATCGCCGTTTTGTCCGAAATTTGTTCCGAAAAATGCGTTGTTAGAGCTGTTTGAGATATACCAGGCGCCAACGGAGGGGCGAAATACCGAAAGGTCTGCTTTGCCGTCTCCATCATAATCAAACAAGGTGCGAGCAACAACAATAATCGCGTTATCAGTGCTGGATGAGGCGGTATTTGAATTTCCCGCTGCATCTGTTACCGCGCCGCTTGGAATACTGACGCTAACCTCTCCGTTCGATGTTATATTGCCGATGGTTACAGTATAAACATTACCGCTGCCGGCTATCGTCACGGTTGCCGATGCCCCCCCCGCATTTGATCCAATAAGGGAAATGTCTGAAGCATCGAAGCCCGTCACTGATTCGCTAAAGACAACAGTAAATTTTATAGGTTGAGTCGTTGCCGGGTCGGACTGACCGATTGCCTGATTAATGGTAACCGTCGGTGCAACGTTATCAATCACGACTTGGTTATCGGTGCTGGTTGATCCGGAACTTGTATTGCCAGCCGTATCTGAAGCCGCTCCGGGACGAATGCTCGCTCGGAGAAACCCGCCATTCGAAGAAATATTACTGATAGCCACATTGTAGGTATTTCCCGTCCCCGTAATAGTTATTGTGGCTCCAGCAGTGTTAATTGTAGAACCGGTAAAAGAGAGATCAGTCGGATCAAAGCCGGTAACAGGCTCGCTGAATACGACAGAAAAGTTTACCGGCAGTGAATTAGTTGGATCAAGTTGATTATTTGCTTGATTTATTGTAATTGTCGGCGCCGTATTATCGACAACGACAGTGTTATCGGCGCTGGTTGAAGCAAGGCTTGCATTGTTGGCGGCATCATTAGCCGCTCCTGCCAAAATACTAGCTCTAATAGAACCGCCGTTTGAGGAAATACCGCTTATTGCAACATTGTAAGTCGCTCCGCTTCCGGTAACCGAAATATTAGCGGAAGCGATGTTGGCGGTCGATCCAATGAGGGAAACATCGGAATTGGTAAATCCCGTGACCGGCTCGCTGAACACTACCGTAAAGTTAACGGGTAAATTTCTCGTCGGATCCGTTTGATTAATTGACTGGTTAATTGTAACTGTCGGAGATGTTGTATCCAATGTGACCTCATTATCGGTGCTCGAAGAAGCATGATTAGAATTTCCGGCAAGGTCTCCTACCGCCGTTGCTCTAACGCTTGCGCGAATCAAACCATCCGATGTGATATTTTTGATTGCCACGTTATAACTTAGATGGCTTCCGGTAACTTCAACGGTTGCGCCCGAAACTCCAGCCGTCGAACCTGTCAATAAAATATCAGCTGAATCAAAACTAACGACAGGCTCGTTAAAAACGACTGTGAAGTTTACCGGCTGTGTTTTTGTCGGATCGGCTTGCATATCCGCCTGGTTAATCGTGACAACTACGGGCGAATTATCAATAGTGACTAAAAGACCTGCGCTTTGCAGGCTGACAGAATTTTCGATTGTCTGGCGCGCGGTATAAAGAAACACGCCGTCGGCTGGAAGATTAAAATCACCCAAAGTGACTGTGGTGCTTGTGGCGATCGTTTCGGCGATTTTTACGCCGTTTCGGAAAAGCTCAACCTTAGCTCCGCTTGTTATATTATTTATGTCAAATGATAAGTTTCTACTTTTAGTAATATTGTCCGTATCACTGACACCTGTATCGGCAGAGGCACGTAAATCAGGCATATTAGGTGCAATTTGGATTTCCGAAAGAGTGGCTTCAAAAGCTCCGACATCTACAACTGCCGTACCATTATTGTCTCCGTCTTGAGGTCTGGCTACTCCGCGTGAGTCGGTAGTGATATTCGGATCCAGACAACCATTGTTTGCCGGAGTGTTTAAGACGCAATTATTACCTTTATCGATAGCCGGGCTGGTAACACGAAGCGCGTGCGTCGGAATTGTGTTGCCGTTAGAACTTAGCTGCGGGTCAAGCTGCGGATCTACGTTCAGCTGATTGCCTGTTCTATCGCCGGAAACATCAACGGGGTTAATGTTGTCAACAATATTATGCCCCAGCGATCGAAGAGAAGAATCAAGGTTCGTCAAGACTCCGCTGCCTGTGGAATTATTAGAAATTATTGTGTTTCGCGCATAAAAATCGGAAAATAAATTAAGGTGATTATCAAGAGAAACGCCGCCACCGGCTGAAGTTCCGCCGGTCGAATGATTAAAGCTGATAGTACAATTAGTACAGGTCGCAACGGTTCCCCAAATACGAATGCCACCGCCGTTGGATGAAGTGACGTTACCGCTGATTGTAGAATTTATAATAGTTAAACTATTAGATTGCTGGTAAATGCCTCCGCCTGAAAAAGCCGTATTATTGATTATCGCGGAATTAATAATTGTGACCATCGCAGCGCCGCTATAAATGCCTCCGCCGTTACTGCCGATGTTGTTACCGCTAATTATCGAATTCAGAAGCAACAGGTTCGCCCCGCCTTGCGCCAAGATAGCCCCGCCGGCACCATTAAACAGACTACCGACGCCGTTTCCGTCGGTTAATTTAAGGTTATTAAGAGTAACGTTTGCGCTTCTTTCAATGTTAAAAACTCGGCTTTGGTTATTCCCGCTAATGGTCAGCATATTTGGCGCCGGACCATTGATTGTTAAAGTCTTTATATTTCCTGAAGAATTATCCGGTAAAATGCTTATTTCCCCACCAGTTAAAATGATAGTCCGAGCAGAATTAAAAACTATCGAATCAAAAACAATTGTGTCATCTTTATTGTTTGAATTGGCGCTTGAAATTGCCTGTCGAAGGCTTCCCGCTCCACTGTCGTTTGTATTTGTTACTGTAAAGGTCGCAGCTTGGGCATCGAGAGCATTAGTCAAGATGCATAAACATAGCATAGCCACGATTAAAGACAATCGCTTCATATATGTGTTTTCCTGAGATTACTTCTAAAAGGTTATGAGATTAGCAACAACAGTGAGAGCTTCATTTTGAGGAGCATTTTTCTGTGTTGCAATATATTTGTTGAGTATAGGAAATATATTCAAAATCGCAAAATCTGGTACTCGCTGAAACTAATTAGTGGTTGTAAGTTCCGGTGAAATTTAATGGATGAAAAGAGCCAGCTGGGGTTCATTTGATGATTCGGATGAAAGTTGCTTCTGCTTCTCAAGTATTTCAAGCTTGAGCTTTTGAGATTCAAGACGCGTTTTAGTGTTTTGCCTATATGTATAGATTAGACCAATGATAGCTGCGGGTATTGCTAGAATGCCGGTTGACACCTGCCACCAAGGAATTGAATTTTTTGTCACTTCTGTTTGTTGAAGCAACAGAATAATGAAAAACATATTTCTCGTTCAAACTTTATCTGGAGGTAATTTGCGCCTAACGGCGGAGTTCACAGAGCCGCAAACCGATAACACGCAAGCTAATGTTTAAAGAGCAACGTATTTAACAATGTCGCTGTTTGCGTCTTCGGTGCAATGACTTGTTCGATGCGCGCTTATACTTAAACTTGCTTTGATATATGCAACTATTAGTCTCAGACTCAATGCGATATAACAAAACTGGAATCAGTGCGACAATGCCCAGATTTATGCTAACGTGGTTGTTTAGATAAAGTCTCAGCTGAAGGTACAGGCGAAACAACCGCATTCATCCGTTCTACGTGGAGAACCATAACAACAAACGGACTTCCGTCATTTGCCTCTCTAACAGCAGGATAGTTCGTCACATCAAGAAATTGAACAACTAAAGTCACATCAGCACTATTTGAATCTGGTGCTTGGACATCAATAAACTTGCAAAGTTTCTCGCTAACTTTCCAACTCCAATAACTAACTCCCAATGGTTTTTCGACGCCAGATTCATCAGGCATGTAAAAGTAAGAATCATGAGGATCTTCTTTGTCACTTAGAAACCGTCCATTAACACGAATTATCTTTCGGTCGTACAAAGCAGGATTTTGAACTAACTCGGATAACGTAACTGTAGGAACTTCATTCGAATCTGGAGAATAGCTGCAAAGCGGGTTCTTAATATTAGAAAAATAAGGACACGGGTCTATGTCGCTCCGCCAAGTCGGATAAAAGATATATGCTACAGCCATTTTCGTAACGAAAATTCCGATACAAAAGGCGAAAAGTGCTGCAATTATCCACAAGCCGACTTTTTTCATATATCCCGTTTGAATCAATCAAATTCTATAAACAAGAATACTAAAATTTAGTATCTCTAATACATTTTTGTTAAGCAAACAAAATCTTCGCACTTAACGGTTTCTCGCACATCAATCGAAAGCATCGAACGGCGCAGTTCACCGAGCCGCCTTTAACAACCTTTGATAACAGGAACGCTTGGGCGGCTTCGGTGCAATGACTTGTTCGATGCCGCCGCTATTTTTTACGAGCCTCATTTTCATAGGCTTCTTGCTGTGCAACTTGCCACTCGCCAATTTGCTGCCAATGCTCATTTAATTCCGCTAACATTTCTTTCAACTTCGGCGGTAATAAATTTTCGGCTTGCTTCCCACATGGCGAACTTTCAAAGTCGAGATTTTCCAGAAACGAAACATAAATTACGTTTTCAATACTCGGAGTTGCGCTTTGCATCGTTTCGTCCGCCAAATTATAACAACGCTTCAGAGTTGCAAAATCGCCACGCTCGATTGCGTCTTGCGCCAAATGACTGAAAGCCGCCATTTGAAGATGAAACAAGCCGTTTTCCTCTGCAAACACATCGGCAAGTATTGGAAACTCTTCAAGAGCCAAAGCTAGAAATTTTGCTTCGTTAATTTGATTCTGATTTTCAACGGGAAAGCCGTTCATATTTGTAACAATATATCAAACGTTGATTTCACCAGGAGGCATCGAACGCTTGAATTAACCGGCGAGCTATCAACTTAAAAGATAACAGACTTGCTGAATGCGAGTCCGGTTGAATGAGTTGTTAGGCGCACGGGTGGCGCAACTGTAAATAACAATCAAGCTCCCTGCTTTATATTAAGCTCTATTGGTCTTCTCGATACACATCAGTACTAAGGTATCTAAGACCAGAATCTATCATGATTGTTGCTACGGTGGCATCTGTGCCGAGACGTTCTGCAACGCGAAGCGCGGCGATAACGTTGAGTCCCGACGAAGTGCCAACAAAGATGCCTTCTTCGCGGGCTAGGCGGCGGCACATGTGGACAGCTTCTTCGGTCGTGGCTGATAGTATTTCATCAACTTCGTCCGGCTTCCAATGCGGCGGGATGAAGCCAATACCGATACCCTCAATCTTGTGAGAGCCTCTTGGCTTGCCAGACAACACGGCTGTTTCGGCTGGTTCGGCGGCGGCAACGTAGAGATCAGGATTGTGCCCGCGAAGAACTTTCGTCACACCGTTTAGTGAGTGAGCAGAGCCTACCGATTGCACAAAAGCGTCAACCTTTCCGCCTGTTTGCTCCCAGATTTCTTCACCCATTGAATAGTAGCCTGTCGTCGCATCCCGATTATTAAGTTGGTCAAACCACCAATGCCCAAGCTCTTGACTAATCCGGAGGGCGGTGTCAATCATCCTCTTAATCAACTCCTCGGTAATCTTTTTGTTGTCACTCGGAATAAGTATTATTTGAGCGCCCAAGGCTTGCGTGGTCCGTGTCTTTTCTTCGCTAAAGGCGTCCGAAGTGACGATTTTGAGAGGATAGCCTTTGGCAGCGCAAACCAGTGCCAGGGAAGCCCCCGTCGAACCGCCCGTGTATTCGACGACAGTACCACCGGGCTGTAACCTCCCGTCAGCTTCTGCCGCTTCGATAGCGGCTTTCGCCATTCTGTCTTTCATATTGCCGGTCGGGTTTGCCCCTTCCAACTTGACTAAAACACGTGCAGAGCCGGGTGGCACAACTTTTCGAAGCTGAACAAGCGGCGTATTGCCGATAGATTCGAGAACGCTTGAAGCTACGGTCATAACTTATTCCTTTCTGAATTATTAACGAGCAGGTTATTTTTATTATACCTCGTAAGAGTTCGTAACATATTAGTCACTGACAAGCGCGCATAACGCTCGAATTAACCGGCGAGATATCAACTAAAATGATAAAAGACTAGCTAATTGCGAGTCCGGTTGAATGAGTTGTTATGCTGTATCAGATGTCTGATGTTTCGCGCCTGATTGATTTTAGTATTGCCCCAGCTACGACTGAATCAAAGCTGACACAAAGCCATGGATACCAATCGGGTGTGTATTCAGACCCAGCACCGCTCAAATGTAGGAGCACGTCCCAAGCAACGTGTGCCATCCACCCCAACGCGAGGAACGAAGTCCAGCCACGGAGCCCGATCCAAGCTGCAACGCCATAGATTAATACGCCAACGATTTCAATCATCAACCACCGCGCATTTGCCCCACCAATTACACCGAAGCCAACGTAGATGAGCGCCGCAACCACTAAGCCGATGGCATAGACGCGCCTTTCACCTTTCGGCGGGCGCGTATGTGCCAAGTAGATTAAAGCAAGAGAAAGGACGATGCCAAGAATTAGTCCGAGCATGGCAATTAAGAGCATATATCCTCCTTCTGTTTACAGAGAAACAGCATAACGATTGAGATGAGCGGGGCGGAAACAAGCTAACGACAAGCAACAGTTTTATATACAAGCTTGTTAAGAATGTAGCTGGTAGCTGGTTCAACCTTCGCCCCTTTGATTTGCTGGGCGTGTCCCTCAGCTAAAGTTCAGCTTTATATACTACTTTCCTGTATTTGCTTTTGGTTGCGAAACATTTTAAAGCTGCAACAAAAAACCCAAACCTGGAAAAGTAGGGCACTCAACAAGGAAAACGGCAAAAACATTCCTGCCGCTATTATCATGTTACCTAACAAACTCAATGCGGCGATAAAAAATCCGATTCTGGACAGCCACTTGTGTTCATAAAGCAAGACAGAAAGGGAGAATAAAAATACGGCTCTCGGCAAGGCACTCAAACCCAGTGAATAAGGCACTATAGAATCGAAAGCGCCGCTGGTAATTTTATCTCCGCCTGCGGCGGCTATATCTACTCCGATTACAGATATGATGGCTCCGAAAGACCAGAGCATAATCAGTGCGCTGCCACTTAAAAGTGCTGTAAATAAAATCCCTCTTATACTTTCGTGAATTTTATTAAAGAAGGCGTACACTCCTCCTAAAAACAATAAGAAAAATGGAGTGGGCAATCCCATCAAGTAATTTCCAACCTTAAATAGAAAAGCATTGTTGGCATAACCCTCGTAACGCTGAAAAACCGTTCCTCCTGGAGGTCCTAAAAGCGGCAATAAAAAAATAGCTGCATAAATTAGAATTGAAATTTGAACAACTGCGTAGATCATGCCGTTGGCAGACATAAAGTTTTGAATTTTTGTCTGAATTGTTAACGGATAGTTCATTGTTCTGTTTACCTTTCGTGTTTTCTCCTGCAAGCAAACCTACTCTTAATATGCAACGCGAAAAAAAACTGAAGGAGGTATCAAATGAAACTAGAGCTTTGAAATAAGAAGAAACGCCCTCGAGCCCGATGCGTTCTGCACGATGTTCGTCGTTGAATTTTCCGTCTAAGGTTTGAACTCGAATTTTAAACCATGAAAAAGCCAGTTGCTGCTTTTAACTTCTCTCGCACAGTCAAGATGTATATCGAAAGCTCCTGCTCTAATTCCCTGGCTCCACGCCGATAATGCGTTGCGGTTTCCTTTATTCGGAAAATGACGAATGCAGGTCAATACATATAGCGGGTGATTTAGAAATGCGGGATCAAGAATCAGTTCTTCCAGAAAAAGTTGACCTTTGTTTTTGCCTGTGAGTTTTCTGCGCTGTTGAATTGGAGGTTTTGGGGCGGTTTGGCGGATTACGTTGAAAAAGGCGGTCTGCTGATCTGAATCGGAATGAACTGACTTTTTAGCCGAAGCCGATAATTCGAGAGGTTTGTTGTTGCCGTAGCGGAAATCGAATCCGCCTTTATGAGCGCGAGACATGAAGGAATTATTCAAGATGCCCCCTCAAACGAGCCTCTTTCGGTTTAGATAAATTTTTATTGAAAGTTTGTCGGAAGATTACTGGTGTTTCGTTTCAACCAATGAAAGCTGATTTTTGTGCTTTTAAGTGGTTCTCAGCAACCGCATAAACTTCGGCTTCATAAGAACAATCAAACGGAGTATGAACCACAAGTTCAATTCGATGCCAATTTTCGTCTGATGATTCAAGGCTAACGTATTCGCCGATAGACGGAACGCGAGAAAATTCACGCTTGTGCCCGTATCGTGTCCAAAACAATCTTTTATTTCCGTTGGGTCTGGGGTAGTTAAGAGATTATAGCGGATGATTCCGCAAGGTTCTTAACAAAACCTGGTATAAATCATCACGACGATGATTAAAACGAAATTCACATTCTTTCAAATGCAGCAGAAACTTCTCG
>JALZCH010000085.1 GCA_030863175.1 Acidobacteriota bacterium | reverse complement strand
TTTATCAACGAAAAGACAGAGGCACAGAGAAATTTTATTATTTCTCTGTGCCTCTGTCTTTTCGTTGATAAAAAATCTGTTAATTATCCAAATTATACTCGCGCAGACGGCGGTAAAGCGTCGAAGGCGAGATGCCGAGCAGTTCGGCGGTTTTGCCTCGATGCCAGTTGGTCTGTTCGAGAGCGCGCAATATTTGCTGGCGTTCGACTTCGTGCAGGGCAAGCGGCGAACCGTCGCCGTTAATGGCGGCGACCGAAACGTGGCTGTTTCCATTGACTGCACCGTTTCCGTTGCCGTTTGCGCCGACAAAATGCGCCGCGCCATTTCCGTTAGAATAAACCGGAATTTGAACGGTGCTATCACTTCCGGCAACTTCGGGCGGTAATTCTCTAATGGTAATTACGCCCGTATCGCAGAGCAAAACAGCGCGTTCCAAACAATTTCTCAGTTGCCGAACATTGCCGCGCCATTTATAGGCACGTAGGGCGTCGAGAGCATCTTTCGACAACTTCGGACCGTTAGCGCCGGCAAGCTGCCTGAGCAAATGTTTGGCAAGCGGCTCGATGTCGTCGCGGCGCTCACGCAAAGGCTGCAAATGAATGCCGAAAGTGTTGACGCGGTAAAGCAAATCCATCCGGAAAACGCCTTCGTTAACGGCTTCTTCGGGAACGCGGTTCGTCGCCGCCACCAGTCGGACGTTGACCTCGACTTTGCGTGTTCCGCCAACTCGGAAAAACGAGCGGGTTTCAAGAGCGCGCAGTAATTTCGATTGCAGCGCCATCGGCATTTCCATTATTTCGTCGAGGAAAAGCGTTCCGCCGTCGGCTAATTCAAAAAGACCGAGCTTGCGACCTTTCGCGCCTGAAAATGCGCCCGCTTCGTAACCGAAAAGCTCCGATTCGAGTAGCGAATCGGGCAGCGCGGCGCAGTTTAAATCAACAAAAGAATTGCTCGCGCGTTTCGACATTCGGTGAATCGCCTGCGCGATTAGCTCTTTGCCCGTGCCCGATTCGCCCGTAATCAAAACCGAAGCGTCAGAAGGCGCTACGCGTTCGACGAGCCGCAGTGTATCCTTCATCGCTTTTGATTCGGCGATAATTTCGGTTTGCGGCGCGCAATGGCGTTCGACCGCGGCGCGAAGGCGTTGATTGTCGGTGCGAAGATTGCGTTTTTCCGCCGCTTTTTTGACTAAAGCGGAAAGCTCCGTAATGCGATACGGTTTGGTCAAATAATCGTAAGCGCCGAGCTTCATCGCTTCGATTGCCGAATCAACGGTCGCCTGTCCGGTAAGCATGATAGTTTCAGGCGGATTCGGGCGGCGGTCGCGGATGCGGCGCAAAAGATCAATGCCGTTCAAACGCGGCATCGAAATGTCGCTAAGCAGAACGTCATATTCCTTTTTCTCAAGCAAAGACCAGGCTTCTTCACCATCGGCGGCGACATCCGTTTCGTATCCCAAACGGCGCAATTCTTTTTGAATCACCAGACGCAAATTGGTTTCGTCATCAACAACAAGCAAACGGGTCATTTTAATTTGCAGATATCAGATTTCGGATCACAAGAGAGAAACGCAGATTTTACAAGACTAATCCGAAAACCAAATCATTTTACAGAGGAATTTTCAAATTTAATTGGAAGCGAAATGGTAAAAGTTGAACCGATACCCACGGTGGAGCGGACGTTGAGACTTCCGCCGTGCTCGGTAACTATACCATAACAGACCGCCAAACCTAAACCAGTTCCTTTACCTACTTCTTTGGTCGTAAAAAACGGTTCGAAAATTTTGGCGATATTTTCAGGGGGAATACCGGCTCCGGTATCTTCGATTTCGAGAAAAACTCTTTGGCGGCGGGCATAGGCGCGAAACGTTAATCGCCCGCCATCCGGCATCGCATCAATCGCGTTTGTCGCCAGCGCGATGATGGCTTGTTGAATTTGCCCTTCGTCGGCGGAGACTTTAGGCAAATTCGGATTGATCTCAACGCAGATTTCGACGTTTCCGCCGCGTTTCTGATGCGCGATGAGATTCGTCGAAGAACGAACGATTTCGGCAACATCGGCGGGCGTCTGCCTGCTCGTTCGGACGCGCGAAAAATCCAGCAAGCCGTTGGTGATATTTTTGCAGCGAAACGCCTCGCTCCGGATTAAATTTAAATAATCGCGCAAATCGTCCGCATCTTCGCCCGAACCGAAAGCACCTTCGTCGGCGCGCGCTTCGAGGGCTTCGGCACAAGCGGCGATTGTCGCAAGCGGATTGTTGATTTCGTGAACCACGCCCGCGGCAAGACGCCCGACGGCGGCTAATTTTTCGGCGCGCGCGACGGCGTGTTGAGCGTCAACGCGAGCGGTGATGTCTTCGCCAACGCTGATAACGTGTGTGACTTCGCCCGTGGCGGAATCGCGCATCGGAACTTTGCTGACGAGCCAATGTTTGACAGCGCCGTTTTCGTCACTCGTTTTTTGTTCGACGCGCTCGATTTTGCCGGTGACAAAAGCGCGTTCGAACTCGCGTTCGAGCATCTCGCGCGGCTGGCGCGGGAGAACGTCGAAAACGTTGCGCCCGATTGCGGCTTCGCGCGGAATTCCCTGTTTTCCAATCTCGCGGTGCTTGTTCCAAGCAACCACGCGATAATCTTTATCAATCGCGTAAAGCGAAACCGGCAGGGCGTCCAGAATAGCTTCGGTAAAGCGTTTTTGCTCCTCCTGCGCGAAATAAACCGAGGCGTTGAGCGCGGCGTCATAGAGCGAGGTGATGTGAACCGACATCGCCGCAAGTTGGGCGGCGGCGTCAATAATTCGACGATTTTCCAGCGTGCAGTCGGCTAGATTGTCGAATCCGACAACGAGAACGCCTTTTGTCCGCTCTCCGATAATCAAAGGCGCAAGATATTCACATTGGTGAAACTCATCTTTGAGTAGAAAATCTCGTTGATTAACAAGCAAAGCCGATTCCGTCGCCTCAGTCTGGAGCCATTTTTTGAGCCGTTCCGAATAAATTTCGGAATCGCCTTCCGCTGAACCTTCGCGGTTAAAAGACGAAACAGTGGCAGAATTTCCGGTAATCAAAGCTGCGGCGGCGCAAACGGCAGCCTCCGTAACCTCGTAAGTTGCGGCGGCTGTCTGCGTTAGAGCCTGTTCGGGTTCGAGCGTCACGAGCAGGTTGCGCCCAAGCTCGTACAAAAAAGACGAAATGCGGTTTTCTTCGATAGCGGCGCGTTGCTCGCGCACAACTCGAAGCTGTCTGCGGACGCGCCACAAAAATTCTTTTTCCGAAATCGAGATGCGGAGAAAATCGTCCGCCTCGCAATTGAAAGCGGTTTCTTCGGATTCGTCTTCGATTCGGCTCGAAAAAACCAAAATCGGCAAATGCTCGCGACCTTTTTTGGCACGCAAAAGCTCGCACAGACCGGCGGGCGAAACTTCAGAAAACGAAGATTCGAACAATACGAGTTCTGGCGAATGCGTGTCGAATTGATTAAGAGCCGAAATGGCGTCCGGTGCGAGGAAAATCTTGAAATTATCGGTTTCGAGAAATGAAAAAAACGATTCGTCAGCATGTTCGGAAATGACGAGAATTCGAGCGGCGGCTTCGACCGCTTCTGCGGCTGAATTTCCGGTTTTGAATTTTTCTGTATGGGGTGCCAACATTAATTTGTCGGTTTGATGGAGTCGAAAGAAGTTTAAAAGTATCGCGGGATGCGAGGGCTTGAGGCGCGCAACACTACTGTTGCGCATTGAAAGCTAAAATAAGAAAAATGTCAATAGTTTTGTCTTTCCACAAAATTTAGCGAATTGTAAAAATAATTTTCTTGCGCTCAAATCCAAAGCGATACATAATTTTAAAAATCAACGAAGATTTCAAGAAGGAGAGTACGAGGAATGGGACTTTTTGATTCGATTGGAAGGATGTTTGGCTACGGCTCATCCGAAGCGCAGCAGCAAACCGAAAATTCCGAGCAGAAATTTGCGCGTTTGAAAGAAAAATATCTTTCCGCGCTGAATATGGCTGATTCGATGGGCGCAAGAGTTGACGCGCTTTATGTCGAAGGCGACCGGCTAATAGTCCGAATCACTGCTTCGGATCAATCGGCGGCTGACCAAATCGTCGGCGCTTTTAATTCGGTTGACGCAAGTTACGGCGATCTGGATTTGCAGGTCAGCGCGCAGCAGCAATACGAACAAGCTGCCGCAACGCAGCAACAGCAAACCTACACCGTTCAATCGGGCGATTCACTTTGGAAAATCGCCAAAAATCATTACGGCGACGGTGCGAGGTATATGGAAATCTTTTACGCCAATCGGGACAAAATCAGAGACCCGGATATGATTCAAGTCGGACAGGAATTAGTTATTCCGCAGAACAATCAGCAAGGCGCTTAATTGAGATGTGAACAGAAAGCAGTGAGCAGTGAGCAGAAAAATTAAAATCTGCTTGCCGCTCACTGCTTTTTGCTTACTTTCTTCTGACTTCAATCAGCGGAGAAGGTTTTTTCTCGCTCGTCGCGTAAATGGTTTTTCTGTCCGAACCGTAGCAAATCGCTTCGCCCTGTTCGCGCTCGCCCAAATCAATTGCGGTTCCGGTTTGTTTCCAGATTTCGTCAAAGCTTTTTGCTTTTGCAGGCAAAACGAATTCGTAAGCCGCAAAATAATCGCATAATACAAGACGCTTTCCGTCCGGCGAAATCGAGCCGCCGGTTAAAAATCCCGGTGTCAAACTGGGCGAGCCAATGCTGCCAATGTGTTCGAGCTTATTTGATTTATTGATTTCATACCCGGCGGCGAGCTTGTACACATCAGCTTTGCCGATCAAAGATTTGCTGACAATATACAAATCTCCATTCGCCGGATTGACAAGCAATGTTTCGGCATCGCGCGCGGCGTCAGGGTAGCGCACGCGAATCGCATCAGCACGCGCCGTTGAACGCGCGTTTTTCTTGGTCAAATTTGCGTCTTGGGGTTTGATCTCCGGCTCACGGATGCGATAAATAACGACTTCCGAACGCTTTCGCCCGTTGTCCCCGATGTCGCCGATGAAAAGATAATTTTCGCCGGTTTTCGGATCGGTGAAAGCAGCGATGTCTTCCCAATCATAATTTTTTGCGCTCGGGACGCGAAAAATAGCGCGACGTTTGCCGCTTCGGTCGAAAGCGTAAAGAAAAGCGTCGTCGCCCGAATCGTTATGCGTCCAGAAAATGTCTTTATTGCTCAACGAGGCGACTAAACCGCTGCTTTCGGTGATTAAACTGTCTTGAATCGCCGCAATTCGGCGCGCTTTCCCGTATTCGCCGGAAACCGGCTGGACAATCGTATCTTTCGCTGTTTGACCGTTGCCTTTTGCGCTAAAAAAGCTACAGGCTGTGCCGAGCGGGGCACAGCCGATAATTAAGATAAAAAATAAATAAACTTTTGATCTCATCCGAAAATTAAAACGAAATCTCAAAGTCTTCGGATGCAGTTTTTTCAACTGATGATGGTCGAAACCTCCTGAATTTCGAGGAAATCCGGCGCGTCGAGATTTTGAGTTCTCTTCTGTCGCTCGCGTTTGTGCGCTGCTTTTGTCTGGTACATATTATGGTCGGCGGCAATTAAAACCTGGTCGAGCGTTTCGCCGTCTCGCGGATAACACGCCGCCCCGATTGAAATGCCGACGCGCGCCGCGCCTTTGCCGCCAACAGGCAAAGAAAAATTAAGAACCGCTTCTTCGATACGGTGGCATAATTCTTCAATCGGAAAGCCTGCCGCCTCGGGCACGACTGCCACAAATTCGTCGCCCGCATAACGCGCCAGAAAATCGTATTCGCGAAGCTGTGCGCGCATTACCTTCGAAATTTCTTTGAGCAGCAAATCGCCGACCTTGTGTCCGAAAGTGTCGTTGACCGCTTTAAACTCGTCCAAATCGAGCATCACGACTTGAAACGGGCGGTTACTGCGCTTTGAACGCGCCGCTTCTTTTTCAAAATGAAGCTGCAAACAGCGAGCGTTCGGCAATCCGGTCATCGGATCGGTCAGAGCGCGCGATTCGGTTTCGGCGTGTTGAATCGTTCGCCAAATTGCATTGGCGGCGATGTGCGAAACGGTTTCGAGCAGCCGCAAATGTTCTTCTTCATAACCGAGCAGGTTTTCCGAATAAACGGCGATGGCGCCGACGAGCTTATCACCGGATTTCAAAGGCAGAGCTGCCATCGTCGTATAATCCTGTGCGATTTCAAGATACTCCTGACCGAAATCGAGCGTCGGGCTGACCGAGCAGACCGATTTTTGATTTTTTAGTACGAAGCCTACAACTCCCTCGCCCGGTTTGACTTTCCGGTTGCGCAGAATTGCCGCATTTTTGCCGATTGTATGCACAGCAACAGCAGTTTCTCGCGCTTCGTTGAAAAGATAGACGACGCAGGTATCGAGCGGGACAAGCTGCTGCACTTTCTCGACGAAAAACGAAACGGTTTCCTCCAAATTGAGCGACGAGCTCGAAGCCCGAGCCAGATCATAAAGCGCGAAAACTTCGAGATTGGCGCGTTTGATTTCCTCGAAATAATTGACCGCCAGTGACGAATCGCCGAGCGTGCGAAGCTCGTTTTTCGTTCCTTTTTCCAGCGATTCGAATTCGTGCCCGACTCCGGCAGTTTCTATCTCGTTTTCAAAGATTTTGGCGTTTCGCAAAAAAACATCAACCAGACGCGGATCAAACTGTGCACCGGCTCCGGCAAGTAGCGCGCGGCGCGCGTCGTCGCGGTCGAGCGCCGGACGGTATGACCGCGGCTCACGCATCGAATCGTAAGCGTCGGCAATCGCCAGTACGCGCGCCGTTAACGGAATCTCTTCGCCGCATAAACCTTCCGGATAGCCGTCGCCGTCCCAACGCTCGTGGTGATACAAAACCGTCGGCACGACCGGATACGGGAAATCAACTTTTTTCAGAATATCCGCGCCCACAACTGCGTGAACTTTAACTTTGTCCATTTCCGGGCGCGAAAGGCGTCCCGGTTTGTTCAAAATATGATCGGGAACGGCGAGCTTGCCGATGTCGTGAAGCAGCGCGGCGGCTTCAAGAGCTTTTACATCGTCGGCAGGTAATCGCAGCGCATTTGCCAGCCCGACGGCGTAAATCTGCACCCGTCGCGTGTGACCGGGCGATGTCTGCTCACGCGCGTCAACTGCGGCGGCAAGCGTTTGCACGGCGGCAAGCTGAACGCGATTAATCTCGGAGATTTCATGGTTTTTCTCGTTCATTCGCCGGAAATGCAATTTGTAGGCGATGTATGGCAGGGCAACCAGCGGCAAGCTGACAACGCCGTGCGCTGCTCCCCAATGCGCTTCGGAATATTGCACCGTTCCCGCAGCCAGCGCGCCGAGGAAACAGCTCCACGAACAGGATAAAATCCCCTGCGACCAGATTTTTACAAAGAGCTGATTGTTTTTTACCGCCAGAAACAAACCCGAAAACACGCTCGTCAGCAAAAATTGCGCGAAAGCCGCAATCACCAGCACGAGAGCAAAGCCTTCGATTTCGAGCAAGCCGTTGGCGAGCGGTTTTTGAGAAATTCCGGCGTAATGATTGAGGGCGAAATAGAAAGCCTGTCCTGCGCCGAAAGCTCCGACAATCGAAATTGCCGCGCCGGTTAACTTTTCTTCCACTTTACCTTCGTCTCTCAATCCACCGGCAAAAGCCGCGATTCCGGCGACGATCACGCCCGCCGGAATTCCGAGATAGATTAATGCCAAAAAGGTGATCGCGTCCGCAGCCGAAACGGTAGTTTGTGTATCGGGAACTTTAATTGGGAACAAACCGGCGATAAACGATAAACAAAACAAACCGGCGAGGACGCCGATTTGCGGCGGCGTCAAATAAAAACAATTTAATAAAGCCCAAATCGAGACAACCGCCGCCATTGCCGCCAAGAAAAGCCGAAACAAGTTTGTCGAACGTTTGTCGTCAGGATTAAAAACTTTCACCTTAAATACTCCTTGAAGCGCCGAGCAATCGGGCATCGGCGCTCGTTTCATTTACAAATTTCGTTCCGTTTCGATTTCCCTTGTAAAATCAAGGGTTCAGAGTTTCAAAGAGCGTTTCTGACAATTAAAAAGAAATAAAATCGTTCAAAATGCTATATCACTTTGGAAGAAATTCTGTTGCCGATCCCTCTCTCACCGATGTAACTTTTAATTTTCCGTTATGGATTCAGCCGCCGAAGAAACTGTCCAGCCGCCGCGCGGCTATCTTGAGCTGTTGCGTGAAAACCCGAATTTTCGTCGGCTCTGGCTCGGACAGGTCGTTTCGCAGCTCGGCGATTGGTTTAATACGATTGCGCTTTACGCAATTGCTCTCAAACTGACCGATTCAGAACAAGCCGTCGCCTTAATTTTGGTTACGAGATTTCTCTCGACCGTTTTTTCCAGCCCGCTCGCCGGAGTTATTGCCGACCGTTTCAACCGGAAAAAGGTGATGATTGCGACGGATTTGGCTCGCGCCGTTGTTGTTCTCGGATTCTTGTTCATTCGCGGACCGGAGGACGTTTGGCTGATTTATTTTTTGACCATTTTGCAGCTCGTTCTTTCGACGCTTTTTGAACCGGCGCGCTCGGCTTCGATTCCGGCGGTTGTCGAGCCGAAAGATTTACTGACGGCGAACGGAATTACCGCGGTAACCTGGTCGGCGATGCTGACATTGGGAGCAGCAGTCGGCGGTTTTGCCACCGCTGCGCTCGGAACGGACGCGGCGTTCGTTCTCGATTCGGCGACTTATTTGCTCTCTGCCGTTTTGTTTTTAGGCTTGAATTTGCCACAGCGCCCGCCGCGCGAAAAACAAAAATTAACCGTCTTTCGCGCGACAGGTCTGGAAGACGTTTACGAGGGCTTAAAATACGTCTGGGGCAAACCGCGCGTTTTAACGGTAATGCTTGCGAAACCAGCGCAGTGCATCGCGGGCGGAACGCTCACTTTGCTCGCAATTTACGGAGAGAAGGTTTTTCCGGTGGCTGGAAGCGGCGAAATCGGAATCGGCGTGCTTTATGCGGTTCGGGGCATCGGCACGGCGATGACGCCCGTCTTTGTTCAAAGATTCGTGCGCGGCTCGCGCCGGAGTCTGGAAAATTCGCTTGGCGCGGCATTTTTTATCATCGGAACTTTTTTTGCTCTTTTCGGCGCAACCGAAAATTATCCGCTCGCCATCGGTTTACTGCTGATTGCTTACGTCGGCGGAAGTTTGATTTGGATGAACTCAACCGCTTTGATGCAGCAATATGTGGACGACGATTTTCGCGGGCGCGTTTTCGCCGCCGAGCTTTGTCTTTTGACTCTGGTGCTCGCCGGTTCAAATTATGCCGTTGGCGTTTTGCTTGACGATTTCAATTTTTCACTGCGGCAGGTCACAATCGGAATCGGTCTGACAGCGACAATTCCGGGCATAATTTGGTTTGCGACCAGAAAATTCTGGCAGCGAGACGACTGATTTTTTATGAAAAATCAAATCAACGCTTTTTTTACGTCGAAAGAAATCAAGCTCGAAGATTTCGATGTTGAAATTTGGCGGCAATCCGAATCCATCGAAATAAACCGCTATTGGTCTGGCGAGCAAGCGCCCGCCGAGCGATGTGCGAGCGCGAGAATTTTATGGAATGAAACGAAACTTTTCGCGCGTTTTGATTGCAGGCAGGGCGAGCCGTTTATCATTAATCGAAATCCGAACCTTGAAATTGAAGCCGAAGAGCTTTGGGAGCGTGATTGCTGCGAAATTTTCATCGCGCCCAATTCGAACGAACCTGAAAAATATTTTGAGTTCGAAGCCGCGCCGACCGGCGAATGGCTCGATTTTGCGATTCGTCAATTGCCCGATAAACGCGAAGTCAACAAAACTTACAACGCCGGAATGAAAACGGCGGCTTGCATCCAAAAAGATTCCTTTACGGTTGTTTTCAGCGTCGAATTTGAACGCGCTTTCGGCAAAAAGCCGGAAGCGGGCGAAGCTTGGCGGGCAAATTTATTTCGTTGCGTCGGAAGCGGCGAAACTCGCGGCTACCTCGCCTGGCAGCCAACTTTCACCCCAAAACCGAGTTTTCATGTTCCCGGAGTTTTCGGAATTATCAAATTTACAAAATAGATTTTATTCGAATTAAACAAGCGATTTAACCATCAAAAAACCGTCGCCGCCGTTGGCGTAATAATTATTCATTCGCTGCGCGACAGTGTAACCGGCGCGTGCGTAAAGCTGCTGCGCGCCGAAATTGTTGGTGCGGACTTCGAGCCGCATTGTTCTCACGTTTCTGAGGCGAAAAGCGTTTTCGACATGTTCTAACAGCAGGAATGCGAGTCCGCGGCGACGATGTTCGGGCGCAACGCCGATTGTTGTGATATGCCCGGTTCCATCGGGTTCGTGCATCGCAATAACGAAAGCTGTCATCTGCCCGGTTTTGGGCAGAACGACGCAGTAGGCGAGCGAATTCGATTCTTTAAGCAGAAATTCGAGCGTGTGGCGCGTGTAAGAATCACCGTTTGTAAAACAGCGGCAATCGAGCGCGTCCAATTCGTCGAGCTGTTTTATCGTCAGCGGGCGAATCTGGTATTCGCCGGAAAATTTCGTCAAAGAATCGGGCGGCAGCGGAGCAGTAAAAGAAATTTCTGGTCCGGGCTTGGGACGCTCGAACACAAATGTTTGCCAGAATCCGCGTAATCTGTCCAAAACTGCCATATTCGATTTTGGATTTTAGATTTTAGATTTTAGATTTGCAATCGTTTTTGAATCAAACGATAAACATACAATCGCCGTAGCTGTAAAAACGATACTTTTCGGCGACAGCGTGTTTGTAGGCGGACATTGTTAAATGGTGTCCGGCAAAGGTTGAAACCAAAACCAGTAACGACGATTGCGGCAAGTGAAAATTGGTTAAAAGCGCGTCAATTACTCGAAATTTATAACCCGGAACGATTGTCAAATTCGCCGCTCTCGCACCGACGCTTACTTCGCCGTTTTCATCGGCGGCAGATTCGAGCGAACGTGTCGTTGTTGTTCCGATTGCAATAATGCGGCGGTTTTCGGCTTTTGCGCGGTTAACAATTTCCGCAGTTTCCTGAGAAATAGTCGAAGTTTCCGGCGCGACTCGATGTTCGGATAAATCTTCGACTCGAACCGGCTCGAAAGTTCCGTAACCAACGTGCAAAGTGATTTCCGCCGTTTGAATGCCGCGTCGTTTGATTTCGGCTAGAACTTCGGGCGTAAAATGCAGTCCAGCTGTCGGCGCCGCAATCGCGCCGCGCTCACGGGCGAAAACTGTTTGATAACGGTTTCTATCTCTTTCGCTAACATTTTCATCACTTTCTTTCGGGCGACGAATGTAAGGCGGCAGAGGCGTTTGTCCAACGGATTCCAAAACTTCGTAAAAATTGTCGTCCGAATCAAATTCTACCTTCAGGCGTCCGTCTTCGCTTTTCTCCAAAACTTTGGCGCGAAGTCGCCCCAAACCGAAAATCAAATTCGTTCCGATTCTGATTCGCCTTGCGGGACGCGCCAGTGCTTCCCAGACGTTTTTTTCGATTTCCCGAACCAGAAAAATCTCGATCTTGCCCGTAAAATTTTCCCGGTTTCCGATTAAACGCGCGGGAAAAACTTTAGTGTTGTTCAGCACGAGAACATCGCCCTCGTGCAAAAAGGCGGGAAAGTTTTTGAATTGCTCATCTCGCCAGCTTTTAGCGGCGCGATTAACCACGAGCATTCTCGAAGCCGAGCGTTCGGCGAGCGGCTTCTGGGCGATTAATTCTTCAGGCAGTTCGTAATCGAACTCAGAGATCAACATTTTTTCGATGTTAATACGCCGCGGAGCTTTCTTCAAAACTGGGCGCATTCCGCGAATCGCGCGAAAAGAAGTTTTCAGGATGCCGATGTGTACGCAAGCGAACAAAAGAGCCCGCCGCAGTCGACTAACCTAACATTGGAGCTGATTTGACCTGTCCCCCGCAGGCTTGATGTTATGGCGCATACTATCCTCTTAGTAGAAGATTACGACGACGCGCGTGAGTTTATGCATTTTATGCTCGAGTTTTACGGGTATGAAGTAATCGAAGCAACCGACGGGCGCGAAGCTGTTGAATATACCATAAAAGAACATCCTGACTTGATTTTAATGGACATTAGTTTGCCTGAAATGGACGGGATTGCCGCAACCGAACAAATCAGACAGCTTGAAGAAGGCGCAAATGTGCCGGTTGTGGCAATAACGGCTCATACCCATTGTCTTCAGCAAGCTCTCAAAGCGGGATGTAACGAAGTTCTTTTTAAACCAGTCGAGCCGGAATATTTAAAAAAAGTTATTGCCAATTACCTTTAAAAAGAATTGTTCTTCATAAATAAAAGCGAGCTTGATTTATTAATCAAGCTCGCTTTTATTCTTTGAAACACGTTAGTAAAAACTTTGCACTTTCAGTGCAAGACTTTCAGTAATCTTCCGCTAAAATCTAGCTGAGAAAAGCGGAAAATGAAAGAAAACCGAAAAGGCTCACATACAAC
>JALZCH010000083.1 GCA_030863175.1 Acidobacteriota bacterium | reverse complement strand
GATTACGCCGCGCGCGCGCTCGGCTGGGCTGTGTTGTTCGATATGCTCGACGGGCGAATTGCCCGAATGACGAAAACCACGACGGAAATCGGCGTCCAACTCGATTCAATCGCCGATATGCTCACCTTTGGAATAGCGCCAGCCGCGCTTGTTTATGCGTGGAGCTACGGCTCGGTTTTCCCCGCAAACTCAGCTCTTCACAAAATGGGCTGGTTTCTCTCGTTTATGTATGTCATTTGCGGGGCTTTTCGTCTGGCTCGTTTCAACGTACAGGCGACGCGCCCGCGTGTTTTAGAAGAGGGAACGGCAAAGGTTGATAAAAAAAGCTTTGTCGGAATGCCGATTCCGGTCGCGAGCGGATTGCTCGCCGCAATCGTTCATTTCGCTCCTGCGCCGCTCGTTTCCCGCACCGAAGGAGAAGCCGCAAATTACAGTTTTTTTATGATGATTCTGGTTCCTACACTGAGCGCGCTGATGGTCAGTACGTTCCGCTATACGAGCTTTAAATCGGTCGGGCAAACGCGCCGCAGCACTCGTTTTGCACTCGTCGGACTGGCTGCTTTCGGAATGCTGGTCTGGCTTTTCTCGCGCGAAGTCCTGCTCCTTGCCGCCGCCGCTTATGCCTCGCACGGCATTTTGTTGTATTTCTTTTCGTTTTTTCGACGCAAGCCCCAATGATTCTGGCTTTTTCCGTCATAATGGAAAATAAAAATACACGGATGATATTTCGTAAGCGAAATTCTATTTATAATTTTGGAGATTAATCTTGAGCGAAAAACAATTTTCAGAAAAAGCGGTAATTGTCACAGGCGCAACTCGCGGAATCGGGCGCGCAATCGCAGTCGAATTAGCGCAGCGCGGCGCAATGGTGGCTTTTAATTACGCTCGGAGCGCTGAAGAAGCGGAAAAGCTGCAAAAGGAAATCGAAAATCTGGGCGTCAAATGTTTCGCCGCGCAGTGTGACGTGGCAAATACGGAAGCCTCGACGGATTTCGTCAAGAAAGCTCAAGCGGCTCTCGGGCGGATTGATTACCTCGTCAACAACGCCGGAGTAACGCGCGACAATCTGATTCTGCGAATGAAAGAAGACGATTGGGACGCCGTTGTGGACACGAATTTAAAAGGCGCTTGGAATTTCTCGAAAGCCGTTTTGCGTTTTATGATGAAAAACGAAACGGGCGGCTCGATTCTCAACATTTCTTCAATTTCCGGCGTCGTCGGAATGCAGGGACAATCGAATTATTCCGCGTCCAAAGCCGGGATGATCGGTTTGACTAAAGCTTTGGCGAAAGAAGTCGCGAGCCGCAAAGTTACGGTCAACGCTTTGGCGCTGGGACTAGTGGCTACGGAAATGAGCGGCGCTTTGAATCTGGATTATCAATCGAAATTGCTCGAAATGATTCCGCTCGGACGGTTTGCCGAACCTGAAGAAGTGGCGAGAATAGTCTGCTTTTTATTGTCCGAAGATGCTCGTTATATTACCGGACAAGTCATCCAAGCCGACGGCGGAATGGCGATGTAAATTTAAGGATGAGGATGAAGGCGGAAGGATTAATCAAAAACATTTTTTCATCCTTCCGCCTTCATCCTTCATCCTTTGTTTTATGGGAACTTATCAAATACAACCGGAAGACGCGCCAAGGGACGAAAGAGTTGAGTTTGAGCGGCAGCAGGCGGCGATTCTCGCTCGCCGGGTTGAAATGACCGCGCCGATTTTTTCTTACATTTTGCTCGGCTGTTTGCTCGGCGTTTTTCTGTGCCAGCTTTTTGCCGGCGAGGACAGATCAGTTTTCGCTGCCGGATTGGTTAAGCCTTTGGTTTGGCAGGGCGAGTTTTGGCGTCTTCTGACATCGGCTACCTTACACGGCGGTTTTTTGCATATTTATTTTAACGGGCAGGCGCTTTACAACATCGGCTCGATGATTGAAGCTCTATCAAATCGCGCTCACGTTGCGATTTGTTTTCTGCTCTCAGCAATTGGCGGCAGTCTCACGAGTCTGTATTTAATGCCGGAAACGACTTCAATCGGCGCGTCTGGTGGCGTTATCGGATTATTCGGATTTTTGGGAGTTTACGGTTACAAAAACAAACAACATCTTCCTCCCGGATTCCTTCGCAACATCGTCATTAACCTTTTGCTGATCGCCGCAATCGGCGTAATCGGATACAGTTTTATTGACAACGCAGCGCACGCGGGCGGGCTTGTGGTCGGAACGATTTACGGCTTATTGACAACGCGCCGGAATGAGTTGTCCGAGCCGAAAGCCGCTTCCGGTTTCGTTAACATTTTCGGTTACATTTCGCTTCTGCTTGTTGCGGCTTCGGCGCTTTTCAGCATTATTCGGATTTTGAGTTTTCAACAAGTCCGTTAGAATCTTTTGTTAAAATTAGCGGGATGCCGGAAACAGCTTGGAAATCGCGGACGAAATACGATTTGATAATGGAAGTTTGGGAAGCACTCGACTGCGAATCGGTCGGGCGTGCCGAGCTGGAAGCGATTGAAGAAGCCGTGCGCGGGCATTTCGGAGACGGCGCAGTCGAAACTCCGATGGCGCTTGCCCGAATGCTCGCCGACGAAGGCGCGGAGCTTCGCCACGCCGAGATCCTAAAGCTCGATGTCGAGCGCCGCACGGAAGACGCTTATGGCGCCGCTTTTCGCAATCTCATAAAATTCGGCGACTTCGCCGAAGCCGAAAGAACTCTTAAAAATCTCGAAAATCTGCGGCAGAAATTTGTTCGGGAAAACGACCGCGAAGGCTTGCGGCGTTTAAAAGCGAAAACCGTGCAGGCGCGAGAACGCGCCCAGATGATTTCAAAAAATGCGCGCGTTGCGCCGGAAAAACGCGAAGAAAAAGCGGAAATCGCCGAATGGTTCAAAATCTGGCTCGAAACACCCGAAATTTTCTCTTCGTGGCTATCTCTCAGAAAACGCTCGCCGGATTTTCAAGAGCGTTTTCTTTCAACCGAAAAAGCAGAAAAATAAAAGGTGTGATTAATAATCACACCTTTTCAATTTAAAACCGCAATCTGATTTTACTTCGTTTGCGCGGTTTTCTTCATTTCGTCCAACTCTTTTTGAAGCTGAGCGGACAATTGTTTGAGCGAGTTTTTGAGCTGCGCGTCCGACGTTTTTTCGGTGATTTTGTTTACAGCCATCAAGTGCGCGGTTTTTAAAGCCTGTTCTTTCGTAACTTTAACATCCGGTTCGACGCCCGTTCCTTCCCAATTTGTTTTGGAAATCGGGTTAATCGCGCGTCCGGTTGGGACAAACACGCCGAAATGGTCGTTTAACCGAACAACCGAGCCAGGATGCGCTCCGCCGCCCGTTGTTTCGCCGATGATTGTTGCGCGTTTCAAGTTCTTGAGGTTGTAGGTAAATTCTTCACCGGCGGAAAATGTGCGGTTGCTTGTCAAAACGTAAACGTCTTTGCCTTCGTACCGCTTTCCAACGACCGAATTCGGTTTCGTCCAAAATTCCACGGTTTTATCTGTTTTGCGTGAGTAGAGGCTGTTGAGATGAATTGGTTTGTCGCCGAACAGGTAAGAAGAGATGAGTTGAACCATCTCCGGACTGCCGCCGCCGTTTTGTCGCAAATCAAAAATCAAAGCGTCGGTGTTGGAGACGAAATTCATCGCCGCCGAAACCGTCTCCGCGCCGAGTTCAGAATCTGTAAAGCCTCGAAGATCAATGTAGCCGATGTTTCCCTGAAGCCGCTCAACGCGCTCGAAACCGTAATTTACGCGCGAGACATTTTTTTTGTAGTTTTCTTTTTCTTCAGCGGTCGGCTCGTTTTTTTCGGCACGAACCGGAATCACATTGGGCGAAAAACGCACGCGAAGATGTTTGTCACGGCTGACGGCTTGCAAATCTTCGGTTAATTTCATCGCAAAAGCGCGCGAGCCGGTAATTTGGTCGTATTCATTTTTGCTCACGCGGTCACGGATTGCTGCTTCCATTTTCTTCGCCGTTTCAGGAAAAACGTAAGAATCGTTGAGCCGTTTGAGAAGCTCGTTGATGACTTGCGTTCGTGTCGCGGCGTCAATTGGCATATCGGGCTGTTCGCCGCCGTTCGGCGTTTGAGCGGACGCGATTTCGGGGCAAAGAATGAAAAAGGCTAAAGCCAGTGCGGTCATAAACGAAATTATCTTGTTCATTTTCTTTCTCTCCATTTCTGTCTGTTTAAATTAATTCTTTTTTGGGTTTTTAGCGGCGCAGCAAACCCGTCAAAAGCAAATCTGCCAGCCGCCGGACTCTTTCTTCGATTTCCGAACGCTCGCCGAGTTCTTTTGTGTTTAAGCTGTAGGGCAAAAGCGAGTTTGTCGCGAGCAGCAGCGTTTCGGCGGTTTTTAAAGTGTCAGGAACGGAAAAAGTCTTGATTTTGTCGCCTTCCTGCAAGACTTCTGCAAAAATCTGCGCTTCATCTTCAAAATATCGTCTACGGCGAGCGAGAAAGCGCGGGCGCAAGTCGGCGAGCAAATCGTTGAGACTTTGCGTGTAATGCTGAACGCTGTCAAAGCGAAACAAAACTCTGGTCAAAAGCATTTCGCGCAAACGTTCATCCGGGGAAACGTCTGCGTTTGAAATTTCTCTCAAACGAATTTTCATCCGTTCGATAATGCGATCAATATGCGAAAGAGCGATTTCTTCCTTGCTCGCGAAATGCAGATAAATTGTGCCTTTGCCGATTCCGACTTCGTGAGCAAGATCATCAATCGTCATTTTCTTGTAGCCGAATCGGGCTAACAATTTGTCAGTCGCGTCCAAGATTTCGTCCCG
This sequence comes from Acidobacteriota bacterium, assembly GCA_030863175.1. Taxonomy (GTDB): domain Bacteria; phylum Acidobacteriota; class Blastocatellia; order Pyrinomonadales; family Pyrinomonadaceae; genus JALZCH01. The sequence goes on along the minus strand of JALZCH010000083.1, from coordinate 39,688 downwards.
AATGCTTTCTCTTTGTATGTTGTTTCTCATTTCTGACTGCTGACCGGATTTCTATTCGAGTCATTTTAAGAACGACTAGCGTAGGAAAATTGTTTCAAAAAATCAAATTTTTTGGTTAAAGTTTTCCGATTTGTTATTTCCGGGTGAAAGGATTTTAAGAAAAAAGCGGTGACTTGAGTTCAAGTCACCGCTTTTTTCACTCTGTCTTTTACTCGGACGTTTATTTTTGACTCGCCGTAAAGTTAATGCCAGCATAGTCGCCTGAAAGATTTATCGTTTGAGCTGCCGGGTTGAAAGAATATCGTTTGCTTCGCGCTGTAATGGTGTACGAATGCCCAGCAGCGATGTCAGAAAAGCGGTAATAACCGAGTTGATTTGTGCGGGCAAATTTAGGTTCGAACATATCACCTCCGCTTAATTCAAGCCAAACATTGCCTGCGCCGCGCCCTGTTTCGGTTAAAACGCGCCCGCTGATTTCGACTTTTGCTGCGGTCGGAATTGTGCTTGATTGCAAGACGGAAAAAGTTTGTCCAGCGACTTCAATTGTTGCCGAGCGCTGTTCCGTACTGGCGTTCGCAGCAACCGTGAAAGTTACCTGACCGTTGCCCGCGCTCGGATTCGCCGTTATCCAAGACTCGCTTGGAAAGCCTGTATATCCGCAATTATTCGGAGCCGTGACGTTTATGACGCCGTTGCCGCCCGATGCGGTAAAAACAAAAGTGCCAACTGGCGTTGAATTGAAAGTACAAACGGTCGGCTGCTGAATCGCGCTTGCGACGTTGATTCTTCCGCCCGTTAAAACTCTTCCGCTCCATTGAGGCAGAACGTCAACCGTGTTCAAAAGAGTCGCTTTGAGCGATGCCGCCGAAAGCGACGGATGAGCGGCAGCGAGCAGCGCGGCGGCTCCGGCGACGTGCGGCGTCGCCATCGAAGTTCCGCTTTTGCTGCCATAACCTTGATTTAAAATTGTGCTCCAAATGCCGACGCCTGGCGCTGCGACATCAACTGCCGTCGCGCCGTAGCTCGAAAACGAGGCTTTATTGTCATTTTGATCAGAAGCCGCTACGGCAATGATGCTGGGGCTGTTGTAGGCGCTGGGATACGTCGGTGTTTGATCGTTGTTAAAATTGTCGTTTCCGGCGGCGAACACATTTAGAATATCGGCTCGTCCGGCGGCGTCAATCGCGTCTTTCAAAGCCTGATCGTAGGCGGCGGCTTCGGGCGGACCGCCGTAAGAATTACTGGTAACTCGAATATTCACGCCACGCCCTTTCATCATCGTCACATATTGAAAAGCCGAGATTACGCGCATCGAAGTCGAAGCTCCGGCTACGCCATCGTGCGTTTTCAAAGAGAGCATTTTGACATTCCAGTTTACGCCGACGACGCCCTTGCCGTTGTTGCCGACTCCGCCGATTGTTCCGGCGCAATGTGAGCCGTGGCTGTGGTCGTCGGCGTTATCCCCGCCTGGAATCACGAAATTGTAACCATGAACATCGTCAACAAAACCGTTGGAATCGTTATCAATTCCGTCTCCGGCAATTTCTCCTGAATTTTTCCAAATGTTTGCGACTAGGTCTTCGTGGTTGTAGTTAATCCCAGTGTCAAGAATCGCCACAACAACCTCGGAGTTTCCGGTTGTCACATCCCACGCAACAGGCGCATTAATCTTTGCCATTCCGTACAGCTTATTGGCAGTGAAATCCGGATCGTTGGGAGCGGCTTGAAGGCGATAAATGAAATTTGGCTGGGCGTCGGCGACTGCGGGTTCTTGTTTGTAACGCTTGACGGCTTCGGAAACTGAAAATCCTTCCGGCAGACGGACTTGCTGCCAACCGATTTCGGGAAGCTCTTTTTCGAGTGTCGCGCCGAGCCGATCGTGAATCGAAAACAGCTCGCCGCGTGCCGTTTGATTTTTAAATTTTACAAGCAGCTCGCCCTGAACGTATGAATCCGCAGAAAGCGAATCTCTCGCATGAGTTTTACTGGTGACAAGCAAAGATTCGAACAGAAAAAACGCGGCTGCAAAGATCACAAGCAACGCCGACAAATAAGCCTTCTCCATCTCAAACACTCCTCAAAAAACTGACGGGAAATTTCAGTAAGTTTATCCTTGACTTAATCTTGCAACCGAGAGGTTGAGAGAACCTTGAGAAATCTACGACGAAAGCCCGCGCTAGAGTAAATGTCGAAATTCTTAAAACCTACATTTCGACATCTGTTCACGCGCGGGCTTCTATCTGGTTGTGCGTTTTAGATAAACACGCCTTTGCCTGTTTAAATTTGCGAGTCTTATCTTTGATTAACCAAAAAATTTATTTCATCAGTATTTCCTAACAGGTTAACAGTGCGCGTCGCGGTTTCAAATGAATATCGTTTGCTGCGAACTGTAATCACGTAAACGTGACCAACTTCGAGGTCTGTAAAACGGTAATAACCGAAATTGTTTGCACGCGCGATTTTCGTTTCGTAAAGATTTCCGCCGCTCAATTCGACCCAAACATTGCTCGCGCCGCGCCCAGTTTCGGTTAGAATCCGCCCGCTGATTTCAGCGCGTGCGGCGGTCGGCAAGATGCTTGATTGCGTAATCGTAAAAATCAGTCCGGCGACATCCAGCGTCGTGGTACGCGGACTCCCGGTCGTATTCGTCTCGACCATAAAAAACACCTGCCCGTTTCCTTCGCCGGGATTTGCCTTAATCCAGTTTGCACTCGAAAAACCCGTATAACCGCAGTTTTGTGGGGCGTTGATTTGAATGCTTCCGGTGCCGCCCGACGAGGTAAAGGGGAGTATTTGAGCGGTCGGCGAGGTGAATGTGCAGCCGGTCGGTTGTTGAATCGCGCGAGCGATGTTTAATCTTCCGCCGGTTTTGACAACTCCGTTCCATTGCGGCAAAACATCAACCGAATTCATCAACGTCGCCTTGAGCGAGGCTGCGGACAAATTGGGATGTGCAGCCAAGAGCAGAGCCGCCGCGCCAGCCGCGTGCGGCGTTGCCATGGAAGTTCCGTTAAAGCTAGAGTAAGCCGTATCACCGCCGTTGACGGCGCTTAAGATTAAGGTGCCCGGAGCCGCTAAATCAACGCTCGTCGCGCCGTAGCTGGAAAAGCCCGATCTGTTATCGTTTTGATCCGAAGCTGCGACCGACAAAATGCTAGGACTATTGTAGCTAGCCGGATAAAACGGCGTTGTTTCGGTGTTGGCGGAATTATTTCCGGCTGCGAAAACATTGAGAATGTCGGCTCGACCGGCAGCGTCAATCGCGTCTTTTACGGCTTGATCGTAGCCGCAAGCCTCGTTGCAGCCGCCGTAAGAATTATTTGTCACGCGAATGTTGACGCCACGTGTTTTCATCGTCAGCACGTAATTAAAGGCTTCGATGATTTTCGCTGACGTGGAATGCCCGTTCGCGGCGTGAATTTTGAGAGCCATCAAACCAACATTCCAATTAACTCCCGCGACGCCTTTGCCGTTATTTCCGACGCCGCCGATTGTTCCGGCGACGTGCGTGCCGTGATTGTAATCGTCGTTCGGGTCGGGATCGTTGTTTATGAAATCGTAGCCGAATTTGTCGTCAACGTAACCGTTAGCGTCGTCGTCAATTCCGTTTCCGGCAATCTCGCCCGCGTTTTGCCAGATGTTCGCCGCTAAATCCTCGTGGGTGAGGCGAATGCCGGTGTCAATAACTGCAACGACGATGTTCGAATTTCCGGTCGTCGTATCCCAAGCCGTGGGCGCGGAGATTTTCTGCATACCGTACAAACTGCCGAAACTTGTGTCGTTGGGTGTTGTTGCGGCGAGGCGATAAATATAATTCGGCTGGATATATTCGATTTCGGAAGATTTTGCATACTGACTCAAAGCTTGTTCAGTTGAAACATTGTCGGGCAGTTTAACAATTTGCCACCCGAGTTCCTGAAATTCTTTTGTTACAGCCGCGCCCGTTTCAGCGTGAAGCGAGTTCGAATTTGCGAGCGCCGATTCGCTTTTGAATTTGACGAGCAACTCGCCGGGAACGAAATTATCGCGTTTTGAAACAATTTCAGCTCGAGCCGCTTTTGGCGCGAGCGGTAAATTTGAGAGGAAAAACGCGGCGGCAAGTACAGCAAAAAACACGAACAAATAAGACTTTTTCATCAACTAAAACTCCAAAAAAATGAAAAGAGGAAACGGAAATGTTTTGCAGACCGGCTTTAAAACAGAATGATTATAGAACTTTTAAGCCGTTTGAGGAAAAGATGCTTTTAATCCTATAAACTTTGTATTTTAAAATTGTAACGAGCGTGAAAATCTTTTTTTACACAGTTCTGGCGCTGGTTGCCTTTGCCGCAAACTCTTTGCTCTGTCGTCTGGCTCTCAGCCAAAATGCGATTGACGCAGCTTCGTTTTCCGCAGTTCGCCTCGCTTCCGGCGCGCTGATTTTATTAATCATTACGTTTGCGGTCAATCGAAAATCCGCTTTTTCTTCAAACGCCAACGCTCTTTCGGCGTTTTGGTTGTTCCTCTACGCCATCGCCTTTTCGTTTGCGTATTTGAATTTGAGCGCCGGAACGGGCGCTTTGATTTTATTCGGCGCGGTTCAGGCGACAATGATAATTTACGCTCTTTTCAAAGGCGAGCGACCTTTTTTGAGCGAATGGCTCGGTTTGCTTTTGGCGATTGCGGGGTTGATTTATTTGCTTTCGCCCGGTTTATCCGCTCCTTCGCTTTCGGGAGCCATTTTGATGTTAATTGCCGGAATCGCCTGGGGCTTTTATTCGTTATTGGGACGCGGCGCGAAAAATCCTTTGATTAACACGGCGAATAATTTTCTTTACTCGCTGCCATTTGTTTTCGCGGTGAATCTGGCGGCTGCTTTATTCGGGAATGTTCACGTTTCAACGAACGGTATTTTATTGGCAATTCTGTCGGGCGCAGTGACATCGGGTTTAGGCTATGTCATTTGGTACGCGGCTTTGAAAGGTTTGACTTCGATTCAAGCCGCGATGGTTCAACTCGCCGTTCCGGTTTTGGCGGCAATTAGCGGCGTTGTAATTCTTTCGGAAACTTTGTCAATGCGTTTAATATTTTCCGCGATAATGATTTTGGGCGGAATCGCGCTCGCGGTTTTTAGCCGCCAATTTGCTAAAAAAGCTGAATAAGTTGAATCGAAATCTACTCGGTTTTCGGTTTCAAATATTTTTTTCCTTTGATCTTTTTCGGCAGCAAATCTTCGCTCGTATAACGCTTGTAGCCTTCGCCGTAACCCAAATCTTTCATCAATTTGGTCGGCGCGTTTCTGACAACGAGCGGCACCGGAAGATTGCCGTATTTGCGCGCGTCTTCGAGCGCTTCCATATAAGCTTCGTAAGAGCTTTTGTCCTTTTTGCAGTTCGATAGATAAACAACTCCGTGCGCGAGATTGATTCCCGCTTCGGGCAAACCGACGGTCTCGACCGCTCGAAACACTGCATTTGCGACGACGAGCGCTGTCGGGTTAGCAACGCCGATGTCTTCGGACGCGAAAATCACCATTCGGCGGGCGATAAATTTCGGGTCTTCGCCGCCTTCGATCATTCGGGCGAGATAATAAATCGCGGCATCGGGCTGCGAGGCGCGCATTGATTTGATAAACGCGCTGATGACGTTGTAATGTTCCTCGCCCGCTTTGTCGTAGCGCAGAAATTTCGATTGCAGAGTGTTTTTCAAACTCTCAATCGTAATTTCATCGTAAAGCCGCGCCGTGTTTTCGATCATCGTGATCGCTTGCCTGGCGTCGCCGTTTGCCATCGCGACGAGCCAGTCTTTGGCTTCGTCGCCGAGCGTGTGATCGGTTCGATCAATAATCGTCCGCATTTCTTCCGGCGACAATTCCGTTAAAACAAACACGCGCAGACGCGAAAGCAGCGCAGGAATTATTTCAAAACTCGGATTTTCGGTAGTTGCGCCGATTAAAACCAGATCGCCCGATTCGACAAACGGCAGCAGAAAATCCTGCTGGGCTTTGTTGAAACGATGAATTTCGTCGAGAAACAAAACGCGCGGGCGATTTTCCTCGCGCTCACGCGAGACGATTTTGCGAATGTCGTCTTTTCCGGCGGAAACGGCTGAAAGCTCATGAAAATCGGCGTTGATGGCGTTTGAATAAATTCTGGCAAGCGTTGTTTTCCCGACGCCGGGCGGTCCCCACAAAACAAACGAAAAAACGTGACCTTGTTCGATAGCACGGCGAAGCGGTTTGCCTTCACCGACAAGCTGCGGCTGTCCGACAAACTCGTCCAGGTCGCGCGGTCTGATTTTGCTCGCCAACGGTTCCATTTATTCAGTTTAACTATAACAAAAAAGCCGCAAGTTAAATCTATTTTGCCGGAACCTGAATTTTTCAGAAGCGTTTGGAGATTCACAGAATGTCGACTTCAGCGACGGGAATCGGAATTTGAGCATAGTCTTGACTAGGTCTGTCGAATAGAATAAAAGTACAAAGGTTTAAAAGTTTATAAAAAAGGAACTTTCTACAAGATGCTGAATATTACGGAACGTGCGAGCGGCGAGGAAACGGTTTTGGATTTGGAAGGCAACGTCGTTTTAGGCAGCGCCAGCATGGAGCTGCGCAATGCGCTGAATCGTTTGGCGAAAACGGAGAATAACCAAGTGACGATTGATTTTGGCAAGGTCAAATACATTGATTCGAGTGGCGTCGGCGAATTGATTAACGCCGCCGCAACATTCAACAACGCGGGCGGCAATTTGAAATTGAAGAATCTGCCGCCGAAAGTCGAACAAGTTCTCTCGCTCAGCAATGTTTTATCTATGTTTGAGATTGAGGAGTAATTTGGAAAGAAACAGGCAAAGTTGCAGTTATTTTGATCCTTGAAAAATTGCGCGAGATTTTCGAAAGCGTGTGCTCAGGAGAAATGAGTTTTGAAAAGTTTATCGAAATTTTGAATTTTAACTTTTAACTGTTGAACGTTGAAATTTGATTAGTATCCGAAATATTTCAAATAAACAATGCAATTTACAGAAATGAGTCAAAAAGTTGAGTTAGATTTAGTGCCTGAGATTCAAGGAAATGTTACAAAATTTGACCTTATTCGCTCAGAGTGCCACCTAACGACTGTATTGACAATTAGTAGCCCGGGCGAGTTTTTTTCGGTAATCACAGATGATTACAAATTCAAACTAATAATAGGTTTATTTGATGTAGTTTTGATACGGAATAATTACCAAGTAAAAGTGCCTTTGTCCGTTCTGTTTTCGAGATTTGTTGGTTTTGTACTAACTATTGAATGGAATCCAACTAAATTATATGTAGCTGTTCACGATAGAAAAGGATTCCGCGACAAATCAGTTATAACCCCAGTAACATTTCCGCCGTACTCTTTAAGAGCCTGGGCTAGACAAACATCACTATTACCAATTCAACTTTATGAGTCACCGATTTTAATGTTTGAAGCCGTCATAGAACAATTACAATGTTTAAAAGACAAAATTGCAGATACCAATGCTATAAACGGTTTTTGGAATATCCAATATGACGGAAGCAAAATCATAAGTAGAACCCCAAAACGCGAAACCGATATTCATCCACAAATAAGATTATTATTAGATGATTTGGAACTTCTGAAAGGTCTTCAAATTATTCCAGAGTATTATATTGGGGCTGGTCGTTTAGACTTTTTAATTACTGGTAGAACGAAAAGTGGAGAAATTGTAAATGTATGTGTGGAATGTAAACTAGCTCACGCAAAAGATTTACAGCACGGGCTTACTGTACAGCTTCCCGAATATATGGCGCGTAAAGCTACGGATTTCGGAATCTACTGTGTGCTTTACTTTGGAAATGAATATCCAGCAAATACTCAGAATTTTAATAAAATAGGAAATGATTATAAAGAAAAAGACCTTGAATTTTTGCTAGGTTATAGGGCACAACGATCAGGACTAAAATATCTAAAAACAATGGTATTTGATCTTTCACGCAAATTACCCCCCAGCAAAGCCTAATCGTTTATTTAAATATGAAATCAAGCTAAGCTCAAAATTCAGAACTGTGTCCGTATTGTGTCTACAATATTCTTATTTTCCCCTTTTTTCCCGTTTTTCCGATTATCTTAAAATACAAAAAAGCCCCGATTTTATTTGACGAATCAATAAAAATCGAGGCTTTATGTTTTTATTAAGTATGCCCCCGGCAGGATTCGAACCTACAACCAAGCGATTATGAGCCGCGTGCTCTACCGTTGAGCTACAGGGGCGCGTTTCAAGACAAATTTTAAATGAAAACATTCTTTGCCGCAAATCGGTTTTAATCTTCTTCAAATTGCAGCTCGGCGATAATTTCCCGCATATATTCTCTGCCCAACTCTACTTCTTCGGGTTTTAAAGAAACCGCTCCGACAACGGCGTGTCCGCCGCCGCCGTAGCGTTCGCAGATTTTGGCGATGTTATGCGTGCGCGGGCGCGGCGACCATGGGTTTGAGCCGACTGAGATTTTCGTGCGTTTTTCGCCGCGCGTCAGTGCGACGTTGTAAGTCGTTTGCGGGTAAAGATAATACGGAATGAATTTGTTAAAACCGTCAAAGCCGTATTCGGTTAAATCAAAGGAGACGACGCCGCGCGAATACGCCGCGTTTTGCTTGATTAAATCGAGCGTCCGCCAATGCTGCTCTAAAATCGGCTGCAATTTCGCTTGGATTTCCGGCATTTCGACGATTTCGGTTAAAGACTTTTCGCGCATCATCAAAATTATTTTTTCGACAAACTTGGGATCGCGTTCGCCTTCGATGACCTGCATCAATTTCAGCGCGGGCGAGCGCAATTCGACGCATTGCGCCGCCGATTCGTACAAAGCGCCGTCAATTATGTGCGCCCATTCGATTAATTCGTTGAGGCTCGCGTCTTGAAAACCGAATTTTTCTTCCGCCACACGGGCGATAAATTCGCAGCAGGATTTCGAGCCTGTATCGAGAAAATGACGCGCGGATTTTCGCTGTCGAAAATAAGCCTCGTCTTCGGGCGATAAAAATGCTGATTCGTGGTGATCGAACCACCAATCGAGTCGTTCGTCGGCGCAGAATTTAAAATCAACAATAGCGTTTTCGTCGCCGTCCAAAAGCTCGCGGTCAAAAGCATTATTTGCGCGGTGCATAACGGGCGAAAACGAGATTTCCGCCGTCGGGTTGATTTTTGCAAGATAAAATTTGCTGAACAGTGCAGCTGAAGCCGCGCCGTCAAAACAATTTCCGTGATAAAGTACGCGAAGTTTCATTAAAATAAAGTTAAGGGTTTAAATTTTCGTTTAAAGAACACGCTCAAGCGTGGACTTTAAACATAAAACAATCTTTCAAAATAATTTGCCGCGAGGCGCATCGTCAAATGCAGAGAGAAATGGAACAGGAAATCAAAGTCCGCGCCGCCGAACCTTCCGACGCGCCGATCATTGTCGAATTCAACCAGCGAATGGCTGAAGAAACCGAAGGCAAACGCCTCGCAACAGAAATTTTATCAGCCGGAGTTGCAGCAGTTTTTGCGGATAAACATCGCGGTTTTTATGTCGTCGCGGAAAACGGTTTCAAGGAAGTCGTCGGCTGTTTGCTAATAACTTTTGAGTGGAGCGATTGGCGCAATGCACTTTTCTGGTGGATTCAGAGCGTTTACGTCCGAGCGGATTATCGCGGGCGCGGAGTTTATCGAAGGCTTTATGAGCGAGTCAAAGAAATGGCGCGTGAAAACGAAACGCCGGTTTGCGGTTTTCGGCTTTACGTCGAAAAAGAAAATGAAGTCGCGCAAAATGTTTACGAAAAGCTCGGAATGGAAGAATGCGTTTATTTGATGTACGAGGAAATGTTGTGAAAATCTCCGAAGTCGAATTTAAACGGATTGTTGACGGAATTTTTGACGAGCGCGAAGTTATTTACAAACACAATCCAATCGGAACGCTTGAAGAAACTTTGCTGTGGATGCTGATGAGCGTTTTAATCAGCTATTTGAGCTTGTCGGAACAGGAAACGCCTTGTTTTCCGGGAGCGCCGACTTCTGAAACTTACCGCGAAGCGATTCTCTTCATTTTGCGCGGACGCGCTGCTGATTTTGAACCGGAAAAATATTTAAATAAGTTTATCGAAAACATCCGGAAATAAAAGACTCGAATTTTATCCGAGTCATTTTCGGCTGGAATTTTCTCTTATTTATTGGAAAATTCAAGTAAATCATAAAAAGGCGCGCCGCTCCTTTTAGATGAGAAACCGGCGCGCCTTATTCGATTAGGGGAAATGTCTTTTGACTTATTGCGGCAAAAGAACTGTGTCAACAACGTGAATCACGCCGTTTGACTGCCTTACGTCGGCAATTGTCACTCTTGATCTGCCGCCTTTGGCGTCCGTCAAGACTAATGTGTCGCCGTCCATCATCGCCATCAAAGTGCCGCCCGCAACTGTCGTGAATGTCGCCCTGCCGTTGCCCTTTTGGATTGCTTTGGCGATTGATTTCGAATCCATTTTTCCGGCTACGACGTGATACTTCAAAACGGTTTGAAGAGTCGTTTTGTTTTCAGGTTTTAAAAGCGTCTCGACCGTTCCGGCGGGAAGAGCTTCGAAAGCCGAATTGACGGGTGCGAAAACCGTAAAAGGTCCTTTAGTTTTAAGCGTGTCAACCAATCCGGCGGCTTTGACGGCGGCGACGAGCGTAGTGTGGTCTTTCGAGTTGACGGCGTTGTCAACTATGTCTCTGGTTTTGTACATCGCCGCGCCGCCGACCATCGGATTTCCGTCCGATTTCATTTGCATCTGCGCCGATGCCGAAAACGTGAAAGCCGTTAGTGCAAATAACAATCCGAAAAATACTTTTTTCATTTTATACCCCTTGTTTCCCTCTTGATGTTTTTAAATTTTTGAAGCTTTTTGTAAGCTTCACCGAATATACGGAGAGGTTTTTACAATCGGATTTAGGAATTGTGAAAATTTTCGGAAAAATTTTTACGCCGCCGGGGCGGCAGCGTAAAAAAAAGCGACCGTTTGAAAAAACGGTCGCTTTTCGTTGAGAAAGGAAGAAAGAAGTTAGTCAATTAGGACAAACTGCAAGTTTTGACTGCCCCTTGTTCGTTCTGAACACGACGGAAAAACCGGAGTGTTCAATGAAATTACGAAACCGGAAGGAAATCGGATTGCATTGAAAGAAAATTTTTAGGATTTTGAAATCAGATACGGCTTGCTGGTCGGTGCTGGTGAACCGCCTTCGGGTTCGAGCGTGACGGCGAAAACTCCGGCGTCTAAATCCTGCGGCGGAATTTGATCGCGCAATTCGCCTTTCTGACCGTTCGTTTTAAAAGTTCCGCCCGGCGCGGGTTTTGTGGGATCGGAAATCCACCAGATTTGATACGCTTTGCCGGCAGGCGCGTCAGGCAAGCCTTCGACGTACAAAAATGCTTTGCCGGTCTGTTTGTCGAAAACGAGACGAGCACGCGCTTGCGGCGAGTTTTCCGTCCCACCGAGCGAGGCGACAATTGTTTGCGGCGATGCCAAAAGCTCGCGTTCGGCGCGAATTTGCGCCAGTTCGCCTGACGTTTTATTTAAATTTTGTTCGACTTCCGCGAGTCTTTGATTGAGCCCGGCGATTTGCGTTTGCGCCTGAGTGTTTCGGCGCACGGCGTTATACAGCGAATAAGCCAAAACTACAACCGCAATTGAAGCCGCAACCGCGACAATCTTTGCTGCCGTATTCCAAAATCCGCGTCTTTGAATCTCAGGAGGTGGAAGATTCGGAAGCGCTTGAGCTGAAGATTTGTTTTTGCCGCCTTCGATAACCGTAAATTTCGGTTTTTCGGTTTGCGGCGTTTGTTTAATTTTCTCCAAAATCCGCGAGCGAACTTCCGGTGACGGTTCGAGCGGTTGGGCGGCGAAAGACAAGACGGCAGCCGTTTCGCGCAATTCGTCAAATTCGGCGCGAAGCTGTGCTTCTTCTGCAAGCAGCGCATCAAGCTCGCGCCGCTCGTTTTCGTCGAGCGCGCCAAGCGCGTGTGCCGCTAAATTCTCTTTGTAATCTTTTTCAGTCACCGTTAGAAATCAATCGAATTAGATGCCGCTTTCGCATCAATGTTGGCTCCTTTATAACCAATCTCGGACGCGCGGTGAAAGAATCTCGCGCAATTTAGCCATTCCGGTTCGCATTCGCGTTTTTACCGTACCGAGAGGAGTATTGGTCCGTTCGGCAATTTCCGACTGCGAAAAACCGTCGAAATAAGCCATCAAAAGCGCGGCGCGCTCGGTTTCGGATAACTCTTTTAACGCTGCGCGCACGACTTCACCGCGTTCGTTATTGATTGCGTCCTCAATCGCATCAACAATCACGTCAGCAGCTTCTTTGGTCGCTTCTTCAACTGTTCGGCTGCGTGAGCCGAGCGAGCGAAGACGATCAATTCCGCGGCTTCGCGACAGCGTGACGAGCCAAGTGAAAGCTTTTCCGCGATTCTCGTCAAAATCCCGCGCTCGCTGCCAAACCTGTACGAAGACTTCCTGCAAAACGTCTTCCGCTTCGGCGCGGTTACCTAATATACGAAATAGAAGCCCGAACAGGATTGTTCGATAGCGGTCGTAAAGCGCACCCAGAGCTTCCTCATCGCCGCGAGCGACGGCGCGCAGAAGATCGGCATCGGGGATTTGGACGGTTTCGGGCTGCAAAATTAATAATTCTTCTACTGCCGTTTTTTAAGCGATTGCGTGAATTATGTCAAATTATTTATAACCTAAAAGAAAGGAGGCTGCTATAAGCCTCCTTTCTTCAAACGCCAAATCAGTGAATTAAGCAACCGTAATTTCCTGATTGAGATAAACGTCCTGAATCGCGTTGAGCAATTGAACGCCTTCATTCATTGGGCGTTGAAACGCTTTTCTGCCGGAAATCAAGCCCATTCCGCCGCCGCGTTTGTTGATAATGGCTGTTCGCACCGCGTCAGCCATATCGCCCGAGCCTTTCGATTCGCCGCCGGAATTAATCAAGCCGCAGCGACCCATATAACAGTTCGCCACTTGATAGCGGACGAGATCAATCGGATTGTCGCTCGTCAAATCGGTGTAAATTTTCGGATTTGTTTTGCCGTAGCTGCTTTCAAGTCCTAAAACATTGTAACCGCCGTTTCGTTCCGGGAGTTTTTGTTTGATGATGTCGGCTTGAATCGTCACGCCTAAATGGTTCGCCTGTCCGGTCAGATCGGCGGCTGTGTGAAGATCGCCTTCTTTGGTTTTGAATTTGTTGTTTCGCAAGTAACACCACAAAACTGTCGCCATTCCGAGCTCGTGCGCATAAGCGAATGCTTCGGCGACTTCGCCGAGCTGACGGGTTGATTCGTCCGAGCCGAAATAAATCGTCGCGCCGATTGCGACCGCGCCCATATCGCGGCATTGGTCAATTCCGCCGAACATCACTTGGTCGAATTTGTTCGGATAAGTTAAAAGCTCGTTGTGGTTGATTTTAACGATAAACGGTATTTTGTGCGCGTATTTGCGTGCGACCGCTCCGAGAACCCCAAATGTTGAAGCGACCGCGTTACAGCCGCCTTCAATGGCTAATTTGACGATGTTTTCGGGATCGAAATATTGCGGATTTGGCGCGAAAGAAGCTCCCGCGGAATGCTCGATGCCTTGATCTACGGGAAGAATCGAAAGATAGCCGGTTCCGGCGAGACGCCCAGTGCTAAAAAGCGTCTGTAAGCTGCGCAAAGTCGCGGGCGTTCTATCGGACAAAGCCCACACGCGGTCAACGAAATCCCCGCCGGGTAATTGCAATTGGTCTTTGGAAATTTTCGGCGTTGAATAATTAAGTAAAGCTTCAGTATCATTGCCGAGCAGCTCTTGAATTTTTGATAAATTTAAATTTGAAGTTTGCGGTTCTGCCATCATAATTTTTGTTCTCCTGTTTATTTAAAAACTATAAATCGAATTTTTACGAAAGAGTGAAAATTATAACACAAAAAAAAATCCGGCAATTCATCATAATCTGTTGCTAAATATTGCAATTGGAGTTATTATCTCCGCTGAGTTAAAGAATCTACGGAGTTGTCCCCCAACGCCGAGCTCGAACATTCTGAGAAGATTTTCACTCGCCAAAAATAAAAAAAGTTTCTGGTTTTAGAATTGAAAGGATTTAGTATGTTTTTCCTCCGCAAGAGCGTTTTCGTTGTGCTCTTTTTTGCCCTGTTCGCCATCACAATTTTAGCTGTTGACGAGCCTGTTTGGAGACCGATCAACCCTGCCGAATTAACGGCAAAAGAACCGACCGTCGAAAAAGACGCCGATGCCGAAGCCATTTTTTGGGAAGTCAGGCTCGACGACAAAAAAGCCAGTTCGCTTGCTTACGAGCATTACGTCCGCGTCAAGATTTTTACAGAACGCGGGCGTGAACGTTTCAGCAAGTTCGATATTCCGTTTCTTAAAGGCAAAAAAGTCAAAGACGTTGCCGCCCGCGTCGTTAAACCCGATGGCTCGATCATCGAATTAAAACCCACCGATATTTTTGAACGCGAAATCGTCAAAGGCGACGGAATCAAGATCAAAGCCGTTTCGTTTGCGATGCCGGGAATCGAGCCGGGCGTGATTTTGGAATATCGTTACAAAGAAATCTTCAAAAACGATTCCGCAAGCGGAGAGCGCCTCGTTTTCCAGCGCGATATTCCGATTCGGAGAATGTCTTACTACATTCGTCCGTACGAAGGTCAGCTTTTGCAGACCGAATCATTCAATATGCCGTTAGGGGTTGGTTTTTCCAAAGACAAAGACGGTTTTTCGGTGGCGACGATGACCAACGTTCCGGCATTTAAAGAAGAACCAAGAATGCCGCCGTCCGATCAGGTTCGCTCTTGGGCTTTGATTTATTATTCGGGTTTCTTTGATATGCAGCGCTGGCAGAGCTTTGCGATGCGGTTTTCAATGGTGATGAAAGATTGGATTAAACCGAACGGCGAAGTCAAAAAAGCAGCCGCCGAGATAACTGCCGGAGCCGCCACACAGGAGGAAAAATTAAAGAGAATTTACGATTTTGTTCAAAAACAAATCAAAAACGTTTCTTTCGATTCGACGATGACGCCCGAGCAAATCGAAAACATCGAGAATAAAAAACCGGGCGACACGCTCAAGCGCCGGATGGGAACTTCTCCCGACATCGAAAAGCTTTTCGCTTCGCTGGCGACAGCCGCCGGAATGGAAGCCAGAATCGTGATGTCCGGCGACCGCAGCGAATACTTTTTTAACCCGGACAGAAATTCTCATATGTCCTTCGTTCATTTCGCTTGCGTGGCGGTTAAATTAGGCGAGAATTGGCAATATTTTAATCCCGGAACTCCGTATCTGCCGTACGGCAAGCTGCTCTGGCACGAAGAGGACGCGGCTACGATTTTAATCGGCGAAGATAATTTTCTGGTTTCTCGCAGCCAGCTCTCTGATGTCGAAGCAACTGCGGCGAAACGAACCGGACGATTTAAGCTTCTCGAAGACGGCAGTTTAACGGGGACTTTGAAAATCGAATTCACCGGACACAATGCGATTAATCGCCGCAGCTCAGGATTTAACGATTCCGAGCAAAAACGCGCCGATGATTTCAAAAATGAGTTGAAAGAACAAATCAGTGCGGCGGATATTACGGATGTCAAAGTCGAGAATTTCGGCGACAACTCTTTGCCGCTGGTTTATTCGGCAAAAGTCAGCGTTCCCGGCTATGCGCAGAAAACCGGCAAGCGTCTGTTCTTGCAGCCCGGATTTTTTAAATACAATTCGCAGCCGGTATTTTCGAGCGCAACTCGTTTGCACCCGATTTTCTTCCGTTACCCGTGGTCGGAAAAAGACGACATTGAAATCGAATTGCCCGCCGGATTTGCGCTCGAAAACGCAGATACCCCTGGCTTAATCGCCGATAAAAGCCAAATCGGAAAAGTCGATGTTTCGATTTCGGTCACGAAGGACAATAAATTGTTGGTCTATAAACGCTCGTTCCATTTCGGAAAAGGCGGCAACGTTTATTTCCCGGTCGAGACCTACGGCGCATTAAAGGGAATGTTCGACGCTTTTCATAAAGCCGACACGCATTCGTTGGTTTTAAAACAGGAAACAACAACCGCCGCAGCCGGCAAATAGTTGTTTCTTTGCAGGAATTGCTTTCTGAAAATCAATTACGAGCGATAATTGTAATTCGTATTTATAACTCGTAATTGATTTTCAGAAGTAAAAAATATTTCGCCACCTCAATCGAAATTAGTATGTTCAGATCGTTAAAATTATTACTCACCATTTTGCTGTGTCTCGGTTTTATTGGGCAGGCTGTTGCTCAAACACCAACGGCAAAAGATTATTTCGAGCAAGGCTTAAAGCTGGTCAAAGAGCGAAAGCTAGCCGAAGCTCTCACCGCTTTTCAAAAAAGCGCGCAGCTCGACCCGAAACAACCGGCAGCGCAAGCCGCCGTCGGCTCGACTCTGCTTCAGATGATGCGCGAAACGGAAGCGGTAGCGGCGTTTCGTGAAGCGGTCAGACTCGCTCCTTCACAAAGTGCTTATCGCGTCGGTCTTTGCCAATCATTAAGTTTGTCGAAAAAACACGCCGAAGCAATAACTGAATGCGAAGAAGCGGTTCGACTTGATGCCGCATCCTCAGAACCACGAGGCGCGCTCGCCGCGGCTTTGCGAACTGCCGGGCGCACGAGCGACGCTTTGCGAATCGCAAATGCGGCTTTGGAGCGATTTCCCGAAAACGAAATGCTACTCAACGTAGCCGCCGAAATTAATTCGGAAATGGGAAGCCGCCCCCGTGCTACCGAAATTTACGAAATTCTTGCGCGCATTCGTCCGAACTCGGTACTTTATCAAGTAAAACTTGCTGAAAATTATTTACGACTTGAACGCGATGCAGAATCAATTGCTGCCGCCGGGCGAGCCATCGAACTCGAAAAGCATCCGATGGCTTATTTTTTCCTTGGCAATCTTTATTTTGAATTGGGACAATCTGAAGAAGCCGCTGAAGCTTTTCGGCAAGCAGTTGTACTTGATGACAAATTTGCAGAGGCTTATTTTTACCTCGGCGTTAGCGAAAACCGGCGCGGCAAAACGGAAAATGCAATCGCCGCCCTAAAACAAGCCGTCCGTCTCGCACCCGATAATTTTGATTACAACAAAGAATTAGGCTCGATGTTGAACAGTAATGAGCAGCACGACGAAGCTATCGCGGTGTTAAGAAAAGCCGTTTCGCTAAAACCGAATGATTGGCTAGCGAAAACCTCGCTTGGTTTGGCGCTTTTTGAATCCTTGCGGTTCGAGGAAGGAATATCGGTGCTGATGGAAGCCGACCGTTTGCAGCCAGGACATTCCGTAATCAATATGTTTCTTAACGTAGCGCGCTCCAGACAGAGAGGTCTCGCCCAAGTCGAGGAAATGAAGCGTTACGCGAAAGAAAATCCGCAAGATGTTAAAGTGCGTATGCATTTGCTTGAAATTCTCGGCTATTGTAAACGACTGCTCGAAGCCGAACCCTACATCACCGAAGTTCTACAGCTGAAGCCGAAAGATGTTGATCTTTATGTGCAAATCGGAGTGGTTTATATCAGCGCGGGCAAGTTGGACAAAGCTTTTGAAATCCTTCAAAAATCGCTTGCAATTCAGCCGAATCCAGGGGCTTATTTAAATCTCACCACTTATTATATTAAACGTGGACAACCCGAAGAAGCTTTGAAAGCCTATGCCAAGGTTTTGGAGCTGAAACCGGACGTGCCCAATGTGATGAAAGGTTACGCCGATCTTCTGCGTGACACCGGCAAACGACGCGAAGCGCTTGAAATGTACAAACGCTCGCTGGCGATGCTGCCGACAAACCCTCCT
Organism: Acidobacteriota bacterium; assembly: GCA_030863175.1. Taxonomy (GTDB): domain Bacteria; phylum Acidobacteriota; class Blastocatellia; order Pyrinomonadales; family Pyrinomonadaceae; genus JALZCH01. The sequence goes on along the minus strand of JALZCH010000083.1, from coordinate 21,861 downwards.
GCGCTTTTCAACGCGGGAGTTTTATCGGCAAAGTTCGGTGATTTTGACTCGGCGCGGCAGTATCTAGAAACGCTCAAATCAGTTGATCCGGAATCGGCTAAAAAGCTTTCACGGATCATGAAATTGCAGCAAAATTAATCTGTTTTATAAATATATGCTTCACACCAAAAAAATCTGTTTGATCGCTTTATTCTGTCTGAATTTGTTTGCCTTTAACGCTCTAGCCGCAACGGGCGACTCCGCACCGGCTTGGCTCTCGCAATCTGCCGCGGCGCGCGTTCCGGCTTATGACAAAGATGTTCCGGCTGTTGTTCTGTATGACGAGCGAATCGTTAATTTAAGCTCGGACGGGCAATTGACCATAACAAGCAATTTTGCAGTCCGAATGCTTAATCGTGAAGGAAAAGTATTTGCGAAAGCCGCAGAGGTTTATCTGCAAAGTTCAAGCAAAGTGCGCGATTTAAAGGCATGGCTGATTCGCCCGAACGGCTCAATAAAATACTTCGACAAAGACACAATTGTTGACGTCATCTCCGATCCGGACGATGTTTATAACGAATATCGGGTTAAAACGATTAACGCAACAGACGAAGCGGATGCGGGCGTTGTTTTCGGTTATCAATCCGTCGTCGAAGAACGCCCGCTTTTCACACAGGACATCTGGGCGTTTCAGGAACGTCTCCCGACTCTCTTGTCGCGTTACGCGCTTAACTTGCCGAGCGGCTGGACTGCTTCGAGCGTCACATTTAATCGTGACGAATTAAAACCGCAAATCACCGGGACGAGCTATGTTTGGGAAATGCGCGATCTGACGCCGATTCCGCCGGAACCTGGCAGCCCTTCGGTTCGCAATATCGCTCCACGCATTCACGTTAATTATTCGCCCGCTACGCCGACCGCCGCATTTCGTACGTTTGCTTCGTGGCAGGAAGTATCGCGCTGGGGAAGCGATTTGCATGAATCGAGCGCCGCCGCAGACGAGCAAATCGCCACGAAGGCGCGTTCTTTGACTGCTAATGCGAAAACTGAATTGGACAAAATCCGCGCTATTGCAGGTTTCGTTCAAAATCTTCAATACATTTCGATTGACATCGGCGTTGGACGCGGCAACGGCTATAAGCCGCGCCCGGCGAGCCTTGTTTTACAGCGTGGCTACGGTGATTGTAAAGACAAAGCCAATCTGATGCGCGCGATGCTCAAAACTCTCGGAATCGAAGCATATCCGGTTTTCATTTATTCGGGCGATCCGACTTTCGTTCGTCAGGAATGGGCTTCGCCGTCGCAATTTAATCACTGCATCATCGCCGTCAAAGTCGGTGCCGAAACAAACGCTCCGACCGTCATTACGGACAGCAAACTCGGACGCCTCCTGATTTTCGACGCGACCGATTCTTACACGCTTTTGGGCGATTTGCCCGATCACGAGCAGGGCAGCTACGCGCTCGTCGCGGCTGGCGACAACGGCGGTTTGATTCAAATGCCGGTTTTGCCGCCCGATGCCAATCGCCTTGAAAGACAAGCAGAAGCGGTTCTCGCTGCGGACGGCTCGCTGCAAGGCACAATTCGGGAACAGGCTTTCGGGCAGACGGCTTCGAAATATCGCGCCGAATCGAGAAGTCTCGGAGTGGGCGATTATAAAACGGCGATGGAGCGATGGCTGACGCATCGAGTTGTCGGGGCAAAAATGTCGAAAATGACGCCGATGGATAAACCGACCGAAAGCCGTTTCGACATTGATCTGGAATTTGCGGCGCAAAATTACGCGCAATTGATGCAGGGACGTTTGATGGTTTTCAAACCGGCTTTTGTCGGCAGGCTCGACCAGCTTTCCGTCAGCGACAAAAAGCGCGTGCATCCGGTTTTGCTCGACGCGAGCCAATATTCCGAAACCATCAAAGTCAAATTGCCAGTCGGTTTCGAGATTGACGAAATGCCCGAAGCCGCTAAACTCGAAACGCCGTTCGGCAAATTTGCCGTTACTTATGAAGTCAAAGACGGCAATCTGTTGTTTCATCGCAGCTTAACGGTCAATAAAACTACGGTCGGGGCGGACAAGTACGACGCGGTGAAAAGCTTCTTCTCGCAGGTGCGAGCCGCTGAACAAAATCCGGTTGTGCTGGTCAAAAAATGAAACGGTTTCTGACGGCGCGGTGGCTCGATCTTGTGATGGCGAATTATGAAGTTTCGCCTGACATTTTGCGAGAATTTGTCCCGCGCGGAACCGAGTTTGATTTCTGGAACGGCGAGTGTTACGCGAGTCTGGTGGCTTTCAAGTTTGCGGACACCGCCGTTCTAGGTTTCCGCATTCCTTTTCACGTCAACTTTGAAGAAATAAATCTGCGGTTTTACGTCCGGCGCGAAACTGCGGAAGAAACAAGACGCGGCGTAGTTTTCGTCAAGGAAATTGTGCCGCGCCGCGCTATTTGTCTGGTCGCTAATACGCTCTACGGCGAAAAATATGAGACTTGGCGAACCGGATCTGAAGAAACCGAAAATCGTTTGAGCTATTTTTGGACGCGCCGCGATTGCTCTAATAAAATTGCAGTTGAATTCGGAGAAAGTCTCGGCGTGCCGGAAACCGGTTCACACGCTGAATTTATCATCGAGCATTATTGGGGCTATACGAAATTGGACGAACGCAAAACCGGCGAGTACAAAGTCGAGCATCCGAAATGGGAATTAAAAGAAATCAAAAACGTTCAAATTGCGGTTAATTTTTCCCGGACGTACGGTGAACAATTTTCATTTTTGAATAAAACCGAGCCGCGTTCAGTTTTGTTTGCCGCTGGTTCCGAGATTTCGGTTTATAAAGGCGAGAAATTCAAAACTCAATGAGTATCAATGCAATCGTTGCCGTCGCGCAAAATCTGGCAATCGGCAAAAACGGAAAACTGCCGTGGCATTACAAATCCGATCTGCGTTTTTTTAAACAAACGACGACCGGAAATGCAGTTTTAATGGGCTGGAATACCTGGATTTCAATCGGTAAGCCTTTGCCCAATCGCCTGAACATTATTTTGAGCCGGAAGCACGAAATCGAAAATCAGCCCTCGGTTTTGCTGATGCGAAGCAGGGAAGAAGTTCTCGCGCTTGCGAAGTATTTGAATTGCGATTTGTTCATCACGGGCGGCGCAACAATTTTCGAGTTGTTTGAAAACGACATCGAACAGTGGTTAGTTACGCAAATTCCCGAGAAAATTGCCGATGCGGACGTTTTTCTCCCGGCTGATTTTCTCGATTCTTTTAGTCTCAGCGAAACGCGAACGCTCGAAGAGAATTTACAGGTTAAAACCTATGACCGCAACGGATGAAAATTTAAGGCAAGAGCTTCTGGCGCTGCGGGCGGAAGATGAGCGCGTGCGCGAAGAATTGGCGCAAACCGGCGAACTTTTCGAAGGTTATCACCCAAAGATGGAAGCGGTTCATTTGAAAAACGCCGTGCGGCTCGAAGAAATGCTTGCCAAGTATGGCTGGCTCGGTAAATCTTTGGTCGGAGAAGACGGGGCGGAAGCGGCTTGGCTGATAATTCAACACGCAATTTCGTGCCCCCGTTTGCAAAAGAAAGCTTTGCCGATTTTGCGCGAAAAGATTGAAAAAGGCGAAGCGCCGGCTTGGCAAGCCGCATATCTTGAAGATCGAATCCTGATTTTTGAAGGAAAACCGCAGATTTACGGCACCCAATTCGATTGGGACAAACAAGGCAAAATGTCACCATTGCCAATTTTCGAACCGGAAAAAATCGACGAACGAAGGATTTCCGTAAATCTCTCGGTTCCGTACTCCGAGGTTCTCGAAAAGCATCGCCAATTTGCCGAAACATCAAACGAAAAGCCGCCCGCCAATTTCGACGAGCGGCAGCGCGAATTTGAAGAGTGGGCGCACAAAGTCGGCTGGCGCGATTAAGACAAAAATCTGCCCAAAAAGTGAGGAAGCATTTTCCGCCACCAAGGCCAGTCGTGATTTACGTCCGGTCCCCAGACGTCTAAAAGATGCGGAATGCCTTTCGAGTGCAAAATTCGAGACAAATCGCGGCTTCGCTCCGGCGCTTCAAAGGCACCAGAACCTGTTGCGATTACGATTGAATCGGCTTTTCGCAGGAGCGGTAAATAATAATCATCGTTCAAATTTTGCATATACTCGATTGGATTGTTGAAATAGACGTTATCGTCGTGATAACCGTCCAAAAAACCGCGAATGTCGTAAGAACCGCTCATTGCGATTGTGCCGCGAAATAAATCGGGATGTTTGAAATAAGCGTTGGCACAAAGCGTTGCGCCGAGGCTTGCGCCAGTCGTCAACGGGCGAGCGTCGGCGCCGCATTCGTTGCGAATCAAAGGCAAAACTTCTTGGACAATATAGCGATCGTAGCGCGTCAATAATTCGGCTTTCCAAGCCGGATGCGCTTCTTTGTTTAAAAGCGAATAGCGGTTGACGCTGTTTATCGAATAAGCGCGGATTTGCCCGTTTTCGATAAAGGGCTTAATGGCGTCAAGCAATAAGAATCGTTCGTATTCGAGATAATCGGCGGCGGCGGTCGGAAACATCAACAGCGGGTAACCCGCGTGTCCGTATGCAACGAGCGGCATTTCTCCGCCCAAATTATGACTAAACCAAGACGTAGTATCACGTCGCATAAAAAATTACTCTCCTCAACAGATTGTTGTAAAAGCTGAATATAATCTTGTGAGGTTAAAAGAAAAAGGTGCGGACTTCAAGTTTTCACGGAAAACTTGAAGTCCGCGCAAGCCTTTACTTAATCACGTTAATCTCGCGCGTTGTCGAATTATATCCCCCGTTATCAACCAAATTGCCATTGCGGTCAACCAGTTCGAGCTTTACTTTGTGAGCGCCCGTATTCCAGCCCGCGAGCCAAATCGGCTGCCATTTATCAATAAATTTCGGCTCACCGGCGTCAATCGAATAACGGACGCGATACTCACCGCCGTCGCCGATTAATTTTGCGTTTGAGAGCCAAAAATCAATCATAATCGGGTCGGCTTCGACGCCTTTGTAATCGCCTTTCGGGCGGCTGTACGTTAAAAGCGGTCTGGCTTTATCAACCGCTCCGGCAGTCGAAGCCTGCATATCTTTGCCTTCGAGCGGCGCGGCTGTGTTGGCATTTGACATCGGCTGACCGGAATTTGTCGTTGTCGGTTTCGTGACGTCAGCGCCGCCGTTTTTGACCGTAAATCTGACCATTTGAAACGCGCCTTCGTTTTTGTAGCTTTCGTGCCACGGGCGGGAAGGGAAAACTCGCAAAGTATGTTCCCCGTCAGTCACATTTCTAAGTTCAAATTCCTGACCGAGATTGTAATAAGCCTCATAAGGCTGATTATCCAAGATAACGTGAATATGATTTCCCATTCCGGTCGCGGGATCTTTCATCGGCTGATAGCCTTTTAAATCGCCCGCCAACTCCAATCTGACTTTCACGGTCGAAGTACCAACCGACGCGCCTTCTTTTGGTTCAACAATTTTCAGAGTCGGAGCGGCGGCATCCTGTTCGCCGCGTTGCTCGATCATTCCGCGAATCCGCGCGGGCGTTTCAGTTTCGGAAAGCGTTTGCGTCTGCGGCGAAGTCGAAACGTTTGCTGTATTCGTGTTTGCTGCGTTCGTATTTGCGGTTTGATTTGTGTTGGCGTTTTGACACGCCGCTAGAAAAGCGATTGAAAGAAATAGACCAGCGATTTTGATTTGTTTCATTATTCTCCCTCTTGAAAATTTCTAAGCTGCTGCGGCAGCCGGTTCCAAACCTATTTCTTCGATTTTATCGAAATCGTAAACTTCGGCGAAACGATTGATTATTTTGTCTTCGACTTCGGCTAGTTTAAGCTCGCGCGACAAAAGCTGATTCATCGAAGCGACCGGCTCGCCGTCGCAGGCGAAGATGTAATTAAAAAAGCTCAAATCGGTGTTAACGTTTAAAGCAAAACCGTGCGTCGTTACCCAGCGGCGGATGTGAACGCCGATTGCCGCGACTTTGCCGAATTGCGTGTGAACGCCGGTTAAACCTTCGATTCTAAAACCTTCAAGCCCGAAATCACCGATTGCCCGAATCAGGCTTTCTTCGATTTCGCGGACGTATCGGTGAACGTCTTCGCGGTCGGGACTCAAATTAAAAATTGGATAACCGACGATTTGCCCGATGCCGTGATACGTTATTTTTCCGCCGCGATTGGTTTCAAAAACCGAAACGCCGAGACTTTCGAGCAATTCCGGCGTTGCCAGAATTCCGTTACTGTTGCCGCGTCTGCCGAGAGTGTAAGTGTGCGGGTGCTCGAGCAGCAAAAGCGTATCGGGCTGGCGGCGTTCGAGGACGGCTTGCTCGAATTCTTTTTGCAGACGGAGCGCGTCAGCGTACTCGATTCTTCCCAAACGGCGAACTTGTAACAGGCGTTTTGACATCTTTGCTGGCAATTAATTACAAGTTAAATTGTAACGAGATTCATAAAATTTGAAAACGCGGGAAGACTTTGATGAAGAAACTACTAAATTTTAAAATTGTTTCAGCCGTTTTGCTGTGCCTCTTTTTGTTTGAAGTTTCGGCGGAAGCGCAAAGACGCCGGACAACGCCGGCAAAAAGAAGAACCACCACAACACGGAGAACTACAACGCCGCCTCCGACTCCTGTATCGCTTGCAGCCAGAAACGCAGCCATTTTACCGGCGACCGAAAAGGTTTCCAATCAAATAAAAAATTTGGCGCAGTTTATTCTTTTGATGGGAAATACCGTCCCGGTCATTCAACAGCTTGAAGCCAGCAATAGTGGCGGAGCAGCTTCTCAATCGGCGCGCGCGCAAGCCGAAACCGGTAAAAAAAGTTTGATTTCGGCGATTACCATTTTCAAAAATGCAATGGGAACGCTCGAAGACGAGTTCCGGGCGAGCCCGGTTTTGAGACCGTATTTAGTACATCTGGTGGGAGTTTCCGAACACGCCACGACAGCGGAACAACAAGCCGCCGCCGGACAATTTAATCAAGCCGGGCGCACTTTGCTGCTTGTTGTCAATCAGTTGGCTGATGTTCTCCGCGAAATGCCTTAAAACCCATAAACAAAAATCGAAACCGATAATGTGAGAAACATTATCGGTTTCGATTTTTGTGTAAGTTGCAATTTTAGTTTTTGCCGGCGACGTTTTGCCCAGCTGATTTTGTTTCTTTCGGCAAGCCGAGCTTTTCGCGCACGAACGCTTCAACTTCCGCTTCAATCATCTCACCCGTCACGACGCTGAATTTATTTCCCAAAGCATCGCCTTTTTTATTCATTTCTTTTGTTTCGAGAAACAAATTCCAGGGCGAACCCCATTTGCGTTGGTCGCCAACTGATTGGCGATATTTGTAATGCGTCGTTTTGTCGCGGTCCGCATATTTTTCCGATTCGACGACGATCGTAAAATCCAAATTGTAAGCCGCCGCATGCTTTTTCGTTTCTTCGAGCGAAGCGTATTCGCTGACTCCGATCACGTCGAAGCCTTTGTCTTTATATTTTTCGCTCAGCTTTTTAACGAGCGGAATTTCTCGCTGCCAATTCGAACACCAGGCGGCAAAATAAACGACCAGCACAAGCTTCTTGTCCTTGGCAAAAGAACGCAGATTGACATCTGAATTATCGCGCAAACTTTTCAGCGTCCAATCTTTGTATTCGAACTCTTTTTGCTCAAGATGCGCCCTTTCGTCGCCGCCCATTTTGGCAAACGACGAGACTGCGAAACATAAAACCAAAATGGCGGCGAAAATCCGTTTCATAATTTTATTTCTCTTCCAAAACCGTTTTAATTGCGGCTTCAAACTGTTCGCGCGATTTGATGCCGGTAAATTTCTGCCGGATGCGCCCTTCGCGGTCAATCAAATAAGTCGTCGGCAAGCCGACGTAAAGCTCGCTGCGCGATGGCTCTTTTCCGACGGCGACCGTGTATTCCATTGAATGCTCTTTCTTAAAAGCCTTAACCGCCGGAGATTCGTCCTCGTATGTCAAACCGACAATTTTAAAGCCCTGCGCTTCGTAATCCTTTTGCAGCGCGTTAAAAGTCGGAATTTCTTCGATACACGGAACGCACCATTTCGCCCACAAATTCAGAAGCACGACTTGTCCTCGCAGTTCGCTCAGATTCGCAGTCGTTCCCTCCAGATTTTCATAAACAACGGCAGGAGCGGGCGGGAAATTTGGTTTTGCGGCGGATTCGGTTTGTCCTGAATTCGGTTGCGTCACCGGGTTTGTCGCCGTTTCACCTACTTTTAAAGCCAGTTTCGATTCCCAATTCGGCAAAACGGCGGCAAGCGATGAGCTGTTTAAAACCGTCACATAACCCGAAGCGACGAGCAGCCCGATGGCAACGAGCAAAACACCGGAAATGACTTCGACCGTGTGCAAGTGTTTTTTAAAGCTGCGCGAAAAGCTCAGGAATTGATTGATAAAAAGCCCGACGAGCAGAAACGGCAACGCCAGTCCGAGCGAATAAAAAGCCGACAGCACAAATCCGCTTTGCCAGCCGCCGCTCGTCGCCGCAAGACCGATAATTCCGCCCAAAATCGGACCGATGCACGGCGTCCAACCCGCTGCAAACGCCAATCCCAGAGTGAACGAGCTAAGCAGCCCGCTCGGTTTGTCGCCGTTGTCTAAAAAACGCGTGTCTTTGTAAAGCGCGCCGATTTTTAATAAACCGATGAGCTGCAAACCGAACGCTATAATGACCAGACCGCCGATAATTCGGATGTAAACATTATTGGTCAGAGCGGAACCGACAAACCCGGCGGTTGCGCCGAGCGCGAGAAATATTAGCGAAATTCCGGCGTTAAACGCGAGCGAATTCATTACAACCGCGCGTTTTGCGGCGGCTGTCGAACCTTCTTCGCCTTTAAGCCGGTCAATGCTGACGCCGGAGATCATCGAAACGTAGCCCGGAACCAGCGGAAACACGCACGGCGAGAGAAATGATAAAATTCCGCCCGCGAACGAAATTAAGACGTTATAAATGTTAAGACCTTCCATTTGTTAGTTTATTTGCAAAGATGATGGTTTTCGTATATTAACATACAGCCCGGATGCGAAAAATTTTCCGAAAGCATTGTTCGTTAAAAATACGCGCAACGCAACGAAAAAGTTTTTCGTATAACATTTTTGTGTAGCCGGACTTTCCCCAATATTTTTGATTATACAGATGCAAAGACGAATTTTGATTGTTGATGACCACGACGACCTTGCCGGCGATTTGCGCGCCGCTTTCACGCAAATGCAGCATAGCGTAACAACGCTCGAATCGCGCGACGAAGCCGTTCATCAGGAAAATTTAGCCGATTACGATGTTTTGATTATTGACCTGGACGACGTTGACGAAGATTGCCGTCCGGTAAAGAGAAACGGCTCTTCGGCAGAAAATGAAATTATCAAAGCGTTTAAACTCTCCGCCTCAAATTTCCGCAACAATTTCGACGAAAACGAATTAAAGCAAATCGTCGAAACGACTCTTGATTACAAATCAAAATTCATTGACGATGAACGAATTCTGCAAAATTGCCGAGAGAAAATCGAATTTGAATTGCCGAGCGCAATTTCGCCAATGCATTCGATTTTAAGTTACCTGCTCCAACGCGTCGCCAAAATGGGCGTCATTTGCCCGGAAAAATCAAACGTTTTCGTCGCTCTCGACGAGGCATTCGTCAACGCTGTTAAGCACGGAAACCGCTTCAATCACGAAAAATTAGTCCGCATTACCGCCGACGTTTCTCCAAAAGAAGCACGCTTTACAGTTGAGGACGAAGGCGAAGGCTTCGATGTCACGCAGATTCCAGATCCGCTCGATCCAGCCAATCTTTTCAAAACATCGGGACGCGGCGTTCTACTGATGTACAACATAATGGACGAAGTAAAATACAATGAACGCGGAAATCAACTAACTTTGGTTAAGAAACCAGAGTTAGTAAGTCAAAAGTAAAAAGGCAAAAATAATGGACGAGCAAAAAACTTTTGATATTAGAGATAGAGCATTCGAGTTTGCAGTCCGAGTCATAAAATTTTGTCAGTTTTGGGGAAAACAAGCCGAAGTCAGTAAAAGTCTTTCACGCCAGTTGCCTCGTTCCGCCACATCAATCGGAGCCAATTTTGAAGAGGCTCATTCTGCTCAAAGCCGCGCCGATTTTATTAGCAAAAATCCCATTTCTTTAAAAGAAGCTCGTGAGACTAGCTACTGGTTACGTCTTATTCCGGCAACGGCAAATTTTGACAATAATGTTAAAAAGGGCGTAAATGAATTAAAAGATGAATCAAGCGAATTGATGCGAATTATTGCTTCAATTGTGGTTTCAGCAAAAAAGAATGACTAAGGCAACGGCAATTAATAAAGTATCTAAGGATTTAGATTTTTGCCTTTTGCCTTTTTACTTTTGACTTCGAGCGAATGCGAGTAACAATTGGGCAGATCAATACGACCAACGGCGATTTGGAAGGTAACGTCGCCAGAATTATAGCGGCAATCGAAAAAGCAAAAGCTGACGGGGCAAATTTAATAGTTTTCCCCGAAGTTGTCACCCACGGCTATACTTCGTTTGACTGGTTTTTGGATAAGGACATTGCGGCGAACGCGCTTGAACCAATCGAAAAAATAATTCCAGCCACAGCCGGAATTACGGCTGTCGTCGGTACCGTTCGTCCGAGTATGGAAGAAACCGGACGGCGGATTTTTAACTGCGCCGCTGTGATTCACGACGGAGAACTGCTCGGTTTTGCCGACAAAACTCTGCTGCCCGAATACGATGTTTTCGACGATCCGCGTTATTTTGAGTCAGGCAGAAGACGACAGCTTTTTGAAATTAACGGAGTCAAAATCGGCGTCGCCGTCTGCGAAGATTTCTGGAACGACAAAACTTTCTGGCGCGATCGGCTGTACATCAACGATCCGGTTGACGAATTAATAGAAATGGGCGCGCAGATTATCGTTTCGCCGAACGCCTCGCCTTTTAACAAAGGCAAAATCGCCACGCGCTGCAATATGGTCGCCCATCGAGCCCGCGCCGCGCGTGTTCCGGTCGTTTACGTTAATCTTGTCGGCGGCAACGACGGAATTATTTTTGACGGTTCGAGTCTTGTCGCCGATTCGGAGGGCGACATTATTTTGCAGGCTTCGTCGTTTGAAGAATTTGTCGAAACAGTTGAGATTGACGACGCTAAACCCGATGCGCGAGGCATTTCGGGAGTCGAATGCGAAACGATTCGACAGGCTCTTGTTTTGGGAATCCGCGATTATGCCGAGAAAAATCGTTTTAAAAAATGCCTATTAGGACTTTCCGGCGGAATTGATTCGGCTCTTGTGGCGACTGTGGCGGCGGAAGCTCTCGGCAGCGAAAACGTTTTAGGTGTGATGATGCCTTCGCCTTTTTCTTCCGAAGGCAGCGTTAAAGATTCGATTCAGCTTGCCGAAAATATAGGAATTGAAACCCGACTTGAGCCAGTTTCTGATGCTTTTGAAGTTTTGTTGAAACAAATGAAACTAAACAAACCGACTCGCGGCGGCGAAGCTCTGGCGGCGGAAAATATGCAGTCGCGTCTGCGCGGCGTGATTTTGATGACGATTTCAAACGCAGAAAACCGTCTTGTTTTAGCAACCGGAAACAAATCTGAATTAGCCGTCGGTTATTGCACGCTTTACGGCGATACAAACGGCGGTTTGGCGGTTCTCGGCGATTTATTAAAAACCGAAGTCTGGGCTTTGTCACAGCACATCAACGACACCGCCGGGCGCGAAATAATTCCGAATGCGATCATCCAGAAAAAACCTTCAGCCGAATTAGCGCCGAATCAGTTTGACCAGGACAGTTTGCCGCCGTATGAATTGATGGACCCGATTTTAAAACTTTATTTTGAACAAAAATACGCGCCCGAAGAAATTATCGGCGAAGGTCACGACGCGCGTTTGGTTTATGAGCTTTTAAACAAAGTCGAATCTCCGGCAAATGAATTCAAACGCCGACAATTGCCGCCGACTCTGATAATTTCCAAAAACGCCATTGGTATCGGCAGACGGAGACCGGTAACACATCGTTATCGCCGGGTTCTACAGAGTTAGTTTTAAGGCGATAAATGCCGGATTTATTTAAGTGAGGGCTTTTATCTAAGCCACTTTTAAATTTACTATCCGGCATTTTCCAGTCTGACAATGTAAATATCACATATTCCCCTAATTATTCTTCGCGGGCTATTAGCTGCCGGTACCGGGCTATGTTGGGATATGCAAACGGCGGATACTGCGCGCCGCGGTTATCATAAATGCCATGAATCGGAAAACTGCTGCGCGGGTCGGGCATCGCAGTATTTGGAAATTGAGCGGCGATCCAGCTCCTAATTGCCGCGTGTGAATCAGCCATAAAAGCTGAACTGAAAGTATGATTAGTATTATTAACCCTAATCTGGTAAGCCACTCTGTTCGGGTTTGTGCCGTCTATCCAGTAATTTTGGTGCGCGCGCGTCCATTGATCCCAAACTCTCTGATTGGTTGTCGGATGTCCCGGATTAAACCTTCCGTATGAATCCTGCGCGCTCGGTGCGCTGACGCTTCGAGAGCCGAAAAATCTCCGCGTGTATTGTAGTAAATCCGGATATGCTCCCGTATTACAGGCTCGCAGCGCGACGTGTTGAATGCCCAATGCTCGTACCTGACGCATCTTGCCGCGAAGACGCTGCACAAGCTCCTGGCTGATTCCAAGATTTTGTGCCGCTTCCGCATCCGAAACAGGCTGTACGGTTCTTCCTAAAATCGTTTGTGTGTCGGTTGCGGAGAGCATACCGAGCGCCAAATGAGTCGCCCTAACCTGCCTTGCATTTGTGTCAAACCGCAGTGACAAACCGCCGTCGCGCCCGTGGGAAACAATAAGGACGCCTTCCGGGCGATCCTGAATAATTCGGTCGAGCAGATTATCAAGCGTTATATCGGGCATTGATACGCCTGTAATGCCCCGCATATTGTGATTGGGTCCGGTCGGTTCTTCTCTGAAAGTGTTGTAATAGGCAAGCGCAGCCGGGTGTGCGGATGTGTCAATATAAGCGTAATTAGGCATTTGGCACCTCCTTTTTATAATTTATGATTTCAATCTGTTAAAGCCCGCGACCATAACATTCAAGCGCTTTTTAGACGCCCGCATTTAAAAGGATTTGCTGAAATATCTAACTGCCAAAAAATCATTTTTTAGGCAATCCGCAAAGTTTTCTGACTTCTTTCAAAGTTTCACCGGCAATTTCGCGCGCTTTTTCCGAAGATTTGTGAATTTGTTTCATCGCTCCTTTGCGGTCTTTGACGAATTCTTCGCGGCGTTTTCTGAATTCGGTTGTGAGCTCAACCAACGCATCCCCAACCGCATCTTTCAGCAAGCTGTATTTCAAATTTCCCGCCGTGTAATCTTCCATTAAAGACAAAGCGATTTCTGTTTTTCCGCAAGCCTTTAAAAGCTCAAACAAATTTCCCACACCGGGGCTCGTTTCTCCAGTAGTTTCGCCGCTGTCGGTGACGGCGGAGCGGACCTTTTTTCTGAGAGAATTTTCTTCTTCGAACAATCCGATGACGTGTTTTTCACCTAAAGATTTCGACATCTTTTTCGCCGGGTCAGCGAGCGAATAAATCTTCGGCGTTTGAGTGAAAAGCACTTGCGGTTCGGGGAAAAGTTCACCAAAACGCGAATTAAAACGCTCGGCTATCGTCCGTGAAAGCTCAAGATGCTGTTCTTGGTCTTTACCGACCGGAACAAAATCAGCTTTGTAAGCCAAAATATCAGCGACTTGCAAAACGGGATACGTGAAAAGTCCGGCGGAGATAAATCGGTCGCCGGTTTGTTTTTCGTTGATCTGGTCGGATTTATCTTTGAACTGCGTCTGGCGAGTCAAATCACCGAACGAGCAGATGCAGCTAAAAATCCATGTTAATTCCGTATGTTCAGGAACGAGCGATTGAATAAACAGAATTGATTTGTCCGGGTCAATTCCGCAAGCCAAAAAATCAATCATCAGTTGCTCAGTGTTTTTCTTCAAAACCTCCGGCTCGTAAGGCAATGTCATCGCATGTAAATCAACCGCCCCGAAAATGCATTTATATTCGCTTTCTTCCTGCAATCGGAGCCAATTTTTAATCGCGCCGAAATAATTCCCCAAATGTAGCTCGCCGCTCGGTTGAATCGCAGATAAAACAATTTTCTTTGACATAAAATAATAGTTAGAAATTTAATTCGGTTATTTTAACTCGAAAACAATTGAACAAGTAAAACCAAAACACACAGGGTTTGATTTTTCGGTTGAAAATTCATAGCCTTAAATTCGGTAAAACTCTTTTTTGACCGAGTTTTCCGCAGAATTTTTAATTTTACAGGTTAAGTTATGATGAAGAAAATATTTTTTACCTCAATTTTACTTTTTGCCGCGGCATCATTTGCATCGGCGCAAACTACTACGAGAACTGCGACAACAAAAACCGCAACGGCTAGAACCGGCACGACAACAACTTCAACGACGGCTCAGACGCCGGATGCCAAAGCCGTCCGCGCGGCTTTTGACAGGATTATTGACGGAATTCGCAAATCGGACGTTGAAATGGTGACAGGAGTTTATCAGAACTCGGCAAACACGATTTATTTTAATAATAACGGAACGGTTACACGCGGCTGGGAACAAGACAAGCAAAACCGCGAGGCTCGTTATCCAGATGTGACAGACGTAAAATTAGACGTACGCGATGTGCGGGTTGAGATGCTTGGCACGAACGGCGCATTTGTGAGTTGTTTGTGGACGCAAACACAGGAATACAAAGGTACGCCCGAATCGGCTTCAGGCAGAATGACGATTGTTTTCCGAAAAGTCGGCAACAACTGGAAAGCCGTTCATCTGCACACTTCGCCAGACAGACCAGACACGACTCGCCCCGTTTTTCCTTCGGAACGTACACCGATTCCAAATTAAAATTTGCTCTAATTTGAAAAACAAAAAGCCTTGATGCGTACGCATCAAGGCTTTTTAAACAAAGGAGTTAAGAAAGTTAAATTAGTAACGGCGTCTTTTCGGCTTGATTTTGTAGGTATAAAGCGCTCCGCCGCCTGCACCTGCTAATGCGCCGATTGCCGCGCCTTTTTTGCCGCCGATAATTCCGCCGAGCAAAGCGCCCGCGCCGGTGGCAATACCCATGTTAATTACATTGCGGTGACGACGATAAAAACTCGGTCTTTGGTAGGTTTGCGTGCTATAAGTACGCGTTCTGTAACTTCTACCGCGACGAGTTTGCGCGTCAGCCGAAAGCGGCAATGCAAAGGTCATCATTGTCATTAAAACGATTGCTGCTAAAAATTTCTTCATTGTCGTTTTCCTTCCCTTCAAAGTTTCTTTACGAATCTCTCATTTTGTTCTTAAGCAATGACCGTGCCATTCGAAAGAACTGAGTATTTGTAACGAAAACTGCGTTACGTAATAGAAGATGAAAGCTAAAACGCAATCCGTTGTCGCACAATTTCGAGTGCCGATATACGAGATGGAATAAACAAGAATTATTGAATAAGAAAAAAGCCGTGATGGTTTTCGGCATCACGGCTTCCGTTGAATTTAAGTTCAAAAAACGACTTAGTAGCGGCGTTTTTTCGGTCTCAGAACGTAAGTGTACAAAGCGCCTGCGCCCGCGCCGATACCAGTGCCGATCAACGCACCGCGTTTTCCACCAGCAATAGCGCCGATTATCGCGCCAACGCCGGTTGCAGCGCCGAGGTTAATCAAATTGCGGTGACGACGATAAAAGCTCGGACGTTGTCGGTAATAGCCCTGCGAATAGTAACGCGTTGGATAATACCCGCGCGAATAGCTTGGGGCGTAATAACCTCTTGAATAACGCGAACCGTAGGAACGCTGCCGCGCATATCTCCGTTGAGAGTAATATCTCTGTTGAGCATAATAACGTTGCGAGGCGTAACTGCGGCTTGATGCTCGGCGATGGCTGCGGCAACCGTTGTGAGCTTCTGCGGCTAGAGGAAGCGCAATAAGCGTCAACGCTGCCAAAACGAATGATGCTAAAAATTTTCTCATTTCAGTTCTTTCCCTTCCTAAAATTTTTGGGTTTTCAAGTTATTGGGAGAGCAGAAAACGGGGAGAAAACGCTTTTTGCAAATTAATTTTTCTGCTTGCGCGTAATAGAGTAAATATAACCACAACGAATTGCCGAAGGCAAGACCTAAAATTTTTGCAACCGGGCGCGAAAAACGAGTATCGTAAAAGGACGACAAACCAGGGGATTTTTAATAAAAATGAAGTTCACTCGCTACGGAAAATTTAACGGTTTTGACCCGTTCGGAGTTGATTTGGGCGATTTGATGGATGCGATGTCGGAAGATTTGCTCAATTCCGGCTTTGATGACGATTATTATTGGCGTCGGCAGCCTAAGGAAATTGACGATTCGCTCGACGCGCTCCGAAAAGCACTTCTCAAAGCTTTGCTCGACCGCGAAATCGTGTCGCCCGAACAAATTCAGGAAATGCTCGACCAAAATGAAGGCAAATTCAAAGGCTCACAGCTCGAAGAATTAATCAATCAGCTCATCGAAAGATTGGTCGAAGAAGGCTATTTAAATCTCAAAGAAGAACGACAGCAACAACAGAATTTACCAAACCAACAGGGCGAAGGACAAGGCGAAATCGGCAGCCCTTTGCCGCGCGACGTTAAATTTGAAGTGACCGAAAAAGGCTTGGATTTTATGGGCTATAAAACGCTCAAAAATCTGCTCGGCTCGATGGGCAAAAGCTCAATCGGACGGCACGACACGAACAATCTCGACACCGGAATCGAAGCTTCGCAAGGCTCGAAGCCTTATGAATTTGGCGACACGATCAATCTCGACATCAACACAACGCTTTCCTCGGCTCTGGCGCGTGAGGGCTTGAGCGTGCCTCTCAATCTCGAATACAAAGACCTTCACGTTTATCAGCAGGATTACCAATCCTCCTGCGCGACCGTAGTAATGCTCGATTGCTCACATTCGATGATTCTTTATGGCGAAGACCGGTTCACGCCCGCCAAAAAAGTGGCGCTTGCGCTTGCGCATCTGATTCGCACGCAATATCCCGGCGACAGCTTAAAAATCGTTCTTTTTCACGATGGCGCGGAAGAATTGCCAATGGCGCGGCTTGGAGCGACACAAGTCGGTCCATATCACACAAACACTGCCGAAGGCTTAAAGCTCGCGCGCCGAATTTTAAACGCGCAGCGCAAGGAAATGAAGCAAATCGTGATGGTCACGGACGGTAAACCCACCGCCGTTTTCGTTGATTCGTCAAGCGCCTCGCAGTTCGGTTATCGCAAACGCTACGAAAGCGAACACGGCGACAAACGATTGTTGTATAAAAACTCAATGGGCAATGACCCGTTCGTGATGTCGGAAACTTTCAAAGAAGTTCAGGCGTGCCGCAAAGCCGGGATTATGATTAACACTTTTATGCTCGCCAGCGATTATTATCTAATTGATTTCGTTAAGAAAATGACCGCAATGACGCGCGGCAAAGCGTATTTCGCAAACCCGAACAATCTTTCTCAGTTTGTTTTAATGGATTTCCTGAAACGAAGAACGAGTCGCGTAAAATAAATCACAGTTATTTGGAGAAAATTGTGAAAAGATTTTTCTTAAACCTTTTTGCCGTAACAGTTTTTGTGGCGTTTCTTTTTTATTTTTCCGGCTGCAAATCAACAAAAACGGTTACTGCAAATGATTTGCAAAAAAATCCTGATGCAGCCCAACATTGCGACAAATGGCAGCAGCTTTATGAAAATTTGAGCGACGAAAACAAAGATGATTTGAAAAAGAATGGTATTGTGATTTCAAACGCTGATGGATATTTAATCAGCAAGAATTTGGTTGCGGATTGTCAGGTTCGTTTACGGATTGCCGATTATATTGGAAAAGGCATTGGCGGCAGAAATGACGATTCTGACAGCAAATTTGCCCGAGAACATTCTTCGGAAATTGTTAAAGTTCTTGAAAGAACTTGGCATTTTTATTATGACGGCGCAAGTCATGAAAAATATAATTTGCTCCACGATAACGCTATTAAAGACGAAGACATTGCTCCTTTTATCAGCAAATTAATAAAAAGTGAACCGCTTAGTTCTGACCTTTACTTGGTTCTATTAAATCGCCCGCTATATTTATTTAAAAATGAAATAACCGAATCTCTACAAAAGGCTGAACAAAATAAGAACTTGCTTCAACAAATTTACGCATTAACGCTTTTGCATCAGCATTACGCAGAATCAAATTCTGTTTCAAAAATCAAAAATATAGCAAACAACAAGAAAATATCCATTGAAACTAAAAATGCCGTTTTAGCTTTAGCGAAAAAGATGGAAACTGGGATGAATGTAGATTATTTTGATGATATTGAAGCGATTGAGCTTTCCGACTTGGCAGATTCAAAAAGCTAATCAAGACACTTAACGAACAATGGGCAACCAAAATTGAGATATGCTTTTTCCGCAGCTTCTCATCGAAGAATTAAACAACCGCCGCGCAGATTTTCGTCGCTTCGCCGATTCGCGAAGCGACGAACTTGAGGATTACCTCAAACTGTTGCGCGAGCTTTCCGCGATGACAAGCGCCGAAGTTTGCCGCGCAGTCGGCGACAAAGAGGATGCAAACGCGCTGCCTTCCGAAGAATTGGAAAGGTTCGGCGGAGTTTGCGGGCGATTTGAGCCGCGCTGGCGCAACCACGAAGAAGCGCGCCGTTGGGCGCTCGAAGTTCTAAAAAATCGGACGACTTTTGCAGCCGACGGCAGCCAGTTTTTGCCGGGACGCGACGTTTCAATCGAGGTTGCCGCGATTCAAATCGGGACGTTTGAAAACACTCACAGCGAACGCGGCGAATACAAAAAGCAAGCCCGATTTTCCGTCATTCCACCGGGCGATTTACACGATGCCGAAGAACTAAACGAAAAGCCCGTCAATGTCGATACGATTGTCGCGCTCCGGCGTTTTCAAGCTGAAGCTGCTGCGGCGCGCGAGTTTTTGAAAAGCAAAGCCGGTTGGCAGGAGCGCGGCGAACGAATGCCGCTCGCGTTTTTTGACGGCACGCTTTTGATTTCGATAAGTTTGCCGCGTACCAGTTTGCAAAATATTTTTGTCGCCGAAATGGTAGAGCTGGTTGATTTATCGGAAGAAACGCGAGTTCCCATTGTCGGTTACGTTGATCACAGCTACGCGGCAGATTTAATCAGCTTGCTCGACGCTTTGAGCCACAGTTTTCTGCATCAGCCGAGCAAAATCTGGAAAGACGCGCAGCTTTT
The DNA here is from genome assembly GCA_030863175.1 of Acidobacteriota bacterium. Classification (GTDB taxonomy): domain Bacteria; phylum Acidobacteriota; class Blastocatellia; order Pyrinomonadales; family Pyrinomonadaceae; genus JALZCH01. Next base: position 2,578 of record JALZCH010000083.1, on the reverse strand, counting down.
GCGAGTCGAAACCTTGCAAAACTGGGGCGAGCGAACAGCTTTTTTTTACTCGCGCCGACACGGTTTGCGCGAGACTTACGGCAGCTCGGTCGGATTCGTTTACCTGCAAACAACGGGCGAAGGAGTTCCGGCTCGCATTGACGTTCCGGCTTGGATTTTCCGTGAAAATTTGCTCGAAGAAGTCGTTGACACGATTCGCGCCGAATGCGTCATTGGTTTGGGTTATCCATATGCTTTGGAAACCGCAGACGCTACGGCTGTCATCTCAACCAGAGACCGCGAAATCTTTTTACGCGCTTTGCAGGATTTCGCCCGCCGTGAAAACTTGAATTTTCGCGTCGCAAACAAGAGAATGAGCAAAGCGAGACGCCGATGAGCGAAAACCGAACTTCACAGATTTTACAAATATGCGCCGCGTGCGGCGCCAAGGCGCAGCGTCTCAACTCAAAATTCTGCGCCATCTGCGGCAAGATTATGAATCAGGATTACGCGCCGCTCGACTCGCTTTGGGCTTCATACAATTTGCAGTCGCGCAAAGAATCTCAAAAAGTCGTAAAGCCGAAACAGGAAATTAAAGAGTTGTTTGAAAAACCGCGCAACAACGCGGCGGCGACGGCAATGGCGTTTGTCGTTTATTCGCTTGTTCCGTATCTCGGAATCCTGTTTTGTCCGGGCGCAATTCTAATGGGCGGCATCGGTCTGGCGGTTTCTTATCAAAAACCGCAGCTCGGCGGACGTCAAGCTGCAACTTACAGCATTTGTTTGGGCGCGATTATCACGGCAATTCAAGTTTTGTTGTGGTGGCTGTTGTATTTGATCCCAGAATTAAAAAGGTTCTGAAATGTTTTAAAGGCGCGAAGTGAAATTATAAGGCGCAGAAATAGCTGTAATCTACAATAAATCGAATTCGGAAACTTTGCTTTTTTCGCGTCTTAGCGTGAAACTTCTCCGAGAAATGAAAATTGCTAAAATTGTTAAATCAAACTCACATATTGATTACGTCGGTCGCGTAATTGATGCACTCGATTCAGCGAATCCGCCAGCGGCGGACGATTACGGCTTTGGACAATTTGTGCGGATTCCGCTCGAAGATATGAACGAAATCGTAGGCGTGATCTACGATTCGCAGCTTTTAAATCCCGATTACGGCTCTTACGGACCTCGCCTGTCGCCGCAGCCGGATTTGGCGGTTTTGTCGCCCGATTACATCAACGAACAGGGAATGCTTGTCGGGATTTTGCTTTTGGGGTGGCGCGACGTTTTGAAAAACGAAATCTGGCACGGCGTGCCGCGCTGTATTGTTCCCGTCAACACAGATGTTTATCAAATGTCGAACGAAGAGTTTTTGCAGTTTCATTCGGGCGGAGATGGCAAACTCAAGTTGCATTATTACGCTCAGTTGCTGGCGCATTCCAACCTTTTCGGCTCTTACCTACTTGAAACAATTGTCAACAATCTTTCGCCGATGTGCTGCGCCGAGGACAGGAAACGGCTCGGAGTTTTAAAAAGTTCGCTCGCCTGGCAGCGCACGCTCGGTAACCAGAAACATTAGAGGAAAATATGAAAAAAACGCTTTTTATTCTCGCACTTTCGTCCGCTTTTGCTATGACGGCAGCGGCGCAGGGCGTCCGCGATCCGAAAGCCACTGTTCAAACCGAAAACAAAACGGCTCAAACCGGAGCAAATTTGCCGAAACCGCAGCCAGCACCGACAACTTTCGCCGCCAAATATTCGGGCGGACTTTTCGGGTTCAGCCAAAAAATGGACGGCACGCTCAATTTCGACGAAACCAATAAGCGGCTGGTTTTCCGCAACAAGGAGAACAAAGAAATTTTCGCGCTGCCTTATAAATCTTTTCTTGTCATTTATCCGAATTCAAAATCAGTGACGCCGACCGCCGCGCGTGTCGCCGGAGCCGTGCCGATTCTCGGAGCGGGGCTTGCTAATTTTATTACAACAAAGCAGCGTTATCTGGTCGTGCAGTTCGAAGATCCCGATTCTAATGTTCAAGGTACGGCGAGCTTTAAATTGGGCAGTAAAGAATTGCTGCAATCCGTCATTTACAGTTTGGGCGAAAAAGCTGAACTCAAACAGCGCGGCGATTCCTTTTATCGACCGCGCCCGACCGATACGAAAACCGTTTTGTAAGTTTGTTTCGGGGTTATATGTTCATATAAATAAAGTTTGAGCCCGCAAAATCTGCGTTTTAAAATATTAAAAACTAAAAGCCTTGAATTGCGGTGGTTTCAAGGCTTTTTTATAAGGCTTGCAAAACGGATGAAAATCTGACTATAATTAAATTCCCTTATCGAGGGGCGCATTGGTGTAGTCGGTTAACACGCAGCCCTCTCAAGGCTGAGACCACGGGTTCGAGTCCCGTATGCGCTGCCAGAATAGTTTAATAGATCAGTATCACAAATTTAATATAAAACAAGGTTGCCGCGCGGCAACCTTTTATTCTTTGAAACACGTTAGTAAAAACTTTGCACTTTCAGTGCAAGACTTTCAGTAATCTTCCGCTAAAATCTAGCTGAGAAAAGCGGAAAATGAAAGAAAACCGAAAAGGCTCACATACAAC
>JALZCH010000082.1 GCA_030863175.1 Acidobacteriota bacterium | reverse complement strand
GTTGTATGTGAGCCTTTTCGGTTTTCTTTCATTTTCCGCTTTTCTCAGCTAGATTTTAGCGGAAGATTACTGAAAGTCTTGCACTGAAAGTGCAAAGTTTTTACTAACGTGTTTCAAAGAATAAAATCATCAGCACAAAACATCCGACGTTTGCCCACGACTCCTGATTCCATTCGTATTCGGGCGGGCAATGCGGGCATCGCTCTTGCGAGGCGAGATGCGGCTTTTGACAGTTTGGACAGGTTTGCAATTCCATTATTCAATTAGATGCCGACTTGATTTCTCCGTTGTTTTAGTCTAAAAATCTACGTCGCACGAGCGAAACGGAAAATCTCAAATTTGAAATCGAACATCTCAAATTTAAAGTCTCAAAAAACGAATGGAAGAATTTTTATCACGCAATAATGAAGACCGCGTAGTTCACCGCCAAAACGGCGTCGGACAAAATATCGGATGGATTGAAGTCATTGTCGGCTCAATGTTTTCGGGCAAATCGGAAGAATTGATTCGTCGTCTCCGCCGCGCCAAAATCGCGCGTCTTAAAGTGCAGGTTTTTAAACCGAAAATTGACGTTCGCTATTCAAAAAGTGAGATCGTTTCGCATTCCGAAATGCGTCACGATTCGCTTTCACTCGAACGCTCGCGCGAGATTTTGGAACACGTCGCCCCTGAAACCGAAGTCATCGGAATTGATGAAGCGCAGTTTTTTGACAACGATCTAATCTGGATTGCCAACGAGCTGGCGAACAACGGCAAGCGGGTCATCATCGCCGGACTCGATCAGGATTATACGGGACGCCCGTTTGAACCGATGCCGCAACTTCTGTCAATCGCCGAATTTATCACCAAAACCCATGCCATCTGCGTCAAATGCGGGCGCACGGCAAATTACTCTCAGCGCACTTTTCAATCCGAGGCGCAAGTTGAAGTCGGCGCTGCCGACAAATACGAAGCACGCTGCCGTCAGTGTTTCGTCCCGCACGCAGACACGCCGACGCTTTGGATTCAGTAAAAGTTTCAAACAAGAATTGACGGGATTTTCAGGATACAAATACGAAATAATTATCCTTTTAATTCCGTCCTTTTTTGTGAATTACTTTCAGCTAAAAGCATTTATAAAACTCTGCAATTGCTCGCCTGTTCCGAGCATACTGAGGCGGCAATTTTTCGGCAAAACAGTCCATGGCGGCGGGCTTGCAAGGGTTTCTTCGTCGGTTCTAACGGCTATAACGATAAGCCCGGTTAAAGAGCCGATGTTGCTTTCGGCGAGAGTTTTTCCGGCAAGGCGCGAAGGAAGTCTGACAGTGAATAATTCAACGCCTTCGCCCATAATGATCGGCGCGCGACCTTGAATCAGAGAAATGATGGTTTCGGCTCCGAGCGGCGCGTAACTCAAGACAAAATCCGCTCCGGCGCGGTGGATTGCTTCGAGATTTCGCTCGTGTGTAATGCGGCTGACGATTCGCGCGTCGGGTTTAAGACGGCGGCAATAAATCGAAAGATAAATATTAACCGCGTCGTTGTTGGTCGAAAGAATTACGAGCGATGCCTCCTGCAAACCGCCGCGCATCAGCGTACTGCGGTCCGCGGCGTCGCCGATGGTCAGGCGGTCGGGAATGTTATTCAGCGATTCGCGCAAATTTTTATCGCAATCAACCATAAAAACCGTAATTCCCTTCCGCTTAAGCGCAATCGCGGCGGAGCGCCCGACTTTGCCGCCGCCGATAATCAGCACCGATTCGGGCTTCGGCTCGCGAACTACGAGCATTTCTTCGAGCTTTTGAATTTGTTCTTTTGTTCCGACTCCGACCGGAACGCTGAAATCCGTCAGCACTCGGTCTGGATCGGCGGCAACCAGGCGTCCGCGCTCCCAGACGCCGATAATATTTACTCCCGAAAGCTCGCGAATCCGCGTTTCACGAATTTTTAAACCTTTCAAATGCGTATCGTGAACGGTAAATTCCGCAACCAACCATTCATCGAAATTCCCGATTACGTGCGCTCGTTCGCCGCCGACATTGATTCGATTCGCCAGATGCTCGCCGAGATTTTGCTTGAGCGGCAGAACGTGAGTCACGCCGCTTAATTCGAGAATATCAATCGAGTCTTCATTTTCCGCGATGGCGACAATCGGCACCGTCGGCGCGGTTTCTCTGATTGTCAGAGTGATATTTGTGTTAGTTGTGTCTTCTGCATTGGCAAAAACCATCCGCGCTTTCCCGACCCGCAGATTCTCGTAAGTCTGGCGGCTGTCAACGTTGCCCTGAATGACATAAATCCCCTCGTTATAAAGCTGCGCCGCCCGCGCCGGATCTGATTCAATGACAAAATAATGAATGCGAAGATGCTGCAATCTTTTAATCAAATTGGGCGCGATTGTGTCGTACTTGCAGATAATTACGTGACCTTCGGTTTCCGCTGGCGCATAACGCGGAGTTTGAACGTGAATTTGGGCTTCGAGCCACGGCGCATAAAAAAAGCGTATAAACGCGAACGGCAGCATAATCATCAGCAAAACTATTCCTGACAACAGAACGATTATGCTGAAAGCGCGCCCGATGTCGCTCTCAAAAGTGATGTCGCCGAAACCGAGCGTGCTCATCACGGTCAGCGTCCAGTAAAGTCCGGTAATCCACGAAAACTCGCGCCCTTCGGCATGAAGCATTAAAAAATGAAAGAGAACTGTATAAATCACGATAACCGCGATGAGAAAAAGCAGGTATTTGAGTAGCGCGCTGATATTTTGGCGAGTCTGGCTTTGACTCAGAAAATAAGTTACCTGCGTTGCCAGAAATTTCATTGCTATAACTTATTGCCGGAAATCCTCGAATCGTTAAGACAACGTCTATATTATCACGCGGAAAAAAGCCTTTTCAGCCGCTCGCCGCGCGTCGCAATCTGTCCATCAAAGCGCGCCCGATGCCTGTTTCTTCGACCGTTTGGCAATAAATTGTTTCGATTCCGGCATCATCGCATTCTCGAAAAAATGCAAAAACTTCGTGGGCGTATTCCTCGACCGACGTACAGATTTTTCTCAACTTAAACGCTTCATCCGGCTCGCTCAAACCGATAAAAGCAGACAGCTTTGAACTTTGAACATTGAAATTTGAACCGACTAAAACGACTTTGGCTTTCGGCGAATAATGTTTGTATTTCAAACCGGGGCTCGGCAGATTTTCCGTTTTTTCGGATTTGTAAATTTCTGTTTCCTGCACGATTTTTCGCAAATCTTCGAGCGAAACCGCACCAACTCGCAAAACCAGCGGGAAATCTTTTGTGCAGTCAACGACGGTTGATTCCAACCCGACTTCCGCTTGCTCGCCCTGCAAAATACAGTCAATTGTATTGTTTAAATCTTCAAAAACCGCCTGCCAGGTCGTCGGACTCGGCTTGCCCGAAAGATTCGCCGAAGGCGCGACGAGCGGTGTTTCACATTGTTTGAGAAATTCTCTCGCGAGCGTGTGTCTGGGCATTCGCACGCCGATTGTTTGCAGACTTGCAGTTGCGATCAAAGGAACGCGCGCTGACTTTGGCAAAACCAAAGTCAGCGGCGCGGGGAAAAACGCTTCGATAAATTTTTCCGCTGAATCAGTGATTTCCGAAACCAGCGAATTGATTTGCTCTTTTTCGGCAACGTGAGCGATCAAAGGATTGTCTGAAGGGCGACCTTTGGCGGCGAAGATTTTTTCGATTGCTTTTTCATTAAAAATATCCGCGCCGAGTCCGTAAACAGTTTCGGTCGGAAAAGCGACTAAGCCGCCTCTTTTAATAAACTCGGCGGCTTCTTTTGTTGAAATTGTCAGAATCGTTCTCAAAATAATTCTTTAGATACTGTAGAAAAATAAGAATGGATTTTCGTTAAAAAGAGTTGTCACAAAATATTGCAGACCGGTGTTTAAACTTTGACGACCAATTCAATTGGAAACATTTATCACAATCCGAAAACGATTCTCAAATGCAAAAAACAATGGTTTTGAATAAATTGCTGATCTTAACGTTTATCTTGTTTGTTCTTGGTTCGGTTGATGTTTATGGACAAACTTCACAAATCAGAACCGGACAGATAATTATACAGGGAACAAAGGGCAAAAAAATTGACGACTTGATGCAAGCGTATGACCGAGAAGGCTTATTGAGCGGAACAATTCTGGTTGCGGAAAAAGGAGATATAATTTATAAGCGCGGATTCGGATATGCCAATGCCGAGTTTAAAGTGCCGAATGAAGCAAACACAAAGTTTCGGTTAGCTTCCATTTCAAAACCCATTGTTGCGATTCTGGTAATGAAGCTCGTTGATCAAGGAAAAATTTCGCTCGATGGCAAGCTGTCGGATTATTTACCTGATTTTAGAAAAGACGCGGATAAAATAACCGTTCGGCATCTGCTTTCGCACACGAGCGGACTGCCCGGCGGAATCGGCGACTTTACCAGACGGGAAATGCGCGATCCCGTTACGCGCGAAGCGCTTCTTAAAAATTCGGCTGAAAATCCGCTTGATTTTGAACCGGGAACAAGAGTCAGATACGGGCTGGCTGGTTTTGCCGTTCTTTCGATGATTGTCGAGAAGGCGACCGGAAAATCTTACGAGCAGGCTCTGCGCGAAAATGTTCTTGAGCCTTTGGGAATGCGCGACACAGGCGTTGAAGATGCGGCAAGTACGGTTCAAAGAGCGCCCAACGGCAGAATCATACTCGGTAATCCGCAGCCCGTTATCGAAAGATTTGCAACAGGTTACGTCAAGACGAGAACCGGTTATCTTCGCGCTCCATATATGGACATTTCTACCGGAGGTGCAGGCGCTTCGATTTATTCGACGGTTGAAGATTTGTTTTTACTGGATCAAGCACTTTCGACAAATAAACTGCTCTCCAAACAATCAAAAGAACAAATGTTCGCTCCAGTTTTGGAAGATTATTCATTAGGTTGGAATGTTCGGAATCTTGCTTTTGCTGACCTTCAAAAGCCGACTCTGCCGGTCTTTCCCGGTGACCAAATCAGGACGGAACGTGCCGATCTCAAGATGGTTATGAAGGGCGGAGATGTCTGGGGATATACAGGATTTTGGGCGAAAGTGCCGGAAAAGGAACAAACCATCATCATTCTGCTAAACGGCGGCGGAATAGCTTTCAACGCTGATGTTATTCGTATGACGCACGGAATCTTAAACATTCTTTACGACTTGTCTTATGTTACACCGCGAGAAAATATGTTTGTTCAAATCCTGCAACAAAAAGGATTTGAGGAAGCTGTAAAAACCTTCAAACAGTTGAAAAAGGAGGAGCCGCAAAATCCGATTATCAATGAAGCCACATTTAATAATCTGGGCTATGAATATCTCAACAACAAAAGCCACGCGTTAGCCATTGACATTTTGAAACTCAACGCTGAATCACACCCAAATTCGGCAAACGCCTACGATAGTCTGGCGGAAGCTTACGAAACGAGCGGTAATAAGGAAATGGCAATTAAATATTATCAAAAGGTTTTGGAAGTTCTGCCAAATGATACAAGCGCCAACGAACAATTTAAAAACAGATTAAAAGAGAATGCGCAGAAAAAAATTAAGGAACTTAGCAGCCCGGCAAACTCCGTGAGGCAATGACCGATGAATTTCAGGTTGTAAGTGAACAAAACAAATTGTTGAATCCGAATCCGAAATACCAAAATTAATTTCTGTCCTACAAATAATTTCCAATCAATACAACAATGCCCGCATTACTTGGCGGTGCAATTTCTCACAAGATTAAACCGCCAAGAAATGCAATGTTTCGCAAAGAATCTTTGTTTTTTTATAAATCGGCTTCGCGGGTAATTGCCGCTTCGCCGCCGACTCTTGCTGCAGCGCGTCCTAAAAGCATTACGACTAAGACGGCGACAATCGTCGCTAAAACTGCGTAAATAAAAAGTCCGGTCAAATCGTCCGCCTTACCTAAAACCCTTTCCATCAATTCTTTAATCGCTTCATTCCAAGCGAGCGCGACGATCAATCCGAAAGCCGCCGAAGCGAGCGTAATCATTGTTTGCAATAAAACTCTTGTTTGTTCCAAAGCTGCGTTTGATTTTTTCTCTGCCATATTTCCCTCCATGATTTTTAGATTTAAAAAGCAAATTTGTCTGTTCTTAATTAAAAACAGAATGAAAGTCAACAAAAACTTTTGTTTTCACTTCTAACAAGTTAAATTTTAAGAAATGATGCTTGAGGAAAAATTGAAGAATCTGCCCGCGCAGCCGGGCGTTTATCTGCACAAAAACGCAGAGGGCAAAATTATCTACGTTGGCAAAGCGAAGTCTCTCAAAAATCGCGTGCGGCAATATTTTCAGTCGAGCAAAAATCAGGACAGAAAAACCCGCGAACTGGTCAAACGGATTGCTGATTTTGAATTTATCGTCGTCGACAACGAAGTCGAGGCGCTGATTCTGGAATCGAATCTCATCAAAAAACATAAACCGCGCTACAACATTCTGCTCAAAGACGACAAGCAATATCCGCATTTGAAAATCACGAACGAGCCGTTTCCAAAAGTCGTCATCACGCGCCGCATCAACAAAGACGGAGCGAAGTATTTCGGACCTTTTCTGCCCGCGAATCTTGCGCGCCGCACTTTGGATTTAATCAACCGCACGTTCCAATTGCGCACCTGCGAGATTGAAATTGACGGGAAACTTCCCCGCCCTTGTCTCGAATATCACATCAAACGCTGTCTCGGTCCCTGCGTCAAAGAGCTTTGCACGCAGGACGTTTATATGGAATCCGTTCGCGACGTTCGCCTGCTGCTCGAAGGAAAAAACAAGGAACTCGCCGATGAATTGCAAGCAAGAATGTGGAAATTCGCGGAGGAAGATAAATACGAATTGGCGGCGAAGTATCGAGATTTGCGGCAAACTGTTATTGCTTTGGGCGAACAGCAGAAAATGGTGACTTCGCCAGACCGTGACGTTGACGTTTTCGGTTTTTACCGCGAAGGCGCGCGACTCGCGCTGCAATTATTTACGATTCGCGAAGGCAAAGTTATCGGTCGCCGCGAGTTTTTCTGGGAAGATTTACCCGAAACTGAAGAAGATTTTAACGCCGGAGAATTTTTGAGCGAAGTTTTGGCGCAGTATTACACGACCGATTATGTGCCGCTCGAAATCCACGTTTCGGTTGATTTTGAAGACCGCCAAGTTTTGGAAAAAGCTCTGTCCGAAAGACGCGAAAGAAAAGTGCGGATTTTAACTCCGCAACGCGGGCAGAAACACGAATTTATCGAATTGGTCGAAAAAAACGCCCAGATTTCATTTGAACAGCGTTTCCGCGTGATGATGCCGAACACGCGCCAGCTTTTGGAAGAATTGCAGGAAACTCTCGAACTCCCGCATTTTCCTGAACGCATCGAATCTTTCGACATCTCAAACATTCAGGGCGCGGAAAACGTCGCGGGAATCGTCGTCTATGAAAACGGTAAACCGAATCGCGCAGAATATCGCCGCTACATCATCAAAACGGTCGAGGGCGCAAACGATTTCGCCTCGATGTACGAAGCCGTTTTTCGCCGCTATCGCCGTCTTTTGGAAGAACAAAAACCGCTCCCTCAATTAGTTTTCATTGACGGCGGCAAAGGGCAGTTAAACGCCGCCGCCGCCGCAATGCGCGACAACGATTTGGAAGCCATCACGCTCGTCGGCTTGGTCAAACCACCAAAACATCACAACCAAATCTCGCATCTTTTAATCTTCGGGCGCGAGGAAAATCCGATTGCGTTTAATCTAAACACGCCCGCCTTTCGCCTCGTCCAGCAAATCCGCGACGAAACGCACAAAACGGCAATCGAATTTCACCGCAAACGCCGCGAAAAACGCGATTTCACATCGGAACTGACGGCAATTCCCGGTGTCGGTGAAAAACGCAAAACACAACTTTTGCGAAACTTCGGCTCAATCACTCGAATCGCCAAAGCTTCTGTCAAGGAGCTTTCTCCATTTGTCGGACAGAAAGCGGCGCAAGACATTTTCCGGCACTTTGAAAAGCAGAGAAGTTTGGCTGGAACAACAGAAAATGGAGATGTTAAGAATTAGGCTCTGTTGACATTTTAATTCAGTCGAATAATCTAACAACTCAATGACAGTTAGATTAACCGACGATCAATGGCAGAAGATACTGCCGTTTCTGCGAACTTGCCCGAACATTTATATCGGACA
>JALZCH010000073.1 GCA_030863175.1 Acidobacteriota bacterium | reverse complement strand
ATTGTCCACGAATATCTTGAGCATCATCGAGACCAATCAAACGAAGATAACGATTCGTTTATCCTTGATTAGGACTTTCAGTCCACGGAAAATCTCTGCATTTCTAATGCAGAGTGGTTTAGTTCCTGATAACATGCACGACTTCACCCGGCGCACTTTCGTTTCCCTGTGAATCAACTGCGCGAATGTAGTAATAATAGGCTTCGCCGGATTGGACGCCTTCGTCCTTAAACTCCGTTGTCGGAAGCGGCTCTTTGTTGCGCCGCTCCCATTGATTGAGCGGCACGTTTTTATCTGCGGAACGGTAAACGTTATAACCGACAAAATCAACCAGCGGATTTTGCTCATGGACGTTCCCCGCGTGATCTGTGTAAGTGCTTTTCGGCGTTACGGGAGCGCTTTCATTCCCGAAAGCATCGACTTGCGTGAGCTTGTAAAAATAACGCACTCCAATTTCGGCAGCCGGATCATTGAAATTGCCGTCTTTGATCGGTTTGTCGGTTAATCTTTCCCAAAAGATAAAAGGCAGATGTTCATTTACCGAGCGATAAACGTGAAAGCCGACATATCTATTACTAGTTGCTTGTGAAAATTTCTTTTTCTTGTTTTTGTTTTTGATTTTCATACTTCTATTTGATTACTAAAATTCTATACGACTAACAAAATTAAGGAAAAAAGATTCTTTTTAAATTCTTGTCACAAATTTTTGGCAGGCGGTGTTTTTGAGTTAAGAAAACGACGGCTGAAGTCTGTTTTGCAAGTCCTAAAGACGTCTTGAAATACTGTCAACAAAATATTTCCCGAATTGCTGAAACCTTTTTTAATTTCATTACGTTTTACTGCTGCAACGCATCCGTTTTGCTTTTCTAAATAAAATTCCCGAAACGAAAGGAACCCCAAGCGATGAAAAGACGAGATTTTATGGTAAAAGGTTCATTGGCGCTCGCGGCTCTGGCAGCAAGTGACAAATGGCTCAACCAAGTTTTAGCAGGAGAAGAATCAATTTTGTCGAAAACAACGCATCTCGATAGTTATTTCCACGTCACGCAAGCAGAAATCAACAAAGTTTTATCGGCGTGTCTCGCAAAAGGCGCGGAATTTGCCGATTTGTTTTTTGAATATCGAATTACTTCGGATTTGTCGTTTGAAGAAGATATTGTTAAATCCGCCAGACGCGGAATTGTTCAGGGTGTCGGAATCCGCGCAGTAAAAGGCGATCAAATCGGATTTGCTTTTACCGAAGATTTGTCACTCGAAAAAATGCTCGAAGCCGCAAACGCCGCCAGCGCGATTGCCGCCGACAACACGGCTCGGACACGAATTCAACCTGTTAGCTCGCTCAAACCGAAAAATCTTTATCCAATCAATGAGCTTGCAACGAGCGCAGACCTTTCCAAGAAACTCGCTTTTATCAAAGAAGCAAACGCTGCGGCAAAAGCCTACGACCCGAAAATCGTTCGCGTTACGGTCGGATTTAACGACGAAGTAAAACACATTGCTTACGCCAACAGCGACGGCGTTTACTGGGAAGATTCGCAACCGCTCTTTATGTTCAACACGTCCTGCATCGCCGAACAGGGCAAGAGCCGCGAAACCGGCTATCAAGGCGGCGGCGGGCGCATCGGGTTGGAATATTTCAACAAACGCAAAGCCGCTGATATTGCCAAAGACGCAGCGCGTCTCGCAGTTCTAAACCTCTCGGCGCAGGAAGCCGAAGCGGGCGTACAAACGGTCGTAATGGGAAATGCGGAAAGCGCGGTTCTTCTGCACGAAGCGGTCGGACACGGGCTTGAAGCAGATTTCAATTACAAAAAACTTTCAAATTATTCAGGTCGCGTCGGTCAAAAAGTCGCCTCTGAACATTGCACTGTCGTTGACGAAGGCTTGTTCACGAATATGCGCGGCACGATCAACGTTGACGACGAAGGAAACGCGCCGCAAAGCACAACGCTCATCGAAAACGGAATCCTTCGCGGTTATATGACCGACCGCATTTCGGCGAAACAATTGGGCGTCAAGCCTTCAGGCAACGGTCGCCGTCAGGCTTACAATCATCCGCCGATGCCGCGTATGACGAACACTTATTTGCAGCCCGGCAAATATTCGGCTGAAGAAATTCTGAAAACCGTCAAAAAGGGCATCTACGCCAAAGGTTTTACTGGTGGAAACGTGGACATTACCAAAGGCGATTTCACGTTTAGCTGTTCCGAATGCTACATGATTGAAGACGGCAAAATCACCGCGCCGCTTAAAGGTGTGACACTTGTCGGGAACGGTCCCGATGTGATGACGAAAGTTACAATGGTCGGCAACGATTTGAAATTCACTGACGGTGGCTGGACTTGCGGCAAAAGCGGTCAAATGGTTCCCGTCGGAATGGGAACGCCAACGGTCAAAGTCTCGGAAATCACAGTTGGCGGAACTAAAGTCAAAGCTGCGGCACCGAAAGCCGAGGAAGAATAAAAACGAGGAAAGGAGCTAAAAAAATGAACCAGGATTACAGAAATTTAGCCGCCGAACTCGTTTCGGCTTTGAAAAAACAGGGCGCAGATGCCGCAGACGTTTATATCGTTTCGAGTACGGGTTTTAACACGACCGTGCGGCTCGGAAAAATCGAAAGGTTGCAGCAGTCAACAAGCAAAGGTCTTGGAATGCGCGTTATCAAAAACGGCGCGATGGCAAACACGTTTACGACCGATTTTAACGGTAAAGCGGTACAGAGTTTGGCGCGCGAGACGATGGAAATCGTCAAAGTTTCCAACGCCGACAAACACAACGGTCTTGCCCCGAAAGAGCTTTTGGGCGTTTATGACGGCAAGCTGATGATGTTTGACGAATCGCTCGCCAAAATCGCCCCCGAAAAGAAAATCGAAATCGCCAAAGCTGCCGAAGACGCGGGAATGAAGTTTGACAAACGAATCACGAACGGACGCGGAACAAGCTGGAACGATTCGCGAAATCAGATAACTCTGGCAAATTCGGACGGTTTTGTCGGGCAGTATCAAACGACGAGCGCGAGTTTTTCGGTTAATTTGCTCGCCGAAGAAAACGGCGTCAAACAAACCGACGGTTGGTACACTTTCGGTCGTTATTTCAACAAACTCGCTTCTCCGAAAGAAGTCGGCGAAGAAGCCGCGCGCCGTGCCGTCAGAAAGCTCGGCGGACGCAAAGCCAAATCGCAGGCTGTGCCGGTTGTGGTTGATCCGCAGGTCGCGGGCGGTTTTGTCAGTATGATTTTCGGAGCGGCTGCTGGCGGCAGCATTTTCCGTCGTTCGTCGTTTCTGGTTGATAAAATCGGGCAGGAAGTCGGTTCGCCGCTTGTCACGATCGTTGACGATGCGACAATGGCTGACGGCGTTGCGTCACGCCCGTTCGATGCCGAAGGTGTGAAAACGTCGCAAATCACGATTCTCGAAAACGGCGTTTTAAAGAATTACATTTGTGATTCTTACGCCGCGCGTCGTTTGAATTTGAAACCAACCGGCAACGCTTCGCGTGGTTATCAATCAAATCCGAACGTCGGCAGCACGAATCTTTATATGAAAAACGGCACGACCGATCCGAAAGACATTATAAAATCCGTTAAAAACGGACTTTATTTGACTGACTTTTTCGGTTCGGGCGTCAATTATGTCAGCGGCGATTTTTCGCAGGGCGCAAGCGGTTTTTGGATTGAAAATGGCGAACTCACTTATCCGGTTCAGGAAATAACAATCGCCGGAAACATCTTGAAAGCGCTCAAAGACGTAAAAATGGTAGGCAATGATTTGAGCTTTAGGCTCGGCAGCACTGCTTCACCGACTTTGCTTGTTTCGGAATTAACTGTTGGCGGCGAGTAAAGTTAATCAAAAATTTTCAGAAAGAAATAAAGGGGCGAATTTTATTCGCCCCTTTATTTCTAGTTTCGTTGAGATGTTTAGGTGTTAGGCGCAATTGCAATGGCAGTTTTGGCTTCTTTTTCTCTCGTTTCCTGAAATGCTTTTTCAGCCGGTTCTGCTCGCGGTGTAGCCAGACCAAGTTCGGTGGCGCGCCACAGAGCCGATAGCAACAGCTCGCGGATAAACGTCAATTCTTTCGGCAGGCGGTCATAAAGCTTAAAGAAAATCTCGTCGTGCATTGCGATTTCCTTAACCCAAAGGTCGCGGTCAATATTCATCACCTTTTCGAAATCTTCTTCGGTGAAATCTTCCATTCCACGCCAATCCAAATCTTCGTAACGGGGAACCCAGCCGAGCGATGTTTCCACGCCGATTGATTTGCCGCGTGAGCGTTCGACGACCCATTTTAAAACGCGCATATTTTCGCCGAAGCCAGCCCAGAGAAATTTGCCGTCCTCGCCGCGGCGAAACCAGTTGACGTTAAAAATGCGCGGCGGTTCGGGAATGTTGCGACCGAAGTTGAGCCAGTGCGCGAAATAATCGCCCATGTGGTAGCCGCAGAACGGAAGCATCGCAAACGGGTCACGGCGGACTTCGCCGATGTTGCCGAAAGCGGCGGCGGTCATTTCCGAACCCATCGTTGCCGCATTGTAAACGCCGAAAGCCCAGTTAAACGATTGCATAATCAACGGAGCAACATTTGAACGTCGTCCGCCAAAAATAAATGCCGAAACCGGAACGCCTTGCGGATTGTCGAAGTTTTCGTCAATGACCGGGCATTGAATCGAAGGCGCGGTAAAACGCGCGTTAGGATGCGCGGCTTTTTTGTCCGACGCTGGCGTCCAATCGTTGCCTTGCCAGTCAATCGCGTGCGCGGGCGGTTCGCCGTCCATTCCTTCCCACCAGACATCGCCGTCGTCAGTCAGCGCCACGTTGGTGAAAATCGTGTTTTCACGAATCGTGTTCATCGCGTTCGGATTCGTTTTGTAATTTGTTCCGGGCGCGACGCCGAAAAATCCGGCTTCGGGGTTGATGGCGTGGAGTCTGCCGTTTTCATCCGGTTTAATCCATGCGATGTCATCGCCGACGGTGGTTACTTCCCAGCCTTCTTCCTGAAACGGCTTCGGCGGAATCAGCATTGCAAAATTGGTTTTGCCGCAGGCGGACGGAAAAGCGGCGCAGACGTAATCTTTACGACCGTCCGGCGATTTGACGCCGACAATCAGCATATGTTCAGCGAGCCAGCCTTGTTCCTGACCGAGTTTTGAAGCGATTCTCAGCGCGAGGCATTTTTTCCCCAAAAGAGCGTTTCCGCCGTAGCCCGAACCGTAACTCCAAATTGAGCGTTCTTCGGGAAAATGAACAATGTATTTGTCTTTCGGATCAGGCGAGCAAGCCCACGCAACATCAGGCTGTCCGGGTTCAAGCGGCATTCCGACCGAATGCAGACAGTGAACAAATTCGCCATCGCCGAGAGCATCAAGTGCCTGCTGTCCCATTCTGGTCATTATTTTCATATTGACCACGACGTAGGGCGAATCGGAAAGCTGAACGCCAAATTGAGAAATTGGCGACCCAATCGGTCCCATACAAAAGGGAATCACATACATCGTGCGACCGCGCATCGAGCCGCTGAATTTAGGCGTTAGCGTAGATTTCATTTCGCGCGGGTGCATCCAGTTGTTGGTTGGACCTGCGTCGCCTTTGCTCAAAGTGCAGATATAAGTGCGGTCTTCGACGCGTGCTACGTCAGATGGATGCGAACGCGCTAAAAAGCTGTTTGGGCGTTTTTCGGGATTCAGGCGAATAAAAGTGCCGCTTTGCACCATCTCCTCGCACAGACGATCGTATTCTTCCTGCGAACCGTCGCACCAATAAACCGAGTCGGGCTGGCAAAGCTCAGCCATTTCTTCAACCCAACGAATCAATTCGGCATTCTTGACGTTTGCCGGAGCCTCAAATTTAGACATATTGTTTCTCCACAAAATAAATGTTTAGGAAAAATCCTTTTTAATAATGCTTTGGATAAAAAAATAACGGGTATTTGCAACTCGTTTTCTCAGCATACGGGCAGTTTAACACAGAAATGGTTGAATGAGACAGACAGGCAAAACTAAAGCCTTTCGCCTGCCGATTTAGGATCGGTTTTTGGATAAGTTTTACCTATCGCGGAACAAACCTCGGTGAAAAACCTAAGTGGAGATAATAAAAAAAGACAAAATTCGACAATATTCTTAATCTTTGAACAGATTAAATAAATCAACCGATGGAATTTATCAAGAACTTTTTAACGCATCAGATACTTTTCAAATGAAAAGGCGCGCGAAGCGAAAATTACGTCCCGCGCACCTTTTCTGTTTTTTGAAATATTTTTTAGCTTAATTCAAACTCCCCGCTGAGTGACGGCATTCCTAGAGCTTTGCGAACGTCATTTTCGATCCGGTCGCGCAAGTCGGTATTTTCCTTGAGCATATTTTTGACGTTTTCGCGACCTTGTCCAAGCCGTTCGCCGGAATAAGAAAACCACGCGCCGCTTTTTTCGACCACTTTGTGATTGACGGCTAGATCGAGAAGGTCGCCTTCGCGCGAGATTCCTTCGCCGTACATAATGTCGAACTCGGTTTCTCTAAACGGCGGCGCAACTTTGTTCTTGACAACTTTAACCTTCGTGCGGTTTCCGGTCACTTTATCGCCTTCTTTAATCGCGCCGATGCGGCGGATGTCAATGCGGACCGAAGCGTAGAATTTCAGAGCTTTGCCGCCGGTCGTCGTTTCCGGCGAACCGAAAAAGACACCGATTTTTTCGCGCAATTGGTTGATGAAAATAAAGCAGGTATTCGATTGCGCAACGATTGCGGTCAGTTTTCTTAGCGCCTGCGACATCAAACGTGCCTGCAAACCGGGCAGCGAGTCTCCCATGTCGCCGTCGAGTTCGGCGCGCGGAACAAGAGCGGCTACCGAGTCAATGACAATCACGTCAACGCTGTTCGATCTGACGAGCGTTTCGGCGATTTCCAATGCTTGTTCACCCGAATCGGGCTGCGAAATAAATAAATTATCAATATCAACTCCCAATTTTTCTGCGTATTCCGGGTCCATCGCGTGCTCGGCATCAATGTAAGCGGCGATTCCGCCTTGGCGCTGAGCCTGGGCGACTACATGAAGCGCGAGCGTCGTTTTGCCTGACGATTCGGGTCCGTAAACTTCGACGATTCTGCCTTTCGGAAAACCGCCAACGCCGATTGCCGCGTCAAGACTCAAACAAGTGGTTGAAATCGAACCGACTTCTTCTGCCGGACGTTCGCCCAATTTCATAATCGAGCCTTTGCCGAATTTCTTTTCAATATTTGCCAGCGCGCCTTCAATCGCTTTGCTCTTATCCGTATTCATTGTCATTCCCTCAAATGCCATTATCTAAAACTCTCCTTTAAGATACTGGAAACAAGTTTAGCACAAAAAGAATGAGTTTGTGAAATATTGTTTCACTCGTGAAACGCGAATTTTGTTAAAAATCCGAAACTTTTTCTCCAGTTCGCTTTTCGAATTGTTCTGAGAGCGATAAAACGCCGCCTGCTGTTTCATCTCGAACGATTCTTTCAACGCGCCAGAGCGGAAAAAACTGATCGGTCAACCCGATAAAATATTCCTGTCTTTGAATTGCGCCGACGTAATCTTCAAAAGCGTTCAAATCAATCCCGCGCACGAAGACGCCCGCGCCCGTAATCTCTTCCAAAACGCCCCAAACTTTTTCGCGCGGGCTGTGAAGAACCAGAATTACGCTCGTCTTTGCTTCGATTTTCGGCACAACTTTAAAAAATCAGAACGAGAGTTTAGCACGTTTCGCTAAATAAGCTAACGCGAAACAGCTGCAATTGCATATTCGCTGTTATCGGCAATAATTTCGGTTTTAAAGTGATTGTATTCCGGTAATTCATGAAGTCGCGCGAGCGGAACGACGACTAAAACTCTTTGCTCGCCTGTTTGCTGCATAAATTCCATAATGTCGCCGGCGCCGAAAAATTGTCGCTGTTTGCCGTTTTCGAGTCTGACAGTTCTGCCCGTGGCATAAAATTCGAGCGAATGCGAAATATCGTGCAAATTTAAAACCTTTTCATTGATAAAACCGCGTTCGGCAGCAGTTTGAACCAGAAACTTTTTGGTATCGCGACGCGCAAAGTCCGGCGCGACGAACAAAAGAGCAGCCGCAACAAATGTAAAAACCGCGATTGCGACAATTTGTAAAATCAAACGGCGCTTGTCTGATTTCGCAGCAAAACGCCAAACTTCGTCAGCCGCGAAAATTGCGGTGGCGGGCAAAGCAGGCAAAATGTAACCGGGCAGCTTGGAGCCTGAAAATGAGAAAAAAACGAGCGGAACAATCATCCAGACGAGAGCGAATACTTTTAGAGAATGTTGCTGAATTTCCGTTGTTCTTTGTTCATTTTTCGTTGTTCGTAGTTCGTTGAAAAATTTCCAAATTGCCGCGAACAAAAAAGGCGTCCACGGCAAGACAAGAATGGGCAGGATTGCCCAGAAAAACCAAAACGGTTCGGGATGCGCAAATTTGTTGGTTGTGTAGCGAGCAAAATGATGCTGTATGAAGAACTCGTCAATAAACGACCAGCCGTGTCGCAGATACATCGGCGCATACCAAACCGAAGCCGTCAAAACGCTTAGCAAAATTCCCCAAATCAAACTGATTAAAAAAGCTCCGGATGGAAATTTCCTGAGAGCAGCGAAATACCAGAAAATGATGGCAAACGGTAATACAAATCCGATTAAGCCCTTTGCCAGAACCGCAACACCAATAAAAAAGTAAAAACCAAATAGCGGTGCGAAAGCAGGAATATGTCTTGAATCGGTAAATTGGGAAACGTAGAAGCAGGCTAAAGCGGCAGTTATCGGGAAAGTTAAAATAATGTCAAAGCTTGCGGCGCGCGAAAAAACAAGCAGCCCGATAGTCGAAGCCATGACCAGGAAAGCATAATCGGCAAAATCGTTCGTTGGTTGTTGTTCGTCGTTCGTTTCAGGACGCCGTGAAGCGAAGTGGCAAAGCAGATAAACGGTGAAAACTGTCAGAAGACCGAAAATCGCGGAACCAAAACGCGCCGAAAACTCATTGACTCCGAGAATTTTGTAAGCCGCAATTTCGAGCCAGTAAAGCAGCGCGGGTTTTTCAAACCAGTTAAAACCGCCAAGTGTCGGCGTTATCCAATCGCCGCGTTCGAACATTTCGCGGGCGACCTGCGCGTAGCGCGGCTCGTCGGGTCCGATCAATGGCAGCCGTCCCAAGCCAAAAAAATAAATGAAAACAGTGGCAAGGAAAAACAGGATTTGAAACTTTCGAGTTCTGGTTTTCTTCATTAAGCTCGCTGAATTAAAGCAACAAACTTAAGAATACTACCGAAATCAGAATGCGTTTCAAATCAGCGATAAAACAGAGAGGCAATCTTTCTTATTTGGCTGGAGCGAATAATAAATTTGTCTGCGTTGCAGCTTAAACGGGATCATCGCTTGCGGCAGTGCCTCCGGCGGCTGTCCACGCATTGCCGGTTCCTTTTGACAACAATTTGTCACCGAACGGATAACCGCCGCGCGTGATTCGCCAGTAAAAAGCCCAGTAAGTGCTGAAAGAGCGTTCGATAATCCAGAGCGGGGCGTAAAAAACAATTGAAATCGGGAAAAATTCGGTCGCGCCGTCTTTTAAACCTAGCGCCGCCGCCAAAACTGCTCCGATTGCGATAAAAATGGCGAAAACCAGCGCGGACGGAAATCCGGCGAGCAGCCAAAACAAAACGAACGCAATTGGAAGAGCCAGAAAAAACACGGTTTTCAAGCGCATAATAAAATCTTCGTAAGCTTGACGCGGGCGCTGCTCGATCCATTTGCGAAAAGTCGCCGGGCGTTTTAAGACGAAGAAATCGCGGGCGTATTTGATCCGCGCTTTTTTCAAACGAAAATGTCGGACGATTTCTTCGTTATCAAAAAGCACGTCGCCGTCATAATGCCCGACACGCAGCATCGCACTGCGCGTCACGCCGAGCGTTCCGGTGTAATCGCCTTCCCGAATAAAAGCGCGGTTTATCAGCATTCGCGCTGCCTCCATTCGCGCCCAAAACGGAAGCGGCAAAAAATAATTTTGCGGGCGCACCATATCGTAATCGTCCAGAAGACGGCTCATTCGCCGGACATCTTCGGGCGTGTAGCGAATATCGTCATCGGCGAGAATCACGCATTCTGTTTGAGCGAGCGCGATCCCGGTGTGAATGCCGTTGACTTTGCCGTTTAAATATTTGTATTGCGGATCAACCGTTTCGTGACGACAGCTATCTTTCCAAATTTCATCGTAATCATCAAAGATTTCCGCAGGCGAACCGTCCACGACCAAAACTTCGCAGCCCGAAGCCCGCAGCGAACCAAAATATTGCCGAAAATCTTCGGCTTCCGTGCGGTCAAATCGGGTGCGGCGAATTGTCAGCAAATAGGTGCAATGAGCGCCGGTGTAATTTTTGGCGTTTTCGGCTTGGATCATAAACGATTAACTGAATGAATATTTATTTCACGATGGTGCGCCGCCGACTGTACGCATTCGTACTACATCGAACAGAGTCTTTTTCTAAAATAAATTTAAAAGTACAAGGCGGGATTGAGTTCAGTGTCGAGTTTGACAATAAAAAAAAATCCATACAAATCTGCTGCGTCGCAAAGTTTTTATGCCCGGTGGAGTAGCGGAAAACTGACGGGAGCGCTCGATTCGCCGCAAAAAATGCCGTCGCTAGCCGCAGCAATTCACAATAAATTTAGGGCGCACGTTTCGGCTGGGGATTTTCCATGCCTCGGCGCGAAAGCGGCATTCAACAGCAATTGCTATCGGTTCGGGTTTTACCGGGAAATGAACAAACCTGCGACTACTCGAACGTTGGCGCACGATTTGTGGGAATATGCGCGCGAACAGCCCGATTTCGGAACCGATTACGCAACGTTTGTTGCCGCTTTTGCCGAACCGCTCGTTTCCGATGAAATCCAGTGGGAACAGCAACTTTGGGCACAGCTACAAAGCTTGCACGAGCTTGACACCCGGTTTTTTGAATGGAACCAGAGCGTAAGCAGCAATCCGGAAAATGCTGAATTTTCATTTAGCTTTGCCGAAACCGCGTTTTTCGTAGTCGGATTGCATCCAATAAGCTCGCGGCTGGCGCGGCGTTTTGCATATCCGATACTCGTTTTCAACGCTCACGACCAATTTGACAATTTGCGCCGAAAAAATAAATTCGAGCGGATGAAGGAAATCGTCCGCGAGCGCGATTTTCGATTGCAAGGTTCAATCAACCCGAATTTGAGCGATTTCGGCGAGCAAAGCGAAGCACGCCAATATTCCGGTCGCGCCGTTGAAAAGGATTGGAAATGCCCATTTCGCGCGCTGCATAAGAAAGCCGAAGATCTCGATGTTTAAAACAAAAGAACCCATAAATCGCTTTCATCTCGAACCGCAAACCGGCATCGGATTCACTTTGCAAAGCGGACAGCTTTTAAAAATCATTGATCCAAAGGGCGAGCAGGTTTCCGATTTAACTGCCTTTTCGCTCGAAGACAAGCGCGAATGGCTGTCTTCCGGACGAACGATTGATTACGCAAACACGATTTATCTGACAACCGGGCATAAGCTTTATTCAAACCGGAGTCGCCCGATGTTTACCATAGTCGAAGATACCGTTGGGCGCCACGATTTTCTGTTGACGCCGTGCAGCCCGGAAACTTTTCAAATTATTTACAAAACGGACGAGCCGCATCCGAGCTGTTTTGGAAATCTGTGCAAAAATCTCGAAAAATTCGGCATTGCGCCCGATATGATTCCTACCACGCTCAACGTTTTTATGAACGTCATTGTCAAGCCGTCGGGCGAATTGCAGATTGATCCGCCGCGCTCCCGCGCGGGAGATTATTTGCTGCTGCGCGCCGAAATGGATTTAATTTGCGGCGTTACGGCTTGCTCGGCGGAAATGTCGAATAATTACAGCTTCAAGCCGATTGACGTTGAAATCTACGGATAACGCTGGATAAATAAAATTTTGGGTTTCGCTTCGATTTGTGACATTCTGAAGTTGTAACTCTAGTGTCGAGTCAGTTGTCTGTTGCGCCTCCGGCACGTCGAAGCGCGGCAAGCGAAATGTTTGCAGGGCAACTGCCGAGACGACAGATTTACGTTTCTTTGTATAAATGGGCGAAACGAAACGAAAAATTAAAACAGCGGCAATTGGCGTCGGGAGTCTCGGGCGACATCACGCCAGAGTTTTGAAGGCTTTGGCAAGCGAAGGCAATACCGAATTTGTCGGTGTTTGCGACGCCAGCGAGGAAACCGCGCGAGCTGTCAGCGCGGAACATCAATCGGATTTTTACACCGATTGGCGCGAGCTTCTGGGCAAAACGGAAGCAGTTTCAATCGCCACGCCGACCGAAACTCACGCTGAAATAGCGGTCGAGTTTTTGCGGCGCGGCGTTCATTGTCTCGTCGAAAAACCGATTGCGCGGACGCTCGAAGAAGCCAACCGAATTATCGCTGCCGCTCGGGAATCGGGCGCAAAATTGATGGTCGGACAGCTCGAACGCTTTAATCCGGCGATTGTCGCTTTGCGACCGCACGTTACAACGCCGCTTTATTTCGAGATTCATCGCATTTCGCCCTTTCCGGCGCGCTCTCTTGATGTTGACGTTGTGCTGGACGTGATGATTCACGATCTCGATATGGTTTCGTGGTTTGTTAACGCAGAAATTGCGGAAATTCGGGCGGTCGGGATTCCGATTTTGACCGATAAAGTTGACGCGGCAAACGTCCGGCTCGAATTTCAAAACGGGACGGTTGCCAACATTACCGCTTCGCGCGTCGGGGCGGAGAAAATCCGCAAAATGCGTTTTTACCAGCCGCACGCTTATGTTGCGGTTGATTACGTGACAAAATACGCGGCGTTGACGAGCCTCGCGCCGGGTGCGGAAAATCCGCTTTTCGGAATCCGAATCAATCGCCTCAACGTCAGCGATATCGAGCCGCTACGCGCGGAAATCGAAGCTTTTGTGGATTCGATTTTGGAAGACAAAGCGCCGCCTGTGACGGGTGAAGACGGACGCCGCGCTTTGAGTTTAGCTTTGGGCGTTTTGGAACGAATTGATGAGCATCGCGAGAGACTGACTTTTTAACAATGAAAAGCGAAGTAATTTCTGCTTTTTTAAGCGAGCGAATCAAAGCCGGCGATTTTCCGTCGGCGGTTTATCTGGTGGCGGAAAAAGGCGAAGTTCGATTTTCGGACGCGCTCGGTTTTGCCGTTAAGATTAGCGACAGAAAAATTCCGGCGCAGGTTGAGACGATTTACGATTTGGCGAGCCTGACCAAAGTTCTGGTGACGGGATTGCTCTGCGCAGGATTGGTCGAACGAGGCGAGATCAAATTAAACGATCCGGTTGGTCATTATTTACCCGGTTTTCAAACGGCGGAAAAGCGGCATTTGACGATTCGCGATTTGCTCACGCACGTTTCCGGTTTTTCGGCTTGGAAGCCGTTTTATTTGCTTGCAAACCGATTGAAGGGAACGGACAAAATCGAAAATCCGAAAGCGGAAGCTCTCGGGGCAATCGCACTGGAGGATTTGCAAAACGAGCCGCGAACAACGGTTCGTTACAGCGATTTTAATTTTCTGACGCTCGGTTTTCTGATCGAACGAATTTACAAGGCAGATTTGGCGGAAATCGCGCGGCAGGAAATTTCTTTGCCTCTCAAGCTCGAACAAACGGCTTTTAATCCTGCTTTTCCGCGCGAACAAATTGCCGCCTGCGAATTCGGAAACGAATATGAAATGCAGACTTGTCTCGAAATGGGGTATGAAATCTCGAATCCGCACGAGATTTTTCGCAATCGTTTGATCTGGGGCGAAGTTCACGACGGAAATTGTTATTTTCTGGGCGGCGCAAGCGGGCACGCGGGTTTGTTTTCAACCGCGCGGGAAGTTTTCAAAATCGCGCTCCAATTTTTGCCCCGCACGTCGCATTTACTCAAACCGGAAACGTGCAATTTGTTCAAAACCAATTTCACGAAAAATTTAAACGAAGCGCGTTCGTTTGCCTTTGAGTTGGCTGCGACGGAAAACTCGACCGCTGGGTTTGCTTTGGCGCAAGACAGTTTTGGACATCTCGGTTTTACCGGAACTTCGCTGTGGATTGAACCTGCGAGAGAAAGAATTTTTATTCTGCTGACCAACCGCACGCATCAACAGCTTCCGTTTGTCAATATCAATTCAACGCGGCGACAATTTCACGATCTGGCGAGCGGGCAGCTTGGTGATTTTTAAAATTTGCTCGTTAATTCGCACTCCCGGCGTCGTGTTTGCGCGGCAGAATTTAAAAGCAAAAGTTTGCTTGCCGATGAAAAAAGAGTTGAGAAATCCATCGGTCTTTTATGCCTCCGAATCAGATAAATGTCGTATTATCCTAATGATAGAGGAAGTCAACAGAAGGAGATTTAGGGTTTTACTGCAATTTCTTTGCAAAACCAGCGGATTGCGTTGAAACTATCTTTCGGCGTTCTCGCGCATCATAACTGACGGGTTCGACATTTCTTGTTTAAAAAGAGGCGAAAATGAAAAAAATCATGAGCTTAATGCTGGTTGTCGGCGTTTTGAGTTTTTCCGCAGCAGCGCAATCGGGCGTAAACCGACAAAGCGGCGGCAAACAAAAAAAGAATCAAACGCAGACAAGCGGCGAGACCGTGACTGCCGATCAAAAAGAAATTCATAAAAACGATTCTGTCGGCGAGGCGGAACCAGTGACGGACGACGAAATTCTGCGTGTTGACACAAATCTGGTTACCGTTCCGGTCAGCGTTTCCGACCGCGACGGGCGTTTTATTCTGAATTTGAAAAAAGAAGATTTTCAGATTTTCGAGAACGGAAAGCCTCAGCAAGTCGCTTATTTTGCCGCTTCCGAAGTTCCATTTACGGTCGCTCTCATTTTGGACGTCTCTTATTCGGCGCATTTTAAAATTGATGAAATCGAAACCGCCGCTTATCGTTTTGTGATGAATCTGCGACCGGCGGATAAAGTGATGGTCATCAGTTTCGACGATGAGTATCACATTTTGTCAGAGCCGACCAACGACCGCGAAACTTTGCGCCGCGCTATCAATTCCGCGAAAATCGGGCAGGGAACCGCGCTTTACGACACGATGAGCTTTGCTTTTGAGCGTTTTGCCCAAATTCCTGGTCGCAAAGCAATCGTTTTGTTCACAGACGGAGTTGATACGACGAGCCGTAAATCAAACGATCTCAGAAATCTACGGCAAGCTCAGGAACTCGATGCCCTTGTTTACACGATTCACTACGACACTTACGAGGATGTACAAAACGCTTCGCAAATGCCGCCTGTGATGACGCCTAATCCGATTCCAGGTTCCCCAGTGCCGTTCCCGCAACCCAATCAGCGCCCGACAATTCCCGGAACGAGCATCCCGCTGCCTTTGCCGCAACGCAGAACGACCACAACCCGCGACCCGAACGATCCGAATTATCCGCCTAATTATCCCGGACGACGCGATCCTAATGATCCGAATGACCCAAATAACCGCCCGGTAATACTCGGCGGCGGAACCACGCCGGAAGAATATCGCCGCGGCAGAGAATATTTGGAAAAACTCTCAGCCAACACCGGCGGCAGATTTTATCGCGCCGACACTTACGGAAATCTCGGTCTGGCTTACGACAACATCGCCGAAGAATTGCGTCGGCAATACAGCATCGGTTATTACCCTGAAAACGAAGGCAAAGCGGGAGAGGAACGCCGAATCAAGGTCAAAGTAAACCGAGATAAAGCCGTTGTTCGAGCCAAAGACGGCTACATAGTCGGAAATAAAAAAGAAGCGGCGAAAAAGTAAATAATTTCAAGATTTCATTAATAATTGGAAGAATTAATGAAATCTTGAAATTTATGCCTGAAATCGAGTGCATCGCAGAAAACTTAAAAGCATCGGAAAATATCGCTTTTTCCGATGCTTTTAAATTTTGGGTGTGGCTCGGTTTTGTTTCTTTCAGCGGCGGCGATTTTGGCTTTGTTTCGCTTTAAAATCGACGTTTTGGGCTGATTGCAGCGGGCGCGTTTTTGGGATTATGTAAAGTTTTGATATTGAAATAAATTTTGGCAAATTTTAGGGACCTGTTCCGCATCTAAAAGGCGAATCCTGTTCTCCCTAAAATCTGCAAAACCGGAGTAGCGAAAGATGAAAAGAATTGCCGCTTTATTGTTGTTCGTTTTGGGCGTTGCCCTTGTCGCCGTTTCGGCGCAATCGGGCAGAACTTCGCGCCCGCGCGTAGTCCCGCAAGGGTCGCCGCAAACACAGAATCAAAATCAAACCCAAGCGCCGACTTCAACCGCTCCGCCGGCGCAAAAAAACGACTCAGAGCCGAACATTGCACCTGCCGCTAAAGAAAGAGTCGTCAATGATGATGATGAAATTTTAACAGTCGAAACAAATCTGGTGACAATTCCGGTTTCGGTTTTCGACCGTAACGGACGTTACCTTCCGGGATTGCAGCAGACGGATTTTAAAATTTTTGAAGACGGAAAAGAGCAGCAGATTGCTTATTTCGGAACATCGGAGCAGCCTGTGACTGTGATTCTGGTTTTGGATACAAGCCCTTCGACCGAATACAAAATCGAAGAAATTCAAGACGCCGCGATTTCGTTTGTCAATCAGTTGAAACCGAACGATAAGGTGATGGTAATCGAATTTGACGCCAATCTGAACGTTTTATCCGATTTGACAACCGATAAATATCGTCTTGCACGCGCTATCCGCAAAGCTGATTTCGGCGACGGCACTTCGCTTTATGACACTGTAGATAACATCATCAATCGGCGTTTGAGCAAAATCGAAGGGCGAAAAGCTGTCGTCTTATTCACCGACGGCGTTGATACCACTTCTTCCTACGCAGATTTTTACGGCACTTTGCGAGCGGCTGAAGAGTCCGAAGCGCCATTTTATACGGTTTATTACAACACTTATGCCGACAACAGATACGGCGGTGGAGGCGGCGTGATGACTTCGCCTTATCCGCCAATATTCGGCGGCGGAATTCCGTTTCCTTTTCCGGGCGGCGGAACAATTCGCCGCAGCCCGCGCGGGACTTCGGCGCGCGATTACGAACACGGCAAGCGATATTTGGAAGAGTTAACCCAAAAATCCGGCGGCAGAATGTTCAGCACCGAAACGAATACTAGTCTGGAAGACGCTTTTTCCGGCATCGCCGAAGAACTGCGTCGTCAGTACAACATCGGCTATTACCCGTCTGATCCAGGACAAACTGGTCAACGTCGTCAAATCAAAGTCCGTATTAATCGTCCAAGCGCAATCGTTAAAGCCAGAGACAGCTACATTGTCGGCGATAACAGTTCCACACAGCCCGCGCCGCAAAACAATCCAACAGCCAACGCGCCGCGCAAAACCGAGGATTAAGGTTTAGAAGAAAAAAAGAGAAAGGGAGAAGAGCAATTTTATTTCCTCTTCTCCCTTTCTCTTTTTTCAGTATTTCAAAGCGTACAATCGGAATGTTCATTAAAGTTACACTGGAAGATATTCGGCGCGTTTTGGCGTGTGAAATCGAATACGCTACGCCACACCTCAGTTCGGTTATAAGCCTCGTCGGTCCAGCCTAATTTCTTGCGGTTTCGCCAGACAAATTCATAAGCCTCCGATTCGCCAGCGCCTTGTAAGTGCTGGGCTTCGTGCAAAAGAATCATCGCTCGCTCGATGTCATCCTTCGGAGATTTAAAAAAACTCTCGTAAAGCGTCACGATTTGAAACGGGAAATTTGTCGCCGCATAAGCGTCATTGTGTCCGGTCGCATCGTTGAGCCAATTGTCCGAAGCGCGATAAGCGGCTGTGCGCCGGAGCAGAAAAGTTTCGCGTTCAAAGCCGCGTTCTTCGAGAATCTGTATGGCGCGCTCAACCGCCACGGCTTGGTCGGACGTTAACGGCTCGGCGCTGCGAAGAAGGGAAAAATAAACGCCGCACAAAATTACGGCGGCAATCACAACCGCTGACAAAAAACGTTTTAAAAACCAAATCGCCGCACGGTCCAGCTTGCGGCTCGTGTCATCTTGAACGCCGGAGTTATCGGTGCCAGAGCAAAGCAGAGCGGAGCAGCGATGGCAGTTTTCGTCGCTTGAAAAATTAACCAAGTCGCATTCGGGACATTTTTTATTCATCGGTTGAGGCGGTTGGATTGAGCAGGTTTTCTGTCAGCCATATTAACGGCTAAAAACAGAATGCATTTAAAGGAAAGATTTAAAGAAAAGATTTTTCCGAAGTTTTTCAATTAAAAAAAAAGGAGTTTATCTTTTGAAAAATAAACTCCTTCTGTGCTTTTCTTCTAAAACGAAAATGCTTTATTTATTGGCGCAGAAACCGAAACTGATTGTTCCGTTTGCCTGCACGATGTTGTTCCATGAAACGCCTTCGGCGGTTAATTGATTACCATTTTGCGTATAAGAAGCGTTCCACAAACTGCTGACGCGCCCTTCGATTGCGAAAGTGACAATCCAATCAATCGGGCTTGCCGATGTGTTTCTAACTGTTACGTCTTCGCAATAACCCGCGCCCCAATCAGCCGTGCGGCGTTTTTCAACCGTCAAATTGCCGCCGGGCGGAGCGTTTGTTTCGTCCGTGTCCTGCGGATTCTGACAGCCCGGATCGCTCATATCAATCAATCCGTCGTTGTCATTGTCCAATCCGTCTTCGCAAACTGCTTTCGGGCGCGGCGGGCGCTGAACGCAGAAGCCGAAGCTCGTGTTTGCGCCGGCTTGCAGCAAATCGTTCCACGAAGCACCGCCGACAGACATTTCGTTTCCGGTTTTTGTATAAACGGCGTTCCAAATGCTGGTGACATTGCCTTCTACCGGAAGTTTAATGAGCCAATCAATAACGAAATTATTGGTGTTAGCAACGCGGATCTCCCTGCAATAACCACTGCCCCAATCGTTGTTGGTGACGGTCGTAAGTTGCAAACCCTGATTGCCTTGCGGAACATTGAATTCATCATCGTCCTGCACGTTTTGACAACCCGGATCATTCGGAAAATCTGTTAAACCGTCTCCGTCGTTATCGCGCCCGTCGGAACAGGCGTAGACGGGCGGCGGTGGCGTATAGCCCCAAAGACGATGCAGCAAATCAACTTTGTCCTGCCAGACGGTTTGCCAATCATTTTGCAAAATTCCGCCCGTATCAGTGCTGTTCGGATTCCAAGACCAGTAAAAGCTCGAACGCATATTTTTCTGAATCAGGTAATCCACGATTTTGTTTTGCCAGACGACATCGCGCGGATCGCCGCCGTGACCGTATTTGCCGCCGAATTCGCCGATTACGACAGCATATTGCGGGGAAAATTGTCCGAAATGCAAATCCCAGATCGCGGGCAGATTATTGGGAAAATCGGGCGCGTTGAAATACGTTTGATTGTAAACGTCCGGTCCGTAAACGTGTGGACTTAAAACCAATCTATCGCCAGGAATATTGAGCGGATAACAATTAAGCGGCTCGAAATTTCCGCCCCACCAATGACCGTAAGTGCTGCAAGTTGGATTGTCTTCAATGCCTTCGACAAAAATCAGCATTTCCGGCGCGACAGCCAAAATTCTGTTTGAAGCTTTTTCCGCCGCCATTTTCCAATCGGTCGCCGGATTTCCCGTTCCCCAGGTTGCGACGCCGTGCGGCTCGTTTTTGATATCAATGCCGATGACGCGTGGCACGTTTTTGTAACGCGCGGCGACAAAAGCGAGATCGTCAAGCCATTGCTGCTCGCTGTATTCAGCCGTGTACCAAAGCTGATTTAGAGTCGAACAATCTTGCGTGTGATGATCGAGCAAAACGTAAATGCCTTCGTTGCTCAATTCGTTAACAACAAGATCGAGCAATTCGAGCGATTTTTTGCCCTGCAATTCGGGATTTAGATTGTAGCTGATGCTGCCAGGCGTTACGTTTCTTAGAGTCGTCTGGCAGAACGGTAAACGTACGGCGTTAAATCCGGTTTGCTTGATTTGTTTAATTTGGCTGCGCCAGTTTCGCGCCCACAGCCCGTGAACGACGTAATCGCCCGCCTGTTGAAAGCCGAACCAATTGACGCCGCGTAGCTGTAT
This sequence comes from Acidobacteriota bacterium, assembly GCA_030863175.1. Taxonomy (GTDB): domain Bacteria; phylum Acidobacteriota; class Blastocatellia; order Pyrinomonadales; family Pyrinomonadaceae; genus JALZCH01. The sequence continues at coordinate 61,414 of JALZCH010000073.1, read as the reverse complement.
TTCCTGATTGTTTTCATCGTAAATCCGCCCGTTTTGCACTCGATAACCGGCTTGCGCTGAAGCGCATGCAACGGCGAAGAATGCAAAAACGAGCAGGATTTTTGAGAAAGATTTCATAAGTATAATCTCCTTTCGAAAGGCATTAATAAAAAAATGCCCAACAGTAAACGCGCATTCCGAAACCGCTTGAGTTAAAAAAATACAAATAATGCATTAAACAACAGCAAAATAAGCCTGATTTTCCAGGATTAAAAGAGACACCAGGCAATGTTACGAAAACAGCGTTTTCGGATAGTTACCGATAATCATCTGCTACCTTTGAGCAAATAAATAAACACTCTCACGCATTTTTGTTAAAGTAATTCTGGAAAGAATGGTTTTTAAGCTTTGTCAAGCAAATCAAACGGCTATGTCTGACAACATTAATCAAACTAAAAACGCGGATAAAACAAGCGCGCTCAGCCGATTTCACAATTTACCGTTTAATGAAACCGCCGCGAGCTGGCTGACAGCTATTATCGAATCGGCAGAAGATGCGATTATCAGCAAAACGCTTCAAGGCATTATTACCAGCTGGAACAAAAGCGCTCAGCGAATTTTCGGCTATACCGAAGAGGAAATCGTCGGAAAATCAATCTTAACTTTGATTCCGCCCCATATGCACCACGAAGAGCAAGTGATTATCGGAAAAATCAAAGCCGGTGATCGCGTTGAACATTATGAGACGATTCGCGTTACCAAAGACGGGCGTTTCATCAATATCTCTTTGACTGTTTCTCCGATTAAAGCACCCGACGGGACAATAATCGGTGCTTCAAAGATCGTTCGCGACATTACCGCTCGGAAACAAGTCGAGGCAAAACTAAAAGAGCAATCAGAAATTCTTGAAACTATCAACCGCATCGGGCAATTGCTCTCGGCAGAATTAGACCAAGAAAAACTGGTGCAGGCATTTACGGATGCCGCAACGGAAATAACAGGAGCCGAGTTCGGAGCGTTTTTTTATAACGTTTATCGCGCGGATGGCGGTTCTTACATGCTTTATTCGCTTTCGGGCGTTCCGCGCGAAGCGTTTTCCAATTTCCCAATGCCACGTGCGACAGAGCTTTTCGGTCCTACTTTTCGCGGCGAAGCCACCATTCGTATTGACGACGTTCATAAGGATCCACGCTACGGAAAAAATGCACCTTACTTCGGGATGCCTGAAGGTCATCTGCCGGTTACAAGCTACTTGGCGGTTTCCGTTGTTTCGCGATCAAATGAGGTGATCGGAGGGCTTTTTTTCGGTCATTCGAAAGCCGGAGTCTTCAGCGAAGCGCACGAACAGATAATCGAAGGTCTTGCCGCGCAAACAGCCATTGCAATGGACAACGCGAGGCTTTACGATCAGGCGCAAAAAGCAGTAAAAGAGTGGGAAGACGCTTTAATTCGCGAGCAGGAGGCGCGCAGACAAGCCGAGATTGCCAGCCGATCAAAAGACGAATTTCTGGGGCTTCTTTCGCACGAACTACGCACGCCATTAAATGCGATTTTAGGGTGGACGCGGATGCTGACATCTTCTCAGATGGACGAGGCTACTGTTAATAAAGCTATAAAAACGATTGACCGAAACGCACAGCTTCAAGCCAGACTGATTGAAGATATGCTTGACGTCTCACGAATTATGTCCGGAAAGCTGCGTCTGGATACGCAGCCGGTGGATTTGACAACCGTTATACACGCCGCCGTTGATACCTTGCGCCCGGCAGCCGAGGCAAAAAACATTCGTGTTTATGTTGTTCTTGATTACGGGGCGGGACTGGTTTTAGGGGATTCGGTGCGCTTACAGCAAATTGTTTGGAATCTGCTTTCAAACGCCATCAAATTTACTCCCAAACAGGGCAGCGTCAAAGTGTTTCTGGAGCGCGTCAATTCTCACCTTGAACTAACTGTCAGCGATAGCGGTCCGGGCATTGACGAAGAGTTTTTACCTTATGTGTTTGATCGTTTTCGCCAGGCTGACAGTTCGACTACAAAAAAATACGGCGGTTTAGGTCTCGGATTAGCAATCGTTAAACAGCTTGTCGAGCTGCACGGCGGAAGCGTCGAAGCCTCTAACCGAAAAGACGAGAGCGGAGCCATCTTTACTGTCAAATTTCCCTTAATGGTTGTTCGCCAGACTACTGAACAAAGAGATCGTGATTTGGTAAGAGTTCATCCGGTTGCCGGTGGAGGAGAAATCGCTTTTGATTGTCCGCCTGAGATTGCCGGAGTCAAAATCTTAGCGGTTGATGATGAGCCTGATGCGCGTTTTCTGCTGACAGCAATTCTGGAAAAATGCGGGGCAGAAGTTAAAACCTGCGACTCAGCGGCTCAAGCGATGGAATTACTAGAGGAATTTCAGCCTGATATTTTAGTTTCGGACATTGGAATGCCCGAAGAAGATGGTTATTCACTGATTAAAAAGGTGAGAGCGGCAGAGCAGGGAACGCAAAGACGAATTCCGGCAGTCGCATTGACGGCATTTGCCAGAGTCGAAGACCGTTTAAAAGCTTTATCTGCAGGATTTAATATGCACGTCCCAAAACCGGTCGAACCGGCAGAACTGGCAATGGTCATAGCGAGCCTAGTTAATCACAGTTGATCCGGGTTAAGGAGCGGAGGCGATTAGCGGCAGGATTCCCAAAAGTCTTTGCCTAGCGATTTAGAGTTTCATCTTAATCGGTCAATGTACAAAAAAGGATTTGGGGCAAGTGTTTTTACTGGATGGACTGAGCAACTGAGAGCCGATAAAGTAATTTTTGCATTTAGTCACACACAATTTGCCTTGATTCTTGCCTTAAATTGGTTTGCTCTGTATAATCTTATTTTCCTTCGGAAGGCGAAAAGTAATCCGGTGGGTTTCGCGCCCACTTTTTCTTTGCCTGAAAAACGATTGGGAAAGCGGCAGAAATGGACAAACTTCGAGTTTCAGAACGAGTAAGGGAAATTGCCGAACGAGTCGCAGGCGAAAACGGCTTGGAACTGGTTCACGTTGACGTTGCCGGGAGCGACCGAAATCCGGCGGTGAGAATTTTTATTGATAAACCGGGCGGCGTTACGGTTGATGATTGCACGACCGTGAATCACACAGTTGGGACGATTCTCGATGTTGAAGATTTTATTCCGTCGGCTTATACGCTCGAAGTTTCATCGCCCGGATTGGAGCGCGAGCTTTACAGCTTGCGGGATTATGAGAAATACGCCGGAAATTTGGCGAAATTAAAAGCTCGTCAGCCCGTCGGCAATCAACGCAATTTTCGCGGGCGAATCGTTGGAGTAGAAGGCGAAACAGTGATTTTTGACGATAAAACAAACGGGCGAGTGGAAATTCCGTTTGACGTAATTGCCAAAGCGAATTTGGAGATTGACGTCGAAGAAGAATTTAGAAAAGCCGCTGAACGCGAAAAGGAAAATCAGCGGGTGAATAGTTAGGAAAAAATGACATCAACGATTGCACAAAATATTGACGCGCTGTGCGCCGAGCATAATATAGACCGTGAGCTGGTGGTTGAAGCGGTGAAGGACGCCGTGCGCGCTGCCGCTCGCAAACAGTTTAGGATTCAGGATAAAAGTGGTGACGCGCTTCAGGTTGATTGGAACCCGGAGGACGGCGAAGTTGAGATTTCGGTTTTAAAAACCGTGGTCGAAGAAGTCGAAAACCCTACGACCGAATTGGCGCTCGAAGAAGCGATGGAGCTGGCTGGCGAAGAAGTTGAGCTTGGCGACCAGCTTTTGATTCCGCTTTCGCGCGAAGAAATGGGGCGAATTGCAGCCCAGACAGCCAAGCAGATTCTTGTCCAAAAGGTGCGCGAAGCGATTCGGGAAAACGTTTACGATCAGTATATTGACAAAAAAGATGAAATTGTTTCGGGCGTCGTGAAGCGTTTCGAGCGAGGCGATATGATTGTTGATTTGGGAACAATTGAGGCAGCGTTGCCGAAAAATCAGCAAGTCAGAGCCGAGAACTGGAATCAGGGCGAGCGTATTCGCGCCGTGATTCACGATGTCAATAAAGATCCGAAAGGGCAGCAAATTATTTTGTCGCGCACCAGCCCCGAATTCCTTAAACGGTTGTTTGAGATGGAAGTGCCAGAGATTTACGACGAAACGGTTGTTATTAAAAACGCGGTCCGAGAACCGGGCGAACGTGCAAAGATTGCTGTTGCATCTAATGAAAAAGACGTAGATCCGGTCGGCGCGTGCGTGGGTATGAAAGGCTCGCGCGTGCAATCAATCATCCGCGAATTACGCGGCGAAAAAATTGATATTATCGAATGGTCCGATGAGCCTTCAGTTTTTGCCGCCAATGCTCTTTCACCGGCGAAAGTCAATCAAGTTCGCATTACGGACATTGAGCGGCGCAAAATGGAAGTTATCGTCAACGAAGACCAGCTTTCATTGGCAATCGGCAAAAAAGGTCAAAACGTTCGGCTCGCTGCAAAGCTCGTTGATTGGGATATTGACATCCGCAACGAAGAAGAGCTGAAACGTGAAATCGCCCGCCAGATGGGACAAATGATGGCTTCCGGCGCGCCGGTTCCGCTATCGGCTTTGCAAGTTGTCAACGCTTCGCAAACTGCAGATTTGAAAGCGCACGGAATTGACGATATTGATCAGCTCGCTGCCGTTTCGGTTGACGATCTGGTTGATTGGCTCGACATCAGTTTGGACGAAGCCGAACGAATTTTGGGTTCGGCTCAATCCGTAGTCGAAGCCAGAAACGCTTCGTCAAACGGTGCTGGTGGAGAAAACGACAATGATTCCGGGGATGAAACGGTAAATACGGAGGAAGAAAACCGGCAGGAAGCATAGGTTAGAAAACAGAACGCGCTTCGGGCTGAGCTGTTTTTTTGAAAGCTCAGCCTGATTTCAATTTTAGACTAATAACTTTGGCTGTTTTAAATAAATAAGATTTTTGGGCAGCCGCCGAATTTGCTTCGGCAATAAAGCAAGAGAAAAAAGCAAACAGAATGTCATCAGCAGCAGTCGGCAATAAAATTCGTATTTACGACCTCGCGAGAGAAGTCAAACAGGACACGAAGCGCATTCTCGAAGACGCGCGGCGTGAAGGTATTGATGTGTCCGTGCCTTCCAACACCGTTCCGAAAGAAGTCGCCGAGAAGATTCGCAGCAAATATTTTCCGAAGAAAGAAGTTACAGTGCAGCGCGCCGTAAAATTGATCAAACATAAACCTCAACACGAGGAAAACGGCGCAACAGCCGAAACAAATGGGCAACCAGCGCCAATTGTCGCTGAAGTTGACGCACCCGCACCCGAAGCCACAAAACCAGCGCCGGTTATTCAAGCAAAGGCACAGCCGGAAACAACAGTTCAACCCGCCCCGTCTGCAAAAACTTCGACGACGACAAGGCTAATCAAGCGCATTCCGAAAGCTGAACCGCAACCGGAAGTTGTCGAAGCGCCGCCAATCGTTGAACAACCGCAGCCGCAAGCGCCTGTTGTTGAAGCGGAAACTGAAGTCGCCGAGCCGATTGTTGCTGAGGCTCCTGCCGCTCCGGCGGTTCCTACGGAAGAACCGAAATTGGTTGAGCCGCGCGTTGAGCAAGAAGAACAGCCTACGATTACTCCGGTAGCAAAACCCGCCCCCGCGCGCGGAACTGAAATCAAGCGAATGACGCTCACAAAAGCGGCGCTTGAAGCCGGAATGAAAGCCGGAGAGCGCGTTCAGGTTCCGACTCCGCCGAAACCGGTAATTCAGCAACCGGCGAGATTTCAGCAACGCGGCGGTACTGGAGTTGGGAGCAGTACTGGCGGAGGCGATGTACGCCGACCGGATCGCGGAAATTTCAACCGCGATCCGCGCAATAATGCGCCGCAAATGCGCGGAACGGCTGGCGAAACCGCCACGCCGATGACGACTTACACGCCCCCGTCGAAGCCGAAAGGGCGCAATCAAAAAGGGCATCAAGCGAAAGATAAACACGGACGCGATAAATTTGCCGAACGCGATTTAGGTTTCGCGCCGCGACCGAAGACGCTCGAAGAAAAATTGCAGGAGCAGATCAACAAAGCGGGCGATTCGAAAACCGTTCGTCTCGTTGAAGGTGCGACCGTGCGCGAGTTTGCCGAAAAATTGGGAATCGCCCCGCGCGATGTCGTCCAGCTTTTAATCAAACGCGGAATTTTCGCTACGCTTAACCAGCCAATTAACCCGGATGTGGCGAGCGATTTGGGCAAACGCTTCGGTTACGACGTTTCATTTATCGAGTTTGAAGAAATGGTCGCCGAGGAAGAATTTGAGGAATTAATTCTTTCCGATGCCGACGACGTTGAAACGGCGCGCGCGCCTGTCGTAACCGTAATGGGCCACGTTGACCACGGTAAAACCAGCCTTCTCGACGCGATCAGGCAGGCAAACGTGGCTGGCGGCGAAGCGGGCGGAATCACGCAGCACATCGGTGCTTACAGCGTTTTTGTGCCGAGTCCGGACAACACAGAGGAAAAACGCCGCGTTGTCTTTTTGGATACGCCCGGTCACGAAGCGTTTACGATGATGCGCGCTCGCGGAGCGAAAGCTACCGACGTTGTGGTTCTGGTGGTCGCGGCTGACGATGGCGTGATGCCGCAGACGATTGAAGCTATCGAACACGCGAAAGCCGCAGAAGTGCCGATTATCGTAGCGATTAACAAAGTCGACAAACCAGACTCGAATCCTGATCGCGTCAGAACCGAACTTGCCGGGCAGGGGTTATCGCCCGTTGAATGGGGCGGCGAAACCGAAATGGTCGAAGTTTCGGCGAAGATGAAGCAGAATCTCGACACTTTGCTCGAAACGATTCTACTGACCTCGGATATTCTGGATTTGAAAGCCAGCCCGACTCGTCGCGCTTCAGGCGTCGTGCTTGAATCGAAATTGGACAGAGGACGCGGCGCTGTTGCGACCGTGTTGGTTCAGCAGGGAACTTTGCACATCGGCGATCCGATCATTGCCGGACAATATTCCGGTCGCGTCCGCGCGATGTTCAGCGACCGAGGGGAGATTTTGACCGAAGCTCCGCCCGCGACTCCGGTCGAAGTTCTCGGATTGGGAGGAGTTCCGCAAGCCGGTGACACATTCCTCGTTGTTGCGGATATTGAACGCGCTACCGAAATTTCGCACCAGCGACAAATGCAGGCTCGCGCTGCAAGTCTGGTCAAAACGACGGCTCGCGGTTTGGAATCTTTGGGCGGAGCCGGCACGAAAGAATTGCTCGTTATTTTGAAAACCGACGTGCAAGGCTCGGTGGAAGTTTTGCGCGCTACGCTCGAAAAACTTTCGACCGAAAAAGTCAAAGTCCGGGTTATTCGCTCCGGCGTCGGCGCGATTACCGAATCCGACGTTTTGCTGGCTTCGGCAACGCAAGCTGATGACACTCAAACGGCAGTCGTTATTATCGGCTTTAACGTCCGACCTGAAGCCCGCGCGGCTGAAGTTGCGAAGTCGGAAGAAGTTGACATTCGCCTGCACTCGATTATTTACAAAGTCGAAGAAGAGATTCGCGCCGCGATGATCGGAATGCTCGACGCCATCGAACGCGAAGTCATTCTTGGACACGCGCTTGTGCAGGAAGTCTTTAAGATTTCGCGTGTCGGAACCATTGCAGGCTGTCGCGTACTGGACGGCGTGATGCGCCGAACGGCTCGTGCGCGTCTGATTCGAGACGGCGTTGTTTCGTGGGAAGGCGAGCTTGATTCGCTCAAACGCTTTAAAGAAGACGCTTCCGAAGTCCGCGAAGGCTTTGAATGCGGTATCGGTTTGAAAAACTTCAACGACATCAAAGTCGGCGATCAAATCGAAGCGTTCACAATTGAACGAATCGCCGCGACGGAACTTTAAAAGGATGAAGGATGAAGGATGAGGGATGAATAAAACAATTATTCGCCTTCATCCTTCATCCTTCATCCTTCATCCTTCGGATGAGAAGACCTGAACGAATTGCAGAAATGCTGCGCGAAGAAATTTCGCAGATTGTCGGTTACGAGCTTGACGACCCGCGCGTCGAGACCGTAACGGTAACGGACGTGCGCGTATCCGAAAATATGCGCGATGCCAAGGTTTTCGTTTTGGTTGAAGGTAATGAAGAGCAAATTAATGCCGCTTTGTTAGCTTTGCGGAACGCCGCGCCTTACGTTCGCAAACAAGTAGCTTTTGCGCTTGATTTGCGGCACGCTCCGGCGCTGCATTTTGCCCGCGACACCGTTGAAGAGCGAGCCAATCGAATTGACAGCCTGCTCTCTGAAATTCATATTACGGAAAGGCAGAATGATGAATTGTGAAAGACGAAATCGAAAAAGGCACAGCTTTTCCGATTTCGTAATTCGTAATTCGTAATTCGTAATTCCCTTAGTGTTAAGTCAAGTAGTCGAGTTGATTGAAAACAAGAATTATTTCGGGATTACGACGCATCGTCGTCCCGACGGCGACGGAATCGGTTCTTCGCTGGCGCTTTACTGGCTTCTCCAGTCGCTTGGCAAAAAAGCCGAAGTCATCGTCCGCGACCCCGTTCCCTCATCCTGCATTCGTCTTCCCGGAGCCGATAGAGTGCGCCGCGTCGAAACGATTGACCGAGAATACGACGCGGTTTTCGTAATGGAGTGTTCGGACGTTGAGCGTCCCGGAATTCAAGACCTCGACAAACAACTTGTCGTCAATATTGACCACCACTCAACAAGCGAGCTTTTCGGTGACATCAATTGGATTGATTCGACGGCTTCGGCTGTTGGTGAGATGATTTACAATCTCTGCAAAGCCATTGGCGGGCGCGTCACGCGCGAAATCGCCGAATGCGTTTACACCGCGCTGCTAACTGATACAGGCTCGTTTCATTATTCAAACACCACCGAGCGAACTTTCAAAGTTGCTTCCGAACTGCTTAGAGCCGGAGTCAAACCCGCAAAGCTCGCCGAATCGGTTTACAACAGTTATCCGTGGAGCCGCGTGCAGCTTCTCGCTCAGGTGATGTCGTCGGTCAAACGCCACGACGGCGGCAAAGTCGCTTCGCTTCGTCAATCGCAGGATATGCTCGATCTTGCCAAAGCTACGGAAGAAGACGCCGAAGGCTTTGTCAATATTCCGTTAACAGCGGAGGAAATCGAAGCGGTCGTGATGCTCAAAGAATCTTCGCCGGGAGTTTTTCGCGCCAGTCTCCGCTCGAAAGGCGATGTCAATGTGGCGAAAATAGCCGAAAAATTCAACGGCGGTGGTCATAAAAATGCGGCGGGCTGCACTTTGAAAGGCAATTGGGATGAAGTCGAGGGAAAATTGGTGAGTTTGCTCGTCAAAGCGGTCGAACATGCCAACGGCAAACTCGAAATCACCGAAGACGCATTGGTTTTGGCTTAAAATTAAAAACCTGCCGTTTCCTTTTACGCTATCAACGAACAGTGACTGTTAAGCTAAAGCTCGCTGTTTCGCCGCAATTGTTTTTCAAATACAAATACGTATCGCCCCGGCTTGTAACAAAGCTCGTGCTTGTTGAGCCGTTTCTAAAGACAACGCAACCGTTGCCTGAGTTAACGTTCGCCGAAAGATATTGTCCGCTCAGAGTATAAAGAACAAAGCTTCGTTCCGCACCGATGCTGCCGGAAACGGTTTCTCCGACGCTTCCGGAACGAAATTTGATTCGCATTGTCGGCTGTGACAAAGAAGGCGTTTGATTAAACGCTGTCGTCTGATTCGAGCTGTTTTTCTGCGCGTTTAATTTATTCCGTTCTTCGGCTAACTTCTGCTTTTCCTTTTCGAGCGCTTCCTGCTTGGCTTGCAAATTGGCTTTTTGTTCGTTTATCCGGTCTTGCTCCTGATTCGTTTTGGAATCGTTGAAATTCGAAGCCTTGTTTTCTTTTTTGATAACCGGAGAATTGTTTGAATCGGATTTGCCCGGTAAAAATCTGTCTCGCACAATCCATAAAACAAATCCGCCGCCGATTAATAAAACCAGCAAAGATACAATTATGTATGCAAACACCGGAACTGTTGAAGGTCGCATCGGCTGAACCGGCGGGACAGGTTTGATGATGGTTGATTGATCGGGTACATTTAAAGCCGGGACAAGCGGCGTACCATCGGACAAACAAAAGTTATTTTCATCCGAAAACGTCTGCTGGCATTGCGGGCATCGTTTCATTGTCTATTTCTTCTGATGAACAATTTGCCGGAAAAGCGACAATAAAATACCACTTAATTCGGACTTTATCTATTGGGCAAGCTTTGATCCAAGTCGAAAAATTCCAGTCGTCTGCATTGCGGACAGCGATATGTGTCCAGAACAAGAATTCTCTCGCTGATCTGCTGATACCCGCTCCAAAATCCTTCGCCGCCACCGACTCTAACCTGCATCTGCATCAAAGGCTCCATCGGTGTATAACACAAAAGGCAGGGCGGAACTTTAAAGTTCCCGTTTGATCTTTGCTGATTTGAATTGTGTTTCATAATTTTTCAGTGGTTCGGCAAGCTTGAATCCATATCGTAAAACTGAAGCCGCGTGCAATTCGGACAGCGATAAGTGTCTAAATTGAGAGTTTTTTGAGTCATTTCCGAGATTAATGAAAATGCGGAATGAAAACCCTGACTTCCACCTGTTCTCAAGTTCATTTGCATCAAAGGCTGCATCGCCGTCCCGCACAAAAGACAAACCGGCAGTGCCTGATTTCCGGCGTTTTTTCGTTCGCTGTTATTCAAATCCATAATCGTCCTCTGAAAAGATTTAGCTTAATTTGGTTTTTAACAGGCTTTTAGCTTCATCCGAAGTTAAAATCCACCACATATAAGCGCACAAGCCGAGCTGTATAATGATCGCCGATGAGACAAAACCGAAAAAGATTGCATAAAGAGAGGAAAAGGTATTTAAAAAGATAATCAGAAACCCAAGTTTTCGCGACCATTCTCGCGAATTCAATAATCCGTAGCCGAATAAAAGCGAAGTTGCGACGACGAACAAAGAATTTAACGGATTAATTCCGAATTGTCCGAAAAAATCGAGATAGACATTTAAGAAAATATTTAATTTTTGAAAAATGGAAAGATTGTCTTCAAGAGCTGAACGTTCGGATAACAGTTTAGAGCTTAATGAAAGGAATTCAAGGTGTCCGTAAACGAACAAAATTCCCAAAACAGTTCCCGAAAAGATAAATATCGAAGCTAAAACAAAAATGTGTTTTCTCATACAAACCTCATAGATCAAAAGTGGTAAAAATCTTTTTCAATCTATAAGGCGTAAAAGAAATGAAAATCCGCCCAGCAATTAAGAATTGTTTTTGGATTAACTCATCTGATGGCTAGAAAGATTTAAACCGCACCGCGGAAGTCAGAAAATAACGAGATAGGTTAGTAAGATTGAATGATAGGTAAAATTAAAGCCCGCGAAAACGAGCTTTAATTTACTTCTTGCTTATTTTAGATTCTTCTTCAGAAACGCAAGCGTTTGTGCCCAGGCGTCTTTGGCTGCTTCTGCGTTGTAGCGTTGAGCGTTGGTGTCGTTAAAGAAAGCGTGTTGCGCGCCTTTGTAAATTTTATATTCGTAAGGCTTTTTCAGTTTCGTCATCGCAGTCGCTATTTCAGGCACTTTTGATGTAATGCGTTCGTCGGCTTCGCCGTAGATTCCGAGTACCGGGCAATGGACTTTGGCAAGCTGTTCCTCGGTCGGTGCGGTTCCGTAAAAAACGACCGCGGCTTGCAGATTGTTGTTTTCCGTCGCTAACAAAAACGAACGCGCCCCGCCCCAGCAGAAACCTATTGAAGCCAGCTTGTTTTTCTTCACATTCGGATGCGTGTTTAAAAACGCGAGTCCGGCATTGAGGTCTTTCATCACGTCTGTCATCGGAATTGCGGCAAAGGCTTCACGCACTTTTTCCGGCGTGTCGAACGATGCCGTTCCGCCTTTGCGCGAAAGAGCGTCAACTGCGAGTGCAACGTAGCCTTCGGCGGCAAAGCGGCGGGCAACATCTCTGGTGTGGTCGTTCAGCCCGCGATTTTCGTGAATGACGAGAATTGCCGGATATTTGCCTTTGTTTTTCGGTTTGCTCAAATAGCCGGTTAGCTTGACATCGCCGCTCGGATATTCAACCGTGCCGGAATCAACGTTTGCCTGCTGCGATTCGACTTCTGAAACGAGCGTCGCCGCCAAGCCGCTTTGTTCCAAAAACAATTGCGCTGTGGCGTAAGTGCCTGTGACTGCTATTAAGCGCGCGAAGAATTCACGGCGATTAAGCCTGCGAACGCGATATTCGTCAACAATTGCTTCGATTTTATTTTCCATAAATTAAATTCACTCGCCAACGAGTATGCCTATTCATTATGGAGAATTCAACTTGGCGAAAATTTCGACTTTTCTTAGTCAAAAGCAAAGGGGTTTATCTAACTGTAAGGAAAAAAATAAGCCGATCTGCTTGGCGAATTTGTAGCAAATCGGCTTATTTTTTCTAACTTCGGTTTAAGTCAAAACCGTAAAAATTATTTTTTTGAAGCGTCAATTATAAAGCCCTGATAGAATTCTTTTCTGAGCTTTTCCGACAGTTCCCAATCAAGCTTTTTGAGGGTGGAAAAATGCTCAAACGCTGAATCCCGTTTGCCGGTTTCGAAATAGCTTAGAGCCAGATTGTATTGCGCATAACTCCAATCCGGGCGTAAACGTACGGCTTCCTGAAAACTGGCTTGAGCCTTCTTTTTCTTTCCTGATTTATCGAGCGCAATTCCGAGATTATTGTGAGCTTCGGCAAACGAAGATTCTAAGGCGATGGCTCGCTGTAGATCATCAATTGCCTCTTTGTATCGCCCCAACATAATCAGCGTAACTCCGCGGTCGTTGTAGGCTCTTGCCATTCCGGGCTCGTTTTTGATGATTGCATCAAATGTTATTAAAGCCTGTTCGTATTCCTTTGCATGATGAAGCACTCTGGCATAATCACAAAGAATGTGTGTGTCCTTCGGTTCTAATTCTAACGCTTTCCGATAAGCTGCGATGCTTTCCGCGTATTCTCCAAGAGCATAATGCGATGCACCTAAACCGGCAAAGGCATTGGCATATTTAGGTGAGGCTTTAACCACGCGTCTCAAAACCTCGACAGCTTCCAGGTCGCGCCCCACAAAACTGTAAGCGGTTCCTAGATTGAATTGAAACTGAACCACTGTGGGCGCGGCATCAACCGCTTTTTTGAAAACCTCAATGGCTTTTTCATACTTTTGTGCTTCAAATAAATCCATTCCTTTATTATTCAAGTCAATAGCATCGGGCGGGATGTTTTCCGGTGTCGGAATCTTGGTTTGGCTGAATACATATTTTCTTGTTTCTTTTGTCTGGCTTAATTGACTTTGATTTTGCTGCGAGTAAATGGTTGAAGCTGCGATTGACAAAACTATTAGCAGATGTGTGATTTGTTTCATTATCTTCTCCTTCTGGGGATGGCTCCCGGTTCTTGAGTTGATTAGAAACAATTTGTAATAAGAGCGGTATGAGTTTGTGATGAGTCGTAGCTAGTCGGAGACGAAAAGCGGAATATTTGGGCGGGCTGTTTTTTATCTGAAATAAGTTTTTAAGTGCGGCTAAGTTGTTGAAATAAAACACAAATAGCCCGGCGAGCCGCTAGGCTATTTTTTAGTCGAAATATCAGTTTTGCAAAAACGGTTTTTAAGCCAAAGACTATTTTCCTTCTATCAAATCAAATAGTTTTTCGCGATAAGTGCGGCTCAAAGTCAACCGCACACCGTTTTGTAAAATAACGATGTAATCGCCGTTAAAAAGCGGCTGCAACTCTCTGACGCGTTCGATATTTATGAGCGACAAACGGTGAATGCGGACGAATTTCGACCCATCGAGTTTCGCTTCAAGCTCGCACATCCGCTCGCGGATTAAATGCGTTTGTTTGCCAACGTGCAGCTCGACGTAATTGCCTGCCGTTGCAACCCAGTCAATATCTTCGGTCGGCAGAAAAACAGTGCGTTCGCCGGATTTGACTGCGATTCGTTTCAGGAATTTCTGCTCGCTCTTATTGTTTTGCAGAACGCTCTGGAGTTGTTGATTAATATCGGTTTTTCTCGTCCTTTTCAACTCGCGTTTGGCGCGTTCAAGAGATCGTTTCAGGCGCGCTTCGTCAAATGGTTTGAGCAAGTAATCAAGCACGTGAAAATCGAAAGCCCGCAAAGTGAATTTGTCATATGCGGTGGCGAAAATTACGACAGGCATCGGGTCTAATTTGATTGCTTGAAGAACTTCAAAACCGCTGATTCCGGGCATTTCGACATCGAGGAAAACAAGATCGGGTTTGAGTCTATTTATCGCTTCAATTGCTTCGGTGCCGCTTGAGCATTCGCAAATAATTTCGATTTCCGAATCGGTTTTGAGGAAACGCTTGATTCGGCTTCGCGCTAACGGCATATCGTCGGCGATAATTGTCCGTATTTTCATTTTTGAAGTGGCAAAACGAGCCAGAAGGCTTGCCACTTCACTTACATTTATTTGCTCAACAGGTCTGATTAAATTACTTGTGTAAGACATAAAATCCTCAAAACTACCGGATTTATAAAAAAAACACCGCAATAATGGGTTTTGTGACAACTAATTTATGTTTACGACCAAATTTTAATCAGGTTCCATCGCAAATATAGAAATAGAAAAAAGCCTATCCAAAACAGGATAGGCTCTTACGTTTTCTTCAAACTAATCGTTTCTTAGAACAAGAGACGGAATCCAAAGCGAACTGTTCTCGGTTCTTGGCGTGTCAACGCTTGTCCGAAAGCTATGTTTCGAGCCGCATTTACGCCAAAGACGTTCGCGCTTGGAGCATAAGCTTGTTCTGCCGCAGCATATTGGTTCAGCACACCGTTGCTGGTTAAGAAATTGATAGCGCAAACGTAGTTTGTGCCGCAATTATTAACCGAGCTGGGGCTGAGATTAAAGCTGCCGCTGAACTTATTCTGGTTAATGGCTAAGACGTTGTTTTCATTGAACGCATTGAGAACATTGAAATCAAACGCCAATGTGAATCGTTCGTCGCGACCGAATCTGTATCGGTGCGTCAAGTTAAAGTCCGTTTGCGTAAACATTGGGGTCCGTCCCAAATCTCCGCGTTGTGTTTCGGGAATCGGAATACCGAAAACCTCAATGAACGTGGTTAAAGGAGTTCCCGATTGAGCGGTAGTAAAGAACGAAACATCCGTTGCATTCGACTTATTAGCCCACCAATCAAAGCTGTAAGTTCCCGAAGCTTTGAAGACGTGCGTTCTGTCTAAAGGGAGAATTCCGATAGCTTCCTCGCCGGTGCCGGTAAATCCGACTTGCGGGAGGTCGAAGTCACGGTTGACGTTCGGTGTTGTGCGTCCGAGTCCGGTCGCGGTGCTGACTTCGTCAGGGCTGGCGAGACCTGAGTAGTTGCCCCACAAACGGCTTAATGTGTAGTTGAAGTTGAAGTTGAAGTTGCGAACGAAACGGCTGTCCCACTCAAGCTGCAAAGCTCTGTAGTTGCGCTTGGCTGTCGCCATTTTTTGATAGCCCAGTTGACTATAAACTTCAGCAGCTAAGCCTTGTCCGGGATTTCCGATAACATACGCTTCGCTACCTCCCGGAGTCGGAACACCGATATCTTCAATTACCTGATCGAGATTACGCCACACGAAACGAGCCGAAAAGACCGAAGCTCGCATCACCTCGCGTTGAAACTCAACGGTTGCTTCACTTTGACGGTACGGTTTGACATTCGGGTCAACCGCGCCGCTCTCGAATGCGCTGGCATCTTCCGCATTTGAAGGAATACGAAAATCCTGGTCGCAAACAAAAGATGAACCGGAGGTTATCGGGCAAACGCCGCCGCCGGGGAAGTTATAGCTGCCTCTCAGGTTTTGTACCGTGTAGTTGGAATAGTGCGGTTTGTCGGCAGTGATATAGAAATAGCTGACGTGGTAGAAATCACCGCCGAAGGAACCGCGCGGAAGTGAAAACTTCAAGCGGTCAAAGAATCTGCCGTAGAAAGCAGAGATTTTTGTTTTGCCGTCGGCTGTAAGCGCGTAGGCAACGCCGAGACGCGGAGCCAGCTTATCTTGAAATCTAAATTTCAGCGGGATGGCGTTGGCATTGAAAGCAGGAAGGTCTTCCTGTTCTGTGCGAAGTCCGAGATTAAGTGTTAAGCGGCTAGTCGGCTGCCACTTATCCTGAACAAAGAAGGTATGAGCTTTATTCGTCGCTCTGCCAACGGTTGCGAATTGATAAGTAACGCCAGTTCCGATTGAATTTGCAGGACACGGATAGTTTCCGGGACTGATATTCCATTGAACATAAGTGAAACTGGGGCTAAAGCAATTTACACCGTAATAAAGATAGGTGCGACCGCCCGGAGTAACGTTACCCGAATCAACATCGTTAAGAATGTCACTCTTTTGATAGCCGCCTTTTATCTCATGGTGACCGAGGGCAGTAAACAGATAGCTTGCTTGTGCTTCCCAAGTTGTGCGAACCGAGACATCTCTAGACGTCTGAATGTTCGAGCCGCTTATAAATCCTTGAGTACAACCGGCTTGGGCTGCTAAAGCTGCGGGAACTTGTGTACACCTAAAATCAGGACCACTGGGAATGCCATACGAAGCGAGTTTTTCATTCAAAAAGCCGCGAGTATAGCGTCCGAGCAGCACCAGCTTGCTTGTTGGCGTGTAAACGCCTTCAGCTCTGAAGTTATTGGAGTTCTGACGACCGCCTTGGCGAGCCGCAACATCGGCACCCTGGAATATCTGTCCGTTTACATTGAGTGTCGAAGGCGAACCTATCACAAAGTTCTGACCAGCCGTCGCTGCTCTAAACGCTGTTGTATAGGTGCTTGAAAGGAGTCCTCCTTCGTCAACAATAGGATTCCAGGTAAAACTCGAAGACAAACGGAGGCTGTTAAACGGCGAAGCATCGATTCTTATCTGATCGTAGTGATAGACCGTTTTTTGTTGCGCCGTTTGAATGTTCGTTCCGCCGGCAGCGAGAATTGTCGAATTGAACGACGTAAAATTACGAGTCGGTCCAAATCCTGAAACATATGTGGTTGATCTCGTTGTGTTGACAATACGCGGAGCGTGAATCGCAAAGAACCACAATCTGTCTTTGATAACAGGACCGCCCAATGTAGCGGTCGGGAAGAAAGTCAGTCCCTGATCTTTGGCAACCGGGAAAAATTCGATTCCTTGACCGCTATTTGGCAGTGTTTCGCCCTGCAGCCCGGCTGAGTTCGTCGTCACGCTGTAAATCCCGCGCGGAGTTGCGTTGAGTTTATTGGTAATAAACTGAGCGCCGAACTCTCCGCGAAATTGATTTGAGCCGCTTCTCGTAACGGCATTGATAACGCCGCCCGTTGCGCCGCCGAACTCGGCTTCAAATCCGCTCGATTTGACCTGGATTTCCTGAACGGCTTGGTACGGAATATCGTTGTTGCTGTTGAGCAGACCGGTTCTAAAGTTTTGAGTTTCCTGTCCGTCAATAATAAAACTGTTTTCCGGTCCGGTAGCGCCGTTAATCGAAAACTGACCGGAAAGCGGCTCGGCGCGAACCGCAGTCGAAGTTCTGAGCAGGCTGGTAAATCCAGTTCCTTTCGGGAGGCGTTCGATTTCCTGAGCCGAAATGTTGTCCTGCGCTTTGGTTTCGGTCGGGTCGACAATAACGCCAGCATCGGCGGTTACGTCAACAGTAGTCGTTCCTGCTGTCGGTGCAACCGCAAAATCAACTGTAGTTGCATTGCCGAGCGCGACTTGAACGCCTTCTCTGGTTTGAGCCGCAAAACCGCTGGCAGCTGCGGTTGCTACTGTATAAGTGCCGGGAGGCACTTGGCGAATGCGGAAAAAGCCTTCGGCATCGGTTGTGACGGTGCGGGTAAAACCGACGTCAACGCCCGAAATGGTCACGGTAATATTGGGAACAACGGCTCCCGCCGGGTCTTTTACCGTTCCTTGAATCTCTCCTCCTGTTTCCTGCGCTAATCCGACGACGGCTAGGCAGAGCAGAAGAGAGATTGTTGATAAAAATTTAAGCATATTTCTCATCCTTTCTCCTTATTAGGGAAGTCATGTTTTTAAGGCTTTCTGACCTTTAAATTTCTTCACCGTTCGAGCGAAAGTTTTTAGTTCCAATAATTTGGAATTCTTCACTCCAACGAAAAAGAAGCAGCTTTTTGGCTGCTTCTTCACCCTTTTAAGCGCAAGTGTTGTGCCTTTAACTGCGAGCGGTGGAAAGTCTCGGTGTTTCGGTTAGGAAATTAAAGGGCTGCCGGTGTCCTTAATAGAAAATATTGGGATTTTCGGATAAATGTTTTGTGAAATTTGAAGAAGAGGCAGGCGGCTTAATTCCAAAAAAATTGATTGACTTACTGAAATTTAAGCCGGTTTTGGGCTTTTGAGATATAAAACAAAAACCGAGGCGTCAGCAGGAACAGATTCGCTTGAATAGTAAATCCCTTCCTGCTGACGCCTCGGCTTTTGTGACTCTTTTTATCTGAAAAATTCGCGCATATTAGCGTGAAAGCTGCGGCTCAAGGTTAATTCGCCGCCCGAATGAAGAATTACTTTGTAATCACCGTTTTTGGCTGACTGCAATTCCCGAACGAAATCCAGATTAACGATTGCCGAGCGATGAATGCGGCGAAATTTGGTGGGATCGAGCTGTGATTCTATGTTGCCGATTGATTCGCGACGTAAATATGAGTTTCCGTTGCTGTGGATGCGGACATAGTTTCTTTCGGCTTCAATCCAGGCAATGTCCTCTACTTTAACAAGAAAAATCCGGTTGCCCGAGCGAGAAGTGATTTGCCGCAGATATCTGGGAGGCTTGCCGACCAGACTTTCGATTAATGCGGACAATTGCAATTGATCGTCGTCCTTTTGGACGCTTAATTGTTTGACGACTCGTTGGATTGCTTCGTTTAAACGAACTTCATTAAAAGGCTTGAGTAAATAATCAACCACGCCGGCTTCAAATGCTGCTAATCCGTAATTGTCAGATTCCGAAATTAAAATAATAAGCGGTGCATGCTCGTTAATACCGTCTTGAATAATTGATAAACCGTTAGTGCCGAGTAGCTCAATATCGAGAAAAATGAGATCGGGACTGGACTCTTGAATTATCGAGACGGCTTCGCTGCCGTTATTGGTTTCGCCGATGACTGAAACTTCCGGGTAATCTTTAAGCAAGGTGCGAATTTTATTTTGGGCTGATGGCTCGCCATCAACTATTAACGCTTTGATTTGAGGTTTTACATCCATAACTCCCAAACTCGTTTTAGCCCAACCAATACCTATTAAAGATAAAAAAATAAAAGGAGTTTCTTGTATTCACCGTAAGCACAGAGAATAGTTGAAAACTCCTCATAATTTTTTGAGACGAATCAAGCAGCAGCTTGTAGCGCCTATCTGAAAAAATAACTCAGAAAAGCCGACCGACGATAATTCCGTTACTGGTCTGATGCGTCTGAAACGGCGCTATTAGTCGGGTCGTAGGGATCAATGCCGTATCGCTTGATTTTTTCGTTCAGCGTGGTCATTTTAATGCCCAGCAGATTTGCCGCACGGACTTGACGACCGTCGGTTTCCTGAAGCGCCAGCTTAATCAGCCTGATCTCAAAGCGGCGAACTTCTTCCTGAAGATCAATTCCTCTCTGAATATCGCTGAATTCAAGCTTTGATAGCTCTCTGATCTCTTGCAGCAGCATATAAGCATTATTCTTCAATTCACTGATTTTGCCGCTTAATGCCTGCTCTCCCCGAGAGCTGTGAGTGATTCGTCCGTTACTCTTTTTTTGTATTGTTTGTTGCATTGCCATTTAAAACTCCTTTCCGGCAACTAGCTTGTTTACGAAAAACTTTTTAAAAGGTTTAAATTTTATTCCTGCTAATTGCGCGCTCATAATTTCAAAATCCATTTTTTTGCAAACAATCAAGATTCCGCAATCCGAACGTGATGTGCCGTTTTTTAACAGGGACGAGTAACGGAGTTGTTAGGACGAAACGAGCAAATAATTATGTGAAAACAGCCACCCGATTTTGTCCTCAAAAAACGCGAAAAGTCCTGATTTTTTGGTCTTTCATCACATTTCTCTTTAGTCGAAAACACATTGCCCAATAAAATCGCCATAAATTTGGATTTTGGAATGCAATCTGCGCCCGCAAAAATTATGAATATGGCGACCAAGGGAAAACACATCACCGAACATACGAACCCACTGCACTTTATTGACGAAAAAACATGGGGTACAGAGCTAAAAACATTGAGCAAATTGGCTTTGGTTATCTTGGGAGAAATCAAAGCGCTCGAATCGGTTGATCGAATCAAGATTCAAAGCGGTATTGATTTGTTAAACGAAGTCAGGAATTTTGAGATTAACCTGATTAAATTAGCCCTTCTGCATTCCGGCGGAAGCCAGCAGCGCGCGGCGCAGCTTCTGGGACTAAGCGAATCAACTCTCAGCTCGAAAATGAAGCGTTACAAAATCACTCGCCTTCCAACTATGAAAAACACCGGTCTTTCGGATTAACATGGGTTTTAAATTTCCAATTCGAGCGAGATAATCGCCCGCCGTAGCCGTTCAAATTGTCGGAAGACTCTTGCCAAATGGGTAGGATGAATATTGATGGCTTCTGACAATTCATTTAATCCGGCAGGCGTTGACTAATTTTGCGTAAGAATTCTTTTATTTTTTCTGCCACTGCGGCGGTTGTGTCAACCTTGTCTGATTGTTGTCGCAATTCGGCAATTTGAAAAAATCTGCAAAAGTTAGAGCAGAATTTCTACTCTTTGTATTCATTCTGAGTAAAGCTTTACAGGCAATTCTCAACACGAATAATCTCTTGATAATTCCATTAAATTGGAATTATGAAGGAGTTACAGGATTGTCAGGTCAGGCGATATTCAAAATTTCCGATTTTTACGACCCATCTTCTCCGAAATTAGCAATTTTAACTATTCCTCAGCCAAACAGTTTTATTAAAAATAACCTGAAACCGCTTCAATCCAACAGAAAGTTGGCAAAACGGCACAAGCCTTGCGCTTTATTGTTTTGCAGAAGCGTTGTAATACCTACGTTTTATCCAATAAATTGCAGATTTAAAAAAATAATTAAATCTTCGCACCAAATTTAGGCACTCTCGCTTCTGAAGCTTGAAATCGGGTTTGTGATTAAAGACGAAAGGAGTCTTCCTGTCATTTCTTTGTCAATCACAACCTACAGAAAAACAAAAGGAGTTACGGATGAAAAAATATCCCATTCAATGCAAGGCATATGGTTTTCCCCTTTCAGCCGCCGACGATAAAGCAGTCAGACTAACAGTAGAAACAACCTCTCTGTTAGCTGTGTTATTGCTGCTGTTATTGTCTCCGATTATGATTGCCGCACAAGCGGTTTCAGGAGTTACCGGGGTTGTTACTGATCCAACCGGCGCTCTCGTACCGGGCGTGCAGGTTGTGCTTACTGATACGAAAACCTCTCGCGAATTAACAACTACAACAAACGAAGACGGCGTTTATATTTTTAATAATGTACAGCCGGGAGCTGAATACAGGCTTACTTTTACCGCACAGGGCTTCCAAACTCTGGCTCTAAACGATGTTCAGCTCGGAATCATGCGTACTGAAACGCACAACGCGCAGTTGATCGCCGGAAACGTCAATGCAACGGTGGAAGTGCAATCAAGTGCGGGTGAAGACACGTTGAACACAACCGATCCGAGTATCGGCAACGTGATTAATCAGCGCCAACTGCAAGAGCTTCCAATTCAATTGCGGGATAATCCGGCGGCGCTGATCGGTTTGCAGCCGGGCGTTATTGGAAATAACGTCGGCGCTTTGGCTTCAACCGCTAACGAATCAGATTTAAATAGAGAAAGCAATCGAGTAGGTTCCGTTACCGGATCCCGCGCCGACCAGGGAAATATTACCGTTGACGGTATTGATTCCAACGACGTAACCACCGGTCAGGCATTTGTCACAATCGGTAATCTTCCGATTGATTCGGTTCAGGAATTCCGCGCTGTAACCGCGAGTCCCGGCGCTTCCGAGGGACGCAGCAGCGGTGGTCAGATTCAATTGGCAACCCGAAGCGGAACCAATGTTTTTCACGGCTCGCTGCGAGAATATTTCCGAACAGATAAAACAGCAGCGAATAGTTTCTTCAATAATAAAAATGGAATTCCGAGACCGAAACTACAACGCCATCAATTTGGCGGCAGTTTGAGCGGACCATTATACTTACCTTCTTTCGGCGAAGGTACGCCAACTTGGATGGGCGGTAAAGACCGGCTTTTCTTTTTCTTCGACTACGAAGGACGGCGGGATGATTCGGAAGCATCGGTCACTCGCACAGTTCCGCTGCAGCATCTTCGAGAAGGCAGAATCGGTTACATCAACAACACCTGCAACAATATTCCTATTACGCAGGTTCGTTTGGATTTAAATCCGCAATGCATTTCGTACCTTACACCGGCGCAAGCCGCAGCCCTCGACCCGCGCGGAATTGGCGTTAATCAGGCGCTTTTGTCATTCATCAACAGCCGCTATCCGCAGGCGAATGATTTGACGGGCGGTAACGGCATTAACACCGGGCTTTTCAGATTTAATGCGCCGTTTTACGTCAAAAATAATACGTACACAACCCGAATTGATGGAAACATCAGCGACACGCAAAGAGCATTCGGGCGTCTAACTCTGACACGAAATGATCAAACCAATGCGCTCCGATTATTTCCCGACGATGAAGATGCTGAGAAATTAATTGATAAGAGCTATCAGTTGGTCGGCGGACATACATGGGTTATCAGTCCGTCAATTACCAATCAGGCAACAGTCGGAGTTTCAAGACAAATATGGGACTTTCCGCCCGCGCCGTCGGCTGCTTATCCGAACAACTTTACCTTCGGACCTATAACTGACCCTTATTCTGACATCAGCTTCCAGAACCGCGACGTGATCGTGCCGACATTTCGTGATGATATGACCTGGATTTGGAGATCGCATACATTCCAGTTTGGCGGTCAGTATAAGCCGATTAGGCAAAAGTCATCACTTATTAGTGACTTTAATTTCGCAGTTATTGGACTCGGCGGAAATACGAATGCGCTTAACGCGTCGTTGCGCCCAGGCGATCTTCGTCCCAACAGCACAACGGCAACAACCACTTTCGATGCTTCCTATGCTTTTCTTCTCGGAAGATTGGCATCGCTTGATACAACTTATGTCTATGATCAAGCTGGAAATCCACAGCCTTTGGCTAGTGGGAGAAAACGTGACTACGTCTATAATGAATATGAACTTTACGTTCAGGATAACTGGAAGGTTACTAGCAATCTAGCCTTGAATCTCGGTCTTCGTTGGCATCTCTATCCCGCTCCGTACGAAAAGAATGGATTTCAGTCGGGGCAGAATATAGATTTCCAAACTTTAATTAACACAAGAGTGCAAAATGCGGCTGCCGGAATCGGCGGTGATGCCGCAGTTCCTCTACTCAGTTACGATTTAATCGGTAAGGAAAACGGCGGAAGACCGATGTACGAAACCGATTACAACAACTTAGCTCCAAGACTCGGCTTTGCTTATAATCCATCGTTCAAAAACGGTTTTCTCGGTTCAATTTTCGGCGACCGTAAAACCGTAATCCGCGGCGGTGCTTCTCTCGTGTACGATCGCGTCGGCGGCGCACTCAGTTTTGTTCAGGATCAGCTTGGCTATCTTTTTGATAATCAAGCTTCGCAAGCTTTTGGCAATCTCAATCCGAGAACCGCCCTCCTGAACGACCCGAGATTTACGGGCATCAATTCTTTACCCGTACAAAATGTCGCTCCGAGTATCACTCGCCCATTTACCCCTGATCCGCACGGACTTGCGAACTCGCAATTTAACTATGCGATAGATCAGAATTTTGAGATACCTCATTCGTACACTTGGAGCTTTGGGGTTCAACGCGAGCTGCCGGGAAATTTGCTTCTTGATGTTTCTTATGTTGGGCGGCGCGGGCGCAAACTTTTCGCGCAGTCGGACGCTTCGCAGATAGTTGATTTCAGAGATCCGGCTTCCGGTCAATTTATGTTGGCTGCGTTCAACTCGCTTCAAGACCAACTTAATGCTCATGGAGCAATTACTGCGATTCCATGGATCGAAAATCAAGTTGCTCCTGCTGCTATGGCTAACTATGGACGAACCTGTCCGCGAATTGCATCGGATTTCTTGGGTACTACGGTTGCAAGTTGCACAGAACTGACAGCAATCCTGGTACCGGATTTAATCGAAGTTGGAGGCACGGCTGATCTCGTCGCGACGTTATTCGCAAACGGATTGCTCAATTCAAATGTCGGACTCGGTTCGCAATTCGCCGTTAATGCCTATATCACAAACCAGGGACGTTCGCAGTATGACGGAATGCTTGTGAGTTTGCAGAAACGGTTTTCGCAGGGATTCCAGTTTGACGTTAACTACACCTGGTCGCACGCGATTGATAATCAGTCGAGCATTACCAACGTCGTAAGACAGGGATTAATATCAAATGCTCTTGATCTTAATGCCGGTCGAGGAGATGCCGACTTCGATGTTCGCCATCTGTTCAATGCGAACGGTATTTGGGATCTACCTTTCGGTCGCGGCAGAGCGTTAGGCGGCAGTATGCCCAAGTGGCTGGATGCGATCGTCGGCAACTGGACTCTTTCCGGTATTTTAAGCACTCGCTCAGGGTTACCTCTAACGTCATATTCCGGCGCCTGGTCGGTCACGGTCTTTTCCGCAGACAACGTCGGCGTACCGGCTATTCTGACGGGCGATAGGTCTGTATTTAAGTCAAATATTCGCGACGAAGGTACAGGAATTCAGTACTTTGCCGACCCGGCTGCAGTCCAGGCAGCGCTTCGTTATCCGAGACACGGCGAAGTCGGTAATCGAAATATTTTCAGAGGTCCGGCTTTTTGGAACATAGATGCGGCGATTGCCAAGAGATTTAAAATGCCGTGGTCTGAAAACCATCGGCTGACAATCCGTGCCGAAGCCTATAATCTGACGAACAGCAACTTTTTCGGTCCTCCGAATCTGCTTTTCGGCTCGACAACTTTCGGGCGCATTACGAGTTCTCAAAGTGCGCCGCGAGAGCTGCAATTTGCAATTCGTTACGATTTTTAGGGCAAATTTCGGAGAAATGAAATACGGAACGAAACTTTAATCGCAAAGGATGCGGAGAATACGCAAAGGGCAAAGTGTTTAACTTCTTTTTCTCTTTGTTTTCTCCGTATCCTTTGCGGTTTCCGTATTTCATTAACCGAAAATTTCCTTAAGTTTATGAAGCTAAACACAATCAAAACTGTTAGAAGTTAACTCAAAAATGCTAATGCAAATAATCGGGGGCAATTGAAAACAATTTTTGAAATAGCTTCTATTTAAGCTTTTTCCTTATACCTGCGCGATTCAATTGCCAAACGTCATCTTTTCAATATAATTAAAGAGCTATGAGAAAAATCGTTATGCTTTTATGCCTTTTCTGTTTCTTTTCTATTTCCGGCGCGACTACATCCATAAACGCAAAAAGCGCTCCTTCGCAAAGTAGAAACACAATTTACGGAACAGTTTTTAATGAGTCTGGACAGCCGGTTCCCGACATCTACGTCGAGCTGCAAAACGAATATTATTCAACTCTCGGTCGGGAAAAGACCGGTGCCTCAGGGCGTTTCACATTTAGTGGGCTTTCATCAGGCAAGTTTAAAATTAAGGTTCTGTCTCTGGGGACAAATTATCTTCCTCACGAAGAAGAAGTTCAGCTAATGAGTATAAGTCGGGGCGATAACAACACTCCGGTCACCGAGTACCTTGAAATCAGATTAAGATTGGATAAGCGAAAAGTTAATACTCAACCGGGTGGCACGCCAACAACCGTTTTCGCGCAGACAGTTCCGGAAGAAGCTCGCAAATTGTATGAAAAAGGCATTAATGATTTAAACAAGCAGAGTGATGCAGATCTTGACAGTCTAAAAAAAGCAGTCGAAATCTTTCCGACATATTTTTTAGCTCTTGAGCGCCTGGGCGTCGAATACGTCAGGCGGAAGCAATACAAGGAAGCTTTGCCTTTTCTGATAAAAGCGGTCGAAGTTAATAATCGCAGCGCTTCCGTCTATTACTCTTTAGGTTTGGCTTGTTATCATTTAGCGCATTTTAATGAAGCAGCCGAAGCTTTTCGCGCGGTCACAATTTTAAATCCGCAATTAGCCCAAGGGCACCTCTGGTATGGAACGGTTTCGTATCGTCAGGGAAAATTCGCGGACGCAGAAAAGTCCTTGTTGCGGGCAAAGGAATTATCGAAAGATTCGCCGATTCCGGAAGCCCACTGGCAGCTTGCTTTGCTTTACAACCGCACGAAAAGAAACCAGCAGGCGATTAAAGAACTGGAAGCTTTTCTACGGCTTCAACCAGAAAACGCTGAAAAAGAAGAAATCAAAGAGTTAATCGCAAAACTTCGAGCCGAGCAGAAATAACGTCGCCGTTCCGGGCGGTTTGTCTCGCTCGGCATTTTACCGATAATTTTCGGCGGAAAAGCTACGGGGCAAAGGTGCATCAAGCACCCGATGCGCCTTTGCCCCGTAGCTTTTGAGACCACTTTAAATCAAATTTTTTGGAAAATCGTTAATTGCATTTTATCCAAAAAATGCAAAACCCTTATCCAAAAATAGCAATATTTTCTAATTTCCGACCGACCACTTTGTTCTAAGGCTCCCAACTTTTCATATCACCTTACAAAGGCATATCGCTTGCCCTATTTATTCGAAAGAAGCAGCCAAAAAGCTGCTTCTTTTTCGTTGGAATGAGGAATTCCAAATTATTGGAATAAAAAACTTCGAAAAAAACTCAACTTGAGCAGAGGTGAAAAAATGAAAAGACTATTTCCGATAGCAATTACAATGCTGGTGAGCGCCGTTTTGGTCATTGCGCAAACCACAACCGGACGACTCTCCGGGGTGGTATCCAGCCCGGACGGCGTTTTGCCCGGAGCGACCGTCACGGCTACCGATAACAACACGGGCAGAACGCAAACCGTCACCACCGGAGAGGACGGAGCGTTTCTCTTTCCGCAATTGGAGTTCGGGACTTACACGGTTACGATAACATCAACCGGATTTAAAACCTTCTCGGCAACCGAAGTGAAAATTGACGTTGGACGCGAGTACACGTTAAATCCGACTTTGGAGCTTGGCAACGTTCAGGAAACTGTGACCGTTACGGCAGGAGCCGATGTCGTTACGGCTACTTCGGCGCAGGTTAGCAATACCGTAAGCCCACAGCAGATTTTATCTTTGCCTCTGCTGGCGCGCGATCCCCTCGGATTAACAACTTTGCAGCCCGGCGTGCAGAGCAACTCGGCGCAGGAAACCGCAATCAACGGAATGCGTACTTCGTTTACGAACATCACCAGAGACGGAATCAACATTCAGGACAACTACATTCGCCAGAATGCGACTGATTTTGCTCCCGGCAGACCTTCCGTTGATGATACGGCTGAATTTACGATTACAACTGCTAATCAGGAAGCTGATCAAGGCTACGGCGGCGCGCAGATTCGACTCGTCACGCCGCGAGGAACAAGAGACTTTCACGGAGCCTTGTTTGCCTACAACCGCAACTCTGCGTTTGCGGCAAACAGCTTTTTTAATAATCGCACCGGCACCGCGCGTCCATTCCGCAATCGCAATCAATTCGGCGGTAAATTAGGCGGACCGCTGCCCTTTCCGGGATTCGGCGACGGAGGTCCTCTTTTTTACAAGGATAAAGGATTTTTCTTTGTTGCTTACGAAAAGATTATTGATCCGTTGTCAAATGCTACAACTCGCACAATCTTAACGCCGTCGGCGCGAAGCGGAGTTTTTACTTACAATCGAACCAATGCCGGTGCCCCGATCAACACACCGTTTGTTTCCTGTCCATCGGGCGCGGCTGGGAGCGTTTGTACGGCAAATATTTTAGGGCTAGCCAATTCCTTGGGGTTTGCAAACACTCCGACGACAATTAACCCGGTTATTCAAAATCGAATTCTCTCGCAAATGCCGGAACAAGGTAATTTTACCGGCGGAGATCAGATAAACACGACCGGCTTTAGATTCAATCGTCAAGCTAATGTCGAGAGAACGACTTTTACGACTCGTCTTGATTTCGACATCAACGACAACAATTCGGTTAATGGCGTTTACAGTTGGAATCTTGAGCAAACTTTAAGAAATGACATGGATCCGACAGGCTTTACCGTCACTCCGCGCGGAGATGTGGCTTCAAGAGCTAAAATGCTGGCTCTGGCTTACCGCCGCACCTTTAGCCCCACTTTTGTCAATGAATTGCGCGGCGGCTTTTTCTTCCAGAGTGTTTTATTCGGCACTTACGAAAATCCAAATATAGCTTTGGGGCTTCCTCTGATCAGCAATCCCGAAAACAACAACGGACCGCAGGGACGATATGTCAAAAATTATAATCTTCAAGATAACGTTGACTGGATTATCGGCGATCACTCGGTAAGATTCGGCGGACAGTTGCAGTATTTTAATCCAAAACCGTTTGATACTTTTGGTATTCTTCCGACTGCAACAATCGGAACTTCTTCGGCAACGCCTTTCTTTGCGTGTTCCAGTGCAGCAACTTGCCAATTACCGGGCGGAATTAGTCAGGCACAGTTAGGAACTGCAAACAGTTTACTGGCTTTGCTTGCCGGATATGTTACCGGGTATCAACAAACCTTTAACCTGACCAGTCTTTCGGAAGGATTTGCAGCATCTCCGAATGTGACGCCTTTCGCGTATTCAAATCACTCTTTGTATGTTGCGGACAGATGGTCTGTAAATAACAGTCTGACCCTGACGGCTGGAGTTCGTTATGAATTGTTCCCGGCAATGAAACAGACAAATGGGGTTGCGCTTGAGCCGGTTATTCCCGAAGGCACTGATCCGAGACAAGCTTTGCTCGACCGCAATGGTGCGAGCAATGTAGTTGGTGGGAATGCGGGGACAACGAACGCTTTCTATAAAACGGATTTCAACAACTTCGCTCCGCAAATCGGCTTTGCATATGCACCAAAGTTTGAAAACGGTTTTGCCAGAGCGCTGCTCGGTGAAACGTTTGTTATTCGTGGCGGATACAGCCATATCTACGGTAATGACCAAATTGTCACGGCAATTTTGCAAGCACCGGCTAACATTGCCGGATTAGGGCAGCGTACGGCTTTTGGATCAATAAATAATAGTACGCAGTTGAATCTTCGTTTGGGAGATAGCTTACCCGCCCTGACGACGCCAACGCTGACGCCGACGCCGCCGTATAGCTTTATCAGAAACAATACTCCCGGAATCGGCGGTAATTTTGTTAATGGTACGGTGTTTGGTGTTGATCCCGATTTAAAAACACCGATGTACCAGCAATACAGTTTCGGTGTTCAAAGAGAATTTTTCGGCAATATGGCTCTTGAAGTTCGATATGTCGGAACTCGCAGCAACAACCTTCTGCGCGCTTATAATCTGAACCAGGTTGACATTATCAGTAATGGCATCCTGGCTGATTTTAATCGCGCGTTGAATAACTTGTCTTTGCCGGGAGCTACGACAGCTTTCTGTAATCCGGCAACCGTTGCAGGTTGTCAGGCGCTGCAAATCTTCCAAAACGGCGCTGTCGCTGGTGTAAATCCGGGACCGGGCAGAATAACAATCGGTGGGGCGAACGGATTAAATGTCAACACGTTTAATACATTAGTGAGAAACGGAACGCCGGGTGATTTGGTTAATAACATTTTCCAGCTTGGATTTAACAATCATCCGACTTTGACCAATCCGAACGCTGTTCCTTTTATCAATATCCTCCCGAATCCCGCCGCAGGTACGATTGCATTTCTGACGAACGATGCAAAGTCGAGATACGATTCATTGCAGATGGAATTACGCCGCCGCTTTGCCAACGGTTTGTATTTTCAGGCTAATTACACTTTCTCTGAAACTACAACGAACGCCGTCGGCGGCGACCAATTCTATTTCGAGCCGTATCTGAACAACGCTCAGCCGGAGCTTAACAATCAGCGCGCCGATTTTGATTTAACACACGTCTTTAACTTCAACGGAGTTTATCAATTGCCGTTTGGAAAGAACAGAACATTTTTAAATCAAGGCGGAATCGTTGATAAAATCTTCGGCGGTTGGGAAATCTCCGGTATTTTGCAATGGACCTCGGGAACTCCGATTTCGATTGTTGATCCGCGAGGAACTTTTAACACCGCCGCCCGTTCAGCCAGACAACCCGCAATGAGCAGCTTATCGGCGCAACAAATCGGGGCGTTAGGCGGAGTTTATGAAGCGAACGGCAGAATTTATTTTATTGATCCTTCGGTAATCGCACCCACGGGCGCAGCAACCCTCGGTTTCAGACAGCCGACTTTTGACGGACAAGTGTTCTTCAATAATGATCCGGGGCAAACCGGAAATATTCCGCTCACGGTTATTAACGGACCGAGATATTTCAATGTCAACGCGGCTTTGCTGAAGAACATTGCTTTCTCGGAGAGAATGCGCCTCCAGCTTCGCGCCGAAGCATTTAACGTTTTCAATAACGTTAATTTCACAGTCAGCGCCGCGCAACAGGTGCAGAGCATCAATGCCACAACCTTCGGACAATTAACTACTGCGGGTTCGCCTCGCATCCTTCAATTTGCTGCTCGGTTTGAGTTCTAAACTTTGCTGCTTTATTGCGTTTTTAAGGCGTTGCTTTCAATTAAAAGCAACGCCTCTTTTGTTTTGAAATCCAAAAAAATAATTGTTGATTTTTTTTGCCGTTCGTAATCAATAAGGGCATCTCGAAAGATGCCCTTATTGATTTTATTGTTGAAGTTGAAAGAAGCTCTATCCTTCGTTTTTGCGATTTCTTTATTGAACGAAGGCGGAAGCTACCGGAACGTCTTCCTGTGATCCAAACTGCTGACCAATGTAGCCGGATTGCGAACGCAGGATGTAGAAAGTTCCATGCGACGGGCGGAAAACCGCAATATCAGCTTTTCCATCAGCATCGTAATCCGCCGCAACGGGTTTGTCTTCAGCGGTTCCGAACTGAGTGCCTTCAAATTGATTCGTCGAGCTGTTGATTCTGTACCATGATCCGGCTGAAGGGCGATAAACGGCAATATCGGTTTTTCCGTCATTGTCGAAATCCGCCGGTGTCGGAACGTCTCCGTTTTGTCCGAAATTGGTTCCGAAGAATGAATTGTCTGAGCTTCTCAAAACATACCAGCCACCGTTTGAAGGTCTGAATACGGCAACATCGGTTTTACCGTCTCGATCAAAATCCCCGATTACGGGTTTATCGCCTAACATTCCGAACGGGGTTGCCACAAATTGATTGTTTGAGCTGTTAACTCTGTACCAAGTGCCGTTTGAAGGGCGAAAAACCGCGATGTCGGCTTTCGAATCGCCGTCAAAATCTCCGGGTGCAGGAACGTCGCCGGGCTGACCGAATTGCATTCCGACAAATTGATTATTGGAACTGTTAAGACGGTACCAGAATCCTTGTCTGAACACTGCGACATCGGTTCTACCGTCGCCGTCAAAATCCGCCGGAGCAATCACGTCACCGTTTTGTCCGAAAGCAACTCCCGAAAATGAATTGTTTGAACTGAGCGAGCGGTACCAGGATCCCGTAGACGGTCTGAAAACCGCAAGATCGGCTCTACCGTCGCCGTCAAAATCAAAACGTGTCGGGTTAATCAATGTTAAGCTTCCCGGAGCCTGATTAATCGTTAAGGGAGCGCCTGAAACTGTAATAACTCCGCTTCTGGCTGCTCCGGCATTTGCCTCAACGGTAAAACTAACTGTCCCGTTTCCGTTTCCCGAAGCGCCGGAAGTAATCTTTATCCAAGAGACATTACTTTCCGCCGTCCAAAAACAGCTCGCCGGCATCGTCAGTGTAATCGTTCCGTTGACTGCCGAAGCCGGAACATTCAAGACAGGCTCGGCGAAAGTGAAAGCGCAATTTGAATTGGATGTCAATTCAGCGTTTTGATTGTTTTGTGCCTGGCTAAAAGCAAGCGTGTTTGTGCAAAATATAACTAAAGCGATAACCAAAAGTCTTTTCATAAATCCTCCAAAAAAATAAAAAGTAACAACTGATCATTGACCGAACGTGTTCAATTTATTTGCGGAATTTTTTTTGAAAATTTCAGATGCCGAAGACAAGTCGAAAAAAAGTTGGAAAATTTGCGCAGAATTGTAGTTCGCTATGAATATTAGGATGGAAATTACTTAGATTTTGTTAATCTGGCTAATAGTTGATTTTACTCAGAACATATCTTTGAAATGGCTTCTAGAGCTATATGACAAAATACAGATAAAAGTTTTATATTAATGGGCTGGATATCAAGTTTTTTCGACGAAAACTTCAAATTTGATACTTCGGTACCAGAACAAGTTCCATTCCTGAAGACTTATCTTGACAATCTAATCGTTCAAGAGTAGAAACGAATCCATTTGTGGGAGCTTTTACCTATATTCTACCAAACAACCTAATGTTTGCGTTTAAACACCAAACGGCGTAACTCCTTTATTAAAGCTTATCCGCTAGTTTGAAAAAAGATAATAATATGAATAGTGAAAGATTAATCCTTACTTCCAAGCATTCGTGGCTCGAATATTTGGGCGCCTGCTTAACGGCGTTGTTGTTTTATATTCTCACCGTTTCGGCGAGCGCTGCCGCAAACGATCAAGCGTTTGAATCACCCAAACCTGTTTTAATCAGCACTGCAAATTCAACCAGAGCCTTAGCAATCAAAGCGGATAACTGGCGTGGAGCTTTGCCGGAAAGAAACTCAGAAGTTTTCCAGCCCGGCTCGCGGGTCGTAATTTTCGTCACGAATGTTAAATTGCTGCCGGAAGAGAAAGCGAGCGCTTTTCGAGTTTATGCCGAAGATGCGAGCGGCAAACAATATTCATTGACCGTCGAAAACATTCAACAGCTTCGCAAACAAGATTGGATTTACGGTTTAACGGTTCATATACATGACCGGAGCGTTTACAACGGTCAGCCAAAGCCAGATGGAGATGTTTTGATTCGCGTTTCGTGGCGGGGAAATACAAGCAATCGCGTGCGCTTAGGTTTGGGCGGAACCGGCGGCAAAATCAAGGACGATGCCGGTGCTGTTCCGACTCCTGCTCCTCAGACGCGTCGCTTGGTTAAATCCACGCGTTCATCGCAAACTCCAGCAGCAGACCGCAAGCGTTTTATGGAACAAGCTGCTTTCGGTCCGACTCAGGCATTGGATCTTCGTCTGCGACAAATCGGTTTAAGACGTTGGATTGAGGAACAATTTGAGACGCCTTATCCAACAATTGCATACCCGAATTTCCCTCTCAAACCGTTTGACGGACCTGAAAGCTGCGGAATTTATGGAGCCAGTCTGGAGACAGACCTTTGCCATCGCAATCATTACTGGAATTACAATAATCAAAAGTGGATGGTGCAGGAAGCTCTTTACGGCGAAGATCAATTGCGGCGGCGCGTGTCATGGGCTTTACATCAAATCTGGGTAGTTTCGCATGAGAGGATAAATCAACAACGGGGAATGCAGGAATATATCGAAATCCTCGATCGAAACGCTTTCGGAAATTACCGGGATTTAATGAAGGAAATGACGCTCAATCCGGCGATGGGCGAATATCTGGATATGATTCGCAGCACACGTCATAATCCAAACGAAAATTACCCGCGCGAACTTTTGCAGTTATTCACGGTCGGGTTGTATATGCTCAATCAAGACGGCACGCCGGTTCTCGATGAACAGGGAAACCCGATTCCGACTTTCGATCAGGACAAAATTGAGCAGTTCACCAAAATTTTTACCGGTTGGACGCATTGTAATAATGGTGAGAATCCGGCTTGCCCGAATGCCGTTAGCGGGATGTGGAATTTAATTGACTCGATGTATTTGGTTTTCCCGAACAATCATGATCAAACGGAGAAAGTTTTGTTCGATTATCCCGATGCGCCAAATTCAATTATCGAGGCTTGTTCCGATTGCGAAGCTGAGGAGGCTAGCCGCGCCTACGCGAACGATTCGCTTGAAAAAACTCTCGATAATATCTTCTATCACCCGAACGTCGGACCGTTCATCGGAAAACTTTTGATTCAGCACCTAGTGACGAGCAACCCCAGCCCGGCTTATGTGGCGCGTGTTGCGGCAGCTTTTAACGACAACGCCGCAGGCGTTCGCGGCGATATGAAAGCCGTAATCAAAGCGGTTCTGCTCGATCCGGAAGCGCGCGGCAGCCAGAAAACCGATCCGGCTTACGGTAAGCTGCGAGAGCCGCTGCAACTCATAACAAACCTTTTGCGCACCTTTAATGTTCGCGCCGGAGCATTTTCTTATGGCAATCCGGCGACGCCCCCCGAGTCTTGTCAGAACAGAAGCGACGGAGTTTTAGATTCGGTAATGAGAGGAATGGAGCAAGATATTTGGAATCCGCCGAGTGTCTTTAATTATTTCCCGCCGACTTTCGCCGTGCCGGGAACTGATAGTCCCGGTCCGGAGTTCGCTCTCGCCAACACCGGACTTTCGTTCGAGCGAAATAACAATATTTTCCTTTTTACTATGGATGGAGGACAGTCTTTCAATCCTCCATCTCCCGACGATCCGTATCCATATGTCCCGTGCGGGACTTCGATTGATCTTTCCGAAGCTACAACTTGGGCGACGGCTGATCCGGGCGGCAATAGATTGGTTGAAGAACTGAATACGAAAATGATGCACGGCACAATGTCAGAAGCAATGAAAATTAAAATTCGCACGGCGATAAATGCCAATGTGCCTATCAAGCTTAAAGCAAAACAAGCCATTTTTCTGGTGGCGAGCTCGTCACAATACCAAATACAAAGATAAAAGGTGGAAAACGATGAAAGAGAATAGAAGAGAATTTTTAAAAAAATCGGGTTGCGCCTTAAGTATGCTGGCATTGGCGACACAGGCTCGACACTTCGGGAAAATGAGCGTTGCGGCGCAAACAATCAAAAACCAATCTTCGGCTGATTCATCAGCCGCGCCGTCGGATTACCGGGCGCTGGTTTGCATATTACTGAATGGCGGCAACGATGGAAACAATCTGATCATTCCCAATCATTCGGACGCCAACATCAGCAACTATGACGAGTACGCTTCGTCCCGCGCTGCACAGGGTTTGGCAATTCAGCAAAACCAGTTGCTCCCGATTAATGTTCCATTGTTGGGCAATCTAACTTACGGTTTACATCCAAGTTTAGGAGTGGTGCCGCAGCAGGGCGGAATTAACAACGGAATTCACGAACTCTGGGCGCAGGGTAAGCTGGCTGTGGTGGCAAACACGGGCAATCTGGTTCGCCCGATAACAAGAACACAGTATCTGCAAACACCAACGATGAGACCATATCAGCTTTTCTCTCACTCTGATCAGGTCGCTCAGCAGCAAACCGCGCGTTCCGATTCTCCGATTCCAATCGGATGGGGAGGTAAAATTGCTGACCTGACAAGTGCGACCAACAATCCGGGCGGGCAAATTTCAATGATTACTTCGATTGCCGGGACGCATATTTTTACGCTCGGGCGAAATACCACGCCGCTGTCAATCAGAGACGCAAGCGTCGAGCTTAACAAAACTCTTGTGCTGCACAGCACAACCCGCACGGCAGTGTCTTCTGCACCGCGTAGTACTGCTTTAGCCGAGCTGCGAACGGTAGATTTGGATTCAAAGCTTGTGGAAGCAACCAGCCACATTATGAATCAAGCGCAAACTGCCAGTTCCGCCTTGAACACATTTGAGGAAGTAACCGCCGCTTTCCCGAACACAAATCTCGGCAATCAGCTTAAACAAGTCGCCCGCATGATAAAAAAACGAACTGATTTGAGTATTAACCG
This sequence comes from Acidobacteriota bacterium, assembly GCA_030863175.1. GTDB lineage: Bacteria > Acidobacteriota > Blastocatellia > Pyrinomonadales > Pyrinomonadaceae > JALZCH01. The sequence continues at coordinate 25,530 of JALZCH010000073.1, read as the reverse complement.
GCAAGTTTTCTTTGTTTTACTTACCGGTTTTGACACGCACCAATATCAGATACAAGGACCGAACAATCAAACAGGACTGTTAGTCCAACTTAGTCAGGCAATGCGTGCTTTTTATGATGAAATGGGAGCGCAAGGTGTGCAGGACAAAGTAACGACTTTTACACTTTCCGATTTCGGACGCACGATGAGTCCTGCCGGATCAGGTTCGGGAGTCGGTTCAGATCACGCTTGGGGAAATCATATGCTCGTTCTTGGCGGTTCCGTTCTCGGCGGAAACGTTTACGGCAGCACGAGAGCGGATGGAACCGGAGACATTTTCCCGACTCTACAGCTTGGCGGACCTGATGATATTGACACGGGAACGAATCCCCGAGGTCGCTGGCTGCCGACGACCGGCGTTGAACAATACGCCGGAACGCTGGCACGCTGGTTCGGTGTGACAGATACCGATCTTCCTGCGATATTCCCAAACATCGGAAATTTCGCCAGCTCGAATTTAGGATTTATGAATCCCTCGGATTAGTCTGAACTACAGCTTCTTCAAGTAGTTTGATATTTCGCTGAATGTTTTCTGTAGTTTTGATTTGTGACTCGGCAGTTTCGATTCGTTTGGCTACGGCTGGGATTTCGCTCAAAGAGGTTTTATTGTTGCAAAAATTCGATTAGACCTTGTTCGGATTATGGCTCGAATTTGCTCAAAACTTGTTGTCGATAGCTGCGGCTTAAAGTGAGTTCCGTACCGTCGTGCAAAACTACTGTATATTGCCCGCCGAACATTGGGTGAAATTCTTTGATGCGATCGAGATTGACGAGCGTCGCTCGATGAATACGGGCGAATTTTCGTGGATCAAGTTTTTTAGATAAATTGTTTAACGTTTCGCGCACCAAATACGATTTGCCTCTGTGATGAACCTTCATGTAATTACCGAAAGCCTCAATCCAGTCAATTTCATCAATAGGCAATGCAATAAGGCGGTTATTCGCGCTTACAATCAATCGCTCTAGATAATTTTGATTGACCTTTAAGTAATCAAACAAATCAGCAAAGCGTTGGTTGAAAATTTCCTTATTTTTTTGATTTATCTGCCGACGAGCACGAGTGATAGCTTCTCGAAAACGCTCTTCAGAGTAAGGTTTGAGTAAATAATCAACGGCGTGAAAATCGAATGCCTTAATTGTGTATTCGTCATAAGCCGTAACGAAAATTATGGCTGGTAAGACTGCCAAACCGCATTTCTCAAGCACTTCAACTCCGTTTGCGCCCGGCATTTCCACGTCCAGGAAGACCAGATCCGGCTTCAAATCCTGCAGCGCGGCAATAGCACATTTTCCGTCTCCGCATTCGCTGATGACTTTAATTCCGGATTCGCCGTTCAACAGTTGTTTTATTCTTTTTCGCGCCAACGGTTCATCATCGACGATTAAAGTCTTAATTTCTAACACCAGCTCAAAACCTCAATTGTTCTTACGGTTCAAATAAAAGCTAGGTTCTAGATTTCACGAAAATCAAACCTAAGTTGAAAAAAAAACACGCAAATATAAAAGATCAGGATAGGAAAAGCTTTAAAGCTCGTCCCGCCTTTTTGTTATTTAGTCGGGCAAATAATTCCTCATATCACAAAACGGTGCAAGATATTTCAACTATTATCTAGAGTTCCAAAGCGAGATTCAAATTCAATACCGGCACTGTGCGAAACGTCCCGCGCGTAAAGATTAAAAATAAGAAATGTCATTGAACAAAAATTTAAAGACTTCCCGTTTGTTTCGTAAATGCGAGATTGATGATGAAAGGAATTCGCATTTGCCGATTCCAACACAGGTCATCTCCAACGAAGAGCATCTACCGATTCCGCAAACTGCTGAGCAAAAGCAGGTCGAACATGAACTAAGCGAACTCGCCGACGCGACTTCCAAAAAACTTGGAATTAGCCGCCGGCAATTTCTCGCCACGTCCGGCGGAATCGCGGCGGCATTTCTAACGCTGAACTCGGTATTCGGCAAGTTTTTCGACGTTGAAGCGAGCGAATTAATTGAACCTGCATCGTCAAACGAAAAATTTCCCAAAAACGAATTCATTTTTGATATTCACACTCATCACGTCGCTGCGGGGCGCGTTATTCCTCCGCTCATCGGTTATCGCCGTTTCGCGGAACAATGGGAGCCGAAATTAAAAGGGCGCGAGCATAAGATGGAAGACCTTTATCTCGCCAATTATATCAAGGAAGTTTTTCTCGACAGCGACACGGTGATGGCGGTAATTACCGGTTTGCCCGCACCGACCGAAGATTTGAACGTTTTACCGCCCGCCGAAATGGTCGAAACGCGCGCGGAAATCAATGGGCTTGCTAAATCGAAAAGAATGCTGGCGCACGGGTTGATACGCCCGCTCGACGGTAAAAAAGATTTGGAATTAATGCAGTATCAAAAGGAAGTTCTCAAGGTTGACGCCTGGAAAGGTTATCCCGGACAAGCGTTTCGCCCCGGCGACAAAGGCTGGTTTATGGACGACGAGAAAACGGCGTATCCGGCTTACGAAACGGCGCGAAAATTGGGCGTCAAAAACGTCTGCGTCCACAAAGGCTTGGCTCTTCCCGGCTGGGACGTCGAACGCTCGAACCCGCGGGATATTCCGAAAGCCGCGCTCGATTTCCCCGATTTGAACTTTCTGGTTTATCACGCCGGATTTCAGGGCTTGAGAGAAGCCGAGCCCGCAGTGCGCGACGATTTCAAGACCAATTCTTATGTTCCCTGGATTTCGGATTTGTGCGAAGCACGGAGAAAGAATCCGAAAATGACCAACGTTTATATGGATTTGGGAACGACGTTTGGAATGATGGTCATCACGCACCCGAAACTCTGCGCTCACGCGCTCGGAATGATGATTCAGGCGTTCGGTGAAGACCACGTTCTGTGGGGAACCGATTCGATCTGGTGGGGCAGCCCGCAATGGCAGATTGAAGCTTTCAGGCGTTTTCAGATTCCAGAAGATCTACAAAAAAGATTCGGCTATAAACCGCTCACAAAAGAAGTCAAAGCCAAGATTTTCGGACTGAACGCCGCCAAAATTCACGGCGTTGATGTAAAGGCGAAACTCAAAGCGATTCCGGAAGATTACGTTACAAAACTCAAAGCAAAATACCGCGCTGAAAATTACCAGCCTTCGAACACTCAGTACGGCTGGATTGCCGCGAAATAGAAAGCGAAATTCAGATTTTTAAAAGTTTTTATTTTAGGAGATAAATATGCGAATTCTTTCCACCTTTCGTAAAACTGGTGCAGTTTTACTTTTACTTGCGATGTCGATTTCTGCTTTCGCGCAAAGCAAGGCTTTCGATACCTCCCAGATGGATACGTCAATCGAAGCCTGCGAGAATTTTTACGATTACGCGAATGGAGCTTGGCTCAAGAACACTGAAATTCCGGGCGACCGCTCGCGTTACGGCACATTCGATATAGTCAGGGAAAGAAATCAAAACATTTTGCGTGAAATCCTCGAAACGGCGGCGAAGAATACCAAAGCGGTGCGCGGATCGAACGAACAGTTGATCGGCGATTTTTACGCTTCGTGTATGGATGAAGCGGCGATTGAAGCTGCCGGTTTGAAACCGATTGAGCCTTATTTAAAACACATCGAAAAAATCAAAACCAAAACGGACGTGCAAAACGTGATTACAATTTTGCACAAAGACGGGCTACCCGCCGTTTTCGATTTCGCCGCGACAATTGACGCGAAAAACAGCTCGATGAACATCGCCGGACTGAGGCAGGGCGGATTGAGCTTGCCGAATCGCGATTATTATACGAGCGAAAAATTCCGGGAAATTTTGGGCAAATACGACGCGCACGTCGAGAGAATGTTCGCGCTGCTCGGCGACAACGCCGAACAGGCAAAAGCGAATGTCTCAACTGTTTTGAAAATTCAAACTCGCCTTTCCGAAGCCTCGAAATCTCCGCTTGAATTGCGCGACGTGGACAAAAATTACAACAGGATTACGCGCGCGGATTTGCAAAAACTCGCGCCGAATTTTGACTGGAACACTTATTTCAAACAGCGCGGCGCGCCGGCGTTTAACGAAATCAATGTCGGTCAGCCGAAATTTTTCGAAGAATTCAACCGGATGCTTTCGGATGTTTCCGCGAGCGACTGGCAAATTTATCTGCGCTGGATGACGGTTTTTAACGCTTCGTTTTTCGGGTTGCCGAAACGATTCACTGATGAGAACTTTGATTTCTACAGCCGCACTCTGCGGGGTGTGAAAGAACAGCAACCGCGCTGGAAACGTTGCGTCGGAGACACGGATCTTCTGCTCGGCGAAGCGGTCGGCGCGGAATACGTCAAAAAGCATTTTCAGCCCGCCGCGAAAAAGCGGATGAATGAGATGATTGAAAATCTGTTCGCCGTTTACCGCGAGCGCATCGGCAAGCTCGATTGGATGAGTCAGGAGACCAAAGAAAAAGCATTGGTCAAACTCAACGCGATCCGACGCAAAGTTGGTTACGACGAAAATCCGCGCGGCTACGCGGGATTAAAGATTGATCGCCATTCTTTCTGGGAAAATCTCACCCGCGCCGGACAACTCGACATTCAGAGAAGTTTGGCGGACATCGGCACGCCCTTTGATAAAAACCGCTGGCGAATGACGCCGCAAACGGTCAACGCCGGATACTCGGCGGTCGTCAACGACATCCATTTTCCCGCCGCAATGTTGCAGCCGCCGTTTTTCGATTTCGCGGCTGACGATGCAATCAATTACGGCGGAATCGGTTTCACCATCGGACACGAAATCACGCACGGTTTCGACAATCGCGGAAGTAAATACGACGGCGACGGCAATTTAAAATCTTGGTGGCTGCCCGAAGATCGTCAAAAGTTCGAGGAAAAAGCATCATGCGTGACTGCTCAATACGCGGCTTACGAAGTTTTACCGGGAGTAAAAATGAACGGCGAATTAACGCTGCCCGAAAATATAGCCGATCTCGGTGGACTTTCAATTGCTTACGACGCTTTCAAAAAAGCGCTGACAAAGAATCCGCAACCCAAGATTGACGGCTTCACGCCCGAACAAAGGTTTTTCCTGAGCTACGCGCGCACGTTCGCCGCCAAAATAACCGACGAAGCCGCCAAACTCCAAACGCAAAACGATCCGCATTCGCTCGGACGCTTCCGCGTCAACGGCGTGCTTTCGAATATGCCGGAATTTGCCGAAGCTTTCGGCTGTAAGATTGGTAAACCGATGGTGCGCGAAAATCGTTGCCGGATTTGGTAACAGGCAGACAAAGAGCAAGAAGGGCGGGTCGTTAGAATTGGAAAACTATCCGCCTGATAATTTGGAAATTCAGATTAGTTATTTACAAAAAACATCCTCTTTTATGGAATCGAAAAGAATTGAAATGAAAGCGGGGGCGACTTGGATTGCCTTTATCGCAATGATCTGCGGTTGCCTTTCGGCATTTGGGCAAAGCAATGCCAAATTGGAGGGAAGGGAAGTTGCCCAATCAAACGCCAAAGAAGGGCAGCAAGCATCTTCTACACCTGTAGTGCCGTTTGCTGACTATCACAAGCATTTAAAGAGTCCGATTATCGCCCGAGGCGAGCGCAAGCCGTTTCTACCGGCGGTCGAAGTGCCGGAAGAACTTGCCCGCCTTTTGCGCGAGCGAACGCTCAGATTCGACAATCCGAAAACCATCGCCGAGCTTTATACGGAAAACGCCATGCTGCACGATTCCCGTGAACCCGGCTGGTTTCAGGGGCGTCAAGGAGTTGCCAATTTCGTCGTCACGCGCTTTCGGGCGACTTATCAAATCACCCCCGTTTCGTGCGGCATTGACGGCTCGCGCGGCTACATCGCCGGTTATTATACGCGCAACGGCAACCACATTATGCACGCGCATCTGTCGCTCGAAAAAGGCGCGAACGGAGTGTGGCGCATAGCCGCCGAAACGATGACTTTCCCCGGTCCGAGAGAGGGAGGCGATCCCGTCACAGGGGAAGTGGTCGTCAAAGAACTCGACGCGGCGGGAATCAAAAAAGGCGTTGTGCTTTCGATAGCTTATCAACTCGGCTACTCGGACAATAAGCCGCTCGACGAAGAATACAAAAACGTGCGCGCTGAAAACGACTGGGTTGCCGAACAAGCCGCTCTTTACCCCGAACGATTGACTGCCTTTTGCAGTTTTAACCCGCTTAAAAGCTACGCTTTGGAAGAACTCGAACGGTGCGCTAAAAGCGCGCGCTTCAAAGGGGTAAAACTGCATTTCGGCAATTCGCGCGTTGACATCAGAAAGCCCGAACACGCTGAAAGGTTGCGACAAATTTTCAGCGCTGCCAACAAACACAAGCTGGCAATCGTCGCCCATCTTTGGCGCATCGGTGATTACGAAACGAAGGGCAACGAAGACGCGAAAGTTTTTCTCGACAAGTTATTGCCGGAAGCTCCGGACATCGTCGTGCAAATCGCGCATATGGCAGGTGGCGGTCGTGCCACTGAGGCTGCTTTGGCTGTTTTTGCTGAAGCTGTCGCTGCCAAAGACCCGAGAACAAAAAATCTCTATTTCGACGTGACCACTCTGGTTAGCGCCGACAGCCCGCGTTCAATATTGCAGCGAGACGTCGCTCGAATGCGGCAAATCGGACTCGACCGGATTCTTTGGGGAAGCGACATGACCAGTTCGGAAAATCCGGCAGATAAACAATGGCTTTTTTTCCGCGCGTTAATGCCTCTGACAGATAACGAACTCAGGCAAATTGCGAATAACATTGCTCCCTATCTTCGGTAGCAAAACTGAAATGAACCTCGTTAAAAAGTTGACAGGAACAATTTAAAGCCTCTGAACTGGAACAAGAAAAGCAATGTTTAAATTTTTAATATTATCGCTAGTCGTCTTTATTTTTTCATCTCTCGCTTTTGCCCAAACAAGCGAGCGCGGCAAATTCATTTTGTATAAATATCAATTGCCGATGGGCGCGGAAACTTATGAAATCACCACGGAAAACGAAGCGCTCGTTTTGAAAGCGAATTTTGAATTGACTTTCGTCGGCGACAAAGTTCCGCTTGCTACAACTTTGCGAATCAAAAAGAGCGATTTTAGCCCGTTGAAATTTGAAAGCAAAGGGAGAACTTCGACGCGCACCGACGTTGATGCAAGCGTTGAGATTTCCGGCAATACCGCAATTGTCCGAAACGGTTCGCAGACAAAGTCACAAACCGTTTCGGGCAGGTTTTTTACTGTTTTTCATCCCGCACCGATCGCGCCGCAAATGATGCTGTTTCGTTACTGGAAAAAGAATAATGTGCAGGGCAGTTTGCCGCTTTTGCCGGGCGGAAACGCGAAAATCGAGTTCCTGGGACGCGACAAAATAAATGTTAAAGGCAGCGAACAAACGCTCGAACGGTACTCAATTGAAGGCGTAATGTGGGGACGCGAAACCGCCTGGTTTGATAACGATCAAAATCTCATCGCGTTCATCAGCGCGGACGCCGAAATGGACAGGTTTGAAGCAGTCAGAGAAGGTTTTGAAGAAGCGCTGCCGATTTTTGTCGCCAAAGCTGCGGAAGATACTGTTCGTCAACTCGAAAAATTATCGCAGGAAATCAAACCGATAGCGCAAGGCAGATACGCAATTGTCGGCGCGACCATTGTCGGCGGGAAGGATTTTGCGGTAATGCCTGATGCTGTGGTTTTAATCGAAAACGGGCGTATTTCCCAAGTCGGGAAACGCTCAGAAATTAAACTTCCCAAAGGCATAAAAATTATTGAGGCAGAAAGCAAAACACTTCTGCCCGGTTTTTTCGACACGCACGCGCACGCCACGCAAGCCGAGTGGTTTCCCGCGTCGCTTGCAGCCGGAATTACAACAAAGCGCGACGCCGCCAACGAACTCGAATTCGTTGTGCCGATTCGAGATGCGATCAAAAATGAGCGCATTAAAATCGCGCCTCGCCTGTTGCTCGCCGGATACATTGACAGCGGCGAAAACGCGCTTGGTTCAATGCGTGCAGAAACGCCCGAAGAAGCCCGCGCGTTGGTACAAAAATACAAACAAAACAATTTCGAGCAAATCAAGATTTATCAATCGCTCAAACCGGAATTGGTGAAAATTGTGACTGATGAAGCGCATAAACTCGGAATGACTGTGACCGGGCATGTACCAAGTAAAATGAACATCTACGCGGCGGTAGAAAACGGCTTCGACCAGATAAATCACGTTAATTTTGCCGCTCGCGCAATGTTGCCGAAAGACTTCAAACCGACTTCCGGACAACCTTCCAAAATTGAACCCCAATCGGAAGCCGCACAAACGGGCTTAAAATTTCTTAGGGAAAACAAAACAGTTATGGAACCAACGCTTGCCCGCAGCGAGCTGAATTTAAATGTCCGGGGAAAATCCTTCGCCGAAAAAGAACCGGGATTATTGAAAGCGCCGTTCGCGTTTTCGTCTTTGATTGATTCAATGGGCGTTGCGCCGGAAATCGAAGAGCGGGCAAAAAACTCTTTCGCTTTATCTTTAAGAATTACAAAAGCATTGCACGAAGCCGGAATTCCGCTGTTGACTGGTACGGATTTAGCTGTTCCCGGATATACAATCCACCGCGAACTTGAGCTTTTCGTGCAGGCGGGAATTTCACCGCTTGAAGCGATCAAAGCAGCAACAGTCGTCCCGGCGCGAGTTTTCAATTTGGAAAAAGAAATCGGAACTATTGAGGTTGGAAAATTTGCTGATTTGATTTTGGTGGATGGTAATCCGCTGCAAAACATTAGCGAGATCCGCAAAGTTAAATTCGTCGTCAAAAACGGAAGAATGTATGAAACGGCATTGCTTTGGCAGAGCGCAGGATTTAAACCTTAGAGCTAAACATTGGATGCTGGAAAAACCTTTGTCCTGAAAAGTCGTTCAATGGTGAGCGGGTTTAATCCTTTTGTCACATTCATTGATTACAAAGAGCTGCTTCTTAATAAAATTCACATAACACCGATTTCAAACAGAAATCAAAAATAAAACTTTATCTGAATTGCTAAAACTCGACTGTTTTTTATATTTGCTGCAAAGCGATAACAGGTAGGGCGAAAAACGCGGTTTTGTGGAGATTAGCGACAATTACAGCTCGGGATTATAGATTTGCTGAAACAGAATTTGAACTGAGTTTTACGCAGCGTGGCTGTCCGATGTAACGAGTGAAATAAGTTCCAATGGCAAAAAGAAAAAATGGGAAAGTAAGAATTCCGAAGAGCAATTGCAGTTCTCAAGTTTAACAAATAACTACGAAGGAAAAGATAAATGAAAAATAAACTAATCATAGGAATCATTGCGATCTTGATGTTTGCTTTTAGCACGGGCATTGGCGCGGCGGCAAAGGCTGATTTTAGTGGCATGTGGACTCTCGACGCAGCGAAAAGCGAAGGGCTGCCGCCAGGGTTGACTTCGTCAATGACCGTCAAACAAACAGGCGACCGGGTTGAGGTGGAAACAAAGCTCAAAATGGGTGAAGGCGAGGAACGAACAGTTAAGGACGTTTTTGTTCTTAATGGCAAGGAAACAGATTTCACGCCGCCGCTAATTGGCGGTGCCGGAGCGACGGTCAAGCGGGCGAAAAGAACGTCTCGATGGATGGCGGACGGGAATGGTTTTGAAGTGACGGAAGAAGCCGTTTTAAACTCACCCGACAGCGGTGAAGCCTTGATTAAAGTTACGCGCCGCTGGTCGCTCTCTGCTGACGGAAAAACTCTGACTGCGGATACAAATATGCAAAATCCGAACGGCGGGTCGAAATCAAAGCGCGTTTTCGTCAAAAAATAAAAGGACAAAAGTCTGTCTTTAATTCAGCGAAAGTTATTTTTGTAGCAGGTCGAGGAAACTATACTGCTTAAATCTTGTTTTATTTCTGATTATTTTCATTGCATTTTCAGTTGAAGCAGCCGCTTAGAATACCGCGACGGATTCGGATGCGACGGCTATAAAAGCGGCGGCGCTTGATTACATTGAGGGCTGGTACGAAGGTAATGCCGAGCAGATGGAACGCGCACTACATCCTGATTTGCCGAAAAGAATCGTGATTACCAATTCTCAAAATAACCGCAGCCGCCTTGACCAGATGAGCGCAATGGGGTTGGTGCAAGGAACACGCCGGGGCGGAGGCAAAGACACTCCGAAAGATAAGCAGATTAAGGAGGTAACGATTCTCGACAAATTTGAAAATGCTGCCAGCGTTAAAATCGTCGCCGAGAGCTGGATTGATTATATGCACCCGGCAAAGTTAAACGGGCGTTGAGTGATTGTCAACGTTTTGTGGGAGCTAAAGCCGTCGAAAAATTGAGTTTTCGAAAATAAATTCAATAGATCAAAGCAGAGTCTGGCAAGTTGTATAAAGCCGTGAAAAAAAACTTAATCGTGCGAAGATGCGCCACTTGGAATGCTTGAAAATACAAATTCCGCTAGCCCAAAAATTCGTACAAATTAGATTGATATTTACGGCTTAAAACCAGATTCGTCCCGTTTTTCAAAACAACTTGATATTCACCGCTAGCCGAAGAACGCAGTTCTTTGACGGCATTCATATTGACAATCGCTGAGCGGTGAATTCGGCGAAACTGCGCCGGGTCAAGTTGCTTTTCAATGTTACCGATAGCTTCGCGCCGCAGGTGAAATTCCTGCCCGACGTGCAGGCGCACTTGATTGCGCTCGGCTTCTATCCAATCAATCGTTTCCGTTTTAACCAGAAAAACTCGCCCTTTGGAACGAACCGCAAAATATTTGAGATAGCGTGCTTCACCTCCAAGACTTAACGCTGCTGCGGCTAGATCAGCCGGTGATTCATCCGACTGATTCATTGCAAATCTGCTTTTGGCTTGCCGCAGGGCTTTTTCAAATCTTTCTTCGTCGAAAGGCTTGAGCAGATAATCAACAGCGTAAGCATCAAAAGCCGCCAATCCGTAGTTCTCAAAAGCTGTCACGAAAATAACGAGCGGCATCAATTCCGGAGTTAGAGTTTTAACCAACGTCAAACCGTCCATTCCGGGCATTTGCACATCAAGAAAAATTAAATCGGGCGCGTTTGCCTGAATAACTTGAGCGGCGTCGTGACCGTTGTTACATTCGCCCACTATTTCGAACTCAGGATAGTTTTTGAGCAGAGACCGAATTCTTTTTCGCGCTAAAGGCTCATCATCTATAATCAGGGCTCTAATTGATTGAGAGTTTTTCATTTCCGTGTTTAATTTCTGCCTCTGCCAGCTCGGTTTGACTAATTTTAAATGGAATTTCCAATGAAACCCGAACACCTGAAGGTTCAGACTTAGAAATCTTCAAAGAATGATTTTCACCGTAAAGGTGCAGCAATCTGGCGCGTGTATTGGCGAGACCAATGCCCCCTTTTCCATTGTTGTTTGTTTTAATCCGGGAATTTAAACCCGGTCCATTATCTTCGATTTGGATGAGCAATTTCTCTCCGATTCTTCGCGTAGCAATTGAAATTACTCCCGGTTCGATCTGTTTAGAAATGCCGTGGCGGATGGCGTTCTCAATAATCGGCTGCAAAATTAAATTTGGGACGCAGGCATCGAGCGTTTCCGGTTCGATATCAGTTTTTACAGATAACCGATCTTCAAAACGGATGCTTTCGATTTCGAGATAACGATTTAAAAAGTCAATCTCTCTCCTGAGCGGAACTTCCTGTTCGCCGGAATTATCCAGCGTCAAACGCAAAAACTCACCGAGCCGAGCTACCATTTTATCCGCAGCGCGAGCGTCTTCGTGAATAAGGGCGGAAATCGAATTTAACGTGTTAAAAAGAAAATGAGGATGAAGCTGCATCTTCAACGTTTGAAGCTGCGAGTTTGCCAGCTGCGATTTGAGTTCTGAAGACTTTATCTGTTCTTCTTGAAAACGATGATAATAATCGTAAGCGAAAATCAAGCCTAAAATCATTCCGTACGTCGAAGCGTCAAGGACCCAGTTTCTTAAAAACAAGAAATGGGTGCGTTCCAGGATATTTTCCTTTTGGAAGAAAGTGCCGTGGATAATTTCATACAATCCTGCGTAAATCACTGTATGCGCGACGATAAATAAAAATGCCATAACGCAATATGTAATTAACGCGCGAAACCACTTTCGTCGTTCGAAAGGAAATTTCTTGATAAATAAATGAATCAACGGAAACAGAATTGCCCAACCGTAAACGATGGCTTGCCAAGTCAGAATCAACTGCCAGCTGATTGTTCTTTCAGGTGGTAAAGTGCTGGCAGTGGAAATATAGAGTAAGCCGCTGAATGCAAAGGCTGTTAGAACGCAAATGCCGAGGAATGCGGAAATGCCCCGCAAGGTCAAATGTAGCATCAAAAAAAAATCAGTCCAGAATAATTAGCCATCAAACAAAAATAATAATGACGTAAATAAGAATCCGGTGGCGAATTGAATTACACCGTGTTCTATCCTGAATCAAGTGGATTATGCAATATTACTTAATTCTGGCACTGCAGTTTGTATTATTCAAACTCAAAATATTGATCCCTTCACAGCTTACTCGAAAAGTACGAAAGAGCCATTTGGATAGCTTGAAATCAAATGACGGGATTTTAGTAAAGATCAATTGACTCTACTAATGCTGAGATAAGATAAACCTCTCATCCTTTGATTATTTGTATAGGGCAGAAGCCATTTTGTTTTACTGAAATTCATTTGTTGATCAGTGCTGTATCTCCCTGCCTTAAGCGTTTTTATTGCCGTTACGATATTCAAAGTTTGATTAGTTCAAATTAATTACTGTCCATTTAAAACTTTAATAATTAGTTAAAACCTTAGTAATGAACTAAATTTAACGGGGCGAAGTAGACAATTTGCTTTTTCGCTTTCCGATAAGATTTTAATCAGAGCAACAGAGTTTATATTGTTGTATGTGATGTCATACTCATTTAAGAGGACGAACAAACATTTAAAGCTGACGAACTCATCTTTAAATAAATCCGAATATAAAAAATAGTTTGCCAATTAATAAAATCCTCCCAAGAAATTTTTTGAAGTTGCGAGACCTGCTTCTAGATTTTCGATAATGCTACCGCCAGTTCCGGAGGATTTGGAAGATTCTTAAAATCAGCTACCGATTTATCTTTTATCCAAGTAATATCGAGGCTTGTTTTGCCGCGGCTAATAATTTCATCATAAATGAACCTGCACCTATCTGGATTCTTATCTCCGTAGAAAGTCTCTTCTTGTTCGTGGCAGTCCCTTGGATTGTAACAACCAATAAAATCCTTTAAATCGCTGATCTTGAGCGAATCCTTTTTGAGCGTGTGGTGAATGTTTGTGCGGTAATCGTAATAACAAATTTATTTCGTTCAGGGCTCGATTGCAGCAGGTTTAGCTTCGAAGAAAATCACGTTTGCTTTAACGTTGTTCCAGCCTTTGTATTCCTGTCGCTTCTAGAATGCGCTTATGCCAATCAATTTTGCATTCTATACGCCCTTCTTTTCCGAGTCCGATTATGTTTTTTAACTCTTTAGAGAAAAAACAATAATAGTTATTTAAATTTTAATTTCATTCCTAAAATGGCTAAAGTTAGTAAAAGCGTGACTCCGTTGGTGATAAGAATTGCTGTGTCCTTCTTTAGAAAGCCGTAAACAAGCCAGAGCACAACTCCGGTACACAAAGCTAAAAACATCTTCAACGAAACGTCTTCGGCTGATTTGGTCTTCCAAATTTTTATTACTTGAGGGACAAAAGAAACGGTTGTCAATCCGCCGGCTAATAATCCGAGGGCTACTGTTAAGTCCACTTAAATCAATCTCCTAAAAAAACAATTTTCAATTCTGTGCTCTTACTCAAAACTGTTTAGCTTACCGCCGTTTTGGTTAGTGATTTCGTGAGCATAGACTGGTCATAATGTTCCAATAAATCAGTGACATCTCGATAAATTTCAACTGCGCCTGCCGCGCGTAAATCATCTTCAGAAAAACCTCCGCTCAGTAATCCGATTGTTTTAATTCCCGCCCTTGCAGCCGCAATTGCATCGTATGGCGTGTCACCGATTACGACAGCTTCCTGCGGCATAACATTTTTTAGTCCCGCTAACGCCGCTTGGAAGATGTCAGGATGCGGTTTGGATTTTTCAGCATCATCTGCGGAAGTTGCAGTTTCGAGAAGATCGTTAATCCGAAGATTTTTTTTGTGAGTTTCTAGTTCTTCTTCTTTGGCGGAAGAAGCCAGGGCAATTTGAAGTCCATCGGCTTTAATGCGTTCAAAGAGGTCGCGAACTTTCGGAAATGGAGTAACACGCGGAAGATATTCACTCGCGAAAAGCTCAACCCGACATTTCTCCAGCTCCGAGCCATAGCAATCCAACTCCTCAGGAGAGCAAAACACAGGCATCAACTGATCTCCGCCTTTGCCCATCTGCCGATGCAAATCATCAAACTCTACTTCTTTGCCGTAACGGCGGAAAGCCTCTTGCCATGCTTGAACGTGTAAATCATTAGAATTGACGAGCGTTCCGTCAACATCAAAAATCACTGCTTTAATCTGTGAATTATTTATATCTGCTTTATTATTTGCCACTTTGTTTATTTACCAATCTAACTTTGAATTTCGTATAAAAAATATCGGGACAATGACTCTTTTGGAATACACTGTCCCGATAAGTCAAATATTATGAAATCTTTAGTCAGTGGTCTGTACGCTTGACTACTTAAAACAACAAAGTTTTAGGGATATTGATAAACTCGTAAAAGAACTTCAAATGATGCTCGACCGGGAAATGAAGATGAAGATTAGTTGAATTGTCTTTTACGGATTAAGAGTTCAAATAACTATAATCAAAGTTTCATATCAACCAGTAATGCTTTTTATTGCGTAAATTCAATAGATTTGAAATTCTTTTATAAACTTATGATAAAAAGCGTTATTAAAATTGCAGCCGCTACAATTCTTTTTGCCGGCATTCATAGTCTTTTAGCAACACGGGCGGCGAAAAGAAAAGCAATAGACCTTTTGGGAGAGCAAAAGCGAAATGGCTTATATCGCGCCTTTTACAATGCACAAGCTGTTATTACTTTTGGGGCATTAGTCTTATACGGCATTAGTCTGCCTGACCGGGAACTTTATAGAATCCGTAGACCTTTAACCTGGTTTACATATTCTGTTCAAGCTTTCTTTCTGCTTTATCTATTATATGGAGTAAGACAAATCGGATTTCTACCGTTTTCAGGAGTTCCCAATCTGGTGAAACTGATAAGCGGTCAAACAGATATTCCGAAAGAACCGGAAGGACAAGGACCTGCTTTAGATGTTAACGGTGAAATAAAAGCAACAGGACCATTTAAAATGAACAGACATCCATTGAATTTCGGGATGTTGCCGATTTTATGGTTAATGCCTCGAATGACTGTTAATCTGGCAGCTTTTGATTTAATCACAACTTTTTATTTAATTATCGGTTCCCTCCGCGAAGAAAAACGTTTAAAGGAAGCTTACGGCAAGGCTTATATTGATTATCAGAAGAGCGGAGTTAATTTCTTTGTGCCTTATATTAAGCCTAAGAACCTTAAACTTTTAAAAAGAATAGAAGAGTAAAATATTAGATATTCTGTTGAAAATCAGCGCGCTTTCCGGAATTATTATTTCTAAACGTACTTTTTTAGAAAATCGCCCTTATTTTTGAGTATCGAATCAACCAGCATAATGGTTGAAATCCAAACAATGGAAGCCGCGTAACCTGCCATTACATCACTCAGGTAATGAACACTCAAATAAATACGGGATATACCAATCAGCGTAATGAGCAAAACAGCAACCAGCCAGATTAAAATTTTCAGAGAGCGTTTGCCGGTTCTTGTTGTGACGAGCCAGGCAACCGTTCCATAAAAACACAACGCAAAGAGTGCGTGACCACTTGGAAAACTGTATGAATCAGGTAACGGAGTGTTAAAAAAAGGAGTTGGTCTGGGACGAGCGAAGCTTGCCTTTAATACAAAATTAAGAATTACTGCGCCTGCCATTGTTATAGTTAATAAAGCAGCGGCGCGCTTCCAGTTGCAGCGTATGAAAAATATAAGTAAACAAACAAAAAAGACGCTTAGAAATAAAGTTGAGCCAAGAAATGTGACGAAATTCATAAAAGCTGTCAGCGGCGCGCTGGCAAATTCGTAAACAAACAAACGTATAATTTCATCAAATTCCTGAGCGCCGCCCTTGACAACTTCTTGTGCTAACCAGGCGAAGAAAAGTAATGCGCCTATGGCACTTACTAAACCCAAGAACAAAATTGAACCAATTAAAGTCTGAAGCCAAATAAAAACCTTCTTAAGGCGGGCTTTTGTTCGGGCTCTTTTTGATTGATTCGATGACATCCTTTATAGCCGGATCGAAACCATTTTAAAAATAAAAAATTACCATCTTGCGATTAATAAAACCGCTTTGTTTTATTTGCTAAAGGATGATCCTGCGATAGCGCGAAAGTACCAACATATAAAATCCGTAAGCTACTAATCCGAGAGCTACCACGCCCAGTAAAATTTGTCCGTATGTTTGCTCTCTCAATGCACTTAGAGCTCCGCTTAAACCCCGCGCTTCGCCCGCATTTGAATGTAGAGCGGCTTGAATCAAAAATGCACCGATAATTCCAAAAACTACTCCCCGCGCTGAAAGACCAAAACGACCGGTGCGAATCGCAAAAGTTTGCACATTTTTGCTCATCTCATTCATCCGCAGCTTTCTACGGAATTTAATTGTGTATGCCTTGTAGAAATGTGATAGAGCGACGATTATGAAACCCGAACCAACCAAACCAACCAGCCATTGACCAAAAGGCTGAGAAAGTAAAGTCGCCGTCCATTCTTGTGAAGATGAATCACCGCTGTTACTTCCCGCAGAGCCGAGAAGGAGCCGCACGGCGGAAAATGCCAAACCGGCATAAACAACACCGATCACTGCATATCCAATCCGGATAACAATTCCCTTAACGCCTGAACCTTTACCTTCAGTATCCTTTAAGGCTTGAACAAAACGCCAGAGGGAATAACCGGCTAATCCAATGGCAACAGCTCCGAGCAAATATTTCCCGTAAGGCTGAGACATAATTTCTTCTAAAGCGCCGCGAGAATCAGTTGTTTGACCACTTCCTCTAAAAGCTGCAAGGGCGGCAAGCACGCCGATAATAATGTAAACAATTCCCTTTGCTGCATAACCGAACCTGGCGAGCAGAGTAATCCAAGGTCCAGCGGATTTTTCAATTTCCTTGCTCTGTTCTTTCACGATCCCAAGAGTTGCATTTCTACTTTCCATGAATGGTTACCCCTTTCGGCTGGGGGAGAGCAGAATACCTTCGAAAAAATGTGTTACGTCAGATTAGCACAGGCGTGAATTAGAAAGTATCTAATTTTATTGATGGCTTACAGAAAGAGGTGTGTATTGTCTGCGTCCAAAGATTGAGCTTATAGCGCCATAAAGCTTTTAATATAATAGAAAAGCTATAAATTGTTACGTTAATTTCAGCATTGATCTATCGCAATAAAACGCAATCAGGCTTAAATGCAATTGGAACTGCAAGTAAGGCGCGAAATTCTTTATATCCAGTTTTTCTAGGAAAGTAGGCGTGCAGAAACATGTGATACTCTCCATCTGGTCCTATCACAACAGAAGGATGCCCGGGACCCGACCAATCAGATGTTGAACGGAGAAACGGCTTAGGCATTTTTTTAAAAGGTCCTAGAGGCGAATTTGCTATCGCAACGCCTATTCCATACCGATCTGTTGAAAAATCATTACCTGCGTAGAATAGATAATACTTTCCTCGATGTTTTGTTACCCACATGCCCTCTACAAGGTGAGCTTCCCATGCTTTATCGTTCTCCAATACCTTTCTAGGTTTGCCGACAAGCCGGGTTCCATCATCTGATAATTTTTGGGCATACACCGGAGTTCTTATAACTTGTAAAACGGCATTAATATCATCTTTGATAAAGGGATACGTTTGCTTATTTCGCAATCTTTTTAAACGATATTGAAAAGATAAAAAATTGGGCGTAATAGCTTCGATCAATATCTGAAGAAATAAAAAACGGTCCATTGGCTGAAGATTTCGCGCCCATGACCACAACGTTTGAATAAAGGATGCAGTGATTTGATCCTCCTTCTTTGGAAAAAGTTCGACAATAAAGTCCGGATACTTAAACAGTAAATCAGTAAGGAGAGCAGGAAACAAATCATTATTATCTTTTTTCCAGTACAAATAGACAGTATTATCATCCTCAACAAAAACGTGTGGATCAATGACGTTTTCCTTTAGAATAGGTTCTTTCTCAGAAATGAAAGGACCATCCGGTTGAGTGGACTTCGCAATTCCGATACAAAGTTCACTGGTGTTTCTGTCTCTGGCTACAAAATAAATTTTGAACTCATCTCCTATCAAGTGCATCTCAGGCGCCCAATAATCGCTGATAAGCAAACCATCTGCAGCCCAAGAAGGTTTGCTGCCCTTTGGAAAGACAAAGCCGACAAATTCCCAATCTTTTAGATTTCGCGATCTGATAATTGGAAATGAATCAGGGGCATCGTTCGAAGTTGCTAAGAGGTAGTACCAGGTTCCTTTTAGACCATTTCTTTCATCAACTCTAAGCACAGCAGGATCCCCATACCCATAGAGAATATTATCTGTTAAATTTTCTGTTAACACTTCACGATACTCTCCTGTAAAAGAGGGCATATCTTTATTCACTTGGCTATTCAGTGGAACCCGCGTTCCGAAAACTTGTGCTAGTTCCTCAAAAAAACGGGTATAGGATTTATGTTCGTTACTAACAATCCGAATATTTTTAAGTGTTTTAACGGTGGGAGGGTTAGGGATACATTGCTCAACGTCAAGTAAGTGCACAATGTCCTTTGCTGTTCTTGATTCCTTGATGCTGATTGTAAAATTAAAAGGTACGTCTATTGGTGTAGTTAGAATCTTTTTTTCCATTTTTAACAATTTTCTCGTTAATTCCCATAACTATTATTCCACAGCCATTAATTGAAGCATGTTATATCGGAATCATCATACAGTTAACTATTGAATGTGATGTCGTTTTATAAAGTGCTGTAATGAGCAACGTAATTCTGGGGGAATTATTGGAACCAAATGCGAAAAGTCAAAAGCTACTAAAACTGTGCTTATTGGCTCAACTTTAAAACAAGTCAATGTGTGCGGACACAGATAAACTTAAATAAACCGGAGTGCACAAAAATAAACTCAAAATTCCCTAAACCATAATAGAAATAAACTTTAGATAACTAAGTTGAGCTTAAATACAGTCAGTGTTTAATTCTGCACGACCTTTATTCGTCGGTTGAAATTGTTAAATCGAATTTTAGAAAATAATCCTGAAATAAAATAATATGAAATGTTAGCAGTTTTCTGTAATTGGTTTAAAGGTTAGTAAACCAAAAGTTAACGCCGGACAAGCCGCCTTTTTGATGATTTTTTGTAGTCAATTACCTTTTTAATCTCCAGAGGCACAGTCATTGCAGGGGATCATTTCAAAGTTTTGAGGAAGGGGAAAAATACAATGAACTTTAGAAAAAGCTTGTCCTATTTTGTTACAACATTAATTGTTCTCGTTTTAGTCGGTGTTCTATCCGGTTACGCCTCAGCTCAAGACATTGCTGAAAAGGCTAAGGACGGAACGGTGAAAGCCGCCAAGAAAACCGGCGAGGTAGCTAAAGACGCAGCAAAGAAAACCGCTGATGTAGCCGAAGACGCTGCCGATAAAACCGAAGATGCAATTGATCAAACTGCCGATAAAGCTGAAGACGTCGCCGACAAAACAAAAGATGTAACTGTTGATGCCGCTAAAGCGACAGTCAAAGGCGCGAAAAAAGCAGGGGAAGCGACGGTCGAAGGCGCAAAAGCGGCTGGTTCAAAAACCAAAAAGGCTGCAGCCAAAACGGCAGACGTAGCAGAGGATGCGGTTGATCAAACTGCCGATAAAGCTGAAGACGTTGCTGACAAAACAAAAGATGTAACTGTCGCAGGCGCAAAGAAAACCGGAAACTTTTTTGGCAAAGTCGGTGGTTTCTTCAAAAAGGTCTTTGGCGAAAATTAATGATTCGTTAGCTGAATAAAAGCCAGATGAGAAGCCAAAAGTTAAGCCAGCAAGTGTATTCTTGCTGGCTTAACAAATTTTTCTTAGAGGAATTCGCACCCAAGTTTCAAAAAGTAAAAACGGCAATAAAGAAACGTTGGTCAATAAATCGGCTGCAATAGAAGCGGATGCAAACGCTGAAGGATTGGGGTTGAATCGAAGAAACAAAAAAGTAAAAAGCGATAAAGTAATAAATTTAAGCGTTATCTCCAAATTCAGAAATTAAATGTATCTCATTAACTTGTTAGAGTGTTAATTTCCCCGATTGATGTTTTTGGGTGAATCAAACTTTTGTTAAGGATTCCCTACTTGCGCGACTTTGCTGCGGGCGTAAAACCCCAAGATTGTTTCTGATACGAATAGGTCATGCCAGAATTAAAATTTTTGCGCTAATGTTGCGCAAAATAGAAAAGGCGAGCTAAACTGCTCGCTTTAAGTTATTGATTCTAAAAATAGCTTGGAACAGAATCGTCTTATGTCATGTATGGCGAGGGTTTTACTCTATCCATAAATTTCTTTCAGCAAACCAGCCAGCCGAACACCGCCTTGAAGTAAAAGCTTCTGAACGGTATCGAAATTTTCATATGAATAACGATAGCCGAGCTTTTTATCTTCAGGAATGTTATAAACCTGCTTTCTGTAAATCATCATCCCGTGTGCCCAATCTCTAACAGTACCGGCTTGCCAATCCTTGATTTGCTGTTTGGAAGGTTTTCCTAAAAATCCTGCTAATTCCGTGTAACTTAAATCTTTCGCATCTATCATGTCACTATCCCAAACGCGATGAAGATTTGAAGGCTGATTAAACCACTGTAGTTTTACGTCATTTCCGCCTGAATCATCTTTGCCGCCGACATGCAATGGTTGATGAAGATCACCGACTAAATGGATTAAAAATTTTAATGATTCTTGTTCTTTTTCTGTAGAGAGTTTCTTGGATTTTAAGGCTGAGGTTAATTCTTCTATTTTCATGATTAAATCGCCCTTTGGATTCTTGGCGCTCTGTTCATAAGTCGTGCCATCGAGAATTGTGACCCAATGCCAATCGTTGGCATAGCTGTAATTCTGGTCCGACTTTATGTCATCCATCCAGTTTGAAACCTCAGCTACAGAGTTATTTTGTAAAACTCGGAGTACTGCTTTGCGAGTTTTTTTATTTAAATGTTGTTCGGCAATAAGACCAACGGCACGGTGCCCGGTCTGTCCCCAAGCGAACACTTGTCCAGTAAAGACGAGCATTAATAAGAAAAGAGATAGGATTATTTTCATCTATTTTAAATTAGCTTAATTTCTGTATTTCCAGAAATACATTTTACTCTAGGTCGTGTTGCCACAACTCATTGAACATGCCCTCCTTAACAGGAAACTAAAATGCTATTAATGCATTTTAAATGGTCCGCCCTTCGGCTCAGGCTTGAGCTCCGGTCTGGAAGAATCTTGTACCACTTCATGCATTTCCAAAACATTGGGTTTAAAATACGCTTCTTTGGGCAAAGTGCCTGATTGCGCGTGTCCTTTGATAAAAGCATCTGAACGCACCCAATTCATAAAATCTTCTCGACTGTTCCACAATGTGAAAACAATATAAGGATCTCCTTCATTGACCGGGCGTAAAACCTGGTTGGAAATGAATCCGGGCATTTCATCTACTAATCTGGCTCTTTCACGAAAAACTTTTTCAAATGCATCGGAATACTCCGGTTTGACGTAAATGCGGTTTGCTACGGTAATCATTTAAAAATTCCTTTTTTGGCGAATCAGGATTATTGAAATCCTAATTATATAGCTTATCAGCTAGAAATGATCTAAGCTCAAATGATGATAACCGTACGCGAGATGTTTGGCGATATTGATATTTATCTTTTCGATCAAATTCTAAAAGGAAGATTCAAGCCCGACATGAAAATACTCGATGCCGGATGCGGAAGCGGGCGCAATCTCGTTTATTTTCTTCGCCAAGGTTATGAAGTTTTCGGAATTGATCAAAATCCGCAAGCTGTTGAACAAGTAAAAGTCTTGGCAAAAACTCTCGCTCCCGGTTTATCTCAGAATAATTTTTATGTTTCATCAGTAGAAAAAATGCCGTTTCCCGATGAACATTTCGATGCGGTTATCAGCAGCGCAGTTTTGCACTTTGCCAGAAACGAAGAACATCTTAACCAAATACTTCGAGAGATGTGGCGAGTACTCGAAAGCGGAGGTTTGTTCTTTGCACGCCTTGCTTCTTCGATTGGAATAGAAGAACGAATAAAACATATTAAAGACGGTATATATTTATTACCAGACGGCTCAGAACGATTCCTCGTAGATGAAAATTTCTTAACATCCATTACAAATCAACTGAACGGAATTTGGCTGGAGCCTTTGAAAACGACAAATGTGCAAAACATGCGCTGTATGTCTACTTGGGTGTTGCTTAAAAATTCTTGAAAAGCTGGATAATATAAATAGCAATTTATAAATGGACTAAAATCCAATTTGTTTTTCATCGGTGCAGGAATTCAAGTCATCTTTTGTCGGGGCAGTAAGCGAGCATAGCGCTCGTTTGTGGTTGCGCACTAAAACTCCGGGTCCTTTTAAGCTCGAACTTTTCTCCAAGAAAGAAAAAAACTCCACGTATGCAACTATTGCTGATCAGCGTTCAGCAGATGCCGACGATACTATGGCATTCACGATACCTGATGATGTGCCTTCAGTTGGAAATCTCACTCCGGCAACCGAATACAAATTTCGAATTACAGTTTCAGCGACCGATGACGTTGTTGGAGAAGGACGTTTTGAGACTGCGCCTCCAAAAGGCACAAAAGGCAAATTCGCGTTTGCCTTTATGAGTTGTCACCAACCATTTAATGGCGATGGGTCTGTAAATCAAGATTCAAAATTGATGATGTCCGCTCTTGAACCTGCATTAACAGCACGCGGCGTAAAATACCTTTTGCTGATTGGCGATCAAATATACGCTGATTCACCAAATCCCAAAAGCATATTCCAACAGGGCAATCATTCATCTTCGCCTAAAGAATCATTAAACGATTTTCGTGCCCGTTACCAAAATCAATACCGCCTTTTCTGGTCTTTTCCCGAGATGCAGAGATTACAATCGAATTTTCCCAGCTGGTGCATTTGGGACGATCACGAAATAGTTGATGATTGGGGCACAAAGCAGAAGCATTTAGAGCCACAATGGCAAACCGCTTTTGATGGCGCAAAACGCGCGTTTGCTGACTATCAATTCTCGCGCACGATGCCGTTTACGTCTTCTTTATCGCCTTCATTTCACCAATCCTTTGTCTGGGGGGCAACTGGAACATTCATATTTGATTTATGCTCAGAGCGCTTTTTTGACGGGCACATATCTCAAGTCTATGGAGATATGCAATTAGCGGCATTAACTTCTTTTCTTCAACAACAGCAAAATCAGTCAATTGTTTTCGTTGTTTTAACTGTTCCACTGGTTTATTTGCCGGATTGGTTTGTAGCGATGGGAGAACGTGTCCCGAAATACAGCAAAGTATTTGCTACGCGGTGGAATGCGGCTCAAAATCGCAAATCACTCGAACAATTATTAGATGTTCTTCGACAACACAAAAATAGGAACCCGAAACAAAAGCTCGTGCTTTTATCAGGTGATGTGCATCAAAGCTCGGCTTTGAAATTAAGCTGGCAAACAGGAGAGCAAGCTTATCAATTTGTATCCAGTGCAGTCACAAACGCTCAAAGAAATTGGAAACAGAAACTGGCACATCGAATAGCCTTATCAATGTCAGCTATTCGACACGGCAGCCAGCAAATAAATATTGAACGTTTAAATCCTGTGCTTGCTGGTCAACAGAATCCGTTTGGTGGACTGAATATTGGAATTGTGCATGTAGATGATGATATTTCAGGTCCGAAACTCAGACTCGAAATCATTACTTGTGACAAGCACCTGGAGGGAAGAGAATTGGTTGCTTTCGATAGCGGCTGGTTATAAATGGGAAATGGTTCTCCATATTTAGTTAGTCGTTTTTAGAAAGTTAAGTTGTTTATTTGAAATCTTAATTGTAGGCGAAATGAATGTGAACTTAGGTCAGCTCAAATTTATTAGAAAGAATTAATGAAAGCTGAAAAACCTTTTAACCAAAAAGTGACTATAAATTGATTTATTCTTTAAGTTTTCTGAATTGTTGATAATGTTTTCGACTAAGTTAATCGGATTTATATTTATTGCGGTAATTCTGATTTATTCAGGATTAACCATTCTTGCGCATTTTCTTTCCGAGAAAATGATCTTCCAACCTCAATTATCTTCTTATCGAGACACGAATCAGATTATCAAGTTGAATTTGGCAAGCGGTGGTCAAATCTCAGCCGTCCATCTTCCTAATCCTCAAGCCCGCTACACAATTTTGTTTAGTCACGGCAATGCCGAAGATATTGGGCGCGCTCTTCCGACATTAGAGAAATTAAAGGCAATGGGCTTTTCTGTTTTTGCTTATGATTATCAAGGCTACGGAACAAGTTCAGGATTCCCCTCGGAACAAAATGCTTATCAGGACGTAGAAGCCGCATACAATTACCTGGTGGAAAATCTTGGTGTTCCTTCAGACAGAATCATTGCTCATGGTCGCTCGCTCGGAGGTGCTGTCGCCATTAATCTGGTTCAAAAGCGACCCGTAGGAGGGCTTATAATCGAAAGTTCGTTTCTGACTGCTTATCGCGTCGTAACCCGGATTCCTCTCTTCCCATTCGACAAGTTTAAAAGCATCTCGAAAATCAAACAGGTATGGTGTCCGGTGCTCGTCATTCACGGAAAAAGAGATCAAGTAATTCCTTTTTCGCATGGAGAAAAGCTTTTTCTGGAAGCGAATAAACCAAAGATTTCATTTTGGGTAGAAGAGGCAGATCACAACAATCTCCTTCGAATGGCAGGAAAAGGCTACGAAAAAGCGTTGCTGGATTTTGTTGATTTGATTGAAAAGAGCCGCGAATCTCCCCAGTAAGACATCAAAAAGTCATAAACCAAATCGACATGAGAAAAATAAAAGTCACCGTACAGTTTAGATAGAGCAGAAGCCATTAAATTTTGGTATGTTGGTGATTCTTTGATTAATGCCAAGAATGATTTTCAATTTGGCGAAGTTGGACAACATCACAACTTTTTATTTAATTATCGGTTCAATTCACGGAGAAAAACGTTTAAAGCGAACCTACGGCGAAGCTTATATTCAAATAGAAGTTACGCAGTTGAACAGTTCTTTGATAAAAATAAAGAATGAATCCGCCGAAATGCTCCCAAGAGGATTACATTAACTTTGTCATTGCTTCGCCAAAACAATTGACTGCGACAGAAGCGGCTCGCGTGCAGCCAGAGAGCCAGAACGCTCCGGCACATGATGCTTTTACTCGTCTTTTGCAAAGACTTGAACCTGATGCGGAAACGCT
>JALZCH010000070.1 GCA_030863175.1 Acidobacteriota bacterium | reverse complement strand
ATTGTCCACGAATATCTTGAGCATCATCGAGACCAATCAAACGAAGATAACGATTCGTTTATCCTTGATTAGGACTTTCAGTCCACGGAAAATCTCTGCATTTCTAATGCAGAGTGGTTTAGTTCCTTATTTTGTAACGGTATTAAAGCTTTCAAACAATTTTCGCTGTGCTCTCATTATCATCACAACCGGGTTTTTCTCGTCGGGAGTTTTATCGGGTAACTGCAAATTTGTATTAAAAGCGATAATGGAAGCGACACGCGCTTTCGGATGAACGTCGAGAAATGCCAGAAAACCGTTTTGGTCTCCGCTGTGGCTGATGTAGCGCTGCCCGTTTTCGTCGTCAACGAAAAACGTCAAGCCCATCGAGGAAACGTTGTTCGGATTTGCCCGATGGCGAAAAATTTCAATTGCGGGCTGCCACATTTCTTCGAGCGAAGAGCGTTTTAAAACGCCGTCGTAAACTTCCTGTTTTTGCGCGTCTCCGATGAGAAAATTCAAATATTTCACAACATCCGTGAGCGGTGCGTTCCAGCCGCCGTTTGAAACGGTGATGCCGGTGTTCACATCAAAGCGCGCTGGTTTCAGCTTTCCGTTTTCCATGTAATAGCTGTGCGAGCGATATTTCAGCAGATGATACGGCGTTGCGTCGAAATAGCTGCGATACATTTCTAACGGCTTGAAAATGTTTTTGTCAATGTAAACTTCGTAATCGTCTTTAGTAATCGTCTCGATGATTCTGCCGAGGAAAACAATTCCGGGATTTGAATAGCTGTAGCGGCTGCCCGGCTTAA
Source organism: Acidobacteriota bacterium (assembly GCA_030863175.1). Classification (GTDB taxonomy): domain Bacteria; phylum Acidobacteriota; class Blastocatellia; order Pyrinomonadales; family Pyrinomonadaceae; genus JALZCH01. Next base: position 4,610 of record JALZCH010000070.1, on the reverse strand, counting down.
AGAGAATTTCGGTATAAGGAAACATCGCCGCAAGCTGTTCCCAATCCTGAGGCTCGTGCGGATGCCAATCCTTGTCGCCCCACGGAAAAGTCGAATTGCGAAAGCCAGCGCTATGCGACAAAAGATGTCGAATCGTAATTTCGCTCATTTCGCCGTGCGGATTGTGAACGTGGCGCAATTCGGGTAGATATTTGACAACCGGATCATCGAGCTTTAAAAGACCGCGGTCGCGGAGCTGCATAATCGCAATCCCGGTCAGAGTTTTGGTGATCGAAGCCCAATGATAAATCGTGTTTTCGTCCACGAGCTGATTTCTCTCCGAATTCGCCGCACCGTAAAAATTTTGAGCCGCGACTTTGCCGTCTTTGACGAGCATAAAACTGCTGCCGACAATCGGAGAGGATTTTAATTCTCGTTCATAACCGGCTTGAAATTGTTTGACAGCGTCTGCGGAGTTGTTCATTTTTTGCGGCGTTGTTTGTGCATTTATAACTAAAACGTTGATAACTAATCCCAACAAAAAAATCAGGACTGCAAATTTCTGACTTCTAATTTTTTTCATCTGTCATTAAGCGCATTTTTATTTATGTTTAATTCCGCCAGTTCGGCTCGTGCGCGCATTTCGGTTTGCCCGAAAATTGCCGGATTTGATTGAGCGAGCCGAATTGCTGTCTCAAGCTCCCGTTTTGCTTCATCTTTCTGATTTGCGCCCTTCAGCACCGTACCGAGCGCCAGATGCATTCGCGCGTCGTCCGGTACAAGTTTAATTGCGGTGCGCGCATCATCAACCGCTTCTTCAAAACGATTCAGGCGCGCGATATGTTCCGCGCGAGCGACATAGCTTAAAGCCGAAGCGAGCTGCAATTCAAAACGCCCGCGATAAACGAAAATGCTTCCGCCGATTTGCGCCACCGGTTCGTTTGCAATGACAGGCAAATATTCGTTTCCGCCGACGGGCGGTAAAAGGGCGACGCTCAACAAAATTGTTCCTTCGACGATGCTCGGAATCGGTTCGACAGGCTCTTCGGTGGCATTCCAGGCGTAACCGCCCGGCATCAAACGGCAGGGCACGTTGCGGCGCGCCAGCTCGCCTCCGCCGAAATTGGCAAACCAGCAATCTTCAATTTTTTCCGCGATGAGATATTCGTTGACAAGCTTTAGGTTTTGCCCCCATTCGACGTTGGAATCAGCAAGCAGCCGATAAGTGTTGTTCGTCCCGCCCCATAAAATGTTTGAAAAAGCGAGATAATTCGGTGCCGTCCGAAACGCGGTCGCAGCGTGTGCAACGAGAAGCAAAATCAAAGCCCAGCGTGCAATTTTATGTTTGCGGCTCAAAGCGCATCCTCCAGCGGCGGCAACGACGATGAAAAAAGCATAAACCGGCAAAATGTGCCGCACGCCGATATTCATTTTGGACGCCAGAGAAATGCCGAAAAACGCGAGCGACGGAAGCAGTAAATACAACATTTCGCGTCCGCGTTCGCGGTAAAGTCTGACAGAAAATAAACCAGCAGCTAACAAAACAAGCAGCGCAAGGCTGGTTTTGATCGAGAATGCGACGGGAAAATAAAACCACCGTCCTGCGGGATAAACTTCGCCGAGCAGAAACATCGGGCGGCTGCTCGATGAAACGACATCAGCCAAACCAACCGTGTATGATTCGGGAAAAACGCCCGTCATTGTTTTGAGAGTCCGCCTAAAAACCGATGGCTGTTTGCCTTCCGGCGTCTGCGTCGGAAAAACTTCCTGCAAAATCGTTTCTTCACCCGAACCCGGCAGCGCGCGAGCATTAAAGCCGTAACAAGCCCAAAGCAAAACCACTCCAATCAGAACCGCTCCCGCAAAAGCGGCGACATCGCGGATAATTTTTCGCTGTAAAGGCGTTTCGTTTTCGAACCGTCTAAACAGCAAAAGATCGCTAAACAAAAGCAAAAACAAAATGGGTATAACCAGAATTCCCGAATGTTTAGCCGCCAAAGTCAAACCGATTGTCGAACCGAGAGCTAGAAAACGAATCAGCGAAGGTTTTTTTCGATAACGATAGAGGACATAAACGGCTGCAAAAAATCCGACTGACACAGCTATATCGGTCGTCACGAGCGAGCCGTGCGCGATGATATTCGGTTCAAAAGCCAGCAATGCTAAAGCGACGAGTGCTTCAAAGCGTCCGAACATCCCCAGCGCCGCCAGAAAAACCAGCACAGCTAGCAGCAAACTCAAAACGGATGCAGCTAGACGAGTTGGAATGACAATCGAGTCGGTGTTGTTGCGTGCTAAAAACGAAAATCCGGCGAGCGAAGCGTCAGTTTTGCTTGTCGGTCGCGTGCCGCATTCCCAAATCGGCGGCTCGTTCAAGGTGCGAAAAATCAAAGGCGAGGCGGCGAGCAATTTCAAAAGCGGCGGGTGTTCGGGATTGATTGCAAAATCGGCGCATTGCCAATGGCGATGTCCGGCAAAAATATGTTGAACTTCGTCAACCGTTGCGCTTGTCCGCGCGGCGTGAAACCAAAGCTGAAAAACGAAAGCTGCGAACAACAAACAGACGACGGCACGAAAAAGAAAATTTTTTTTCTTTCGCGCCGTTTCTGATTGTTTTTGTTCTGTTTGATTCATCCGCGGAAAGCATCCGTGACTTTAGTCTATAACCGGATAATGAGATTCAGGGTTTTTCCCGTCGAGCAAAACTCCGCGCAAGATCATCATTCGAGCGGCAATGCGCACGTCGCTCCGTTCGAATCTGTCTGCCAGACTCATCGTGCGTTCCAGATTCGCTTTCCCCAAACTATCAAGGCGCATGGCATTCAAACTGACAATCGTTCCTCCGAACGAACGTCTGCTAAAAGAGATAAAGTCGAAATTATTGTTTGTAAAAATCACTTCATCTTCACGAAAACTTCCATAACCCGGCTGATATTTGTTTAGAAACGCGGTGGCGGCGAAAATCTCGTTAAATTTTGGAACAAAGGAATCGAGCAAATCAAACGTTTTTTCCGTATCGCCTTCCGCTCCCGCGGTCAAAACCTGCATTAAGTTGCTCAACTCAAGATAATTTTCCGGGTTCGGATTAACCAGCGAGCGAGCCTGCGCCAGATATTGGGTTGCTTTTTCGTTTTGTTTTTTGCTCGCAAAATGATTTGCCGTTTGCACGAGAAATCGGATTTTCAAGTTAGGTTCGGTTTGCTGGGCAATGATTTGCTCGGCTTCCGCATATTTTTCTTCGCTCAAAAATTTATACAAATATTGCGAGTCAAATTGTCCCAAAGCATTTTGACGGGCTTGTTTGCCGGGAAGCGAAACGAGAAGCTGTCGCCCGGCGGCGTAATTGCCCGCCTGCGCCATTTTATTCGCCGCCGAAGCGTAAAGCTGCGGGCGCATTTCAAGCGGGAAATTTTCTGCTTCTTCGATCAAGGTTTGCGCCTCGGCGTTTCCGTTTAATTGATTAAAATGGTCTTGATATTGATTGTGCGGATTTTGCGCGCTGTTGTTTTGCTTAAGCCGTTCATATTTTTGCCTCAAAGCGGAAACGCGCTCTGGCAAAAGGCGCTCAAAAATTGGCAATGCGTTCTGAATAAAGTGATAGTTGTGCTGCAGAAATTGAGTATTGCCGGAAAGAAAGTCAGCGTATTTTACGGCGAGACGACCGAGAGAGTTTTTATCAATTTTAAATTGATTCGATTTATTCGAGCCTTCGTTTGCGTTCGATTCAGTGGGCGCGGAAAATTGAGAAAGAAAAATTTGAGCTAAACTGATGTTGTGAGAATCATTTGCATCCGAAAAGTCGCTGGCAATCAGTTTTTGCAAGAGTTCCTCGGCATATTGCGAAGCGTGTACAGGCTCGATGTCCTTTAATTGGTTAAGTAAATTTATATCGGTAGTTGAAACACTTTTCTTCAAATTTGCCCGGGCAAGTTCAACCGCGCGACGCGGATTTTGTTTGATTAACTGCCGGGCAAATTCTTTTTCCTGATTAAGCTCGTTTTGCGCCTGCTGGTGCAGATTACGGTAAAGTTTGATTTTTTCGGGCGGCAAATTGAGCATCCGTTCGAAAACCGGAGGACGCGTTTGGCGCAAAAGCTCAATCGCAAGCTCGGCGTCGCGGCTGGCAACCGAATTTAACAATTGATTGCGAGAGTTTTGCAGTATCCGGAAATTTTCCGGCAGCTCGTCGCCATCTTCTTCGTTTGCGGCAAACAGCCTGACGAATTCATTTGCGGCGCGGCGAAAAAGCTGTCTGGCTCGTTTTTCGTCGCGCGTCCAGAGCAAAGTTCCGGCGACACTGAAAACATAAACGCGATTTTCGGGAAGCCGGAGCGAATCTGCGTCGCCGATTGTCCGGTCAAGCAGAGAAAGCGCCTTTTTCTCAGTTTCAAGAGACGATTTTTCCGCTTCGGATGACGGCGACGGGGAAACGGCGGATTGTCCGAAAACACCGCCGATTGAAATCAACAATGCGACAGAAACGTGCAAAATGCGGGTTAATCTCATTTTATTCTTTGAAACACGTTAGTAAAAACTTTGCACTTTCAGTGCAAGACTTTCAGTAATCTTCCGCTAAAATCTAGCTGAGAAAAGCGGAAAATGAAAGAAAACCGAAAAGGCTCACATACAAC
>JALZCH010000069.1 GCA_030863175.1 Acidobacteriota bacterium | reverse complement strand
GCGCCAACTGATGAAATGCTTGAAGAAGCATTAAATTGGGCATTGAAACAAATAACGAAACAAGACTGCCGTAATTGGTTTCGCCATTGCGGTTATCAGGTCGCACTCATTTGAGAAGCGCTATAGGATTGGTCGCCCGATGACAAAAAGCTCGCTGGGGTGATTAATCGGGGAGCGCGCAAATATGTCGGTTATTATTTGTTTGAAACCGGCAGTTACGAGAATCTTTTGGAATTGAAAAATGAAGAGTATTTCGTTCCCGCCTGGCTGCCTGACAGCCGCCGACTTGTTTATGAAGCAAACAATAAGATTTTTTTCATAGATGTTGAGACGAAAAAAATCCGGGAAATATATTCAAATCCGGATTTACAAGTTCGCGCTCCGTTCGTTAGCCGCGACGAACGACTGATTTATTACACGGTTCACACATTTGCAAACGACATTTGGATGCTCGATAACACGCAGAATCAATAAATATTAAGTTGATTCCTTTTCCATTTCGCGGCGCACTTCTTCTTCGATTTTTGCGGCTTGCAGAGCAAGCGGCAATTCCTGTGTACGCGCCAGCAAACGTTCGAGAGCTTGTTCGTTGCCGGTTAAATTGGTTCCGCGCCGAGCTGCGGCTTCGATCATTTCGAGTCGGGTTTTGCTTTCGTTGAGAAGTTCATCGGCTTCTTTTCTGACTTTTTCGAGTCGCTCTTTGTCGGCGTTTAATTCGGCTTGGAGCGATTTCGAGTTTTCGTTTTTTAAATATTTGAGCTTGTTTTGACGGCGCGAAACGAGTTGTAATTCCTGTTTTGTACTTTTTAAAATTCTCGCAGCCGTCAGACGCGAAGCCAGAGTTTCACGATAAGCTTCTGCGAGCAGGCGATTTGAGCGTTCGAGTTCTTTCAAAGATTGTCGCTCGGCAGTCGTTAATTCATTTTTAAACCAATCAACTTCCGAAGTTTTGATTCCGTCAACCGCAAGCCGCTCGCGCAGGCTTTTGAGCCAGACATTGCGATAAATGAAAAGCGCGATCATCAGCAAAACGCCGATTGCAAAACCGATTCCGAGACTGATAAAAGCGAGAAAAAAATAAAGCGCGGCACTCGAAGTCGAGCCGGAGAGAAGAAACAAAATCAAAAACAGTGCGAAAGGCGGCAAAGCCAGAATAATGGGTGATAGACTTGCGCTCCACACAATCGTGCGGTTTTTCAGATAATCGCGTCTGGTCAATTCGTAGCGTTCGAGCTGGTTCATCGGTTCACAGAAAATATAGTCGTTTGCCGGTGCAAACGGCAAACGCAGCTTTAATTTGTCCTTAATTCATATTAAGATGCTAGCAGGATGTTGCGGAGTAAAAAAATGCGGCGAAATTTTTGGCTTTTAACGACTACAATTTTATTTGCTTTTGTTAGCTTCTCATCGATTGCAGCACAGGAAACCGGTGGAAACCGGAAAAAGGGGCAAACTGCTCGACCCATTACTATTCCCATTTCCGTCCGCGCCGGAAACGTTAAAGTTTCCGAAACGCGCGGCGAAGTTATCGAAGCCGGAAACATCACGGTTAAAGAAAACGGCGAGGAACGCACGATTTTGAGTCTCCGAAAAACATCGGAATCGCCGATGCATTTTGCCGTTTTGATTCAGGAAGACGTTGATGCTACGGTTAATCTGGAACTTGAAGGCATCGCCAATTTTATTCGCCGCCTGCCGCGCGGATCACGCGTGATGGTTGCTTACCTGCGGGGCGGCACGATTCAAATCAGGCAAAAGTTTACCGAAGATTTGGAAAAAGCCTCTAAATCTCTGCGGATATTGGGCGGTTCCTCCGCCTCGCCGTTTAATCCTTATGTCGGCGTGATGGAAGCCGTCGAGCGATTTGAAAATCTGCCGCTCGGCAGACGCGCGATGCTCGTCGTTTCCGACGGTTTGGACATCGGGCGGGGAATTGATTCGGCTTCTCCCGCTCAAAGCATGGATTTAGACCGTGCGATTTTAAAAGCCCAGCGAAACGGAATTGCCGTTTACACGATTTACGCCGCTACACCGGCAACCAATGGCAATTCGAGGCTGGCTTCTTTCGGTCAAAGCTCGCTTCTGCGGCTTGCAGATGAAACTGGCGGGCGAGCCTTTTTCTCGGGTTTAAGCACTCCGGTCAGTTTTTCTCCCTTTTTGCGCGAACTTGGCGCAAGTCTCTCGCGGCAATTCGCTTTGACTTATCTTTCGACCGAAAAAGACAACCGCTTTCGCCGGATTGAAATAATCAGTGACAGCCGTGAAGTCGTAATCGAATATCCAAAAGGCGTTAACCCAAAGTAGTTAAAATAAAACACCGAAGAAAAGAGGCTCAGAGAAAATATTAAAAATCTGAGCCTCTTTTCTTCGGTGAAAAAATTATCCGAGCCTGGTAAAGCACATCGAGCAAACGCGCTCTTCTTCTTTAATTAATAAACCAATCCAGAAAAGCGGAAGGCAAACAAACAGCATCACCACAAAAACAACCCAGCCGCCGGTAGAAATCTTTTTGTTGATCTGGGGCGGCGCAGTTGTTCCGCAGCGGGGGCAATGAAAACCGGAAATTTGTGGCTGCGGCATTGGCGGCGGAGTTTGAACTGCAGGCGGAGTTTGGACGAGCGGCTGAACCTGCTGCGGTTCCGAAAAACCGGCAACATCATGCAGCGGCGAGCTTGGACTTGCCCAACCGTAAGGACGCGGCGGAGGTTTCGTTTCCGTTTGTGTTTGTATTAAAGCCGTGCCGCAATAACGACAATAATTTAGTCCGCTTTCGTTAAATTGTCCGCATTTCCCGCAAATCATAATTTTAGAAAATTACTTTTTCGCCCGATCTCACGGCTTCGTAACAGCCTTCGACCAATTCAACTGACTTATAACCGTCAAACGCCGTCACGGGCGGCTGGGTTCCGTTTAAAATCGCATCAACAAAGGCAGCGTCTTCCTGCACATAACCCCAGCGTTCTTCTTTTTGCGCCATGTGATACGAAAAATGTTGAGAATTCGGCGCCGTTCCGCGATTATCCAAAATGTTTTCCATTTCCTGTGTCAGGATTGTCCGATGCTCGCAAAAAACCTCTAGGCGTTCAAACGGGAAATTCCAGCTTGCATCCGCCGCCGAACAAAACGTTGCATGTAAGCCGCTTTTAAATTTTAATAAAACCGAAAAATTATCAATCTCATTGTAAGTTTGCTGACTGCCGAGAGCAATCATTTCGCTGATTTCGCCGAATTGAAACCGCATCATATCAAACATATGGATCGTCGTTTCGTATAAAAAACCGCCCGTGATTGAAACGTCGCTCGTCCATTCGGGATTTTGCAGCTCGCCCCGGTTCATCTTGATATGTGCCGAATGCGGGCGGTCTTCGCTCAATAATTCTTTCAGTTTTTGATAGACAGGAGCGTAACGGCGATTATGTCCAACCTGGAAGACCGCGCCTGAATTATTCGCCGCTTCCAAAACCCGTTTGGCGTCTTCCAATTTCGTTGCCATCGGTTTTTCGCAGAGAACATGCTTTCCGGCATTTGCCGCCGCAATCGCCAATTCGACGTGTCGCGTGTTCGGCGTCGTGATGACAACAGCGTCCGACGCTTCAAAAACCTGCACGGCATTTTCCATCGCTTGCGCGCCAGTTAAACGCGAAATCCGCTGCATTCTTTCGGGGCGAATATCAAACAGCGCTGAGACTTCGCAACGTTCGTCGCGGGCAAAAATCTGGGCGTGTGTACCACCCATATAACCTGTTCCGACAATTCCGATTTTGATTTTGTTCACTATTTTTAATTTAAATTAAGTGCATTGATTGTTGCTTCGCGGGCTTTTACGGCAACTTCAAACGGGTCTTGTTCCCAATATTCCGGTCGAAAAATCTCGATGCTGACGACGCGATCGTAGCCGATTTTATCCAGCCCGCGTTTGATTTCCTTAATCGGCAAAATGCCTTCGCCCGGATAAAGCCTTTGCGCGTCCGTGAGCTGCTCGCGGGGCAAATCTTCGGCGTCGTTGATGTGAAAAATGCAGATGTTTCCCGGTTCAACTTGTTCGATTGATTCAAAACTTGAGCCGCCCGCGTAAAAATGAAAAGTGTCAATCACCAATCCGACGTTAGGGCGATTTGTCAGCTCGACGATTTCATTGCACAGCTCAAGCGTTTGAACAGAGCAATCGGTTTGTCCCAAAAACTCAAAAGCGAGCGCGACGTTATGTTTTGCGGCGATATCCGCCAAATCGTTCAAAACGCGAACGGATTCGGAAATGATTTGATCGCGCGAAGCATTTTCCGGCATTTTGCCTGGAACGACGACGACAAAAGGGCAGTCAATCGCTTCGGCGACGGCACACAGCTCTTCGCATTCGGCTTTGATTGCGGCGTAATCTTCCGGGTTGCGAAACGTAATGTATTCGATTGAATTGATGCTCCAAGGTTCAAGATTGGCGTCTTCGAGCAGTCGGCGTAGATGCGCCACCGTGCTTTTCTTTAAAAACTCGCGCAGTTTTGCCGCCCAGATTTCTATGCAATCGTAACCGGCGTCGCGGGCGGCAAGAATGTCCGTAATCAAATCGGCGCGCATCGTCGTTGCGCCGTTTAAAGCAATTTTCATATCTTTCGGTTTGTCTTAAATTTTGTGAAACGAAGAAAACGAAAATCTAACATATCTAAAACCAAAATGCGAAAAAGCGGTTAGGCAAACAAAAGAGCGTCGAGTTCCAAAGAAGCTCGACGCTTTAATTAAAAAGGAAGGAAGGGAATAGATTCAATCAAACGGCAATTTGGTTAATTTTTGCTGTTGACGTAGTAATAATTCAAAACATCGTGCGCCAGACGATGGACTTCGGTTTTCTTAAAACCCGCATCTTTAAGCATCTGCCGGGCTTTTTCTTCGCCCCACATTGCTCCCAAACCTTCGCCGTTGTTTGAAAGCGAAACGCTCATACAATGCATGCACGAGACTGTATAGCCGAACGTTCCTACGGGGTGTTTGATATTTTTTTCAACATGGCTTGAACCGGCAATGTCCTGCATCAAAAACGTTCCATTCGGTTTTAAAGCCGCACAGAGATTTCGCAGAACAACAGTAGGTTTCGCCTGATCGTGAATCGCGTCAAAAGCCAATACGAGATCGTAGCGTTCGATTTCGTCGAGCGTTGCGGCATCTTTGGCTTCAAAACGCACGTTTGTTGAGCCGTTTTGAGCCGCCTCGCGCCGCGCCGTTTCAACCGCCAGCGATGAAAAATCATAGCCGGTAAAACGACTGTTCGGGAAAGTACTTGCCAGCAAATTAAGCGCGCCCGCTTCCGCAGCCGATTTCCATCACGTCAATTCCGTCGTTGAGTTTTTCGATTAAACCGGGAACAAGCGGCAAAATCGAATTAACGAGAGCCGAGCGCGTCGTTTGATCGCTTTCCTCAGCCATTACTTCGTGAAAACGCGAATAAGCCGAATAAGGAACACCACCGCCGTTGCGGAAACATTCGATGATTTGGTCTTCGACCTGCGCCAACAGCGGAATCCATTGGGATGTAACACCCAAATTGTTGGGCGACGCCGCGCGCGTCAAAAACGCTGCGTGTTCGGGTGGAAGACGATAGCCTGAGCTTTTCGGGTTGAATTCAACAATTTGTCCCGTTACCATCGCGCCGAGCCATTCGCGTACATAACGCTCGTTTAACCCTGCGGCTGCCGCGATTTCTGCGGATGTTGCCGGTATTTCGAGTTTACCGAGCGCATCAAACAATCCGGTGCGGTGTCCGATGCTGAGCATCAGCGTCAACGCTCCGTTGTTTAAAACCGTCAAGAGTTTCTCTACAAACTGATTTGCTTTTTCCTGATTAAATTCATGTATGACTGACATATTTTTTCACCTCAAAAATGATTTGTCGCTCGTTTTGCAAATGCTCAACAAACTGACATTTTGGAATTTAATCGAACGGTGAAACAAAAATATTTAGGAAGTTATGAAATTTTCCTGAAGAAATCCTGAAATAAAAACAGGGCGTCAGAAACGATTATAAAACCTATTTCGGAATAAATAAAAAATGAAAAGTGATAATCATCACTTTTCATTTTTCTCTTATTTCGGATTGTCTTTTGATAATTATTCGCCAGGCGAAATTATTTTTTTTGCCCCGTCACCGGGTTTAAAAGCAAAATCTTGCTTTTTGCCGGAGAATCGGCAAGTAACCAGATTCACCTGATCGTTGTGCAGTTCAAAGAACAGGCGATTTTCAAGCGTTGCGTTTTCAACTCCTTCAGGCGATTTAGCTTCCACGTAAATCCAAACCGAGTCAGCCGATTGTTCTTTTCCAACCCACGAGAGCTGTTTGGTTTCACCTGTTTTATTTTTGAGGGCAAACCTGTTGTTCAAATAATCGAGAATCAGTTTCTTCGAGTCGGGCGATTTTTCGAGATTAACGCGTTTTCCTGCGCGTTTTTCAATGGCGGTTTCCAAATCGTGCGCGAAAACCTGAATCGTGATCTCGACGGTTTTTCCCTCCGCGTTGTAATCCATTCGCGTCAAGCTCGTGTGAAAAGTGTGCGCCCCGGCTGGCGACGGCAAAAGGCAAAAGGCAAAAGGCAAAAACAAAGAAATCGCAATTAAAATTCTCATCGGAAATAAGGCTCTACGCTCGAAAATCATAATCTTTCCTTTCCGTTTATTGCCCGCGCGTTCCGGTAAACGTTCCGTTTCCCGCTGCCGCGCTGGCGTTCCCGCTGATTTGATTGCCGTTTATAGTGCCTGTAAAAGTTACTTCGCCTAAATCTGGCGTAGTAATCTTGAAAGTAAAGTTATTACCCGTGACGGTTGCTGCGAAAATCTGAGCATTGCCCAAAAGACTGCCGCTGACTTGTCCAGCAAGCGCGCCATTGGCAATTCTCAAATCAAACGTAGCCGGAATCGTCGGACCGCCGGTATCAATAACAATGTTCCAGCGCCCGGCTAAATTGCCGCCGCCGGCGTTTGCGGCAGGCTGAGTACCGGTGGCGGAAACTGCTGCGGGCGTTCCAGCTTCAGCGCCGGTTTTTTGTTGTGTAGCTTCGCGCATTGGGTTTGTGGCGGGCGTTTGCTGTTGCGCTTGTTTGAAAACCTGAAAACGAGATTTTATCGGGCGGCGCGGAAAATAATTGTTTTCCAGATTAATGTCTGCCGTTTCAAAATTCGGATCAAGGACAATGCTCCGGGCTTCTTTTCTGGTGACTATTAATTTGGAAACATCAAAATTATTAAAACGCCAGATTTCAGCGGGCGTGCGAATTTCTTCGGTTGTTCCGTCCGCATATTCAACGCGCAAAATTATCGGCATTACGAGTCCGCCGACATTTTTTAAATCTACGACGTAAAAGTAATAACCGCCGTTCAACAACTGTCTTTCCTTTTCGGAAAGCGTCGAAAGAAACTGTTGATACGCACGCCGGTCGGCTTCAGTTACGTTAAGCGGATCATATTCATTATAAAAATCCCTCAAACTTGGGTTTTGATCAACAAGTTTCGGAACCGACTCGTAGCGTTGAGCGGATAGGGTCTGACGCCTGCTTTCGCGTTCCTGACGCTGAATACCCTTTTCAACATCCGGGTTTCTTGTGTCAATCTGATAAAGCCGGACGTTTTCGATTGAAATATCAACGTGGTCGGTCGTATAAAACCAGCCGCGCCAGAACCAATCCAAATCAGTTCCGCTGGCGTCTTCCATCGTGCGGAAAAAGTCCGCCGGAGTGGGACGTTTAAATTTCCAACGTTGCGCGAATGTTTTAAAAGCATGATCGAACAGCTCGCGTCCCATCACGGTTTCGCGCAAAATATTGAGAGCAGTCGCCGGTTTCCCATACGCATTTGCGCCAAACTGAAGGAGCGAATCCGATTGCGTCATAATCGGAACTTGTTCCTCGCTCGCCATATAATCAACAATTCTTTGCGGCTCGCCGCGCCGCGAAGGGTAATTTCGTTCCCATTCGGATTCGGCTAGAAATTGCACGAAGCTGTTTAAGCCTTCGTCAACCCAAGTCCATTGCCGCTCGTCTGAGTTAACAATCATCGGAAAATAGTTGTGTCCGACTTCGTGAATAATAACCGAAATCAAGCCGTATTTTGTTCCAGCCGAATACGTTCCATCCGGTTCCGGACGCGGACCGTTAAAGCAGATCATCGGATATTCCATTCCGCCGACCGGACCGTTAACGCTTTGCGCGACGGGATACGGATAATTAAAGGTGTAGCGCGAATAAATATTTAAAGTGTGAATAATTGCGGCGGTCGAATATTTTTCCCAGAGCGGATTGCCTTCTTTCGGATAAAAAGACATCGCCATCACGCGATTGCCGCCGACGTTGTGACCTTGAGCATCCCAGATGAATTTTCGCGAAGAAGCAAAAGCAAAGTCCCGCACGTTATCGGCTTTGAAAACCCAGGTTTTCGTTCCCGTCGGTTTTGATTTTTCGTTGGCGGTCGCTTCTTCCTGCGTGACGATTTTAACGGGCGCTGTCGCGGTTGCAGCCTGCTGCAAGCGTTGGCGTTGAACAGCAGTCAAAACCTGCGCGGAATTTTGCAGAACGCCGGTTGCGGAGACGACGTGATCGTTTGGAGCTGTGATTCGGACGGTATAATTGCCGAATTCCAGCGTAAATTCGCCGTTGCCCAAAAACTGTTTGTGCTGCCACCCGTAAACGTCGTAATAAGCCGCCATACGGGGAAACCAATGGGCGATTTCGTAAAGATAATTGCCGTCTTGCGGAAAATATTCGCAGCCGGTTCGCCCGCCGTAAATGCGCTGATTGTTAATCGCGTAATTCCACCCGACGTTAAAAACGAACGTCCCACCAGACGCAAGCGGCGTCGGCAAATCAATACGCATCATCGTTTCGTTGATGGTGTAACGAAGCCGATTGTTTTTCGAGTCGGTAACTTCCGTTATATTGACTCGACCGTCGAATTCGCGTTGGACGAGCTGTTCGATTGCTCGAAGCGGGACATTTCTAAATTCCGGCGCTGTCTGAGTTTTTTGCGCGAGCGAATCTTTGGCAAAAATGTTGTTGTCCAATTGCAGCCAGAGATATTCAAGCGTATCGGGTGAATTGTTTTTATAAGTCACGGTTTCGCGCCCCGAAATACGCTGATTCGCGTCATCCAGCGTGACATCAATCTGATAATCCGCCGTGTTCTGCCAATAGCCGCGACCGGGCGCGCCGGAAGCCGTGCGATAATCGTTGGGGGTCGGCAAATTTTCTTCGAGTTGGCGAAATTTGTCCGAAGGTTTCGATTTTGATTGAGCCAAGCCAGAAACGGAAAAAACCGTAATCAGTAGAAAAATAAAGAAGCGTCGGGCGAACATTCGATTCTCCAATAGTTGCTTTTAGTTTAAACGTCGCAGAATTTTACGCTTTTAAAAATGCCTTGACAATAGCCATGCGCCAACCTTTCGATTTTTCATCGCGTCTCAAATTTTGTTAATCTGTCTCCCCGTAATTTGTTTTCACAAATTCGCTCAAAATTATTTCCAATGTCACAAATCCTTAAAATCTTTCTTTTGCTTTCAATTTTTTGCTTTGTCGCCGCGGCGCAAACTTACAACGACGCGACTCTCAGCCGCGTGCGGCAGCAGGACACCGCTGCGCGAATCGGCGGAAAGCTTCCGGCTCTTGCGCCAGCCGAACATCTTTATCGCGCCGAAGTCTATTTTTCCAACCGCGCTTTTCCCGAAGCCCGCGAACACGCCGCCCGCATTCTGGAAAGCTATCCGAATGATTCGACGGTTCAACGCGCGACTTTTATTCTCGGACGTTCGTATATGTGGGAGCGGCAATACGAGCTGGCGATTTCGTTTCTGGACGAAGCGGCGCGGAATTTTCCCGGCACGAAGGACGGACGCGAAGCTCTCGCTTTTAAGGGAGCATGCCTCGTCCGGCTCGGAAAATCGGTCGAAGGCGCGCGAGCTTACGAGCAGTACGTCGTAATGTATCCGAACGGCGAGCGGGTCGAATCATCTTATTTAAATATCGTTGACGCTTATCGCGAAGGCGGGAAAGAAAAAGAGGCTCTCGATTGGGTGGCAAAAATCCGTCAGAAATTTCCACGGACGCCGACCGAAACAAACGCCGTTTTTGCACAGCTTCGTTTGCAAATCGGAAAGAAAAACTGGCAGCAAGCCGCAAATTCTGCTGACGAATTGAGACGTTTGCCTTTCAGCAAAAGCGTGATGACGAATTTGGACGAAGTTACGTTTTTGAAAGCTTATGCGCTCGAAAAATCGGGCAGAAAAGAAGATGCAATAAATTGGTATTTAATTATTCCCGACAATTTGAATTCCTATTACGGCGCTTTGGCAACAGAGCGTTTGCAGAATTTAGTTAAAGAAGGCGAACCGCGCCGAGCCGCAGTTGCAAACAGACAGGCAAGCGTCCGAGCTGCGGCAATTTCGGTTTTGAATCAATATCCCGCGCCGTTTCAAGCCGACCTTTTGCGCGAAGCTTTGCCGCGCCGTGTTGATCCGCGTTTTGTGCTGGCGATTATGAAACAGGAATCGAGCTTTAAAACAAACGCCAAATCACCGGCTGCAGCTCGCGGCTTGCTCCAAATGACCGTTGACACGGCGGCGAGATACACGCGGCAAGCGAAATTAAACGTTTTGCAGCCGGAAGATTTATACAAACCCGGCATCAACATAGCACTCGGCAGCATTTATATCGCCGAGCTGCAAAAGGAGTTTCCGAATATGCCCGAAGCTGTCGCCGCTTCGTATAACGGCGGAGAAGACAACGCTGCCCGTTGGCTCAAACGCGCCGATTCAAAAGAGCCTTTCATTTTTACAACCGAAGTCGGTTTTGCCGAAACCAAAGATTACGTTTTTAAAGTTCTTACGAATTATCGAGTCTATCGAGAGCTTTATACGGAGGATTTACGAAGAAAGTAAATTTTGTAAGCATAAAACAGTGAGCGGTGAGCAGAAAATTTGAAATCTGCTCACCGCTCACTGTTTTATGCTTACTTTTTTTTAAGCTGCAAACGGCAGCCTGATGATTTTTGCCGATTGAGTTTCTTCACCAGATTCGGTGCGCTGGCGGTTGATTTTGTTGCGGGCAACAATCAGAGCGCGCTGCAAATCGTCCAAAACGTCGGCGTCAACGCTCATAGTTTTTTGAGCGCACCAGCCTAATCCTTCAGTCCAAGTCGAGAGCTTAATCGTCACTTGATTCTCCGAATCAAGCTGGACTTCGATTTTTTGGTTGTCGTTTTCAATCGGCAGAGATTCGAATTTCAGATTTGATTGCATCGGTTGAATAAATTTATTAAAAATGAAGTTGAAAATGAATGCCATTTTCAACAACTATTATCTTTCACGGCAAAAATTACGTCAAGCGAAAAATTGTTTCTGATAAATTTTCTTAGTGACGTTTGATTTTTAAAGGTTTGGAAGCGGAAGCAAAGCTTTCGGTTCCGCATTTTCCGCAGCCCGTTACGCAACTGGAAGCGGAAAAACCCCGCAGTTTTTTCCATAACCGCTGTGCTGCAAAAACTGCGGCTATCGAAATTAACAGAAAAACCAAAATTGTCTGCCAATCAAACATCATCGATTTTGAATCTTCAAAAGCCTATAAGTTTGCCGATTTGAAAAGTTGAAAACGCCGCCGCGTAAGCGAGCGCAGTCATATAACCAATCATAAACAGCGTCCATCTCCACGAATTTGTCTCGCGCCTGACGACACCGACCGTTGACATACATTGCATCGCGAGCACAAAGAAAACCATCATCGTCAGTGCTGTCAGAGGCGTCCAGGCGGGCGAGCCGTCATCTTTTTTTGCGTCGCGGACGGCTGAAATCAGCGAGTCAGATTCGGCGTCCGCATCTTTTTCGACATTGTAGATAATGCTCAGAGTCGAAACCAGAACTTCGCGCGCGGCAAAAGACGAAATCAGGGCGACGCCCATTTTCCAATCGAAACCGAGCGGCGCGATTACAGGCTCAATCGTGTGTCCGATGCGCCCGGCAAAGCTATTTTGAAGCTGCTCGGCAGCCTCATTCGTTGCTCGCTGTTCGTTATTCGTTGCAAGTTCTTCGGTTTGATTTTGGATTCCGGGCTCAGCGCTTTCGATTCTTGGAAAGGTCGTCAACGCCCACAGAATAATTGAAATTGCCAAAATCACGGTTCCGGCGCGTTTGATGAACATTCCGGCGCGCTGAAAGACGTTGAGAAAAACGTTTTTCCAATTCGGCAGGCGGTACGGCGGTAACTCCATCACGAGCGGCGGCGCTGGAGCCTTTAATAGAGTTCGTTTTAAAATGAACGCAACGATGATTGCCGCGATAATTCCGAGAAGAAACATCGCCAAAATCAAAACTGCGCCGAGCGAGAGAAATCCGAAAACGTATTGTCCGCTGAAAAACGCCGCAATCATCAATGTGTAAACCGGCAGCCGTGCCGAGCAGCTCATTAGCGGGGCGATTAAAATTGTGGCGAGACGGTCTTTCGGATTTTCGATTGTCCGCGTCGCCATAATCCCGGGAATGGCGCACGCGAAAGAGCTTAAAAGTGGCACGAACGCTTTGCCGTGAAGCCCGACGCCGCGCATCAGGCGATCCATCAGAAACGCAGCGCGAGCCATATAGCCTGTATCTTCGAGAATCGAAATGAAGAAAAACAGCAAAATGATTTGCGGCAAAAAAACGAGAACGCCGCCGACTCCGGCAATAATTCCGTCGGTCAATAAATCGGTAAAAAGTCCCGGCGGCAGGCTGTTTTTTGCGGTTTCCCCAAGTCCGCCGAAAGCAGAATCGAGCAAATCCATCGGCAACGTCGCCCACGAAAAGATTGTCTGGAAAATCAGCAATAAAATCGCTGTCAGAATTGCGAGACCGAAAACTCTGTGCGTCAAAACTCGATCGATTTTTTCGGAAACTGTTGTTTCCAAAGTTTGTTTTTCTTCGACCGCATCGCTGACGACACGCGAAATCCAGGCGTAACGCTGAACGATTTTTGAATTTCCGCTGCCGTTTTGTTTGAAAAAGGGCAGAGAAGCGAACGACGGTTTGTTTTCCAGAACGCTAAAAATCGCTTTCCGAAGCTCTTCGATGCCGCGTTTTTGGGCAACAACTATGGGGACAACCGGAACGCCTAACTCTGCGGAAAGCTTTTCGGCGTTAATGTTTGTTTCGTTTTTTTCGGTCGCGTCAATCATTGTCAGCGCAACGACGAGCGGAATGCGGTATTCGAGAAGCTGGGTGACGAGATAAAGATTACGTTCAAGGTTCGTTGCGTCAACGACGGCGACGACGACATCGGGCAAATTAGTTCCCCCAATTTTTCCGGTCAAAACGTCTCTCGCAATTTGTTCGTCAATCGAATTGGCGTCTAGGCTGTAAAGACCGGGCAGATCAATCAAAGTCGCCCTTTTCTCATCTGAAATGCGCCAAATTCCTTCTTTGCGTTCGACCGTCACGCCTGGATAGTTGGCGACTTTTTGCCGCAAGCCCGTTAAAGCGTTAAAAAGCGTCGTTTTTCCGGCGTTCGGATTCCCAGCTAAAGCGATGACAATTTGCTTGTCCTTCGTTATTTGTCCTTTATTGGTGACGACTGCGAGGCTCATTTAATTTTTAATTCCATACTTCGTAAATAAAATAAAAAAACTTGTTCTCGTCCCAAAACGGACGATGAACGAAGGGCAAGAAAATAAGGACAAAATCTATTCAACAAAAATCGAACTGGCTTCCGAGCGTCTAATTGCAAGATGAGAATTTCGGACGCGAATTTCCAAAGGGCAACCGAACGGCGCGTTTTTTATGACGCGAACCTGAGCACCCGGCGTAACTCCCATTTCGAGCAGCCGGCGCGAAACGTCGGTTTCGCCTTCGACCGATAAAATTCGGGCGTTCGAGCCGATTTCCAAATCGGCTAAGGTTCGGTTTTTATTTTGATTGTTTGATTCCATCGCTAAAAAGAGAAACGAAAATTGTTAAAGCTAATATAACTTAATTGAAAATGATTTTCAATTTCGCTTCGCTAAGCCGAAAACTAAATCAAAAAAGTTTGAAATTATGGAGTTGGGGAAACGATCAAATCGGCGCGTATCTCGCCGAGTGGCGAATTAAACGCAAAGCGCAGCGGCAGGCGTTGTGCGTCGTCCGACAGCCAGAGCTTTAAACCGAGCGCATCCGTTCGCGGATCGCCGAGCGTGATATTTAGCTGTAAGGCTCTAATTTTTCTCCCGGAAACGTCAAGTGTTTCTCTGTTGGCGAATTTAAAGGTAACAATTTTTGCCGTGCTGCCGAAAAACAAGGCGGCTTTTGTGTCGCGCGCTTTTGCAATTTCTCTTGCGTCGCGCGGCGCATCGATTTTAAAAGCGCGGAGGGCGTAAGCCAGCGAGAGCAAATCGTAAGTGCCGACCGGAACTTCAACAACCTTTCCTTTTTGCGTTGATACCGAGCCGCGGTCCTGATCGAAATTATAAATGTCGCCGAAACGGGCGAGCGAGCCGCCTGCGCGCATTTCGCTGCGATACGGCGTCAGAGATTCCGGGTTGATATAAGAATTAAAAGCGGTTCCCGCCGGAAGAAGCGGGTCGGACGACTGAATGATTTTCGCCGTTAAATTAACCGCGTCGCGGGAATAATAGAGTTTGCGGTCGGTAATTTCGAATTCAATTCTGCCGATTTTTTGATTTCGCCGGTAAATGTCGAAACTCAATTTTTCTCTAAGCGCAAACGGCAAATCCTCAGCTAGCGGTTGATTTTCGACATAAGGTTTCGGCGTTGCTCTCGGCGAGGCAATGGGATTCGGTCGGGGCGGCACAACGGGCGAAGGAAACGGCGTCGCAATCGGGTTTGGCGCAATAATTTGCGGTGTCGGAATCTCGGGCGGAATTATTTGAACGCTCGCCAATTCGGCGCGAATATCGCCGTTCGAGTGTTTTAACTGAAACGAAATCGGAAGCCGCCTTTCATCATCGCTGACGATCATTTGAATTCGGAAACGATTGTATTTTTCGTTGTTCGGGACGTTGATCTGAATAACAAACGCGTTAAAAGCACCGACCGCGGTTGAGACGGTGGCTTTTCTGAGAACTCTTAAATCGGCATCGTAATTCTGATTGTTTTCCGTGATGCGCAGCGGAAAGGCAGAACCCACAGCCAGCGGTAAAGTGCGAACCTGATAAATCGCCGAAATCAAATCGTGAACGTTTGTTGGCGCGGTTGTTTGATTTTCAGCAAAATCGCGTTTTATGTCGGTCGGGGCATTTGACTCGCGCAAAGTTCGTTCGATTCTAAGCGGCAAGCCCGTGTCGGGCGCAATAAAACTGTTATATTCGCTGTCGAGCGAGAGCAGAGTCGCTTCGACCAAGCCGGTTGTTTTCAAGCGCGCCCGCAGATGAATCGCATCTCGCTCGCCGATTTTTTGCCGCGCAACGGTTTGCAGCTCAACAAATCCGGCGTCTGTGAAATGTGCAAAAGTAATGTGATAAGTGAGTTTTTCGCCGACGGGAAAGCGCTCGGTCGGTGCTTGAGCCGAAACCGCAAACGGAAATGAAATAACCAGAAAAACAAAAAAATAAAAAAGCAATTTCATCAAAATTTTGATGCGAAAAAATCAAGTGTACAAAACAATAATTTACACCTTAACAGATTCGATCTCGTTTAAAACGTCCGCTGCCGCACGCAAGCGGTTTTCAGCTTGCAAAATCGGTCTTCCGACGACCAAATAATCGGCTCCTGCGCGAACTGCATCGGCTGGTGTTAAAACGCGCTTCTGATCATCGTTTTTAATTGTAAATTCGGGTCTGATTCCCGGCGTAACAATCAAAAAATCATTCCCGACCGATTCGCGAATTGCTTCGATTTCCAAAGGCGACGCAACCACGCCGTCCAAGCCGCAAGATTCGGTTAATTTCGCGAGTTTTACGACTTGAGGTAAAACTTCGTTTTCAATTCCGACCTCGCGCAGCGTTTCCCGATTCGAGCTTGTCAAAACCGTCACCGCGATAATTTTCGGCTGCGACAATTGCTCATGAGCGCAGGTTTCACGCACGGAAGCAATGGTTCGTTCCATCATTTCGCTTCCACCCGCTGCGTGCAGATTAAACATCCAAACGCCGAGACGAGCGGCTTCGACCGCGGCGGCTGCGACCGTGTTAGGTATATCGTGAAACTTTAAATCGAGAAAAATGCGAGCGCCCGCTTCGGTTAATTCGCGGACAAATCCCGCCCCGCCGGCGGTGAAAAGCTGCAAGCCGATTTTGAAAGCGACGCCTAAATCCTTTAATTCACTAACAATTTCGCGCGCCGTTTCTGCCGTCGAAACGTCCAAAGCGACAATTAAATTGTTCGTTGTTCGTTGTTCATTATCCGTTGTCATTTGTGGTTTGCTCCGACGGATTCCTGAAAATTTTTGAAACCGCGTTCCTGATAGATTTTACTTAAGCCTTCGTTGATGTCACGCGCAACGGTTATTCCTTGATAAACAAAGCCCGTGTAAAGCTGGACGAGCGAAGCACCGGCGGCGATTTTTTCAAAAGCGTCTGCGGCGGTAAAAATTCCGCCGACTCCAATAATCGGCAGTTTTCCGTCGGAAAATCGAAAGATTTTTTCGATGATTTCGGTCGAGTGTTTGGCAAGCGGTTTGCCGCTTAAACCGCCCGCGCCGATTCGTTCAATTTCGGTTTTCGGAGTTTTCAAATTTTCACGATTGATTGTCGTGTTTGTCGCCACGATACCGGCAAATTTTGAATCGAGGGCGACGCCGATAATCGCTTCGATTTCTGCTTCGGTTAAATCCGGCGCGATTTTTACCAGAAGCGGAATCCGCCCGTCTGCCGGACTCAATTCCTGATTCCTTTTTTGCAATGCTTTTAGCAGTTCGGCGAGCGTGTCGGCTTTTTGCAGTTCGCGCAAATTGGGCGTATTTGGCGACGATACATTGACAACAATGTAATCCGCAACCGGATGAACGAGTTCGAAGCTTTTTAAATAATCTTCTGTGGC
This sequence comes from Acidobacteriota bacterium, assembly GCA_030863175.1. Taxonomy (GTDB): domain Bacteria; phylum Acidobacteriota; class Blastocatellia; order Pyrinomonadales; family Pyrinomonadaceae; genus JALZCH01. The sequence continues at coordinate 10,653 of JALZCH010000069.1, read as the reverse complement.
TTCTTCGTTCGGGACGATTTTGCTTTTGCCGATGTTCATTCCGAGAACGCAGGGCGGGCGCTTTTTCTTCAATCTTTCGACAACAGCCGCCGTACCATCGTTGTTAAATCCGGCGCGGTTGATCAGAGCTTTGTCCTGCGGAAGACGAAAAAGGCGCGGTTTCGGATTTCCCGGTTGCGGATGAAAAGTCGTCGTCCCAACTTCGACAAAACCGAAGCCGAGATGTGCCAGACTGGTTGCAACAACGCCGTTTTTATCAAAACCGGCGGCGACTCCGATGGGATTTTTAAATTTCAGCCCGAAACATTCGATTTCACCAAATGACGAAAGATTTTGATTTACGACAAATTTTTCGGCAAAACCTGATTTTAAAAATTTGATGGCGAGCTCGTGCGCCATTTCCGGCGGCATTTTGAAAAGAATCGGACGAATCAGATCGTAAATCGTGAACTGTGAATCGTGAATCGTTTTTCGCGACATCGACAAGCTTGTTTCAAATTTGAAAATAGCAAAACAAAACAAAAAACTCGATTCACAATTCACGATTTTCGATTTACCACTAAACGATTTACGATTGACTCGGTTTTTGATACGATTTCGGCTCAGAATGGCAGAAATAAATTTGGTAGAAAAATCGAGAATCATGGACGCAACGCGAATCAAGCGCGCTTTGTTTCGTCTGGCTTCGGAAATTGTCGAAGAAAATCAGGGAGTCAAAGATTTGTATCTGGTCGGCATTCAGCGGCGCGGAGTTCCGCTTGCCGAGCGATTGGCGGATAAAATCGCAGATTTGGAAGGCACGCGCCCGCCGCTCGGAATTCTTGACATCACGCTTTACCGCGACGATTTATCAACCGTCGGCGCAAATCCGATTGTCAACCGGACGCAGCTCGAAGCGGACATCGAAGACCGCAAAATCATTCTCGTTGATGATGTTCTTTACACGGGACGGACAGTTCGCGCCGCGCTCGATCAGTTGATGGATTACGGACGCCCGCGTCGCGTTCAGCTTGCCGTATTGGTTGATCGCGGCAAAGAACACCGCGAATTGCCGATTCAAGCCGATTATATCGGGCGTACAGTGCCAACCAAAAAAAGCGAGATCATTAAAGTTTTGCTGAATGAATTCGACAGCGAAGAAGGCGTCGGAATTTACGAGCGCCCGACCGTCTAATTTTATTCGATGCCCAAGCCATTTCGCCGAAAAGATTTGCTCGGAATCCGTAATCTTTCCGTCGCTGACATTCTGAAGATTTTGGATACGGCGGAAACTTTCCGCGACGTTTCGCGCCGCGAAGTCAAAAAAGTTCCCACGTTGCGCGGCAAAACCGTAATCAATCTTTTTTTTGAGGCTTCAACTCGCACGCGTACATCATTTGAACTCGCCGCAAAACGACTCTCGGCGGACGCCATCAATATTTCAATTTCGACTTCGAGCGTCACAAAAGGCGAAACTCTGCTCGACACAGCGAAAAATCTGGATGCGATGCAGCCCGACGCGATCGTCATTCGCCACGGTTCGGCAGGCGCTCCGCATCTTCTTGCCAAACATTCGGATGCGGCGGTCGTTAACGCCGGCGATGGCGCAAACGAGCATCCGACGCAAGCGCTGCTGGACGCAATGACAATCCGCGAGCGAAAGGGACGAATTGAAGATTTAAATGTCACCATTATCGGCGACATCCTGCATTCGCGCGTAGCGCGTTCAAATTTGTATTTGCTGACAAAGTTGGGCGCGCGCGTTCGGGTTTTCGGTCCAAGAACGCTATTGCCGCCGGAATTTCTTCATTTGGTGGATAACAATTTCGAAATCTCGCCGCGACTGGAAAACGCGCTCGACGGTGCGGATGTCGTAATGATTTTGCGGATTCAAAAAGAGCGACAGGATTCTGCATTTTTCCCTTCAATGAAAGAATATTCGATTCATTACGGATTGACGCAGGCGCGTTTAAATCTCGCCAAAGAAGACGCCATCGTTTTGCATCCCGGTCCGATGAATCGCGGAGTGGAAATTTCCTCAGATATTGCCGACAGTTCGCGGGCGTTTATTTTAAATCAAGTCGAAAACGGTTTGGCGATTCGGATGGCTGTTTTGTATCTCGTCACGGGAGGCGCAGTGGGAAGCGAACAGCAATGAGCGAAATTAAAACAACAACGCTTTATCGTCCGGTCGGGCAGAAGGAACTTAATTTAATTGCCGAAAGCGGCTTTACAAGATTTCCGCCCCGACTTTCCATTCAGCCGATTTTTTATCCGGTTTTAAATGAAGAATATGCTGTGCAAATTGCCCGCGATTGGAATGCGAAACTGAATGAAGATAAGGTCGGATATGTAACGAAATTTCAAGTTAACACCGAATTTCTCGACAAATATGAAATTCAAACGGTTGGCGGTTCGCAGCATCAGGAATATTGGATTCCGGCGGAAGATTTAGAAGAGTTTAATGAAAATATAATCGGCAAAATTGAAGTTATTGCTGAATTTAGAAGCGAATAAATGAAACTTTTAATTGCAGGCGGAAATTTAATTGATCCGGCGACAGGTGAGAACAGCGGGAAAAATATTTTAATCGAAAACGGTCTGGTTGCTGCTTGGCTTGATGAATGGGAATCAGCGCCGGAAGATGCTGAGGTTTTTGACGCCACCGGATTGGTTGTCGCGCCTGGTTTTATTGACCTCCACGTCCATTTGCGCGAACCCGGTCAGGAATACAAAGAAACGATTGCAACGGGCGCGGCGACGGCTGTCGCGGGCGGCTTTACTTCTGTTTGCTGTATGCCGAACACCAATCCGGTCAATGATAATGCTGCAATTACGCGTTTCATTATCGAACAGGCGACGCGCGCCAAACTGGCAAACGTTTTTCCCATCGGCGCTGTGACAAAATCGTCGGACGGGACGGAATTGGCGGAAATGGGCGAGATGAAAGCCGCCGGAGCGGTTGCGGTTTCGGACGACGGACGACCGGTTCCGAACGCCGGAATGATGCGGCGGGCGCTTGAATACGCGAAAGACTTTGATTTGTGCGTGGTTGACCATTGCGAAGATAAGTCTTTGTCGGCGGGCGGAGCGATGCACGAAGGTAGAGTGTCTTTAATGCTCGGTTTAAAAGGAATTCCGGCGGCGGCTGAGGAATTGGACGCCGTACGCGATTGTTTGCTGGCGGAAATGACGGGAGCGCGAGTTCACATCGCACATATTTCGACCAAAGGCGCAATCGAAGCCGTTCGGCAGGCGAAAGAAAAAGGTTTGAATGTGACTTGTGAAGTCACTCCGCATCACTTTGTTTTGACTGACGAAAGCGTTGAAGGCTACGACACGAATACGAAAATGGCTCCGCCGCTTCGCTCGCGCGAGCATTTGGAAGCAGTTTTGGAAGCAATCAAAGACGGCACGATTGACGCGATTGCGACCGATCACGCACCACATCACTCGGACGAAAAGGCTCTGGAATACGATCGAGCACCGTTCGGTATTACGGGACTAGAAACTGCGGTCGGTTTGGCTTGCACAAAATTGATTCACACCGGAATTATCGGTTTGCAGCGAATGGTTGAGATGTTTTCGACCAATCCGGCGCGCATTTTCAATTTGCAGGAGAGAGGAACTTTAAAACCGGGAGCAATTGCCGACGTGACGATTTTCGATCCCGATTTGGAATGGACTTTTCGGGCGGCGGAGTCAAAATCAAAATCGAAAAACACGCCGTTCGACGGCTGGAAACTCGTCGGCGCGCCCGTAGCCACCATTGTCGGCGGACGAATTGTTTATCGTCGGAATTTGAGTTAGGGCAGTTAATTCAATTGAGTTTTCGCTTCTTGCAGGTTTTGGGCGGCTTGCTGCGTAACTTGTGAATCGGGAAATTTCGTTTTCATTTGGGAAAAAGCAGTTTCAGCTTCAACGATTCGTCCTCGACGAATGTTGATCGTTATCAATCCGAAAAACGCCGTTTCAGCGTGTTCGCCTTTCGGAAATTCCAACAGAGAATCTTTAAAAAAACTTTCGGCTTCGTCGTAATCCTTCAATTTTAAGTAATTTTCGCCCGCCGCAATCATAACCTTCTCTTGCAAAGCAGCATCTGATTTTAATTGTCTGGTTTTAAGAGCTTGTTTGAAATATTTATTGCTCAGAAAGAGCGCGTTGATTTTGCGATAAAACTCGGCGATCTTTACCAGAGCAGCGGCGTTGTCTTTTTTGGTTTCCAACTTCAGATTCGGCGCTTGTATCTCGGAAAAATCTTTCCAAACATTTTTCATCATCTGATGAATCGCCGTTTCGGTCGCGCGTTTGTCGTAACCATGATGAAAATCGAGCATATTTCCCCACGAATCCGCCACAATAACGTGCGGAATGCTGGAAACGCCGAAACGTGCGACCGTTTCGCGGTCGCGGGCGTAATCAACCGAAACCGTGACAAATTCTTCGGCTAGTTGAGAGATTTCCGGTTTCGACCAGAGAGTTTTTTCCATTGTGTCGCAGTTCAGACACCATTCGGCGTTGAATTTAATCAAAACCGGCTTACCCGATTTTTGCGCCAATTTGAGCGCGGTCTTGTAATTGGTTTGCCATTGAATCGCAGTCGGTTTTGACTGCGAAAAAACGGAAACGGCAAAAAGCAAAACGAGCAAAAACGTGACAATTGATTTGATCAACATACCGATTATTTTTTTATTTTGAGAAGCACAAAATGGCGTTCAATTGTAAAATTTAAACGCAGCAAAGTAAATTCTTTTACTAAAGCTCGGTAAAAGCGTTTTGCATTTCCTTCGGCAGCGCCGTTTCAAATTCGAGCCAGCCGCCGTTCGGATGAAAAAAGCCCAATTTTTGGGCGTGCAAACAAAGCCGTGCAAACTCGCGCCCGCCGTAAAGCGCGTCGCCAACGATCGGATGTTTGATTTCGGCGCAGTGAATTCGCAATTGGTTGGTTCTGCCGGTTATGGGTTCGAGTTCAAGTAAAGTCGAGTCAACGCGTCTCTCCAGAGCTTTAAATTTTGTTTCGGATTCTTTTCCGTCCGGCAAAACTCTCCAGTGCGGTTTTTCTTCGAGTCTGCCAATTGGCGCTTGGATTGTTCCTTCGTTTTCCGAAATGGCGCCTTCGACTAGAGCGGCGTAGATTTTTTTGACCAATTTGCGCTGAAAATGAGAGCCGAGGATTCGCAAAGAGCGGGCGGTTTTGGCGATGACCAGCAAACCCGAAGTTTCCTTGTCGAGCCGGTGAACGATTCCGGGGCGAATCAATTTCGGATTTTCGATTTCCGATTTCGGATTGAGATGAAAAACGAGTGCGTTTGCCAGAGTTCCAGATTTGTCGCTGTTTGTTGGGTGAACGAGCATTCCGGCGGGTTTGTTGACAATCAGAATTTCCGCGTCTTCAAACAAAATTTCAAGCGGGATGTTTTCCGGCGTCATCGCGGTTTTTGCTGCCGAATCAATTGAGATTTCAATTGTGTCGCCGGTTTGCAAATGATAACCGCCCAGAGTGGGCGCGCCGTTGACGAAACACTGGTTTTGTCGAATCAAATCCGCAAGAAACATCCGGCTGTAGCGGCTCAGGTTTTCAAAAGCGAATTTATCGAGCCGTTTTCCGGCGTCTTCGTTTGAGGCTTGAAATTGAAATATTTGCTGCACTCGTTCCGAAAAGTTTAAAAGCGTACTTTAACGCCCTTTCAGGCTTGTTAAAATTTACCTGAAAAACGAGGAAAACTGAAAATGCGGTTGAACGGAAAAACGGCTTTGATTACGGGAGCAGGTTCGGGAATCGGTAAAGCGACAGCGCTTTTGTTCGCCAAAGAAGGTGCGCAAATCGCAGCGCTCGAACGCGACGAAGAAGATTTGCAGAAAACTGTAGCGAAAATCAAACGCGCGGGCGGCAAAGCAGTCGCGGTTGTTGCCGACATTTCTTCGCCTTTAGAAATGCGGCGGGCGCTGGAGAAAACAATTGAAACTTTCGGGCGTCTCGACATTGTTTTCGCCAACGCCGGAATTAACGGCGTTTGGGCACCAATTGACGAATTGGAGCCGGAAGAATGGGACAAAACAATTGAAACGAATCTGCGCGGAACGTTCCTGACTGTTAAATACGCGATTCCTCATCTGCGGAAAAAAGGCGGCTCAATCATTATCACTTCTTCAATCAACGGCACGCGAATTTTTTCAAACGCTGGAGCGACCGCTTATTCCAGCACAAAAGCGGCGCAAGTCGCTTTTGCGAAAATGGCGGCGCTCGAATTGGCGAAACATAAAATTCGCGTCAACGTTATTTGTCCGGGCGCAATCAAAACCAACATCGAAGAAAGTACCGAAAAGCGAAACATCGAAAAAGCGAGCGAACCCGCCGAATATCCCGAAGGCACAATACCGCTCACGGATGGCGAACCTGGAACCGCCCAACAGGTCGCTGAGCTTGTTTTATTTTTAGCCTCGGACGCTGCATCGCACATTACCGGAACCGAAATTTACATCGATGGTGCCGATTCGCTTTTGCGAGGTTAGAATTTGACCACAGAGACACAGCGATTTTTATTGTTTAAATCTCTGTGTCTTTGTGTCTCTGTGGTAATTTTATTTTGATGGGCGAAGAGGCAGAAAAAATCGAGCATTTGACACGCGATTTGCCCGACACGGAAAGCGCGAAAAGATTTTTCTCCGATCTCAATTCAAAACATCCGAATGAAGCGATTAAACTTTTGCGTGAGCAGAATCGCGGTTTGCTTTCAGACGTTTTGGCGCTCGCGGCGTGGAGTCCTTTTCTGGCGACGACCCTTTTGCAGCATCCTGAATATATTTCCTGGCTCGGTCGGAATCGGCGCGAAAAACAGCACCGCGCGACCGAAGATTTGCTCGAATCGCTGGCGCGTTTTGCCTTGACCAATTCCTCGCTCGATACGCACACTTTGCTCGCGCGTTTTCGACGCCGCGAACTTTTGCGGATTTATCTCAACGATATTAGAAATCTTTCGACCATAGCCGAAACGACCGAGGAGCTTTCAATTCTCGCCGATGCCTGCCTTGAACACGCGCTGCGCTTTGCTCGTCAGGAATTGGACAACCGATTTGGCGTTCCGCTCGAATCGGACGAAAAGGGAAAAGCCCGGCGCGCCGAATTTTGCGTGGTCGCGCTCGGAAAACTAGGCTCGCGCGAACTGAATTACGCTTCTGATATTGATCTGCTGTTTCTTTATTCAAACGATGGCACGACAAGCGGAACCGGAACGCGAGGTGCGGTTTCAAATCGAGAGTATTTCATCAAATTGGCTGAAAAATTAACCCAAATTATCGGAGCTCAATCGAACGAAGGCGCTGCTTATCGGGTTGATTTGCGGCTTCGTCCGCACGGGCGAGTCGGCGCGCTCGCAATTTCTCTCAAAGAAGCCGTTGATTATTACAAGCGAACGGCGCGCGATTGGGAACGTCAGGTTTTGCTGCGTTCTCGTTCGGCGGCGGGCGATGCGCCGGTGTTTCGGCGCTTCTGGGCGGAGGTTGAAAGCTTTGTTTATCGAAAGGATATTTCGGTCGAAGACGCCTTAACAGCCGTTCGGCTTTCAAAGCAGAAAATCAATCAGGAACAAAACAAGGAAAACGGTTTTAACGTCAAACTCGGCGCGGGCGGAATCCGCGAAATCGAATTCATCTCGCAGGCTTTGCAGCTTGCTCATGGCGGGCACGACGCTTGGCTTCGCGCGCCGCACACTTTGATCGCTTTGCGGCGTTTGACCGACCGGCGTTTTTTAGAAGAAAGCGAATTAGCGGCTTTGTCCGATTCGTACGTCTTTCTGCGGCGGCTCGAACATCGCTTGCAAATGGAACACGGACTGCAAACTCATGCTGTTCCCAAAGATCGCGAAAAGCGCAATCTTACCGCTCGCCGAATGAATTTTTCCGAAACAGCGATTTTTGATGAATTTTTGTCAAATCACACGGCGGCTGTTAATCAGATTTTTGAAAATGTGTTTCGAGCGCGGTCAGTTGGCGAAGTTCAAGAGCGAAGTGAAAACGAAAATCTGCAAACTCCGATTGATGCGCAAGTCGATAAAACTGTTGATGACGAAACTGAAAAAAACGAAATCGCTGAGTTTCAGCCGAAAAATTACTCTGAGATTTTACAAGGAGTTGTTGCCGAAGCAGCAAACTTTCATGACGAATTGGCGGCTTTGCGAATTGAATGGCGAAAATTCTACGAAGACATTCGCCGATTCGACGCGGCGGGAAAATTGTCGCTTTCCGAATCAAAACACCTGCAAACCGAACTAGCCGAAGCCGCTTTGAATGCAGCATTGCTGATTGCGCAAAAGGAAACAAATAGAAGATTTCATTCAATATCCGGCATTCAGCAATTAGAAATGGATTTGGTTGTTTTGGGTTTGGGAAAGCTCGGCTCAGCCGGAATGGATTTCGGTTCGGATTTGGATTTGATTTTGATTTACGATGATTTAAAAGAATCGCCGGTTAAAAATCTGACAAACGTCGAATTTTACGGGAACGCGGCTGAGATTTTTGTCAACGCGCTGTCCAGCCTGACGCGCGAAGGCTTTTTGTATCGCGTAGATTTGCGGCTCCGCCCGGACGGGAAAAACGGCGCGCTTTGTTCGGGCGGCGAGGCTTTTTTGGATTATGTCCGGGGGCGCGCTGCAATTTGGGAATGGCTGGCTTACGTTAAATTGCGCGCTGCTGCGGGCGCAAATTTGGAATACGCTCGAAGAATAGAAGAAAACGCCAGAAAAATCATCCACGAATGTGCCCGCGCAATTGAAAAAGCCGAGCTAAAAGCCGAAACAAAAAGAGTGCGCGAACTGCTCGAACGCGAAAAGACGAAAAATTTAAGACGCGGCGAAATTGACATCAAACACGGCGCGGGCGGGCTTCTCGATATTTATTTCGCCGTTAGATTTCTGCAATTGCGCGACAATGTGCCGGATGAGAAAGAAAACCGCTCAACTCTCGCTACGCTCGAAAAATTGCGCGCGGCAGGCTCGCTCGATGAAGAAAATTTTACGGCTTTGGCGGAAGGTTACGATTTTTTGCATCGCATTGACCACGCTTTGCGGCTCGCATCAGGACGCGCTGCCAGAATTCCTTCGTCTTCGCACCCGCTTTTAAGCCAAGTCGCCGGACGCGTTCAATTTTCCGAAAAAAAACTGCTCGAATCGCTTGTTTTGTACGCGTCCGAAATCCGAAATACTTTTAATAAAATCTTCAAGTAAATTGAATTGGCATTGTAACAGTTGAAAAAAGTGTCACAGGAGCACGAAATAAATTCTTAACCTCCGCGTAAAATTCTCTTTCTTTAGAAATTTAAAAATCCATGAAAATCTCAAAACTAATCAAATTCGTATTTTTCGCCGCTTTCGTTTTCGGAGCATTTTCATCGGCATTAGCGCAGACCGAAACGCTGACCAATGCCGAAATTATCAAGATGTCGCAAGCAGGTTTGAACAAGCAAATTATCCTCGAAAAAATTTCGGTTTCCACCGCAAAATTCGATCTTTCGACCGATGAGCTTGTGAATTTAAAAAAAGAGGGCGTTGACGATGAGGTAATTTCCGCGATGTTTGAAGTAAGCCGCAAAACCGGCAAACAAAACGCCGGAACTCTTGTCGAACCGAACCCGAATCCGCCCACTAAAAAAGACCCGGATAAAACGGCGGCACAGCTTTTGAGGGAAGCAAAAACAATTGCTTTCTCAAAAAGCTCGCTTTATCCGGCGTTAAAAGATGTCGAAAGCTCTTTGATGAAGCGAGAGCGACGCGCTCGCTGGGAGCGTTTCAATTTGACGATTGTGCAAAGCGGTTTCGACGCTGACCTGATTGTGCAGATCGGACGCGAATTTTTGACTCATTACAATTTTCGCGTTGTTGATACAAAAACGGGCAGAATTATCGCCGCATCGGGAGTTACAAGCTTGGGCGGATCGCTCGCCGGAAACGTCGCTGACAAATTGATAAAAAGATTGGACGAGGTTTTGGCAAACGAACCGAAATAGTTTATTATTTCCAAGCCTTTTATTACTCATCCTGAGGAGAAAACAATGAAAATCTTATCTTTATTTTTAGTTGCGGCGTTGATTTCCGTCTCGACGCCGTTTGCTTTCGCCCGCTCAACCGCTTCAACATTCCAAGTCGAAATGCTCGTCACAAAAGGCGATGATACGAAAGAGGAAAATTCCACGCTAACGTTTTCGGAAAACTCGCTTCGCATAGTTTCGAAAAAGAATGCGATGAATGCCAAAGAGTTTAATTATAAAGACATCAAAGCGGCTGATTATTCGTTCTCGAAAAAACCGATGTGGAAAACTGGCGCCGTGTCGGCGATTTTTATCGGAGTTTTCGCGCTTCCGATTTTCTTTATGAAATCCAAAGCACATTGGCTGACCGTCAGAACCGAAAAAGATTATGCCATTCTAAAACTCGAAGGCGACAATTACCGGCAAATTCTTGCCGAGCTCGAAACGCGCAACATCAAAGTCGAAAACGTCAAGGAAGACAACACAAAAGCAGACAAAAAATCCGATAAGTAGTTTTTCCTTTTTTCTATAGCGCTTCTCAAATGAGTGCGACCTGATAACCGCAATGGCGAAACCAATTACGGCAGTCTTGTTTCGTTATTTGTTTCAATGCCCAATTTAATGCTTCTTCAAGCATTTCATCAGTTCGCGCT
>JALZCH010000067.1 GCA_030863175.1 Acidobacteriota bacterium | reverse complement strand
AAATCTCTGTGCCTCTTTGTTTCTGGTGCTTAAATATTTTAGCTTTGGGTTGCCGGGTCGGCGGCGTTGGCTTCTTCTATTTTCGCCATCGCTTCTTTGTAGATTTTGATGCGTCCCTGTTCTTCGTAACGGCGGCGCAAATCAGCCAGATAATCGCTGAAAACCTGCATTTTCTTTTGTTCAATGGCGCTCTTCATCAAATCTTCGCGTTGTTTTGCGAACTCATCCATATTCGGATCGGTTCGTTTGGTTACACCGATGAGATAATAATTATCTCCGAGAAGAAGCGGCACTTTCGTAACTTCGCCGGGTTTCAGGCTGTAAACCTGTTCGTCAATTTGATTTGAAGTCGCGGCGTTAGTGCCTTCACCGAGCGGCGAGCCGAGCTTGAAATCTTTAGCTTCAAAGGATTTGATACCGGCTTTTTCAGCGTTGGCTTTCAAAGCTTCCGGCGAGTTCGCGTTTTGAGCGATGTTGTTGGCGACAGATGCAATTTGCGTTTTTCCGTTTTCCAGCTTGAAATCGGCGAGAACTCTATCTCGAACTTCGGCAAAATCTGCGTCGCGCGGGTCTCTTTTTTCGACCAGCATCGGGATAGCGAAACCGTCTTTAATTTGCGTGCGCTCGCCGACTTGTCCGACCGATTCAAGCGGCGCGATGCCTTCTTCAAACTGTGGCGAAACTCCGATGTTCGGCACGTCATCGCCTGGTTTGACCAGACCGGTTTCGCGCACCATTTCGTCGGGTTTCATATTGGCGCGAGCCGCCAATTCTTCGGCGACCTTTTGCACGTCTTTCGTCTCTTTGAGCTTATCGGCGGCTTCCTGCGCCAAATCGGCGGCGGTGCGATAAGCGCGGCGGTTGCGAAGGCTAACGAGAATTTCCTCCTTCGCATCTTCAAATGATTTCGGCACGGCTTCGCCGCGGCGGACGATGTAATACGCGTTGCCCTGTTTAATCGGATCGGTGATTTGTCCGGGCGTGAAATTCAAAACTTGTTGATACGGATCATCAGGCTTCGCTTTGTTTTCGCGGACAATGCCGTTGACTTTGCCGCCGTTTGGAGCAGTCGCCGGGTCTTCCGAGCGATTGCGAGCAAGTGTGGCAAAATCCTGTTCGCTGACGGCAGTACCGTTTTTGCGGGCTTCCGTCACGATTTCGGTGGCTCTTGTCAAAACTTCGGACTCTTTGTCGGGACTCAAAATTTTTAAAACTATTTGCTGAACTTCGACGCCTTTTTGTTTTTTATCTGGGGGAAGCTGATCATATTCAGCGCGCAAATCGGCTTCGGGGATATCTAATTTTTCGCCAACCTTGGATTGGTTGATAAAAAGATAGCGAATCTTTTTCTGTGGCGTGGAAATATAATAGCGCGATTTGTTCGCCTCGAAATATTGCTGTAATTGCTCATCGTTCGGATTGATTTTTTCGGCAACGCCCGCCGCCGTGACGGGAACATAAACCAAATCAAACGAAGTGTTCGAGCGTCGGAATTGATCCAAAATTTCTTCTTCGGAAACCGACACGCCGGAAGTTAAAAAGGCGTTAAGCTTTTCACCGGCGATCTGGTCTCGCACCTGCTGCTCAAAAGCGGCGACGCTGCCGTAATTTTCGGTCACGCCGCGTTTGTAGGTTTCAATATCGTTGAGGTTCATATCGGCAGCTTTGAACTGGCGTTGAATCTCAAGGCGCACTTCGTCGTCGGTCGGCGTTAAGCCCAAACGAGCTGCTTCTTGCCGAATCAGACGAGAGCTGATTTCGCCGTCAACGACGGATTTGAGCGGCGGCGTATAACTTGTTGAACCGAACTGCGCGTAACGGCGTTTGAGGTTTTCCTGCGCCAATGCGACTTCGCCGACGGTGACCGTTTCATTGCCCACTGTGGCGAGCGACTCCTGGCTGCGCGTGAGGAATTGTTGAGATTCCGAACGCGGTGCGTAAAAGAAAATTAAGCTGACCGCCATCAAGACGACGAATGCCAGCAATACGAAATTGCGCGTTTTTTCCAAACGAGAAAGGTGCTTTAACATTTGATTGCTACTCGAAAAATTAAGATATGTGCCGGTTTCGGTCTTTAGACGCTGCAAAGGAAGCAAGCGTTGTGACCTTCGGTATTGATTGATTGTAACTAATAGAAAAATAACCTGCAATTTGCCAGAAGCAAAATTGCAGGTTATAAAAAATTTGGAGTTGAATCAATCCTCTATTTTCGTTCGTTTTGCAGAAAAACTCAATTAAAATTCTTCATTTATCCTCCTTGCAAATTTCCGCTTCAGAACTCTGCTGACAGAGCATTTTTCGCATTGCATCAACTAAAACCTGCTGCTGTTTGACTTGTTCTTCGAGCCGCTTGATTTTCGCATCGCGATCTTTTAGCTCGTCTTTTAATTCTTCATTCAAGCCTTGGATTGCCGCTAGCGCAACTCCGTCTGCATCAACCGTGGCGATTGATTCTTCGCTGTCTCCGAATTTAAAGAATTGATGAAAATCCTGTGACATTGCTCCGATGTGACGAGTGCTGGGGTTTTCGGATTTGTAATTCCAGGTTTGAATCGGAAGCTGAAGAACTTTCCGTAAAACATCGCGCGAGTTGACGGGAGCGAAGTTTGTTTTAAGTTCCCGGCTTGATGAATTAAACCACGCTCCCCCTGTTGTAAGACCTGCTCCGGTTGAAGTTTCCAAAAAATAACCTTGTGTTGCAGTCACGGAACTATTTGTGCCAAGCCATATTCTTTGCGCCCGTACTACAAACTGATTGGGTGCTGTCGCATTGATTGTACCATTACTGAGAGAGGCATCACCAAAAACAAAACTCCCCTGTTTACCGTTAGTCGAAGCGCTCAAGCCTAGGGCAATTGAGTCCGAAGCAGTGGCGTAAACTGCTCTACCAATTGCTGTTGAAAAGCTACCGCTTGCTAACGTATTGAAACCCATTGCAAACGACTGTTCACCAGTCGCTTTAGTTAAATAACCCATTGCAACTGAATTCTTGCCGCTTGCAATTGTTTCTTGCCCGGTAGCTACTGAGTGCAAACCAATGTTTGTTTCATCCCACTCATCTTCAATCACCCATCCAGCCCTAAATGCTGCCTTACCAGCGTGCCACATCATTCTTGAGCCATTACCTGATGCCGGAACAGAGCCGTTGCCGCCCCTCGCTACAAATCCATTCGCAAGGCTAAAATTGATTTGCGCTCCTGTAAACGTTTTGATTCCGCCGATATTTGCTTGATCAGTTGAAAGATCCACAAAATTCTTTATAGAACTACCTGTGCCACCATTAGCAATTCCGACTACACCGGTTACGTTACCGGCTGTTGTAGCATTATTCGCATTTACAGCATTGAGGGCATCATTGACGGCACCTACGACTTTGCTGCCCGAAACGGAACTAACTTGCGAATCCGTAACGCACAAATCGCATAAAGCCGAAAGCGAATCTGCCGCGTTAGCATCCAAAGAGCGCACCGCCCCAAGTGCGCTTGTCAATCGCTGTCTCGGAGTTAAAGTCGTATAACTGGTATCTGCCGGACGTTTGATGCTGATTTGCATATACAAGCCGGAAAATGAAATGCCGGAACCGAAATCCAGCACAACAGTGAAAATTCCGTTGTTAACAGAAACATTCGTGTTTTCAATTGTAGGACCAAATTGCAACAAGTTGCCCGTAGGCGCTCCGTAAAGACGAAACTGCATATGATATGTGCCGCTTGCCGCGGCACTTGTATCGGTCAATTTACCTTGATAAGTAAAAGCAGTTGTTTGTGCTTGTGCTACAACAGCAAATAAACATGAACATAAAATTAAGGTAAAAGCGATTTGGGAAAGAGCGTTTTTCATTTTATTTATTCTCCTTTTTGCAAACTTCGGCTTGCGGATTCTGTTGGCAGAGCAGTTTTTTCAATCCGTCAATTACAATTTGCTGTTGTTCGATTTGCCGTTGTTGATGTTGGATCTGTTCTTGTTGAGCTTTGTCTCTTTCCTGCTGTTTGAGCAGCTGAGACTTCTGTTCTTCAATCTGCACTTGCTGCTCTTTGACGGCGTTCAGAAGAACAATTCCGATGCGGTCATATTTGACGCCTTCTATTTGACCGTTTTTGTTGTAAGTGACCAGCAGAGGCTCAATTTTCTCGACATCTTCTGCTCCAAGCCCTAAATCAAGCATTCCGCCTTCTTTCCATTTGAAAGTAATTGGTTGCAGACGATTAACGAGATTTAATCCGTAGTTAAAAGGCGTAATGTTTGTCTTATAGCGCAATGAGGATGAGCAAGTTGAAATTTGATTGCTCGCGTTATGGCATAGCTGCGTTGAACCTGCGCTTCCAAGACTTCCAACAGTGAGAATACCGCCTACATTTAGAGTGCTGCTAATTTGAGCATTGCCGGCAACGTGTAATCTCGCGCCAGGCACGGCTGTTCCAATTCCAACATTTGTGCTTGTGCCTGCGCCATTGAGACCGGCAATACTTCCCAAAACTAACGCGTTGGGACTCATAACAATTGCGTTTGCGCCAATAGCCGTGGCATTGTGGCTCGTGATTGGTGAGGGGAAGCCAAAAGGATATAGATCTATTTTCGCATTATACCCAATGGCAGTGTTAGTACTGCCTTGATTGTTTGAATTTGTGTTATCGGCTAAAGCTCCGATGAAAGTGTTATTGTTGCCGGTTGAAGCGCTGCCTGCATTAACTCCGAAAAACGAGTTGTTATTGCCCTCAATATTGTTCAGTCCCGCATCCTTGCCAAAAAACGAGTTCTCGCTACCGCCGACATTGCTTTCGCCTGCGCCCGCCCCGAAAAATGAATTGCTGCCGCCCGTCGAATTACTGTACCCAGCCGCCTTTCCGATAAAGGAGTTGTTACCGCCCGTCGTATTATTTCTTCCCGCAGTTGCCCCAAGAAACGAATTGAAGGAGCCTGTCTGATTGATTTGCCCTGAGCCGGTGCCAATAAACAAGTTATAAGTGCCGGTTGTATTTGCAGCCCCAGTGCCAACGCCCGCAAACAAATTCGCAGTTCCGGCAATGCTCAAAACACGATTGCCTGAAATGTTGTATTGCGTCGTCACATCAAAGATGTTCGCCTTGCCAATTCCGTCAATATTAAAGTTCGCGCCCCCTTGTTGCGCCGTCTGGTTGCGGATGAAGGCATTGGTGCCCGTTTGCACATACGCTGACGCGGGCTGCCCGCCCAGATTATTGGCGTTGCTCGCAGTGGTTGCACTGGTTGCATTTGTCGCATTGGTTGAATTATCAGCGCTCGCGGCGCTCAGGCTGCGAATCGCGTAAGGCGTTGAGTTGATTGGCTGACGCGGGAGAAGTTGCTGAAAGCCACCCGTACTGCCCGCCGGTCTGATGGCGATTTCCAGAAAACGGTTAGCACCCGGAAATCCATTTGTACCAAAATCAAGCCGAACGGTGAAAATTCCATTTGAGACAAATATTCCAAGCCGTTGCTGCACAGCAATCGGCGAAATGCAGTCCGCCGATGAAGCGCACAACCGAAACTCAAAATCATAATTTCCGTTGGCGGACATCGAGCTGTCGGTCAATCTGCCTTGATAAGTGAATTCGGTGGTTTGCGCCTGTATTGAAATGGCAAATAAGCCTAAACACAAGATTGAGGTGAAAGCGAGTTGGGAAAGAGCATTTTTCATTTTTATTGATTCTCCTTTTTGCAAACTTCAGCTTGCGGATTCTGTTGGCAGATTAATTTTATAAGTGCATCAATTTGCTGTTGCTGCTGTTTGTCGCGTTCTTCCTGTTGTTTGATCTGTTGTTGTTGTTGAGTGATTTGCTTGTTTTGCTCTTCGATTTTGGTTTGTTGAGCTTCAATTTGCTGTTGCTGTTCTTTGAAAGCATTAACAAAAGTCACGCTTAAGCGATCGTATTTAACTCCTTCAACTTGTCCCTCTTTGTTGTATGTGACAAACAATGGATTGATTCTCGCTACATCTTCGGCACCAAAACCAACATCTTTCATTCCTCCTTCTTTCCAGCTGTAAGAAATCGGACGCAATTGTTTGATCAGTGACACTCCAAAATTGAACGGAGCGATGTTTGTTTTGTAGCGCAGAGATGATGAACAATCCGAGATGATAAGCGAAGCATTGCGGCACAACTGTGTTACGCCTGCTATTCCGAGAACATTTATAGCAACCGTACCGTTAGGATAAATGCCGAAGCGATCTACTTCGCCTCCTCCGGGAGTTGCCGTGCGAAAGATAATTCCTGCTCCGGTAGATGCGCCTGCACTGGAACTTCCGATGATGTAAAGATTATTGGCAGAACCATCCAACCGGAAAAAGTTGTTTGCATCGCCGCCGTCATTTTTGATAAAGGCAGAATTCTGGTAACCGACGGTTGGGCTACTAGCTAAAGGAGAAAAACCGACAAACAGATTTCCGGGAACGCGGACTGTATCTTGCCCTCCTTCTCTGCCTAAAACAATTGTGTTGCTGGTTGAAACAACTGCATTTGAGCCGATTGCCGTCGCGAAGGTGAGATTGCTTGTGCTTGCGGTGACATTGGCTAAAGCACCAATTATGGTATTGTTACTGCCGGTTTGATTGTATTCACCGGCGCCGGAGCCAAAAAACGAATTGTTGCTGCCCTCACTATTGGATTGTCCCGCTCTAATGCCAAAAAATGAGTTACCGCCGGCTTTATTGATGATGCCAGCAAAATAGCCAAAAAACGAATTGCCAACGCCCGTCTCGTTACTATAGCCTGCTTGAAAGCCAAAAAACGAGTTTCTGACGCCTAATGTATTTTGTTCGCCTGCACTTCTGCCAAAAAAAGAATTAAAGTCCCCTGTGTTCAAAAGACCTGCGTAATTGCCAAAAAATGAATTATGGATACCCGTCGTATTGTTGTATCCCGCGTAATTGCCAAAAAATGAATTGAAAGAGCCTATTGTGTTCTTCGCCCCAGCAGATCTGCCGAAAAACGAGTTACTATCACCCATTGTGTTGTCTGTTCCTGCTTGTGCGCCAAAAAACGAGTTCTCAAAACCTATTGTGTTGTTTTTGCCCGCCGCTTTGCCAAAAAACGAGTTGCTATGTCCAGCCGTGTTGTTATTACCAGTAGCTTCACCAAAAAACGAGTTATTGCTGCCTGTTGTGTTGCTCTGTCCAGCACTTTTACCAAAAAATGAATTGAAGTTACCTGTGCTGTTGTCTCTGCCTGCAGTTTGCCCAAAAAACGAGTTATCGTTACCAGTTGAGTTTAAGAGACCAGCGGAATAGCCAAAAAACGAATTATTGTTAGCTGTTGTGTTACTGAAGCCAGCTTGTGTGCCAAAAAACGAGTTATAACTGCCTGTCGTGTTGCTTTGTCCTACACCCGCGCCGACAAACGAGTTGCTGACTCCAGTCGTGTTGCTGTTACCTGCGGCGTTACCAAAAAATGAGTTGCCGCTGCCCGCCGTATTGGTTATACCTGCATTTGCCCCAACAAACGAGTTACTGTTGCCAGTTGTGTTGCTTATGCCCGCGCCTATTCCGACAAAAAGGTTAGTAGTTCCTGCAACGCTTAACACTCTTTGTCCGCCAATATTGAATTGTGTCGCTGCTTCGAAGATGTTTGCCTTGCCAGTTCCGTTGATGTTGAAGTTTGTGCTTGTCTGTTGCGTCGTCTGATTACGAATAAAATCAGTGCTGCTTGTTTGCACATAACTCAAAGCGGGTTGTCCTCCAAGATTATCAGCATCTGTGGCATTCGTGGCATTTGTGGCGTTTGTCGCATTGTCTGCGGTTTCAGCTAAAAGAGAACGAATCGCATAAGGAGTTGAAGTGATTCGCTGACGCGGTGTTAAAGAAGTGTAACTTGTATCCGAAGGACGTTTGACTCGGATTTCCAGATAACGATCTGCGCCTGTTGCAAAAGGAGCGGAGGTGAAATCCAGTTGGACAACGAAAGAGCCGTTTGTGACCTGAACGCCTGTAATAGTTTGAATTACACTTTGCTGAGTTCCGCCCGTCGCGGCATCATACAAAGAGAATTGAAAATCATATGTCCCATTCGCTGTTGAACTTCCATCGTTTAGTTTACCTTGATAAGTAAAAGTTGTTGTTTGCGCCTGTGCTGCAATAACAAATAAGCCTAAACATAACATTAAGGTGAAAGCGATTTGGGAAAGAGCGTTTTTCATTTTTTATTTGTTCTCCTTTTTGCAAACTTCAGCTTGCGAGTGTTATCGGAATTTGTGCATGGTTTCTGTGCGAAGTGCGGAGAGCGCATGGACTGAAGCCAAGATGGATTTTGGTTTTGCTTAGCCGTTTGTCCCGAATTCAGCTTTGTGCCGATTATAAATTCGTTTATAATGCGGATGGTTTTAGAACAAGCTTCGGCGGCAAACTATTGCAAGCGGTTGTTTTGCTTTTAGACAAGAGAAAATTTACCGCCTTTTGAGCCGCCGAGTAATTAAGTTCATCTCAATTTTTTCTTAATTTTTTCTTAAGTCTAATAAATACGGGGCAAATATGCGGTTTTATGAATTTGCCGATTTTCGACTCAACCCAAAGGAGCGCCTTCTTTATCGAAACGGTCAACCGGTTCAACTTCCTCCAAAAGTTTTCGATACGCTATTGGCTCTTGTCTCTCGTCACGGTCAGCTTGTCTCAAAAGAAACTCTGATAGAAGAAGTCTGGGGAGAACGATTTGTCGAAGAAAACAATCTGACGCAGTACATTTTTACTCTCAGGCGTGTACTTGGCGAGAAGAAAGACGAGGGGAAATTCATCGAAACCGTGCCGCGCAAAGGTTATCGTTTTACGGCAGAAGTTTTCGTCCGCGACATCCCCGATTTTGAAAGCGAAACACAGGCGAACGGAGAAGCATACAGCCTCTCGTTAAAAATCCACGAAACTCCGCCCGAACTAATAGCTGAAAAAGTTGATGCCGAAAAATCTGCGCCGTCGAAAAATGGAATGCGGCGGATTTTCGCGTTTAGCTTTGCCGCTTTGCTTGTTGCGGTTTCGCTCGGGTTCGCAATGCGCTACGGCTTTCGGCAAAACTCGTCGGCTTCGGATTGGAGAGAAGTAAAGTTCAAACTCCTGACCGAAAGCGGCAATCTTTTCGGTACGGCGATTTCACCCGACGGAAACCTGCTTGCTTACATTGCGCTCGAAGGCAATAAAAGTTCGCTTCGCCTCAGAAATATTCAGACCGAAAGCGAAATCGTCGTCGTTCCACCTTTTGATGGCAGCATCACCTGTCCACGTTTTTCGCCGGACGGAAATTTTATTTACTACGCTCAAGCGCCGCGCGGCGCGCAAGGCACAATCTATCAAATTCCGGTTTTGGGCGGCGAGCCACGCCCTATCGCCTTCAATCCCTGGAGCGGGTTTTCCGTTTCGCCTGACGGAACGAGGGTTGCTTTTCCGCGCACTGATCCAAAGGCGAAAAAGGGCTACATCGTCGTTGCTGCGACCGAGGGAAGCGGCGAGCAAATTGTAGCGACGCGCACAGCCCCTGATTATTACGCGCTGTGGGGACCTGCGCCGGGTTGGTCGCCCGACGGCAGGCATCTGACGGCGGTAACAGGCAAATTTGGCGATGAAGTGCATCGTTTGGTTGAAATAAGCCTCGACGACGCAAGTGAGCGGATGGTAAAAACCGAGATTGATTGGCGCGCCATTGATGCGGTCGAATGGGCGGGCAAAGACGAATTAATAGTTGCGGCGCAGGAAAAATCCGGAGAAAAAATGCAGCTCTGGCGCATCTTGTTTCCAGGCGGCACGGTTGAACGTTTGACTAACGATTTCGACGATTACGTAGGATTTAATCTAACGAAAGACGCAAGTAAATTAGTCGCGCTTAGGGAAACGGAAAATTTGCACTTGTGGCTGTTCGATAAAAAAACCGAAGCGGCGCGGCAGTTGACTTTCGGCGAAAATCGCGTTGACGGTCGAGCCGGTTTAACGTTTGCGCCCGCCGGAGAGATTATTTTCACGGCGCGGAACAAAAGCGAATATGACATTTTCTCGCTTAATCCAGACACCAGCGAGACGCGGCAACTGACCAAAAAACCCGGACGGAACATCACGCCGGCAGTTTCGCCCGACAATCGTTTTATCGCCTTTATTTCCGAACAAAACGGGGCAGGGCGTTTGTGGCTAATGAACCGCGACGGCTCCGGGGCGAGACAATTGACGCCGACTCCAGATGACGAACGAATCGCAGAACACAGTCCGCGTTTTTCGCCAGATGGAAAATGGATTTACTACTCTGTTTTCCGTCACAGCGCCTCGATTTATAAAATCTCGGTTGAAGGCGGCGAGCCAGTTGAGGTCTTGCCGCCGGATAAAGGAGCTCACGAGCCGGCAGTTTCGCCGGACGGAAAATTTTTAGCCTTCGGCTCGCACGACGAGCGGGCAAAACAGCCATGGTCGGTCAGGATTTTGTCGCTCGCCGACGGTGAGGAAAAAACTTTAGCTCCTCCGTTTTATCGTTTCCGCACGCGCTGGACGCCGGATTCGCAAGCGCTCATTTCAATGCAGTTCAATTTCAACGGCACAAATCTCTGGCAGACAAATCCTAAAACCGGTGAACGACGGCAAATCACAAATTTCAACAATGGTCGCATTGAATATTTCGACATCTCGCCGGATGGCAGATTCTTCGTCCTCTCGCGCGGCGAAGTCTTTATGGACGCGGTTCTGATTGAGCGTTGATTTACGTTCAATCTTTAGCCTCTCGCATTTAAAAACAACTTTTTAACAACTTCCAAATGCAACCTTATTTTTTATAATTTTGTAATGTTTGCGGCGGATTTGGTTTGTAAATCGAAGGAACCGGCAAATCCCTATTTGTGCCCCATTGCACACCTCGCGGCGAATTGTTTGATGTATTAAGTATGTACCAGACACCTTCCCGAAAAACCGCAACATCGGTTTTCCCGTCTCCGTCATAATCGCCGGGAACCGGTGCATCGTCGGCTGCGCCCCAAAGCTGTTGCCCAAAAGCCGTTGCCGGGTCTTGCGACCGATACCAGGCTCCGGCGGAAGGGCGGAAAACCGCAAAATTGGCGCGCCCGTCGCCGTCATAATCGCCTGCCACCGGCAAGTCTTCGCTGATTCCGAATTGCAAAATCTGAGAGCGATTATTGCTGCTGTAACGAACGTAATAAATATTCATTTCAGCCGGTTGCGGTCCGGTGCGGTACAAAGCAAAATCGGTTTTCCCATCTCCGTCGTAATCTGCCGCAACGGGCGCGTCGGAAGGTGCACCGAACTGCTGCGCGAGTATGCTGTTCGTAGAACTTTGCAGCACGTACCAGGTCGCTTGCGAAGGGCGGAAAACTGCAAAATCAGCTAGCCCGTCGCCATCATAATCGCCCGGCGCGGCGACATCGCCCGGCGTTCCCCAGCTCATCGCACGCATCGAATTGGTCGAGCTGTTTAAAACGAACCACAAACCTTGTCTGAAAACGGCGATGTCGGTTTTGCGGTCGCCATCGTAATCAGCTGCGACGAGTCGATCTGTGCCGGTGCCGAATTGAGTTCCGCTGACGCCGCCATCCGAACTCCGAAGAATGTACCAAGCGCCGTTCGACGGACGAAAAACTGAAAAATCGGTTTTTCCGTCGCCGTCAAAATCAAATGGAGTGTTGCGCGCGCTTCGCGCTTGGAGAATTGTAACGGCGAAGCTGCCGACGGTAATCGTGCCGGTGCGCGAAGCGTTTGTGTTATTCGGCGCGACAGTGTAAGAGACGTTACCGTTTCCGCT
Source organism: Acidobacteriota bacterium (assembly GCA_030863175.1). Lineage (GTDB taxonomy): Bacteria > Acidobacteriota > Blastocatellia > Pyrinomonadales > Pyrinomonadaceae > JALZCH01. The sequence continues at coordinate 71,479 of JALZCH010000067.1, read as the reverse complement.
GCCGCTTGCGGAATTTATTGTAATCCAATTAACGTTGCTCGTCGCCGTCCACGCGCACGAAGCGCCCGCCGAAACGGAAATGCTATTGGTCGCGCCACCGACCGGCGCGTATTGCGAATCAGCGTTCAAAGCAAAAGGACAACCCGTTCCGTCGGATTGCGTGACTGTCAAAGTTCTTGCTCCGATGGTGATAACTCCGGTTCTGGCGGCTGTTGTTCCGTTGGGCGCAACTTCAAAGGTGACAATGCTTGAACCAAAAACGCCGTTCGGATGCGAAGTTACACGAAGCCATTCGGCGTTGCTCGAAACAGTCCAAAAACAAATCCCGGCTGCGTTTACATTAACGCTTCCCAATCCGCCGGAAGCAGTAAAAGCCTGCGTTTCCTGTCCAAGCGTGAATGGACAACCCGAAAGCTGTTGAACCGTAAATGTCTGTGAGAAATTGTTGTTCGAGATGATAATCGAGCCGGTGCGCGGGTCTGCAGTATTCGGCAAAACCGTAAAATTAACAGTTCCGCTTCCTGTTCCGGCGCTCGTTTCCGGCGCGACCGTGACGACATCTGCGGCTTGCGAGCGTGCCGTCCAATCGCATCCAGCTGGCGTCGAAATTGTAAAACTTCCTGTGCCGCCGATGTGCTGAAAACTTTGAATCGTGGGTAAGATTGTTAACTGGCAGGCATTTGTCGAAGTGGTAATTGCCAGGCTCCAACCGCCCGCTAAAACACCAGCGTTTCCAGCCGAATCATCAACAACGTACAAGCTCCAGATTCCGTTCGGATTGATTCCGTTGAAAGCCGATAAATTTGCGCCGTTAGGATTGCCGGAAGGCGCGGGAAGCGGGAAAAAATCTCCGTCGCCGATGTTCGTCGGCTTAAACGAGCCTGAAATGATCTGTCCGTCGTCGGACAAAAAGCTCGCCGCCGCATCGTCGAAAATTAATGAAACGTTGTTAACCGCGCTGTTTCCGCCGACATCAGACATCAGAATGACGCGCCGACCGCCTGGAGCAACGAGCAGCAAATCCAAGTCGTCGGGCGCCGTGTGAGTTAAATTATTTACCAAAACTCTGACGCCAGTCACGGTTCCGGCTTGTCCGGCGACATTGATGCTCGACGGGTAAACGGACGCCGCGCCGGAATCCGGTATGTTGGCGGGAGTTGTATTTTGTCCCGTGATGCCGTTGCTAATCGTCAGACTCCAACCGCCTGCGATAACGCCCGCGTCTTGTCCCGAATCGTCAACTACATATAAACTCCACGTTCCGTTCGGACTCGAGCCGTTAAAATGCGACAAAGCGCTGCCCGATGCTTGCGCCGGCGCGGGAAGCGGAAAATTGTCGTTCGATTCGAAATTTGTTGGTTTAAAGGAGCCTGTCTCAATTAACCCCGAATCCGGCAATCCCGATTCAGCAGAATCATCAAAAGTCAGCGTAGTTCCCGTTACATTGAATCCGCCGCCCGCATCGGACATTAAAACGACGCTTCCTCCGTCCGGCGCGACGAGCAAAACATCAACGTCGTCGGGAAAGCTGTGACCGTAGCTGTTCAGCTTAACGGTCAATTTCTCGATATTTCCGCGAACGCCGGAAACGTTGATGCTCGACGGATACGGATTGGCAACTGTTCCATCGTTAATAGCAATCGGCGTCTGATTCGAAAATGTAAACACTCCCTCCGAAACCAAAGAATTGCTTTGTTCATTCGCAGCTCGAATGCCTTTTTCGATTGCAAAGCCAGCTGTCAAAACGGCGACAAACAGAACTAGAACAATTGCACTTTTGTAAAATAAGCCTTTAAACATAATTACCTTTTTTCGAGACGCGAGCGGTACCGGAAATGTGCAGGCTTATTCATTTCAACGCGAATTAACGGATAAAGTCAAAATCAGAAGCGCAAGATCGAGAAGTTATTTATCTTTAACAAAACATTTTCAGCAAGTGAAAATCCACCGTCACTTTAAACTCTAAACTCTAAATTGTTTCAGATGAGAAAGAATGATTTTCTTCAGAATAATTTAGAGTTTAAACTATAGAGTTCGCATTTTTCGTTTGCGCAGGGGTTTTCGATTGCAGGTTTGCTGGAAAACATCTGACTGACGCAAATGGTTTTGATTTAATCTAAATTTTGAACTCTGAACTTTAGAGATGATATTTTTAACTAACGATGAATGAAATAAGTTACCCAATGTGGGTTTGGATCGGTTTTAGCGCATTTGTTTTGTCAATGCTGGCTTTGGATTTGCTCGTCGTAAACCGCAAAGCGCATTTTCCGTCGTATAAGGAAACGCTTATGTGGAGCGCTGTTTGGGTCGGGTCGGCTCTCGCCTTCAATACGTTTATTTTCTATCAATTCGGCACGCAAAAGGGCTTTGAATTTCTAACCGGCTACATCATCGAATTATCGCTCTCGGTTGATAATTTATTCGTCTTTCTGCTGGTTTTCGCTTATTTCAAAGTTCCAAAGGATTTTCAGCACCGCGTTTTGTTCTGGGGCGTAATGGGCGCTCTTATAATGCGCGTCATAATGATTTTCATTGGAGCCGAACTGATCGAGCGTTTTCACTGGGTGATTTACGTTTTCGGCGCGTTTTTGATTTACACCGGAATCAAGATGTTTAAGGAAGAAGAAGCCGAAATCGAACCGGAAAAAAATCCGGCGATTCGGTTTGTGCAACGCTTTATTCCGATTACTCACCATTACGATGGCGAAAAGTTTTTTACGATGGAAAACGGCAAGCGCGTCGGAACTTTGCTGTTTTTGGTTTTAGTTGTCGTCGAAATTACGGATTTGGTTTTCGCGGTTGATTCGATTCCCGCAATTTTCGGGATTACGACCGACCGTTTTATCGTTTACACATCAAACGTTTTTGCGATTCTGGGATTGCGAACGTTCTTCTTTTTGCTGTCTAACGTGATTGATAAATTTCATTACCTACGCTTGGGCTTAGCGGCGGTGTTGACGTTTATCGGCGTGAAAATGGTCTTGCCGCTTTTAGGCGATGGCGCAGCGTATGTTTTAAATCAAGCCGGAAATCCGCAGCTTGCCGAAACCGTCAAACATTACGATCATATTCCGGTCAACGTTTCCCTTGGAGTCGTGGTCGTCGTGCTGGCTCTTTCAATTCTGGCGTCGCTGGTTTTTCCGCAAAAACACAAGGAGCAAATCGGCGATTACGAGACCAACATCAACTCCGATCTAAACTTCGGCGAAGACAATTCAGTTAAACGGGATTGATTTTTTAGTAAATGCTCGATCATTCGCATAGTCATAATCACGCTTCGCACCGCACCGAAAGAAGTACGCGACGCGTAAAATTGGCGCTGATCTTAACGTGCATTTATATGATTGCCGAAGCGGTTGGCGGTTACCTGACAAATTCGCTCGCCCTGCTTGCGGACGCGGGTCATATGTTGACAGACGTTGCCGCTTTGACGCTGACGCTGACCGCATTCTGGTTCGCGGCGCGCCCGGCGAACCCGCGAAAAACCTACGGTTATTACAGGCTGGAAATTCTAGCCGCCTTCGTCAATGGCGTCGCGCTGGTTCTAATCTCGCTCTGGATTTTCTATGAAGCCTACGAACGATTTTTCGCGCCCGCCGAAATCAAAAGCGCCCAAATGATCGCCGTCGCGGTCGGCGGCTTAGCGACAAATCTGCTTTGCGCTTATCTTTTGCACGGTTCGCACGAACACAACTTGAATTTACGTGGCGCTTGGCTGCACGTTGTCTCCGACGCGCTCGGCTCGGTCGCGGCAATTTCGGCGGGCTTGATGATTCTCTTTTTCGGATGGACCGCGGCTGATTCTCTGTCGAGCGCACTTATTGCATTGATTATCATTTTCGGTTCGTGGCGGCTTATTCGAGAATCGGTCAACGTCTTGCTCGAAGGCACGCCGTCACACATTAATATCGCGGCGCTCGAAGACACGATGCTCAAAACCGAAGGCGTTCAAGCCGTTCACGATTTGCACGTTTGGACAATTACTTCCGGTCGCGATGCATTAAGCGCGCATGTTGTTCACCGCGAAACGGCATCAGCAAACACTGTTCTGCGCCGTTTGCAGCGGGAAATCACCGAACATTTCGGCATTTCGCATCTGACAATTCAAATGGAAATGCCCGAAACTGATCAAAATCCGTGTCCTGAGGATACGGACTGTTTTCAATCCGAAGTTTCCCAAACAATGAAAGCCAAAATCGGCTTATGAACAGCTAGCGGTTGTAACGGTCGCGTCGCTGATTGTAAGATTGATTTTCGCCTGGTTGCATAAGTCTCTCAATCGCTGAATTAAATTTCCCCTGCTCGTCGAAAAGCGGATAAAGCTGTAAATCGGGTGCCAGAAAAGCAGCGCGCAACTCGACGGGACGTGCGCCGGGGCGCGAAACGACCCGCACTTTTGAACCGCGCACTTCTTCGATCCACGCGGCAAATTCTTCGGCATTCCCGATTGTCGCTGAGAGCAGCAGCAGGCGTATGCGCGGTGGGCTTAAGATAATAGCTTCCTCCCAAACGTGACCGCGTTCTTCGTCGGCGAGATAATGCGCCTCGTCTAAAATTACCAAATCCGTGCGGACTGTTTCGCCGCGCCGAAGCGCGTCGAACAGTTGATTCCGATAGATTTCCGTCGTACCAACAATTAAGGGCGCTTCCGCATTTTCTTTGCGGTCGCCCGTTAAAATTCCGACATTTTCGCCGCCGAACTCCTGGGTAAATTCTTCGTATTTTGAATTCGTGAGTGCTTTGAGCGGAGTGGTGTACCAGGTTCTTTTTCCCGCTTCAAGCAATCTGCGAATCTCTTCGCGCGCAATCCAGGTTTTACCGCTGCCCGTCGGCGCGGTAACCAAAACGTCTTCGGTTTCGATTGCCGCAAGAGCTTCGAGCTGAAACGGGTCAGGCACAAACGGTTTTCGGTCGGGCGTGCCTATGCCAGAGAGAAGCCGTTCGACGGCGCGGGCGTTTGAGAGGGTTTGAGAGCGCGGCTCTTGATGATTTTGCACACTGTTCGCTGCAAGTTTCGGCTTGCTGACGCGTTCAGTTCGACGATTGCGAAAACGCGAAACATCTTTTGTTTTGCCTTTTTGCTCCGAAAATCGTTTGTCGCGGCTTTGGCGTGGCATTGTTTTATTTTACACGGATGGAGCGTTAACGAATAGCGAAAATTAACCGTCAAAACTATTAACTGTTCGTTAAAAATGCTAACCTGTTAAATTTGGGTCGCAACTTGCGGGCGCGAGTATGCGTCTAAAAGGGGACGATTCAAGCATTAATATTTTTATTCCTTTTATGACCGAACAACAGCTTTTTGCCAATTACGAATTAGATAACAGCAAGTGGCTGGCAATTATTTTAAAATTTTTGGGCGGCTCGCTCGTCGTACATCTCATTTTACTTCTTTCGGCGGTTTACGTTCCGGTGGTGCGTGACGCTTTTTATGTCGCAATGCTGTTTTCCGATAGCGATTTGAAAACCACAAATAAAGATTATTCGCTTGAAGAAATCGGCGATGTGACGATGATCAATCTCGCGGACCCGAATCGTTTTCGTTATCCGGAAGGTTATTTTAACACCGGAGAATACGTCGAAAATCCGATGGATCCGACTATTCTCGCTGTCAACGGCGGCATGACCGATATGACAACGGCTCCGCCAATTTTCGATCCGGCTGTGCCGGCACCGACTCCGTTTCCAACTCCATTTCCGACTCCGGCAGCATCCGCTTCCGGTATTCCTTCGATAGTGAATAACCCGCCGGTTACACGCAGCAGAAATCGTAGACGCGGTGGAGGTTTGCCGCCCGCACCTACGCCGATTCCCGGCGCGAAGATGGAGTCTTTAACGGGTGAGGCAGACGAACCGAAAAAGCCGGACGCAAATCAAAACGCCAATGCTGAAGCCAAACCGACGCCGGACAAAAACGCGACGGCTTTGCTCAGCGAAGAAGAAATTAACAAAAAACCTTTGATTGATTTCGGTGTCAAAGTTGACCAGCTGCAAAAGGCAAAGAAAGTTGATTTAAATCAGCCTTTCGCCGTAACGGTCGAAGGCGAGCTTGAAAAAGGCGGCAAATTGGTCGCGCCCAATGTAACAAGAAAAGACGGCGATCAGCAATTGGTTGAGTTGACGAAAGAATTGATTGCGGTTTTAAACGCGAGCGGCGTTTTGAAAACTTTGAGCGACGTGGCACTGAAAGACAGCCCGACTCAGAAACATAAAATCAAATTCGACGTGAGCAACGACGAAAAGAATTTAATGGTAAATGTTAGTTTTGAGTTGGCTAACGCAGAAGTTGCGTATAGAATTCAAAGCGGCGTCAATGCATTGATTGCGCTGAACAAAATGCAGCGCAAAGATAAAATTGAAGGTCAGATTTTGCAGAACGTCCGCGCTGAAAGTGACGGCAATCTGATCGTTCTTAAAACTTTAATGCCGCGTCAGGACGCGCAGAAACTGATTCAAGACCAGCTATCTGCCGCCGTTAAAGGACAGCAAGAGGTGACGAAACAGTAATCTTTTATTAGACTTTATTAGACTGAGAATGACCAACAAACTGCACAATCGAACGCTTTTTGTCGCCGCGCTCTCAGTCTATTTTGGCTTGCTGATTGTCGGCGCGCCCCCGCAGGTTTTAGCGCAAACTTCAAAAACGATTAATAATGCGGAACGAGTTTTCGTTCCGCAAAAGGATTTTCAATCGTTAAATTTCATCAATAAAAAAGGTGATTCTTCGGGACGAAGTTTAGCAGAGGCTTTTGAACAGTTTTTTAAAGGCGTAGAAAACGATGCTGTTTTAAAATCGCTTTTGTCAAAAACTGATTTTGAGCTCCGGTCAACGGCTTCGCGCGGATATTACGTTGAAGATTCTCCGCCGCCGATTAGTTTATTAGTAGATTCCAGAAATCTTGAAAAACTTGACGAAGCTCAGATAACAGCTGTCGTCCGCAACTCATTTCATTTCAATTTAGCGGAATATACAGACCAGCTAATCTTAATTTCAGTTAATGAAGTTGACTTTCGCATCACCCAGGATGAAATTGTTTTAAAAACATCGACAATTTGGGGAAAAGAAAATCGACATAACGTTGCCGGATTTGCAGACAGTTTGCGAAGCCTTTATGAGCGCGAAGCAAATTCGGCGTCAGCGATTGAGCGTTTAATTTATTCAAATACGGAAGTTTCCGTCAGTAAAGATCAAATTTTCGTTGTCACTCGTTTGCCCCGCGCGGCTCTCGATTCGCTTGTTCAGGCGGACGAGAAGGCAAATTGAGTTTGGGCTTTTCTGCAAAAATTCCAACAACAGAAGCCGCGCATCTTTCATCTAATTTCCTTCCCGGTAAAGCCAAGCTTTTAACGTCGCATTTCGAGTAATGCTGTATGCGCCGGCGCGTTTTATTTTTCGCGTTTTTAACAAAAAATAACGCACAGATTTTCAGAGGATTTATATGAGTGCAATTGACAAAGTTTTAACTAAAATTTTCGGCAGCAGCAACGAACGCTTTTTGAAAGGCATTCAACCGACGATTCAACAAATCAACGACCTTGAACCTTCAATTAAAGCGCTTTCTGACGACGAACTGCGAGCGAAAACCGTCGAATTTAAAGAGCGCGTCGCCCGCGCTGTTGAAGGAATCGAGGACAAGGACAAACGCAAAGCTCGTTATCAGGAAGCGTTAAACGAAATTCTGCCCGAAGCCTTCGCGGTCGTTCGCGAGGCGTCGGTTCGCACAATCGGTTTGCGGCATTTCGACGTGCAGCTTATCGGCGGACTCGTTTTGCATCAAGGCAAAATCGCCGAGATGAAAACCGGCGAAGGTAAAACGCTCGTTTCGACTTTACCCGCATATCTTAACGCTCTTACGGGGCGCGGCGTTCATATCGTTACCGTGAACGATTATCTCGCTTCGCGTGACGCCGAATGGATGGGCAGAATTCACAAGTTTCTGGGTTTGACCGTAGGCGTAATTCAAAACGATTTAAACGATTTCGAGCGCAAAGAAGCTTACAATTCTGACATCACTTACGGTACGAACAACGAATTCGGCTTCGATTATCTGCGCGACAATATGAAGTTCGACATCGCTTCATGCGTCCAGCGCGAGCATTATTACGCGATTGTTGACGAAGTTGACTCGATTTTGATTGACGAAGCTAGGACGCCTTTGATTATTTCGGGCGCGTCTGACGAAGCGACCGATAAATATTACATTGCCAATGAAATCATTCCGCGCCTTGTGAAAGGCGAGAAGAACGAGGAAACCAAAGCGACAACCGGCGACTATCTCGTAGACGAGAAAAATCACACCGCCGTTTTGACTGAACAAGGCGTTTCGAAAGCCGAAAAACTGCTTGGCGTCGGCAATCTTTACGACCCGAACAATATTGAAATGCTCCACTGCGTTGAGCAAGCGTTGAAAGCGCATACGCTTTATCGTCTTGATCACCACTACATCGTCAAAGAAGGCGAAGTTGTGATTGTTGACGAATTTACCGGGCGTTTGATGAACGGTCGGCGCTGGTCAGACGGTTTACACCAGGCGGTCGAAGCCAAAGAAGGCGTTAAAATCGAACGCGAAAATCAGACTCTCGCGACAATCACGCTGCAAAATTATTTCCGTATGTACGAGAAATTGAGTGGTATGACCGGAACGGCGAAAACAGAAGAAGCCGAATTTTTGGCGACTTACAAAATTGATGTCGTGACGGTTCCGACGCATCGCAATATGATTCGCAAGGATTTGCCTGATTTGATTTACCGCACGCTGCCCGAAAAATGGGAAGCGATTGCCGAAGAAGTCAAAACGCGGCACGAAAAAGGTCAGCCTGTCCTGGTTGGTACGGTTTCGGTTGAAAACTCTGAGCGGATTTCAGCTCAGCTAACCAAAATGGGAATCAAGCACAACGTCTTGAACGCGAAATATCACGACCGCGAAGCCGAAATCGTCGCCCAAGCGGGGCGCAAAGGCGCAGTTACGATTGCGACCAATATGGCAGGACGCGGAACGGACATTCTGTTGGGCGGTAACGTCGAATTTTTGGCGAAAGAGTCGCTCAAAAAACAGGAAATTAATCCTGACGAAGCGACTCCGGAACAACTCAAAGCCGAAGAAGAAAAAATCAAACCGATTGTTCAAGCCGAACACGATGAAGTCGTCGCGCTCGGTGGTCTGCACATTATCGGTACGGAACGTCACGAATCGCGTCGTATTGACAACCAGCTTCGCGGTCGCGCCGGACGCCAGGGCGATCCCGGTTCGTCGCAGTTTATCATCTCGCTCGAAGACGATTTGATGCGTATTTTCGCAGGCGATAAAGTGCGCGCGATGATGGAATGGCTCGGAATGGAAAAAGGCGTTGCCATCGAATCGAAAACCGTCACAAAACGCATCGAAGCCGCGCAAAAGAACGTCGAAGGTCGTAACTTTGAAACGCGCAAACACGTTCTCCAATACGATGACGTGATGAACAAACAGCGCTCCACGATTTACGGACTTCGCCGCCAGCTTCTCGAACAACCGGACAACCGCGAATATCTCGTCGGCGACACGGGAGTTGCGCACGATCTTCTGCACGACATCACCGCGCAGTATCTCAGTGGTCGCCCCGATGAATGGGACATAACGGGTTATTCGGTCGAGATGCAGGACGTTTACGATTTCGATCCGCTCGAAAACGGCATTGATTTTGACGGCAAAACAGCGGAAGAAATCGAAACCGAAATTTGGGAAATCTTAAAAACCAGATACGCCGAAAAAGAAGAGCAGGTTGGACCGGAAGCGATGCGCGCTTACGAGCGTTACATTATGCTCGAAATCATTGACAATCAATGGAAAGACCATCTGCTTTCGATTGACCATCTGAAACAAGGCATCGGGCTTGTTGGCTACGGGCAAAAAGACCCGCTCGTCGAGTACAAAAAAGAGAGCTTCGATTTGTTCCAGGCAATGCTCGACCGCATTGACACGCTGACCGTTCGCGCTCTCTTCCACCTGCAAATCGTCACGCAGCAGGAAGCCGAAGAAGTCGAAGCCGAACGCCAGCGCCGCCGCGAACGCGCCCGTCGTCGCAACGCCACTGCAATGACTTTCACGGGCGCGAATGCAACCGCGACGGTTGCTGGCGAAGAAGCCGCCAAAGCGACTCCTTTCCGCCGATCACAACCAAAAGTCAAACCGAACGATCCGTGTTATTGCGGTTCGGGCAAGAAATTCAAAAAATGCCACGGTGTCGGCGTTTAGTTTCCTTTAACTCCAACAAATAAAAAAGCGGTGAAACGTTTCACCGCTTTTTTATTTGTTTACTGTCGGTTTTATTCGCCGAGCGCCGCATATTTAAATAAACGGAAACGATATTGCTGACTCTCGCGGATGTTTTTGGCAATCGCGCCGTGCAGAGATTCGTCCCAATTTGTGTATTGCTCTATAAAACGGTTGGAAGCGGCTTTGTCGCCTTGATATTGAATATCGAGAACTTTTTGAAGCAGCTTTCCGACTGTGTCGTGATATTTGTCGTAATTGATTTCGAGCCGTCCAGTTCGGCGTTCGAATTCGAGCAAGCCATTTTCGAGATAAAAATTCCACTGCATTAACTGCATTGTGTTGTAAGGCTGCGAGCGGCGCGGACGGTTGCTTTGAAGGACACGACGAATTCCTGCGGCGTAAACCGCTCTAAGCTGGTCGCGCGTGTAATAACCTGATTTTTGCAATGCATCGGCTGTAAAAAGCGAGACTAAATCGGCTTTCATTTCTTCGTAAATGTCGCCGTTTTCCTGCAAAGCTGCGTCCAATTCCTGACCATTTTTTGTTCTATCAACACCGAGATAATGCCCGATTTCATGCCAGAGCGTGTAATAAAAACTGCCTTCGGGTTTTAAATCGTTCGCGTGCTTGGGGTCAATTGCCGTTTGAAACGCTTTTAGATTGGCGTTAAAGATTTCCGGGTTTTGCAAAATGTTGGCGCGAATCATAATCGTGCGCCCGTAACGACGCCCGAAAAGACTTTCGTTCGGGAGAATCGTCGCCGTGTTGCCGCCGCGCGATTGCGCGAAATCCGAAACCACATCGTAAACGCCGACCGAGATGTCTTCTTTGACGCGCTTGTGATTTTGATACGGCAGGGAGTTTTCCAACGCCTGAATTCCGCTTAAAGCGCGGCGCAGGTTCGTCGTTTCGGGCTGGCGCGTTTTCAAGACGTTGAGCGAAAAGAAGGTTTTGACTCCGTAAAGCGGGTCGTCATAAGTTTCGTAGCTGCCGATCTGAGCGTTTAAATTTTTGAAATTTCCGGTTACCCAAGCCGCGTCGCCGGATTCGTAATCATCCGAAAGCAAATCGCGGCTGCGGTTTCGCAAATACCCAGCAAATTCCGAATCGTCTTTTTCAACGGCTTCTGCGGCTTCGTTTAAAATCTGGCTGGCGCGAATGATTTCATCGGCGTAAGCGACAGAATATGGCACGGCGTAAAACGCTTTTGCGTTAGGTTTCATCGCCTGCAAACGATTTTTCAAATTAAAATGCAGCGCGTCCAAAACCGGATATTTGCGAAGCGTCGCCAAATCTCGCTGCAAATTCGCGGCTGTTGCCCGGCGAACGAGTGTCCGTTGATGCAAAATCTCGTCACGTGTGTCGGGATTTGCTGCTAAAAATGCGTCCAATTCGGCTTTGGTTGCATCAGCCGGATACATTCCGCCGCTTTCCGGTGCTGGCTTGACGGGCAGAAACGGCTCCCGCGTGTTTTCGAGCGTTGTGGCAACTGGACCTTGATTGAGGCGATAAAGCGTCAGAAGATTTTGCGTTGCCGCGGGCGAGCCTTGACGTCTGTCGAGTTGTTCGAGAGCCGTGCGCGCTTCGACCGCCTGCGGGTGGCGCTGCCGCTCGTAAATGTTTTGAAAGATTTTGCCGACTTCGTTGAGCTTTTCAATCGCGCGCCGCTCGCCCGCGCTCAAATTGGAAATGTCGGGAGCGAGCCGTGTTTGCTGCATTTTATCAATTATTGGCTGGCTTTTTTCGACGGTCCAATATCCGGCGGGCAGTTTCGTGGTTTGTGCCGGAACGGAAACGAATAAACCGAATAATAAAAATAAGACAAGAAAATTTTTCATCATTTCAATTGTTCGCTTTGCGTAGAGCTTTTTTCAAAACCGGCTCTAATGCCTCAGCAATTCTCATAAAGCCTAAATCCGTCGGATGAATCCCGTCAACAGTGGCTTCACCGTCCGCGCCGATTAGGTTTTCGCCCGGAACGTAATAAATGTTTTTAAAATTCGAGCGAATCAACTCTCGATAAACGCGCCGCAGAGTTTCGTTTTTGTCACGATATTTCTGCCCTTTGATTTGTTCAAACAGCGCATCGGGGTAAATGAGATTTTCGACCAAAATAATCGGTGTCGCAGGGCGTTTTTTGCGGATGATTTCGATTAATTTCGGAGTCCGTTCGGCAACTTCCGCGCCCGTGCTTAAATTCGGCAAACAATCAATGACATAAACCACCGGGTCAATTTCGGTCAGCAATTCCGCCACTTCCGGTTCCATTCTGCCGTTGCCCGAAAAACCGAGGTTAATCGTCGGACGATTGAGTCTTCTGCCCAAAATCGCCGGATAAGCCATACCGGGACGCGAGGCGACAGCGCCCTGCACAATCGAAGTTCCGTAAAAAACGATGGGTTTCGCTCGTTCTGACGGATAAAGAGCGGCTTTTTCGATTGTCGCTTTTTCCGGCAGTCCGATTTCAACCGATTCGACGCCGTTGTAGAGCGGCAAATACAATTTATATTCGCGTTTTTGCGGCGCAATGTTGGCGATTAATTTGTATTCGTTGATTGGCGATCTCATCGCCTCGCCGATTCCGATCCAGCGCCAAACGCCGTTTTCCTTGACATATAAATCAACGCCGCTAACGCCGCTCGCCGCCATATGTGCCATTGCCAGCGAAGGCGAGCGTAATTTCCAGCGCGCGTAGATCCTATCTGCGTCGGTCACAAAACGAACCGACATTCCCGCCGAGTTTTGTGACAGCTTCCAAACCGGCGCGCGAACAACAGTTTCAGCTTTGGCTGGCAAGCGGTCATAAAAATTTTTCGTTTCGGTCCAGCCTTTTCCTTCGATTCCGAAGTCTTTTGCATCGTGCCAGCGCAAAACGGGCTGCGCCGGAGCGGGTTGTTGCGCCTTTGAGGCAGAAATCAGAAACAGTAACGCGAAAACAATTAGAAAACAGTAATTCATTAACTGAATTTTAATGAAAACTGTGTTAAGCGTAAAACCCCGAATTAAGGAATTTGAATTTCGGCAAGCAGTGGAAAATGATCGGAAGCCGTTTTTACAATTTCCGGCTGTTTGATGATTCCGATTGATTTCAGACAATCGCCGTAACGCGCCGGGAGGAATACGTAATCAAGACGAACATGTGGGTTCCAGACCGGAAAAGTGTGTCCGATCTCGTTTGGATAGAGATTGCGAAAGCCGTCAATGTATCCGGCGTCGAGCAAAATTTGGACGGCTTCACGTTTGATGTCGCGCCCCGAAATCCAGATCAAAGCGCGAATCCAGAGCGGCATTTTCGGCAAATCGAACCGCTCGCCCGGCGCGAGAGTGTTGAAATCGCCGACCAGCGCGTGAAAACCTTCCTGATGCTGCTTGACGGAATCAAGCAGCGAGCGAATTTCGCGGGCGCGTTTCGCCTCGCTCCATTTGGAAAAACGCGGTTTTAGATGCAGACCGAAAATCCGCGAATGATTATCGGCTAAAACGATTTCCAGAAAAGAATGCGTCGAGCCGGGCGGATAATGCCAGCAATACTCGGCGATTTCTATTTTTGCGGCGAAAGCAATCGAATGCGCCCGGCGCGCACCCGTCACGGTCATTCCGCAATCGGCGGCGATTTGTTCGATAACGGCGGGCTGATAGGCTTCTTGGAAAACAACGATGTCGGGCGCAACTGCCTTTACGACTTCCGCGATTTTCCTGCCGCGATTTTGCCCGCCGAAACGGATGTTGTAGCTAAGCAGTCGGAGCTTCGTTGTCACTGTTATTCTCGGTTTCTTCCGGTTCGACAATCATAAAAAACGGCTGCCCGAAAAAGTCGCGGATGTACATATAAACGTCGGCGGTCGCGTGAATATTCACGGGGCGTCCGACCATCGCTTGCAGCTCGCGGCGAAACTGGTCGAGTTCGGGTGTCGCAATATCCGGATCTTTGTCGCCGAGCGGTTTGCTGTGGAAACCGGGAATGTAATATTCACCGAACATCGCCAGAGATTCCGCGCCGTGAAAAGTTAAATCTAAATCCGACGTTCCCTCGCCTTTTGAATCAAACGGCTTTCCGTCTTTGAAGCGGGCATTGGTTACCACACTGCCGCGCAAAGATGCGCTATTGGCAGCCGGCAGCCATTCTCGTATGCGCTGGCAGAAACGCTTGTAAAGCTCTTCATCGCCGTTGAAACCGAGAAGAATGATTCGTTGGCGGATTTCGTCTTCGCTCAATGCGCTGACATCTTCGGTCAAAATCGCCTGTTCGTTTTCGATAGTGTTTTCAGCCATAAATTAAGTTTTATAAAAATTCAAAATCAGTTCTGTACGCAATCAAACCAAAATATTTTTGTCCGTTTGCGTACAGATTGTCACGGCGCGGTTTGTAACAATAACGAACACTCAGAAAAGTGTGAGTTGAAACGATTAAAGAGTAATTTTATTCGAGAAAGGAAGGAAAAAGAAAATATGGCAGCCGATAATAAAGGAAAAGGAACAACAGGCGGTGGAGCGACCGGCGGTTCAGCTACCGGAGCCGCACAAGGCGGACAGCAGATTTCCGGTGAACAAATTTTCACCACGACCGAAGAAAACACGGGCGGTGAATCGTTTGCTACAACCGGCGCGGGTGAAACCGGTGGTGCTAGCACGGGCGGCGTAAGCGGAGGCGGTGAAAATCAAACGAATCTTTCCGACGTTGTGAGCGATGCCGTCAGCGGCGACACCGGCAAAGCAAAAGAAATGCTGAATCAAGCCAAATCCGCGACCGGACAGGTTGCGAGCCAGGCTTTCGGACAAGTACAGGAAAAAGCCTCGACGTTTGTTGACACGAAAACCAGCGATGTCGCGCAGAGTTTGTCGGGTGTCGCCGAAACCATGCGGCAATTTACCGAGAATTTGCGCACGAATCAGGATACTCCGGTCGCCCAAACCGTCGCACAATACGGCGATACGGTCGTGAATCAGGTTGAAAGACTCGCCGATTATCTCGACCGCGCCGATTTGAATAAATTAACGCGTGATCTTGAAAGTTTGGCGCGTCGAAATCCGGCAGTTTTCATCGGCGGCGCATTTGCAGCAGGCATTTTGCTGGCGCGTTTCGTCAAATCGAGCCAGCAACGCGCGCTTCCGCCTAGCAGACAATTGACAGCAGGAACGAGCCGCGGGACGACAGGAACAATGGGCGGAACGACCGGTACAACAACCAGCACAGCAACGGCGACGGGCGAACCGCCGGCATTGGGGAAAACCCTGCCGAGCCTTGATTCTCCGACAACTGACACGGGCACATCCGACACGGGGACGACACCGACGCTTTAAGGCTTGAGGAGGTAAATTATTATGGCGCAACCAATTAATCAAATGCGGCAGCCGCAAAATCAGGATGACCGCAGTCTCGGCGATTTGTTTGCCGAATTAGCGTCAGAAACCAGCCAGCTCGTTCGTCAGGAAGTCGCGCTGGCGCAAACGGAAATCACGAATAAAGCGACACGCGTCGGAAAACAAGTCGGCTTTTTGGTCGTTGGCGGCGCAATCGGTTATGCGGCTTTGCTCGTCATTCTGGCAGCCATAACCATCGGTCTGGCGAGAATAATTGCTGGTCTGACGAATTGGACTGATTTGACATCGGCATTTGTCGCGGCGCTTGTTGTCGGCGTTATCGTTGGCATTGTCGCGTATGTGCTGATAACAAACGCCGTGGCGAAACTCAAAGCGGCGAATTTGGCGCCGAATCAAACAATTGAATCTGTTAAGGAGGATGCACAATGGCTGAAGAACCAAGTAAGTTAAGCAGAATTTCGGATGATGATGAAAGCCCCGATGCGGTTTCAACCGCCGCAGGTGCGAGCGACACATATTCGGCAACAAGGATTGGCGATTATCCCGCTTCCGACGCCGATACGCCTGCGCTTGACGCCGGAGCATACGATAATCCGACCGTAACGGTGGATGAGGACACCGATACGACTGAAGACACCGAACAGATTCGGGCGCAAATCGAACAGACACGCAGTCAGATGAGCGAAACGATTGACGCGATTCAAGAACGACTGAGCATGTCGAATATCAAAGAACAAGTTTCGGAACAAATTAACAGCGCGGTTGATACGGCAAAAGATGCCGTTTACGACGCGACTATCGGAAAGGCTGAAAAATTTATGCAAAATGTTGGTAGAAGTTTGAGTGATGTGACCGGAACCGTCGGCAGAAGTTTGAGCGACGTGACCGGAAATGTTGGAGATACGCTGGCAAAATCAGACTTTGTCGGAACGATCAAAAGCAATCCGCTGCCGTTTGCTCTTATCGGCTTGGGCATCGGAATGCTTGTATTAAACTCGCGTAGAAGCTCTTCGCCTTCTTATAGCTACGATTACGACGCGGGCAATTACAACGAAGGCGATTACAACGGCGAATTCCAAAACCGGAGAAGCTCTCGTTCGACGTTAAGAAGCGCAACGAGAACCGCAACAAAGACGGTGACGGGAGCAGCGGGTTCGGCTTATGAAGGCGTCAGTAATGTCGCAGGTTCGGCTTATTCGGGCGTTTCCGGGGCGGCAAGTTCTGCCTATCAAGGTTTAACGAGCGCCGCAGGTTCGGCTTACGAGGGAATCGGAAGCGGAATCGGCACAGTCGGAACGCAGGCACGCCAACTTGCCGGAACTGCTCAAGACCAGTACGAACACTACATCGAAGAGAGTCCTCTTGCTGTCGGCGCGGTGGCTTTAGCTGTCGGGGCGGCGGTCGGATTTATGATTCCTTCGACCAATACTGAAAGTCGTTTGGTGGGTGAGTACCGTGATGAATTAGTCAGTCGCGCCGGAGATCTTGCGCGCGGGGCACTCGACAAAGTGCAGCAGGTAGCAGGCGAGGTTTCCCGCACGGTTCAAGAACAAGCGGGAAATCAAGACTTAGTTCAATAAAAAAAGCAAAAACCGAAAGAATGGAAAAGAGGAATTGATAAATATTATCAATTCCTCTTTTATTTGTCTTTGTTTAGTTTTGGTTCGGGAAGAAAACGCCAAATCAATACGGCAACGAAAAGAACTATGGCGGCGCCGAAAAAAGTGCTTGCCTGATAGCCGTATTGAGCGTAAACAACGCCGGAGAGCGCAGCCCCTGAAGCAAAACCGATTTGTCCGAGCGAAACCGTTAAGCTCATCAACGCTCCGCGCTGATTGCTTGGCACCAGCGCAGAAAGCAAAGCCTGAAACGGCGACATTCGGGCTGCCATCAATATTGAACTAATAAAGAAAACCGGAAAAGCCAACCAAAATTCGCGGACAATAAAAGTGACACCGCCCATCAAAAGAAACAATCCGAGACTAGAAGCCAAAATTAAAGGTTTCCTGCCCGCGGTGTCTGAGAGTTTTCCGACAAAAGGTCCAGTTAAAACACTCGCCACGCCGCCCGTAAAAAAAAGTGCCGCGATTCGATTCGGCGTCGCTTCCTGCGAAATTGTCAGCCATGCCGGAAAATATGTGATGTAAAGCGCCATGCTAAAAAATAAAAGCGCAAAAACCAACGCGGCGATGGCGATGTCTTTTTGTTTGATGAGACCCAGATAATCTGAAAAAGCCCTGCGAATTGTCAAACGATTCGCGTTCATTTCGACTGCAGGCTGCGGCACGCGTTTTAAAATCAGCAAAAAAGTCGCGCCCATCGTTATGGCGAAAATCAGAAACGGTGAGCGAAAACCGAATCGGTTGGCGAGCAACGCGCCGAGCGGAACTCCCGCGATTTGCCCGGCGGCGATTCCGCTCATCACCCAGCCGTTTGCCCAGCCGCGCCGCTCGTAAGGAAAATAATCGCCGACATACGAAACCGCCGAGCCTGACAAAACGCCGCCAGCGATTCCGGCAAGCGTGCGGACAATAAGCAGCCCGGTATAATCACTAACCACTGCGTGCATCGCGAGCGCCGCCGTCATCAACCCTGTTCCCGTTAGCAAAACTTTTCGCCGACCGATTTTGTCCGAAATCGGTCCGATGACAAGCGCAAACACGCCGACCATTACGGCATAAATGCTCACCAGCAAACCTTGTTTCGCGTCGGAAACCTGAAGCTGTTTGCCGATTTCGGGCAGCATTGCGACGACTATCATTAGCTGGCTGCTCGCGCTGAAAACCAGAAGCCAGAGTGCGAAGATAATTATTCTGCTGTCGTTTGCCGTTGATGTTTTTGAGTCGTCTGAGGCTTCGGAAAATTCATTCGGCGAGTTTTCTAACGCCATTTGCGGTTTGCTTTCTTTCAGTTTCTATCTCCTCAAGACAAAAAATCGAATTCATTTAATATTTGCGATTGTTGCCAAATTTGCCTGATGTTTCAAGAAGAACACGGATTTGGTTAGTTTCATCGTGTCAAACGGTAAATTAAAATCGCCGCGCGTTTGATTTGTCTCAGCAAAGTATCCAAATCGGCATACTCGCCTTTGGCATGCGCTCTGGCACCGGTTGCTCCAAGCCCGTCGAGACCGGGCAGAAGATGTGCGACATAAGCGATGTCGCCGGCACCGCGCTCGCTTGGATCCTGCGCCTCAATTTTTCCGAAACCCAAATCCTGACTCACCGCATCGAGCTGTTTCAAAATCGCATAATTTCCTTCGGTCGGCGACATTGCGGGAATGCCGTCGGAAAAACTGATTTTCGCTTGCGTTCCAGGCAAGCTTTTGCTGACGATTTCGCGCATTTTGGCTCGCGCAGCTTCTTTTTGCTGCTCGCTGATAAACCGTAAATCACCGTGCACAATCGCTTTTGCCGGAACAACATTAGATTTCCCCCAAGTTGTTAGATTACCTTCTTTCGATTCGACATCCGTTCCGCCTGCGAAGACCGACGGATTAAAGGTTAAATATTTTTCATTGCGCAGAGCTTCGTAAAATTGATTGACGATACGGGCGGCTTCAAAAATCGCGCCGTTGCCCATATCATCTGTGAAAATGCGCGACGAATGCCCGGTTCGCGCCGTTACTTCCAAAGTCCATCCGCTCGAACCGCGCCGCGCAACGGTTGCAATGTTGCTGCCGCCGTTCTCAAAACTGAGCGCCAAATCGCTTCGCTTCGCTGCTGCAATCATATCGCCTCGGCTGATTGATTCCGGCTCACCTGAGTTTTCCTCATCTCCCGTCAGCAAAACAATAACCTGTGCATCTTTGAGCGCGCCCGCCGCGTGTAGAGCTTTCAAAGCGTAAAACAAAACGATGTTTCCAGCCTTCATATCGGCGGAACCCGTGCCGTAAGCGCGATTAGCTTCGCGCCGAAATTTTTCGCCCGTCAAAACCGTGTCGAGATGTCCGAGCAGCAAAATGCGCTTGCCTTTTGTCCCTGCTTTTTCCGCCCAAAGATGTCCGGCGCGCCGCATTTCAAGCGGCATTTCAATCCATTTTGTCGTAAAACCAAGCGCGTCAAATTCGGTTTTAAAAACCATTCCATACCGTTTGACGCCCGCTAGATTTTCGGTCGCGCTTTCAATGTTAACGGTTTTTTCGAGAAGAGAAACGGCGTCGTTCGTGTGCGCATCAATGTAGTCAATGATTTTCCGTTCTTCGGCTGAAATTTTCTGCGCTTGAACAAACGTCGCGTACAAAACGACAAGCGCCAAAGCGGCGATAATTTGGTTAACGGTTTTTCTCATTTTGTTTTCTCTCGAAATTTGGTGAAGCAAATCTTAAAAGAAAAAGGCGAGATTTACGAGTCTCACCTTTTCATTTCAGATTCTTTTTCAAACTAAGAATTGCTTTGCATCGTATCTTTCCCAAATTCTTTGAACAATTTATCGAGCCACAGATTCGACAGTTTTTCCTGCACACTGTTGGCTTTCAGGCGTTCGTTCAAATTTGAAAAATCAACGCGGTCGAGCGATTGATCTTGATTGAAACACGAAAAGACGAAAGATTCTTCGCCCGTATGCGGGTCAACGTGGCGTTGCAAACATTGAGCACAGATTTCCTTCATCATACATTGCATCGGGGAGTTGATCGAGCCGATGGCTTCGTGTTCCTGTTTCAAATATGGAGCCAAAATGCCGTGACGCGCTTCTTTGACGGCGTTCATCATTCTGTCCGAACCGATAGCGATAATTCGGTCAACGGTTTTTAAATCAAACATCGGCTCTCCGAGTTCTCCGCTAACGTAAGCGAGCATTGCCTGGACAATATTGCCGCGATAATGAACGTCTTGCGGGCGTTGCGGCTCAATCGGCGCCCCTTTATCGGTCGTCCAAATCACTTGGTCAACCGACGATTCAATTTCCTCGCGCCGGAAAATGTCTTCGCCGTTTTTGTAGCCAGCAAAATAAACGATTCGATTATTTTTCGCGCGCATCGCTTTGGCAATTGAAAACAAAACGGCGTTTCCTAAACCGCCTCCGGCGAGCAAAACGGTTTCGTTTTCGGGAATTTCGGTCGGCGTTCCGGTTGGTCCCATCACGATGACTTCTTCGTTTTCTTCGAGCAGCGAACACATTCGCGAACTTGTTCCCATTTCGAGGACAATCATCGAAAGCAAGCCTTTTTCGATATCCACATCGGCGCCTGTCAGCGCCAGGTTTTCCATCAACAGCTTGGTGCCGTCTAACTGCAAAGCGTGAGTTTCGTAATTCTGCAGACGATAAAATTGTCCGGGCTGAAACTGTCGCGCTTGCAGCGGCGCGCGCACGACGACATCAACAATATTTGGTGTCAGTCGTTCGACGCGGACGACGCGGGCGACAAGCTGATCTTCAAGCGTTTCAATTAATCTTGTGTAACGCGTTTCATTCACGTTGGCTGAATCAGCGATTTCGTCGGCAAAAATTTCGACTACTTTTTCATAACCGTCTTTCGCTGAAGCCATTGCTTTGACGACGTTTCCGGCGTATTCAGGGTGGTTGTCGCCATAATAAGTGATTAACTTGCCGTGTTCGTTGTAAGACGTAAAAAATCCTGTTTCGCCTTTTTCCGCCGGAACAACCGAAAGTTTGCCGTTTTTCACTAATTTATGCGGCAGGAAATATTGTTTCCAGTCATCGAGCTTAAAAGTGCCCGGTTTTTCTTTTTCGTAAATCACGTTGGGCGCGGTTCCAGCGGCAACGCAAACGGTGCGCGCCGGAAATTCGACCATTTCGCCCGTATTTTCAAATTTTCCGGTTTCTGCGTTGTGCCTCACGCGCTCGAAAATCAGGGCTTTGACTGCATTGTATTCATCCGGCACCGCTTCGCGCGGATCGAAAAGCTCTATGAAATTGATGCCTTCTTCGAGAGCTTTTTGGATTTCTTCGTGATTAAGACGATATGCAGGCGAATCCTGCATCCGTTTGCGATAAATGAGCGAAACTCCGCCCCATTCTTTGACAAGCGAAACTAAATCCGGTTTTTCTCCGGCTTCTTGGGCGCGTGCTCGCTCGGCTCGAATGGCACGACCGTGCGCTAAAAATTCCTGATAAATTCCGAGTTCTTCTTCGGTAAACTGCGCGAAAACAGCTTCTTCGCCGATTTCGCCGACGAGTTTGTCATGCGTGTCGAGCATTTTTTCGACTTGAACTGGATAATACGCTGCGATTTCGGTCGCGGTGTCAATTCCGGTCAAACCTCCGCCGATAACAACTGCCGGAAGGCGTACCTGCAAATTCGCCAACGTGTCTTTTTTGAATGCACCATTTAATTGCAAAGACATCAGAAAATCCGACGCCTGACGAATTCCGCGAATGAGATTGTTTTTCATCCGC
Organism: Acidobacteriota bacterium; assembly: GCA_030863175.1. Taxonomy (GTDB): domain Bacteria; phylum Acidobacteriota; class Blastocatellia; order Pyrinomonadales; family Pyrinomonadaceae; genus JALZCH01. Next base: position 49,544 of record JALZCH010000067.1, on the reverse strand, counting down.
ACTATTGTCGGGCGTCCCGCGCCAGTCGCAATCGCAATGTGGTCGAAACCAAATTCCCAGGCGTCTTCAATCGTCAGCGTTCCGCCGAAACGAATCCCGCCGTAAGCACGAAAATATGGATGTCTTTCGAGAAGAAGCTGCAGAACCGTCAGAAAATTTTTGTCCCAGCGAACCGTAATGCCGTATTCCTGTACGCCGCCGAAGCCGGACAAAACGCGGTCGCTCAAAGGCTGCCGCAAATCATCTGCGTTTTTAATTGGAGCGGGCGTTTTTCCGTTTCGCCCGGTCAAATCAGCGGCGAGCGGCTCAATTTTTAAACCGTCAATTCCGACAACTCCGAAACCTTCGTTTAAAAGATAATGCGCCAGGGTGTAACCAGCCGGACCCATTCCGACAACCAAAACGTTTTTGCCGTTGTAGGGCAGAGCGTAAGGGCGTTTTGCTTTCAGAGGGTTCCAGCGCGTCAGCAGGCTGTAAATTTCAAATCCGTAAGGCAATTCCAAAACATCCGTCAAAACTGAAGTTTCCGCTTGCGGAATATTGACCGGCTCCTGTTTCTGGAAAATGCAGCCTTTCATACAGTCATTGCAAATACGATGTCCCGTTCCGGCGCACATCGGATTGTCAATCGCGACGAGCGCGAGAGCCGCAATCGAATCGCCCTGCCGCTTCATCAAGTGCATTTCCGAAATCTTTTCTTCGAGCGGGCAGCCCGTGTGTTTGATACCGAGCGGATTGCGCTTGATCGAGCCGTCGCGCTCGTGAATTCCTTTCGAGCAGGAATCTTTGCTGCGTTCGTGACAGATGATGCAGTAGTTGACTTCGTAAAGCGATTCGCGCTGTGGTGCGCGCGGGTCTGTTAATTCAAAACCGTCACGTCGGCGAACGTGTTCGGGAAATTCCTGAATCAGCTCAGGCAAACCGTTATTCGCGCGCGGGCGGATAACGTGGACAAGATTTTGATAATCCATCATGTGCGGCACACGGAAACTTTGCCAACCGCGCACGTTGCGTTTTGCTTCGGGATTGAATGAATGAACTGCTGCCCACGCTTCAAGAAGGCGCAAATAAGTTTTGACTATCAGCAAATCTCCTTCGGCTTCGTCAGTTAATTCGGCATGAAACAGTTGGAGCAATTCGTCGGTTTCGACTGTTTGCAGTTTTTGCAAAACCCCGCGCTGTTCTTCTGACAATTCCTGTTTTTTAGTCAGAACTTCTTCGATTTCGAGAAGCTGAACAGTGATTTTCGAGACTGTCAGCTCGTCATCTTGCGGATCAAAAATCTTTGCAAAAGCCGTTTGCTCTAAATTTAGAAGGCTTGCATTTATCTTTTCCAAATCGACCGCAACGGCAGTTTCAGCCGGAAACTTCTTGATAGCGCGGCGCTGTACGAAGAATTTAAATTGCCAAACCGAGTCTTGTTCTTTGACTGATTTTTCCAATTCTTCGCGCGCCGCCTCGATTTTAAAAAGGCGCGCAATAAAGCGCGAAAGATACGGTGCAGCGTCGGTTAAAATTTTTGATTCGACTTTTTGTTCATAGTTGGCACCCCGCGCGGCGATGTATTGCATCAAAGCGGCGTGTAATTCGGCATTTTCCTGTTCGATTTCGTTGTAAAACGTTTCGGCAAGCTCACGTAATCGTTCGGGTTTGTATAAATCGGAGTAGGAAAAACCGCTGACGCCGAGTTCAAAATCCGATTTAAGATCAAATGCCTTTCCGGTATTGGTTTTTGACATAAAATTCAATAAATTCAGCTCAAATAAAGTTTGTGAAAAATTTCGTATTATTTCCAAATATAGCATTTGACGCATTCAGGCGACAAAAGAGCTAACGTTTGGTTTAGATGAAGTTTTCGCTTCCGGCAAGCAAATTATTTGGCAAATACTGGGTTTTGAATTTGTTTCTTTACTTCGGTATGCTAAAAGCGGCTTTAATCGGGTGGCGAAACTCTCCGATTGTGTTAAAATACCGCTTTTTCGATTTGATACTCAAAGTTTGATTCGATTTATCTTCCGCTTTCTTTAAGAGGTACTGAATTATATGGCAAGAGATGAACGGCTACTTCCGCTGCCGACAGGTTTGACGGAATTGCAATCTTCACCACCGCAACAGGATATTCCAACGACTTATTCGCCCGTTTATGACGGCGACCCGTTCGCCGAAGCGCGTTCGGTGCGCGAATATATCAGCGTCGTTCTCAAGCGCAAATGGATGATTCTGGCAATCGTCACCGTGATTACCGTTTGCACGGCGATTTATATGCATCGTCTGCCGACGGAATATGCGTCGTCCGCCGAGGTTTTAATTGAAACCCGTAGCCCGAAAAAATCGAGTGAATCGGTTTATATTAATCTCTGGTACGACACGAAATACTGGGACACTCAGGTTAAGTTGATGAATAGCCCGGAATTGATGCGTGATGCCGTAGTAACTCTCGGCTTGCACCGAAATCCGAATCTGATCGCCGAGCAGCCCAAACCGCCTAGCCTTTTGGGAGCTGTCAGAAATATGATTATGGGCGCGAAACCGCCGACCGTGAAAACGCCGACGCTGCCTGTTTTAACCGGCGATTCGGAGATTATTGATGTCGGCAATGTTCAACTAACGCCCGAAGAAGCCAAGCGCGCGGAAGAATACGGAAATTATCTGCTCGGCGGGTTGTCGGTCGAGCCGATTGAAAAAACCAATCTCATCACGCTCAAGTACAAAAATGTAAATCAGGAACTTGCGGCGACCATCCCGAATGCGGTCGCGGTCGCGTTTATCGCGCGCGACGCCAAACGCGAAATGCAGGGCGCGATTCAGCAAACCGAAGACAACGCCCGTCAAATCGTTGAATTGCAGGAAAACATCAACCGGCTTGAAAACGAGCGAATCAATTATATGAAGAGCAGGGATTTGCCGTTGCAAGAACAACAAGGTCAAGCCTTGTTATCGAGCCGCCTGCAAACTTACAGCACAAATTGGCTGACAGCCGAGAAAACTCGCCGCGATTTGCAAGCCGAATATGAAGCCGCCCAACGCGCCAAAAGTACTAATCAGATTATGGCGGTCGTCAAAGAAGGCTCGATGCTGGCTGAAGCTGACAAGCTGAAACGAATTCGCCAGGTTGAATTGGAAAAACGCCTTGAATCAATTGACGCAAGAATCGAAGAGCTGAACAACAAAAAAAGCCAGCTTTTAGTTAAATACACCGAAGAATATCCGGAAGTCGTTCAAATTAACGAACAGATTAGAAACTGGGAAAAACAAAAAGACGAAGTTCAGCGCAAAAATTCCCAAAAAATTGAGCAGGAAGGTCAGAGATTAATACGTGAAGCTGAAAACAATGTTCTGGTCGGTCTGCAAGCCAAGTTGCAGGCAGCTATTAGGACCGAAAACGAAGCTAAATCCGCCTATTTCCGCGAACGCGCAGCGGCGAATGTGCAAGGTCAGGATGAAATCAGATTGCTGACTTTGACGCAGGAAATCGAAACCAACCGTAAATTGCTCGACAACGCCTTGCAGCGTCAAAAAGAGCTTGAGTTGGCGAAAAATGATTCACGCCCGAACAACATCAAGGTCACACGGCGCGCCGAAGGCGCTGGCATGGTCGGTCCGAACCGCCAACGCAATATTACGATTGCGTTTCTGGCTTCGCTGATTTTCGGCATCGGTCTCGCATTTCTGCTTGATTATCTTGATGATTCGATTAAATCGAGCGATGACGTGGGAAGACATCTCGGCTTACCGACGCTTGCGCTAATTCCGCATTATGGCAGTCTTGAACGCTCCGTTGCGCGCGGAAGGCTCGGTGCTGGCGCTGCAACCGTGTCGAGCAACAACTCGACGGCGATGGTCGCGCTCGACGATTCGCGTTCCGCGCTCGCCGAAGCGTATCGCCATTTGCGCACGAGCTTGCTGTTTTCATCCGCCGGAAAACCGCCACAGACGATTCTCGTCACTTCTTCGCAGCCTTCGGAAGGCAAAACGACGACTGCCATCAATACGGCGATTACGCTTGCTCAAGCCGGAGCCGAAGTTGTTTTGATTGACTGCGACTTGCGCCGCCCGCGCCTGCATCATCATTTCCAACTCGAAAACACGCAGGGTTTGACAAACTTTTTGTCCGGCGAAGAGCGCAACGCCAGCGAGTTGATCAAAGAATGCGACAAGCTGCCAAATTTAAAAATTGTTACCAGCGGTCCGATTCCGCCGAATCCTGCCGAATTGCTCAGCTCAATCGAAATGCGAAATCTGATAGAGTTTTTGCGGAGCAACTTCAAACACGTCATCATTGACTCGCCGCCCGCGATTTCATTTACGGATGCGGTGATTCTTTCGACCCTGGTTGATGGCGTGATTATCGTGGCGATGGTCGGAAAGAGTTCGATTCATATGATCAAACGCTTCCGCCAGCGTCTGAGCGGCGTCGGCTCGCGTATCTACGGCGTCGTGCTGAACGGCTTGAAACGCCATTCGGTTGATTACGGCTATTACGGCTACGGTTACAGCTATTACTACACTTACTCGAACGACGATGAAGTGACAACAAACGGTAATGGCAACGGGAACGGAACAAAAAGTTAGTAACCCGTTTTAAGTCGAAATAAAAAATGAGGCTTTTAAAAGCCTCGTTTTTTATTTTCCGCATAATCGCTCAAAGCGGTTTTCCAATCCGGCAACGGTTCAAAACCTAATTTTCCCGAAATCAAGCAGCGCAGTTTGGAATTAGCGGGACGCGCTGCCGGACGTTTTAGCGACGCGCTGGAAATATCAGCAACTTTTTCGGCATCAACATCAGGGACGGCACGCAAAAATCCGGCATATGTCGCGCCTTCACCGGAATTTACGACATGATAAATGCCCGGCAAATCGGATTCCGACAGCTCGCGCAAACGACGCGCTAAATCAGGCGCATAAGTCGGCGTGCCGTGTGCATCGCTGATTGCTGTCAGAGATTTTCCGGCAAGCAGCAATTCGACGCCTTGACTTAAAAAATTCCTGCCGCCGACACCAAAAATCCAGCCGCTGCGAACTATGATTGTGCGCGCAAGAGCGGCTTGAGCCAGACGCTCGCCCGCGAGTTTTGCTTTTCCATAACGGCTTAGCGGATTCGGATCGTCGCGCTGTGTATAAAAACCGGAATGAGCGCCGTCAAAAACATAATCGGTCGAAATAGTCACCAGATTGGCGCCGATCTTGCGGCAGCCGAGCGCGAGATTTTCCACGCCGTAAGCATTTGACCCCCAATTCGTTTCGTCGTCAGTTTCGCAGCCGTCAACATTTGTCATAGCCGCGCAGTTAATAACCGAATCGGGTTTTTCACGCTGTAAAAAGGCGAAAACCGATTCCCGGCTCGCTATGTCCAAATCTTCGCGCGGGGCGGCGATAACTTCATCGCCGATTGAGACGCAATATCGAGCAGCCGCCATTCCGACAAGACCGGCTGCACCGGTGATTAAAATTTTCATAAATTGCCGTAGCGGCATAAATCGGTGAGCGAAAAATTGCCGCCGCAAAAAATCAAAACTACGTTATCTTGAGGTTTGAATTGGTTTTTCAAACGCAATGCCGCCGCCAGCGTGCAGGATGAAGCAGGCTCGGTCAGCACTTTTAATCTTTCGAGAATAAATCTCAATGCTTCGACTGCTTCGCGGTCGGAAACAACCGTCACGCTTTCAATATTTTCCTGTGTCAACCGCAAAGTTCTGGGTGAAACAGCCGGGGCGCCGAGAGTTTTGGCAATCGAGGTGATCGCCGGAAGCTCGACCGGCTCGCCCGCAGCAAGCGCCTGCGACATGGCATCCGCGCCTTCGGTCTCAACGCTCCAGATGCGCGCTTCCGGTTTGACCGCTTTAACAGCAATCGCCACGCCGCCCGCCATTCCGCCGCCGCCGATGCTCGCAAAAACATCGGTCGCATCGGGTAAATCTTCAAGAATCTCCAAACCGATTGTTCCTTGCCCGGCAATCACGAGCGGATCGTCAAACGGATGAACTAAAACGCGCCCTTCAGCTTGATGACGCTCAAGCTCTGCAAAGGCGGCGGCAATCGTCGGCAGCAATTCTATCCGAGCGCCGTATCCGCGCGCAGCGTCGAGATAATTTTGCGGCGTGTTTTCGGGCATTAAAATAAGGGAGTTAATACCCAAAGCGGTCGCTGCATAAGCAACTGCCTGCGCGTGATTCCCGCCGCTAACGGCGACAACCCCGTCGCGTCTTTCCCTTTCCGATAAGCTCAACAATTTGTTAAAAGCTCCACGAACTTTGAACGAGCCGGTTTTTTGAAACATTTCGAGCTTGACGAAAACATTCGCCCTCAAAAGTTGGCTGAGCGCTTCGCTTCGTTCGAGTCTGGTGCGTTTGACGAATGGCTTAATCCGCTCCTGCGCCTCTTTAATTGCTGCTAAATCCATAAATTTAATGAGCGGCTTTGATTTCGAATCCGTATTGCCGCCGAAAATAATTGCGATATTCGCCGCTTCGAACCCGTTCGACCCAATCTTGATTTTCGAGATACCAGCGAACGGTCTTTTCCAAACCGCTTTCCCAAGTCTCGCGCGTTTGCCAGCCCAATTCGGTTTCAATTTTTCTGGGATCTATCGCGTAACGGCGGTCGTGACCGAGACGATCCGCGACAAACTTTATCAAGCTGTGCGGTTTACCGAGCGCATCCAAAATTGATTTGACGACATCCAGATTTTGCCGCTCGTTGCGAGCGCCTATGTTGTAAATCTCGCTTGTTTTACCCTTTTCCGCGATTTTCCAAACCGCCCGCGCGTGGTCGTCGACAAAAATCCAATCGCGCACGTTTTTCCCGTCGCCGTAAACGGGCAGCGGTTCGTCGTTGAGTGCGTTAGTAATCATCAGCGGAATCAGTTTTTCGGGAAATTGCCGCGGTCCGTAATTGTTGCCGCAGCGAGTAATTACCGTGTCGAGTCCGAAAGTGTGATGAGCGGCGCGAACGAAATGCTCGGCGGCGGCTTTCGACGCCGCATAAGGAGAGTTCGGCGCGAGCGGCGAAGTTTCCGTGAAAAACAAGTCCGAATCATCAGGCAAACTTCCCATCACTTCGTCCGTACTGACCTGGCAAAATCGTCTGACATTTTTTGCCCGCGCTGTGTCCAGCAAAACCTGTGTTCCCAGAACATTGGTTAAAACAAACTCATTAGCGGATTGAATGCTGCGGTCAACGTGCGATTCGGCGGCGAAGTTAATGATTGCGTCAGCTTCGTCCGGTAAAGCCGCGAGAACCGCCCCGCGGTCGCAGATGTCGCCTTTGACGAAACGGTGTCGACGCTCGTCAACTCCTTTTAAATTTTCGAGGTTTCCGGCGTAAGTTAAAGCGTCAAAATTAATGATTTCAACATCGTCGGTTTCCGACAAAATCAAATCGATAAACGCCGAACCGATAAATCCCGCGCCGCCCGTAACAAAAAATTTTCTCATTGCCGTTTCAATAAATTTAGCTTTTCAATCTTCGCATTTCGCGCAAAATTAAATCCGCGTGTTGTCGCGGATTGTTGATATTTTTCAGCACGATTGTTCCACCGATTTCGCCCGCGTTGTCAATGACGAGATTGCCGTAGCCGAAAAGCCGCTGCGGGAAATTGGCTGAAACCGTCACGTCCTGAATCTTTCCGAGCGCGACAAATTGAGTTTGCCGATTGAAAAAGCCCGTGTCAATTTCGAGCTTCGCATCCGTCAAAGTGTAGCGCACTATGTTGCGCCGGAAATGATAATAAGCCGGAATCAAAAACAACAGCAGTGCGAGCGAAACGGCAAAAATCATCAACCAAATCGGAAACTCGAAGACAACGCCGAGATAAAGCAAAATACCGCCCAAAATTGCCGCGCCGAAAAATGCCGCGACATATCCTATTTTTACGAAAAGCAGTGTCGGGCGAACGGTGAAAATAACTAATTCGGGCTGGTCACGCGTTATCTGCGGCTTTTGGCTCGGCTGTTGGGCTATGACAGTTTCTTCATCGGAAATTAAACCGGGTGTTTTGACGCTGCTCACAGGTTCGCCGCAAGCATTGCAAAAACGTGCTCCAACCGGGATTTTTGTCCCGCATTTGATACAAAACATATCGGTTCGCTCCTCGAAAAAATCGCAATTTCCGAAGTGCCCGTTATGATACAAAATTTGGGCGCGGGGACAAACCGAACAAAAAAAATGGCGAAGTCTTGAGGGAAGACTTCGCCTAAGTGACGAGAACAAAACTTTTTTCTACAAAGATTTTTGCGCTGAAAATTTATTGTGTCGCGAGCCGGATGCGTCCGTCGGGCAATCTTTCGACCATTGCGCTCGGCACGTAAATGGTTTTCGGCGGCTCGTTTTTCGCTACTTGCGGGGCTTCTTTTTTCGCCAGTTTAACTACACTCGGAACAAAATTCGGATTGCGAATTTGCTCGTAACGTGCAGTGATTCGCGCGACGTAATCCCGAGTTTCGCGGTACGGCGGAATCTGATTGCCGTATTTCATCACCGCGCCTTCACCCGCGTTGTAACCGGCGAGAGCGAGCCGCAAATCCTGCCCGAAAGTGTCGAGCAGCCAGCGCATATATTTGACACCTGCATCAATGTTTTGCTGCGGATCGAAAATGTTCGTGACTCCGAATCTGACGGCGGTCGCGGGCATTAACTGCATCAAGCCGCTGGCGCCTTTGTAGGAAACCGCACGGCGTTTAAAACTCGATTCCTGATTCATCTGCGCGTAAATTAACAAAGGATCAACGTTGTAGCGCGCCGACGAGGTCGCAATATAATTGTCAATCAACGGATCACCGGTCGTAAAGCTGCCGAGAGATTTGTTAAAAGACATTCTCGCTCCCGGCTGCTGCCAGGACGTGCCGGTCATTACAATCGGAACGACTCTTTTGGTTTTTGAAGATTGCTGCGCGTCCGGTTTCTTTTGAGTTTTGGCAACAGGTTTCGGAGCTTCCGGCGCGTAAATTTTAACGCCGCTTGCCAGATCGAAATTATCTATAACACGCTGTCGCGTTTGAGCTGATGCCGAGGCGACCGCAAAAAAGAGAATGAAAGAGGCGAAAAAAAGACAGACTTTTCCCATTGGAATTGAGCGTTCCTTCCGTTAGCTTGAGATAAATCGGGGCGAGGTAATTTATCGAGTTATTTTTTTATTTGTCTGTTCGCTGAAAAGTGAATTTAGAAGCAGACGCGGTTTCCGCGCCGCATTAGAAGTGAAATTTGTAATGAGACCTGGTTTCCAGAAAAATTTAACTTTTTAGCAAAAATTTTCATTTTCTTAAACGTTTGGCTAAATATTTCGGCTTGCTCTTAGCTCGCTTTCGTGGCAAATTCTTTTTTATTGATTCATTTAAAAACTTTTTGAGGAGTTTTAGATTATGCCTAAAATCACAGCCGAAACCGCTGCCGGAACGGTTATGTTTGAAGCCGAAGAAGGACGAAAATTGGTTTTGGCGCTTGAAGATCAGGGTGTTGATATTTTGCACCGTTGCGGCGGAAACGCTCGCTGCACGACTTGCCGCGTCGAAGTTTTGACGGGCGATCCGGGCGAAATCGGAGAGCCGGAACGAGTCATCTTAGCCACCAAAACCGATTTAGGAGAGCGCACACGACTTTCATGTCAGATTCGCGTGATTGACGATTTGCACGTCAAAGTTATTCGTCAGGCGAGCGTCGAAGGAATTGCTCCGGGGAATCGCCCAGTTGATTAACTGATTTGTTTCAGTAGTTTTCAAGGAAAAAAGAACAAGGAGAAATTATGGAGAATCAAAATCAAACTTATCCGTTTAGTTTGCCCCCGCTCCCGTACGCGTTTGACGCGCTTGAACCTGTAATTGACGCGCAGACCATGCAGCTTCATCACGACAAACATCATCAGGTTTACGTTGACAATTTAAACAACGCGCTCAAAGACCACACGGAATTTCACAACCGTTCGCTCGAACAAATTCTGCAAAACATCAACGAAGTGCCCGAAGCCGTTCGCACCGCAGTTCGCAATCACGGCGGCGGGCATCACAATCACTCGATGTTCTGGCAAATTATGAAGCGGAACGACGGCGCAGCTCCGACGGGCGCGACTCTGCAAATGATTGAAAAAGCGTTTGGCAGTTTCGATGATTTCAAAACCAAATTTAACGAAGCCGGAACAAAATTGTTCGGTTCGGGATGGGTTTTTCTCGTCGTTGACAACGGCGAATTGAAAATCCAACCGATGCCGAATCAGGATTCGCCTTTGATGAACAATCTGCAGGTCGTAATGGGCAACGACGTTTGGGAGCATGCTTATTATTTGAAATATCAAAACAAACGCGCCGATTATCTCAAAGCCTGGTGGGATGTCGTAAATTGGGAAGCGGTCGGCGAGCGCATCAACAATTACCAGACCGCGAAACAGTAATTCTGAATTAAGCGGCGGCTTGCCCGCAAAATGCAAAAGCAAACGGGATGAGTTAAAATAAACTCATCCCGTTTGCTTTTTAAAATGATGCAAGAAGAAAAAGTTTTAATCAGTAGTTTTATTAAGAAAAAGAAAAAAGAGCGTTTGCCGAAACCCGACTGGCTTAAAATCAAGCTCGGCGATCCGACAAATCAAAACGAAGTTTTGCGCCTTATCGAAGGCTTGAAGTTGCACACGGTTTGTCAGGAAGCACGCTGTCCGAATATTTTTGAATGCTGGACTGACCGCACGGCGACGTTTATGCTCGCTGGCGACACCTGCACTCGGCACTGCGGTTTTTGCGCCGTCAACAAAGGAAAACCGGGCGAGCTTGACTCGGAGGAACCGCGCCATGTCGCGGAAGCCGTCGCGCATTTAAATCTTGCACACGCCGTGATTACGTCGGTCAACCGCGACGATTTGCCCGATGGCGGTGCGGCGCATTGGGCGGAAACGATTTTGCGTGTTCGTGAATTAAATCCAATGTGCAAGGTCGAAGTTTTGATCCCAGATTTTAACGGCGACGAAGCCGCTTTGAACGCGGTTTTAGCGGCGCGCCCGGACGTTTTAAACCACAATACTGAAACTATTGCTCGTCTTTATCGCCGCGTTCGCCCAGATGCGAAATACGCGCAAACACTCGAACTGCTCGACCGCGCCGCTCGTTTTCGCGATACCAAATTTCCCCAGATGAAAACCAAAAGCGGGATTATGGTTGGGCTTGGCGAACAATTTGAGGAAGTGGTCGAGTTGATGAAAGATTTGCGCTCGGTTTCGTGCGACATTATGACAATCGGGCAGTATTTACAGCCTTATGAGCGCCGTTTGCCGGTTGAGCGGTATGTCACGCCCGCCGAATTTGCAGAATGGAAACGAATTGGTTTGGAAATGGGCTTCAAACACGTCGAATCTTCGCCGCTTACCCGTTCGTCTTATCACGCGCGGCAACAAACCGAATCCGGCGAGCAAGCAGTTGTTCAAATTGCGAGAAATTAAAACGAGTGTAGTTGGAATGAAAACCTTAAACTATGAGGTTTTTATTCCAACCTATTCAGGTTAATCAGTATTTATGTTGCTTGATGACTTAAAAACAAACTCAAGGAGGAAAAACAATGAAACGCATTTTTCATTTTGCTGCGCCGTTTGCCGCAATCTTTCTTGCGACCTTTCTCTGTTCTGCTCCTGTGACCAAAGCACAAGAGGCACATCAACATCAACGTGAACATTCAGAAAAGCTGGGAAGAGTTAATTTTTCAGTCTCCTGTAATGCTCAAGCCCAAAAGCAATTTAATCTTGCAGTCGCCTGGCTGCATTCTTTCGAATATGAAGAAGCCGAAAAAGTTTTCCGGGAGGTAACTGCCGCTGACCCAAGCTGCGGCATGAGTTATTGGGGAGTTGCGATAAGCAACTATCATCCTCTTTGGGCGCCGCCCAGCGCAAATGAGCTTCAAAAAGGACGGGAAGCTGTAGAAAAAGCCAAGTCCATCGGTGCTCGGACAGAGCGCGAGCGAGATTACATTGCAGCGATAGAGGTTTTTTTCAAAGATTCTGACAAACTTGATCACCGGACACGCGTGCTCGCCTACAGCGACGCGATGGAACGGCTTTTTAATCGGCATCCGTCAGACAGCGAAGCCGGCGTTTTCTATTCGCTGACACTTATTGCAAAGGGGACGATGGCGGGCGACAAGAGTTATCCCAATGAAAAGAAAGCCGCTCAGATTTTAAGCCGCATTCTGGCGCGTGAACCGGAACATCCCGGCGTCACTCACTACCTCATTCACAGCTACGATTATCCGGCATTGGCGCATCTAGCGCTGCCCGCCGCGCGAGGCTACGCGAAAATTGCGCCCGCTTCGGCGCACGCGCAGCATATGCCTTCACACATTTTTACGCGAATGGGACTGTGGCAGGAAGCGATTCAATCAAACCTCGGTGCAAAAGCGTCGGCTGAAGCTTATGCCGTCAGAAACAAAATGCCCGGCGCTTGGGACGAACAGCTTCACGCGATGGATTATTTGGCTTACGCTTATCTGCAAAGCGCGCAGGATAAAAAGGCTTTGGGTGTACTCAATGAATTGTCCAAAATTCAAAGAGTTGATCCTCCCAATTTCAAAGTAGCTTACTCTTCAACAGCCGTTCCCGCTCGCTATGCTCTTGAACGCAGACAATGGAGCGAAGCCGCCAAATTGCCGCTGCATCCGGTGTCTTTAGAAGCGTTTCCATGGGAGCGTTTTCGCTGGGCTGAAGCTCATATACACTTTGCGCGGGCGATAGGCTTGGCGCGAATTGGCGATACGGCTGCGGCGCGTCAGGAAGTCGAAAAATTAGCCGAGATTCAAAAGGCGCTTACCGAAGTCAAAGGCGATTATAATTGGGCGAAACAGGTCGGAATCAAACATCAGGTCGCGGCGGCTTGGCTGGCGCACGCCGAAGGCAAATCAGATGAATCCCTCCGGTTAATGCGATCAGCAGCAGAGATTGATGATGCAACTGAAAAACATCCGGTCACGCCCGGCGCTCTGCTTCCGGCACGCGAGCAGTTGGGTGAATTGTTGATTGAACTTAAACAGCCTGCGGCAGCTTTGCAGGAATTTGAAAGTTCGCTCCGTAACGCACCCAATCGGTTCAATGGGCTTTACGGCGCTGCGCGAGCAGCCAAACTCGCGACAGATCGGAAAAAAGCGAGACTTTATTACGAAAAACTAGTTAAGTTGAGCCGTTTAGCCGACAGCGTCAAACCTGAGATTGAAGAGGCAAGAGAATTTCTCGCCGACGCGAATGCTAAGATATTGCCAAAAAAGCGATAGATGATTTTCGGCGCTTACTGAAAGTTTATCGGGAGCATTAAATCTAAATCCTGAGTAAGGGCGCGCGAGCAAACGATCATTAATAATAAATCAACACCATGTGCCAGATGAAAATTATCCGAGCGATTTTATTCGGCATTTTTATATTCGGGGCAATTTGCAAAGCGCAGGATGATACGGCTAAATTCCGTTATCGCGCCAAGAAACAAATTCCTGTCGGAACCGTTTTGCATTATGTGAAAACCAACATTGACGGAACCCAGCCGGAATATGTGTCGCAATATATTGCCTCGGACAATGTAATGGAGGCTTTCAAATTTCATCCGAAAGGCTCGCGCGCTGGTTTTGTCGTTGCGGAAATGGATTGGCAGACCTTTTCGGCAAAAAGCCTGAAATCCTGGCAGGTTTTTCCCAAAAACCAGCAAAATCTGTTCGGCACTATTTTATTTGACGGCGCAAAACGACAAGCCGAAGTTTCTATTCCGGTCGTCAGAAAAGAACCTGAAACATTTGCCATCAATCATTTACCGATTCATCTTTACAATTTTGACCTTGGCAGCCTGAATTTTGCTTTTCCGCATCTCGTCAAACCGAAAAGCAGCTTCACAATCGGTATTGCCGATCCGACTTTCCAAGACAAAGGCGCTTTGGTCGAATACAAAGGCGAGGCGACCGTTTCTTACCAAACGACCGAAAAGCGAAATAACGTAAAAACCAGAAAATACCGCATTGACGGCGCAGGCTTAAAAAATCGCGGCGGTTTTATCTGGGTCAACAAAAAACGCGGATGGATTGAAGATATGGAAATCGCTCTGCCCGACAATCCGAGCTGGACGAGCTTTAAACTCAAGCTTTTGCGAGTCGAGAAGATGAGCCGAGCAGAATGGGATAAATTTAGAGAAGCACAGTTTTGAAAGTCTGCCTTCAAAATAGAATCGGCAAAATTTAGCTTTTCGCTCGTTTTGAAATAGAATGTGCCAGCGATGGCGTGCGAGCTTTTACTTACATTTGCGGACAAAAACGGCGAGAGGCGGCGCGTTGCGGTGAGCGGCGAGCGTTTTTCCATCGGACGCAGTCCCGAAAACGATTTACAGATTTCAAATCACTCGCTTTCTCGTCGGCACATTGAAATTCAACGTTTTGCCGACGTTTTCGTTTTAAAGGATGCGGGTTCGAGCAACGGAACTACAATCAACGGCGAAACAGTCACGGAACCCATCGCGCTCAAAAACGGCGATCTTTTAACGCTTGGCGGCGCAGTCGAAATCGAAGTTGAGATTGTCGGAAACGAAATTGAAACCTCTCAAACCGTAAACGCTTTTAATGCGGAAAACAAAAATGTTTCTTCCGCTCAATTTGAGGAGTCAGTGCCGATTTGGAAAAACGTATTTTTAATTGCGCCGCTTGCCGGATGCCTCGTTTTGCTCTTTGTCGGTGCGTTGTTGTTCGCGTTTAGCGGCACGGGTAAAACCGAATCGAATGAACAACCCGGGCAAAATTTTCCCGTCAACAATCGCCGGGGAATCTCAATCGAAAACGACGAGGAAGAGCCGGAAGAAACTCCGTCGCCTCGCGTCAGTTCGAATGAAAGTACGATTATTTCAAACTCGGTTGAACCGGAGGAAAAACCTTCCCCGGAAAATCAATCGAGCGAGCTTAACAAAACGGAGAAATACGCTTTGCAGTTTCTGCGCCGAGTCAGTTCGGACACACAAGCCCTTCTGACTGCCAAGCAGCTTGAACTTGTCAGCGCGAAAATCAAAAAATATAAAACTTCCGCCGCTGTTCGAGAAAATCTGCGAACGGCTCGTAAGAATTCTGGAACGATCAAATCCGCTGCCGAGAAAGAAAATCTAAATCCAGATTTTTTAACCGTAGCAGCGCTGGCTAAATTGAATGAAACTCGCGGTGATCCCGGACAAACGGCGGCGGTAATGGCTGAAGATATTGGGAAATTGAGCCGCGTTTTGGGAACAGAGTTGGCAAATGATTGTTTAATTGTCGTCGCTGCATATGAAGAAGGCGGTTCGACTTTGGCAATGCGTGACAAATTGCAGAATCTAACGGCGAAAACGCCGCATGTCAGCCCGGCTATTGTTAGAACCGTCTGGTTTTTAAAGGAAAACGGAAAAGTGAGCGATTCGGCTTTCGATTTGGTTTTGCGTTTTTTGGCAATCGGAACAATCGCGCAAAACCCGCGCGAATTCGGTGTTGAATAGTTTTGAATTTGAATTTTGAGTCTTGAATTCAGGAATTTCCAGTTCAAAACTCAAAATTCAAATCCAAAACTTCAAAAAAAATTATGGAAAACGGTGAATGGATTTCGGGAAAAGTGACGTTGAAAATGTTTGGCGAGCCGGTTGAGATGGAAATGACCGTCCCGGCAAAACCCGTAAAAATGAGTCGAATGCTGCCGATTTTTCAAGCGATGACCAGCTCGTTTGCTGGGGTCGGCGAAGCCGCTGCTGCGGCGCGGGGCGAAGAAATTTCTTGTAAAAAAGGCTGCGGCGCGTGTTGTCGGCAAGCCGTTCCGTTAATGGAAATTGAGGTTTATCAAATCCGTGATTTGGTTGAAAATATGCCGGAACCGCGCCGCTCTGAGATCAAACGGCGTTTTGCAGAAGCTTTCAATTACTTTGTCGAAAACGGCTGGTTCGAAAAGATGTCGCATTTTAACGAAATGACGATCCAAGAGGGTTTAAAAACCGTGATGGAATATTTTTACGAAGGCGTTCCGTGTCCGTTTTTGGAAGACGAATCGTGTTCGATTCACTTGGAGCGTCCATTGATCTGCCGCGAATATCTCGTTACTTCGCCCGCCGAAAATTGCGCGAACCCGACACCGGCGACAATCGAAAGAGCCGAACTGCCGATTAAAATCTCGCCGGTTATTCTCCGGTTCAATCGTTTCGGGCGTTTCGTGCCGCTGATTGCGGCGCTCGAATTTGCCGAGCAGTTTTCAGAAGACGAAACAGAGAAAAATGGAATGGAGTGGATGCAGGAATTTTTTGCCCGCTTAATTGAGCAAAAACAAGCGAAACAATGAGACAGAATTCCTAAAAATTTCGCGTTAAATATCAGAGGTGCTTAAAACGCTGAAACTCCGAGAGAAAAATAAAAGCTCGGCGTCTCAGCGTTGGGAATTTCACTGGATTTATTCTAATGCGTTGACAAAAACTTTTGAAGCGCACAAAATCTTTGTGCTTCCCCGGCAAAAATCAGCCGCTTTTTATAACCAATGAGCCGTTATCGCAAAGTCGTCTGGAATGAAGGAATGCTGCTCACGCCGCAGCACTTTCAGCAATGGGATAATTATCACGAAGAATTGCTGAACTCGCGCCTCTCGTCTCTCGCGCCCTACGAATGGGGCGTTTTGGATTTACAAATCAACCGCGAAGCGGTCTCAAACGGCAACTTTCAAATTGTTACAACGCGCGCTGTTTTCCCGGACGGACTTCTTGTTGATGCGCCCGGGCGCGACGCCGCGCCGGATTTGCGTGCGGTGCAGGGTCATTTCCCGGCTGAAAAAGAACGGCTCGGAGTTCATCTGGCGATTCCGGCGCAGAAATACGGCTCCGCAAATTTTCAAGCGAGCGGCGCTTTTGGCAACAGTGCCAGTTTGAATCTGCGTTTTTTGCAGGAAGGTGCGCTTGTGCCGGACGAAACAACGGGAATCAACGAACAGCCGCTCGCTTTTGCGCGTCCGAATTTGCGGATTTTGTTTGACGATGAGCTGCGCGATGGTTTTACCGCAATCAAGATTGCCGAGCTTGAAAGAACCGCAACGGGCGGTTTGACGATTTCCGAAACTTACATTCCGCCGGTTTTAAACGTTTCGGCAAATGTTTGGCTGGCGAATATGCTGCGTCAGCTTGTTGAAATTTTAATCACTAAGTCGAGCTCGCTTGCCGATCAGCGCCGCCAGCGCGGCGCAAATCTGGCGGATTTTACGACCGACCAGATTGCGGTTTTCTGGCTTTTGCATACTGTAAATTCGTCGGTTCCGCTGATGTCACATCTTTTCCGAACCCGGCTCGTTCACCCCGAACGGCTTTACGTCGAGATGGCAGAGCTTGTCGGGCGTTTAATGACTTTTGCGGTCGGTCAGCACCCGAAAGATATTGTCACTTACGACCATACGGATTTATACACAACTTTCAGCCAGCTTTCCGCTCAGCTTCGCGAATTGCTGGAAACCGTTATTCCAACCAGATGCGTTCCGATTCCGCTCGAAAAAGTGCGCGAGACGCTTTATGTCGGGCGAATTACCGACGACAGATTGTTAAAAGAAGCGGCATTTTATCTCGCTGTTCGCGCCGAAATGCGAGAAAGCAAGCTTATCGAAACCGTGCCGCGCGTGGTTAAAATCGCTTCGCGCGATGTAGTTGAAGCAGTTATCGGATCGGCTTTGCCGGGCGTTCCGCTGGCGCATCAATCGCCTCCACCAGCCGCCATTCCGACGCGCGTCGGTTTTCATTATTTCGGTTTGGAAACGATAAAAAATCCGTATTGGGACGGAATTAAGGGAGCGAAAACAATTGCCATTTACGTGCCCGAGGAACTGCCGGACGAGCGTTTGGAAATGTATGCGGTTAAGCCTTAAAACGAAGAGGTTTGCCGGTAGTTACTAGATTTATTAAGCAAAATTTAATTGCCACCACAGTCAGAAGTGGAGTAAGATGCGCTTAAGCGGCACTCCAAATTTTAATTCTTAATTTTTTGTCGAAAATAAATCGCAATGAGTAGCGTTGTCGAAAGAAGTCATCCTGCCAGCCGCCGTCAGGCACAGAATGCGCCGACCGATCTAGTTTCGCTCGCCGCGCCGGTTTTTGATTTGGTTTTGCGCATCAAGGCTGGAATCGTCACACCTTCCACCGAGTTGCGCCCGCAGATCGCGGCGATGCTGCAAAAATACGAAGAGCGCGCTTTGCGGCATCGTTATTCGGAAAAAATTATCCGACTGGCAAAATTTGCGCTTGCGGCGTTTGTTGACGAAACCGTTTTGACCAACGATTTTCCGCTCAAAGAAGAGTGGGAAAAATATCCTTTGCAGCTCGAATACTTCGGCGAGCATCTGGCGGGAAACAAATTTTTCGAGCGGCTCGAAGCGATGCTCCGTCAGCCCGAAGCCGCTGCGGACGCTATTGAAGTTTATTATGTTTGTCTGCTGCTCGGTTTCAAAGGCAAATACGCGATTTATCTCGAAAATGAGCTGCTTGATGTAATCAAGCGCACCGCCGAGGCTTTACAGAGAATCGGCAGGCTCAAAAACATCGAGCTATCGCCGCATGGAGTCGCCGCCGATCAGCCTGAACCACCAAAAAAATATCCATTTTTGCCTCTTTGGGCAAAAATTACAGCCGGAGCCGGTCTTGGTCTGGCGGTGTTGATTTATTTTTCATTGCTGCTCTTATCGCGCAGCTTTTTAAACGACGCGCTCGAAAAACTGTTGTTTTAGTGATAAACGGTGAACTGTGAGTGATCGGTTTTTGATGCTTTTCACTCATCGCTTATCCGCTTATCACTCATCACTATTTTAAATGTCTTGGCATACTGACCAACTTAAATATGCTTTGGGCTTAGGCGGGCTGGTGACCTTTTACGGGCTGGTGACGATGATCATCTTCGTCGCCGGACGGCACTTCAATATTGATTTAAGTTATCAGATCGTCGTTGTCGCACTAGTTTTGCTGACTTTGCCGTTTGCGCTCGTCATAAGTTTTGTCGGCGCACGACGGAGAAGAAAGAGAGAGCTTGCCGAGCAGCGAGAAGCAGAAAAACAAAAATCGGTTGAGGAAAACGGCGCGCAGCCGCCCCAAAAGCTCTCGTCTCCTTCTGGACGCTACGAAGAACTAAACAGTTCTGCGAACACAGCTTTTCAGTTTTTGCAAAGCTCGAATCTAGCGGGCGATGCAAAAGGCAAAGATGCGTTTTACGCTTTGCCTTTTTTCCTCTTTGCCGGAACGCCGCGCAGCGGCAAATCGTCACTCGTTTTAGCTTCGAGTTTCAATTTTCAAACGCTGCCCAATCAACGTCAATCCGAGCAAAACTTTTTGCGCCCGACGCGTCACGCCGATTGGCGCGTGTCAAGCGAAGCTGTTTTAATTGACACCGCCGGTCGTTACCAAACCGAAACTGAAGCCGACGAGGACGAATGGACGGCGCTGCTCGAAATTTTGAAAAAGCAGCGCGGCTTACGACCATTTGACGGTTTGGTTTTGGTAGCTAACGCCGAAAAACTGATTAATGCCGACGAAGCGGAAATCGAACATCAGGCGAAATTACTGCGGTCACGCCTTGACGATGCGATGCAGCGCGCAAAGGTGCGTTTTCCGGTTTATCTCGTTTTTTCAAATGCGGATGCGATTGAAGGCTTCCGCGATTCGTTTTCGGTTTCGCAGCGCGAAGGTAAAACGCTGCTGCTGGGCGCGACGTTTCCGCTTGAAAAAGCGATGAACGGCGCACACGCGCTTTTTGATTCTGAATTTGAAGCTTTGCAAAGCGGTTTGCTGCGACGCCGGTTGCTCAGATTGTCGGCGCCGTTTCCGCCGGTTCGCCAGCTTCGCATTTTTAATTTTCCGGCTCATTTTAGCGCCGCGCGAAGAAAGCTCGGTCATTTTGTGGCAGCGCTGTTTCGCCCCAACCCGTTTTCGGAAAGCCCGATGTTTCGGGGTTTTTATTTCACGGCAAATCTGCCCCAAAACAACGGCGTCGGTGCAAGCTATTTCAGCGAAAGATTTTTCCGCGACGTTTTGCTGCGCGATAAGGACTTGGTCGCTACTTTTCAATCGCAAAAACAAAGACCGCCCGTACTTGGATGGATTCTGCTTGCGCTCGGAACAATTTTGACCGTCTTTTTGCTGGCGATGACCGGCTTTTCGGTTTATTTCAATCGGCAACTGGTCAATGAAGCGACGGCGCGAGGTATGCGCGTGCGCGAGATGAACCGCAAGGACGCCGGGAAAAATCCGCTTGCAAAGGATGCTAACGAAAAGGAAGTTGATTTAAACACGCTCGAAGATTTACGAAAAAGCCTGAAAACGCTCGATGATTACAACCGCGACGGCGCGCCTTTTTATCTGCGTTTCGGGATGTATTCGGGCGACAAGTTGTTTCTCGGCGACCGCACGAACAAAGGTCTGTTCGGAATTTACGCCGATGCGGTCGAACAACGGTTTAAAAAACCGATGATTGCCGCGCTTGCGGCTGATTTGCAGAAATTCGCGCAATCTCCGGTTGTTTCCGGCAGCGCAAACGAAGCGCAGGAAGTTGAATTGGAGCGAAATTATAAGCTTCTCAAAGCTTATTTGATGCTCACCGAGCAATATAAGAACAAAGCGGAAGCTACGTTTTTAAACGAACAGCTAAAACCGTATTGGAAAGAATTTTCGAAAAACGCTCCGCGTCTCGAAAGCTCTTCGGAACAGCAGCTTGCGTTTTTCGCTTCGCAGGTTGATCGCCCGGAATTTGAAGCGATTGCGCCGGACGAACAGCTTATCAACGCCGCGCGCCAACGTTTACGCGCGCTGCCGGCTTGGGTTAAGCAATACAACACGATCGTTTCCGATGCGAACAAAAAGATTGATGCAATCGGTTTGGAAAATGTTCTGGTCGGAAATCGTTATGCCAGCTTTTTGCAAAGCAGCGGTTACAAAGTTCCGGGCAGTTTTACGGTGAACGGCTATCGGCAGGAAATTTATAAAGCAATTGCCAACGCTCGCAATGTTTTGATTCAACCGGATTGGGTGATGGGCGAAACTGCGGCAAACGAAGCGGCGACGGATGCAGACATCGAAAAACTAAAAAATCGTTATTTCACCGAATATACCGAGCAATGGCGCAAATTTATTCAAAGCGTCGAAATCGCGCCTTACAACAACAGTAAGGAACAAGCAGAAGCCGCTTTACAGGCTTTTGCGAGTGCGGAATCGCCGATTAATTTGATTTTAAAAGAAACCGCGCGCAACACGAATTTGACCGCTAAACCGAATGATTGGTGGAGTTACTTGACGGGCTTTTTCGGAGCGAGCGAAGCCGAGAAAACGGCTGCCAGTTCCATTGTCATTAAGCAATTCAGCCCGCTGTTTACTTTCGTCGGAGCGGATAAACCGGGAAGCGACAATCAGCAAACGGCGCTTGGCAATTATCAAAGTTCGCTCGGAAACCTCGGCAGGGATTTGGCGCGAAAATCACAGGACGAGGTTTCAAAAGATTTAATCGAAAAAGACGGCAAAGGCATTGGTTTGAAAGGCAAGGAAACCGAAATTGACGGTTATCTGAGCGCTTTGAGCACCGCGGAAACAAAAGAAGTTGCAGAATTGCTCAAACAGCCATTGGACAATCTGAAAGCGGTTTTCGGCGCCGACGTAAAATCGCAAATCGAAAAAACCTGGAAAGATCAGCTTTTGCCGCGCGCAACGGAAATCGAAAGGGGTTTTCCGTTTACCGATGCGGGCGAAGCCGATTTGTCGAAATTAACGGCTTATTTGAACAAAGCCGATGGCGCTTTAACCAAATTCTACGAAACAAAGCTGCAAAAGCATTTTGACGAAGCGGGCGGGCAAATAAAACTCAAAGAATCGAGCGAAGTTAAATTCAGCACCGATTTCGTCAATTATTTAAACAACGCTTTCCGGCTTCGCGAAGCGCTTTACGGCAAAGGCGCAACTCCGAATTTTGAATACGAAGTGACGCTTCAGCCGGTGAAAGACGCGATTGTCGAGCTTTCAATTGACGGCAATAAAATTGATTCGGAAGGAACTCGGTCGGGCAAATTCACGTTTCCGGCGCGCGCCGGGCAGGAAACCGGCGTAGTTTTGCAGCTTGTTTCAACCGCTTCGCCGACTGTTCCGGCGACAAATTCCAACTTAAACACAAATTCTTCGGCAAACGTTTCCACTTCTAACGTCAACACCGGGTTGAATGCGAATACGACTAGAAATTTCGCGCAAACGAACGAAAGCAATTCGGCGGCAAACGCTCCACTTCGCTTCCCCGGACAATGGGGCGTTTTCCGTCTGATTGAAAACGGCGGCGCGCAAAAGAAAGAAAGCGGCGAATACGTGTTGAATTTGAAGGTCGGCAGTAAAACAGCGATCGTAACAATTCGTCCGACCGGCGGCGACATTTTTAACCGGGAAATTTTCCGGTCGGTTCGCGCGCCGCAATCAATTCTCAGATAGTCAAAAGCCAAAAGCTGACGACAAGGGACAAAATTATGGAAGAAGCTAAAGTCAGACTGCACGCAAACGATTTGAGCGGTGCGATTCAAGCGGCGATTAATCACGTCAAACAGAAACCGACGGACACTACAGCGCGAACTTTTTTGTTTGAATTGCTGATTTTCGCGGGCGATTTCGACCGGGCGGAAAAACAGCTTGACGCGCTCGGTCAGCAAGACGCGAACGCACTTGTTGGAACCCTGATTTATCGCCAGTGCATCGCCGCCGAACGCGAGCGGCAAAAGGTTTTTCGCGGCGAAGCGATTCCGAATATTCTCGGTGAAACGCCGCAATATGTTCATCAGTTGATTGATTCGATCCGGCTGGTAAATGAAGGAAAATTGGCGGAAGCGCGCGAAAAGCTGGACGAAGCCGAAACCGAAAGAGTCGTTCATCCGGGAAAATTAAACGGCTCGCGCGAGTTTCAGGATTTCCGAGATTATAACGATTTAACCGCATCCGTACTGGAAGTTTTCTTAAAAGGCGGTTATGTCTGGCTGCCGATTTCAAATATTAGCCGGTTGGAGATACAAAAACCGAAAAATTTACGCGATTTATGTTGGGCACAAGCCACGCTTGAAACAAAAGACGGCGGCGCAGCTGGCGAAGTGTTGCTTCCGGCGCTCTATGCCAACTCTTTTCAGAATGAAGACGCTACGATTCAACTTGGACGCACGACCGATTGGATTGATGCGGGCGAGGAAATTTACGTCGGCGCGGGAACGCGGCTTTTTTGGATTGACGGAGAGAATTTGCCGATTTTTGAAATCGAAACAATTGAATTTCAAGATTAAAGGCTCAGGTTTGTTATGACTGAAACAGTTTCACTTCCTCAAACAATTGATATTGAACGGCTGCTCACGCCGATTTCGGAAGACAATCCGGCAGGAGAGAGCGTCGTTTATATCGGCATTTATGATGAGATACGAGAAGCGAGGCGCGCCGACGACCAAAGTCTTTCGCTCGGCGATTGGGCTTTCGAGCTAAAAGTCGCCGACTGGCGAAAAGTAATTCAATTGGCGACGAGCGCACTTTCGGAACGAACCAAAGATTTGCAAATCGCTTCGTGGCTTGCCGAAGCTCTCGTTAAACAGCACGGTTTTGCGGGCTTGCGCGACGGTTTGATCCTCGTGCGCCGATTGCAGGAAGGTTTTTGGGAAACGCTGTTTCCGGAAATTGACGAAAACGACGATCTCGAAGCGCGCGCCAACGCGCTCGAATCCTTAGACCGCAACACCGCGTTGGCGATCAAAGAAGTTCCGCTTACGAGCGGCGAACGGCTCAATTTTATTCAATGGACGGAATCAAGGGATTTCGACATTCCCGAAAACATTGACGCTCTTGACTACAACGACCAGGAAAAATACAAAGCTCTGCTGGCTCAAGCAGAAGAAGAACGCCGCGTTACAGGTGAGCGTTGGCGAAAAGCAAAAGCCGCATCAAACCGCGCCTTTTACGAAGAACTTTATCTGACAATCGAAGAATGCTGGAGCGAGTATGAAAAACTTGACCGAACTATGGACGAACGGTTCGGCAATCAAACACCCGGCTTGGGGCAGCTCAAGAAATCGCTCGATGCAATTCGAGATTTAGTTAAGCGGCTTTTGCAGGAAAAACGCGAGCTTGAGCCTGACCCGGTGGCTGATTCTGCTTCAGATGAAGTAATTACCGACGGTTCGAGCGCGAACGGCTCAAACGGTGTTGTTCCGGCATTTTCTGGCGGAGCCGCGATAAGCGGCGCGATTCGCAGTCGGCAAGATGCGCTCAAACGACTATCGGAGGTCGCAGAATTTTTCCGCCAGACCGAGCCGCACAGTCCTGTTTCTTATCTCGTGCAAAGAGCTGTGAAATGGGGTAATATGCCGCTCGAATCCTGGCTGCAAGAGGTCGTTAAAGACGAGTCGGTTTTAAGTCAGATCCGCGAAACGCTCGGTGTCGCCGAACAAAATTACGATAACGAGTCTTATTAAAATAAAAATAGTTGACTGAAAGGAGTTAGAAAATGCCTACCAAGGAAAGTTTGCAACACAAAATAGACCGCGTGCGACCGCCGCGCGTGCAGATCACTTACGACGTCGAAATCGGCGGCGCGATTGAAATGAAAGAGCTGCCGTTTGTCGTCGGCGTATTGGGAGATTTTGCCGGAAACCCGGAAGAACCGCTGCCCGGCTTGAAACAGCGTAAATTCGTCGAGATTGATCGAGACAATTTTAATCAAGTAATGGCAGGGATGCGCCCGCGCATCTCGTATGCGGTCGAAAACAAGCTGCAAAACGACGAGACCCGTCTCGGAGTTGATCTGCGTTTTAACAGCATCGAGGATTTCGATCCCGATAATGTCGTACAGCAAGTCGAACCGCTCCGCAAACTGGTTGAAGCGAGAAAGAAATTGTCGGATTTGCGCTCGAAAATGGACGGCAACGAAAGGCTCGAAAATCTGCTCTCCGATATTCTCAGCAACACCGAAGCGCAGAAACAATTGAGCGAAGCCCTCAATACGAACGGCGACAAGAAGGAGGAATAAGAAAATGGCTGAAACAACTTTGCAAAACCAGACCGCAACAACTACAACAACGGTTGATTCAAACGGTACCGGCTTGCTCGACCAAATTTTAACGCAAGGTCGGATGGCGCGCGACGATTATCAGAAAGAGCAAGCTAAAGACATGATTGCCGAATTCGTCAATCAGGTGATGGCTGGCGAATTGAAAATATCCGACAATATGGACGCGGCAATCAATGCTCGAATCAACGAAATTGATCGTCTCGTCTCCGCTCAGCTTAACGAAATTATGCACCACGAGCAGTTTCAAAAGCTCGAAGGTTCGTGGCGCGGGCTGCACTATATGGTTTTTAGCAGCGAAACCAGCCCTATGCTCAAAATTCGTGTGATGACGGCGAAGAAGAGCGAGCTTTTGAAAGACCTCGAACGCGCGCTCGAATTTGATCAATCAGCTCTTTTCAAAAAAGTTTACGAAGACGAGTATGGAACATTTGGCGGTGCGCCGTTTGGAGCGTTAATCGGCGATTACGAATTTTCCAATCATCCGCAGGATATGGCGCTGTTGTCGAAAATTTCGGAAGTCGCCGCCGCAGCGCACGCTCCATTTATCGCTGCCGCCGCGCCGCAGCTTTTCGGGTGGGACAACTACAACGAAATGGCTGAAGTTCGCGACGTGTCGAAGATTTTTGACCGCATCGAATACGTCAAATGGCGCAGTTTCCGAGAATCGGAAGACTCGCGTTATGTCGGTTTGACGCTGCCGCGCACGCTTGCACGCGAGCCTTACGGACAGGAAACTCGACCAACCGAATCGTTCAACTTCGAGGAAGACGTTGACGGCAAAGACCACAGCAAATATTTGTGGAGCAACGCAGCTTACGCTTTCGGCGCGCGTCTTACAGAAGCGTTCGCGCTGCACGGCTGGACGGTCGCAATTCGCGGCGTCGAGGGCGGTGGTCTCGTTCAAGGGATGCCGACGCATACTTTCAAGACCGATGAAGGCGAAGTGGCGATGAAATGCCCGACTGAAATTGCCATCACAGACCGACGCGAAAAAGAGTTTTCCGACAACGGCTTTATTCCGCTCGTGCATTGCAAAAACACCGATTACGCGGCGTTTTTCGGCGCGCAAAGCTGCAACAAAGCAAAGAAATATGACACCGACGCGGCGAATGCCAATGCGCGTCTATCAGCGCAGCTTCAATATATTCTCGCGGTTTCGCGCTTTGCGCATTATCTGAAAGCGATTATGCGCGACAAAATCGGTTCGTTTATGTCGCGGAAAAACGTTGAAGATTATTTAAACCGTTGGATTTCCAACTATGTCACGCTTGACGACGACGCTCCGGCTTCGGTCAAAGCTAAATATCCGTTGCGCGAAGCCCGCGTTGATGTAGCTGAAATTCCCGGAAAACCTGGCGCGTATCGTGCAGTCGCTTTCTTGAGACCGCACTTCCAGCTCGATGAGCTTTCGGTCAGCCTTCGCCTGGTCGCGGATTTACCGCAACCAGCGAACAAATAAAATTTTTGCAAAAACTTTTGCAAAAACCATTTTGGGATAGCGTCATTAACACACGAGCGGCAAACAAGCTCGATAAAAAATGAAAGCCGGAAATCAAGCTCCGGCTTTCATAAAAAAAGAAACACAGGAGAAAAAGTTCAAATCTGACAAACCCGGCGAGAGAAGCTAATTTGTCAAGAAGAAGCGAATAAAAGGAGAAAGAAATGGCTGTTGATATTTTTTTGAAAATTGAAGGAATCCAGGGCGAAAGCCAAGATGAATCACACAAAAATGAAATCGAAGTCTTATCGTGGTCTTGGGGCGAGTCGCAAGTCGGTTCAGCGGCAATCGGCGGCGGTATGGGTGCCGGAAAAGTGAGCATGCAGGACTTTAACTTTACGATGTACACCGGCAAAGCCACGGCGAAATTGATGGAAGCCTGCGCTACCGGCAAGCACATCCCCGAAGCGACTCTTGCGGCTCGCAAGGCAGGCGGCAAGCCTTATGATTTCTTGAAAATCAAATTTTCGGATTTGCTCGTTACTTCTTATCAAACGGGCGGCGCCGGCGAAATTCCGATTGAAAGCTGTTCGTTCAACTTCTCGAAAGTTCAAGTCGAATACTTCGAACAGGCTTCAAACGGTAACGTTTCAAACGCTGGAACATTCAAGTACGATCTGAAGAAAAACACAGCCGCCTAACACGGCTTAATCAATCGAACAAATGGATTGAAGCGCTGCTCGAATTTAAAAGAAAACGGGCAGCGCTTCAATCACCTTTTTTTTCGGAGAACTTTGTGGCGCAGAAAAGAACGGACAACGAAGTTAGAATTACGCCGTCGGTTTTCGACCGACTGCTCGATTTTGACCCCCAATTGACGAGCGAAGCGCCAAAATCGCGAGCCAAATCTTTGCGCGAGCTGAAACAATCAGTCAGGCGCGATCTCGAATGGCTTTTAAACACGCGCCGAACGCCGATTGAAATTGACGCGAATCTTGAAGAAACAACTCGTTCACTGGCAATGTACGGCTTGCCGGATTTTACGGGCGTTGCAGCGAAAAGCCATTCGGAGCAAAAAAGATTATTAAAGGAAATCGAGAACGCTTTGAAGTTGTTTGAGCCGCGTTTAATGGATTTGCGAGTCAGTCTCGAACCTCCGACTGCCGTCGAGCGATTGCTGAGATTTCGGATTGAGGCGCGGCTCAAAGTCGAGCCTGCGCCGGAACCGGTCGCTTTTGACACGATTCTCCAACTCGGCAGCGGCGAATATCAGGTTAACGAAAAATGAAGAACTGAGAACTGAAAACCGAAATTGTGCCTGCGGTTTTCAGTTCTCAGTTCCCAATTCAAAAAGTGCGCGACGAGCTTTTAGGTTATTACGAACGCGAGTTGATTTTCCTCAGGCGAATGGGCGCGGAGTTTGCGCGCAAATATCCGAAAATCGCGGGGCGATTGTCGCTCGAAGGAGAAACGGCTGAAGACCCGCACGTTGAACGTCTGATCGAAGCGTTCGCTTTTCTCGCCGGGCGCATCAGCTTAAAGCTCGATGATGAGCTGCCGGAAATTACCGAATCGTTTCTTAACGTTCTTTACCCGCATTATTTAGCGCCGATTCCATCGGCTGCAATCGCCGAATTTTCTTACGGTTCACCGACTGATAAAATGACCGCGATTCAGAACGTCGAACGCGGAGTTCGTCTCGCTTCGCGCCCGGTTGACGGAACACCTTGTCGTTTTCGCACTTGTTATCCCGTGCAGCTCGTTCCGATTGAAATGACGGATGCCGCACTCGAATCAAACGCACCCACCGATGCGCGCGGAAAATGGGCAGACGCGCACGTTCGTTTGAGCTTTCGCTGTTACGGCGATTCAAGTCTGCACGAATTGAAAACCAGTGACACGAAGGAGCCGCTGCGCCAGCTTCGTTTCTTTTTAAACGGTGATCCGCAGCTTGTTTTTCCGCTTTATGAATTGATTTTTAATCAGGCGACCCGTGTTGAATTGCGCCCGAAAGAAGCGCCGATTACTTCAGCGACTTCGTTAATGTCAAAATCAATTTTGAATCTAAAACCGCCGACGCCTGTTTTTCTGCCGCCCGAATCTTTAAAACAAGTCGGTTTTGATGGAAACGAAGCGATGTTGCCTTACACGGCGCGCTCTTTTGCGGGTTATCGCCTTCTTACCGAATATTTTGCGTTTCCGTATAAATTTTTGTTTTTCGACGTGACAGGCTTGGAACAAGCCGTTCAGAACAAATTCGGAAGTCATTTCGAAATTCTGATCCATCTGAAAAACGTCGCGCCGCCAAGCGCGCCCGTGACTAAAGACACTTTTCGAATGGGCTGCGCACCGATTGTCAATCTTTTCTCCCAGACTGCCGATCCGGTTTATCTTTCGCAGCAAAAATACGAATACCACATTTTGCCAGACGTTCACCGCCAATCGGCGACCGAGATTTATTCGATTGATTCGGTAACGACAGCTGACCCACGAACCGGCGTGGTACGCGATTTTCAGCCGTTTTATTCTTTGCGTCATGCCTACGGTGAGCAGCAGGAAAAGGTTTTCTGGTATGCGAACCGGCGGCAATCGCAACGCGCCGAAGACGAAGGCACGGAAATTTTCCTGAGTTTGGTTGATATGAATTTCAACCCGCGCGTTCCGGCGGCGGAAGTTCTGACGATCAAAACGACCTGCACAAACCGCGATTTGCCCGCGCGTTTGCCGTTCGGCGGGCGCGAAGGAGATTTTGAAGTGGAGGGAACGGCATTGCTCTCGCGCGTCAAATGCCTGACCAAACCGACCGAAACCATCCGTCCACCGATGAGGCGCGGCGCTCAGTGGCGGTTGATTTCGCACCTTAATTTAAATTATTTGTCTTTAACCGAAAACAGCAGCGGTGTGCCGGAAGCCTTACAGGAAATTTTGCAGCTTTACAATTTCAACGATTCGTCAGCAACCCGCAAACAAATTTTGGGAATTACCGGAATCGAAACGCGAAAAGTCGTCCGCCGGATCGGTGAACGCGTCGGTGCTGGCTTTGTGCGCGGTTTGGAAACAACGCTCACATTTGACGAAGAGCAGTTTGTAGGCTCCGGCGCGTTTCTTTTCAGTTGCGTGCTCGAAAGATTTTTAGGTTTGTACGTTTCGCTGAATTCGTTTAATCAACTTGCCGTCAAAACAGAGCAGCGCGAAGGAATTGTCAAACGCTTTGCGCCGCGAGCCGGTGAGCAGGTTTTGCTTTAACAAAAGCAAAACGAGCAATTTTCAACGTCGTCGGATTCAACTGCAAACAATGCAGAAAGGAGCCAAAATCTATGTCAATACAAATGGGTTCACGCGGAGAAAACGTTAGAGTTTTACAGCAGGATTTGAATGCGATTTTATCAAATGAGCGTCCGTCGCTCGTTCTTGACGGCGTTTTTGGAGTGAAGACAAAGGATCGAGTCTGCAAATTTCAAAGATTAAATGCACTCAAGGTTGACGGCATTGTCGGACCAAAAACATCGGCGAAAATTTT
Organism: Acidobacteriota bacterium; assembly: GCA_030863175.1. Classification (GTDB taxonomy): domain Bacteria; phylum Acidobacteriota; class Blastocatellia; order Pyrinomonadales; family Pyrinomonadaceae; genus JALZCH01. The sequence goes on along the minus strand of JALZCH010000067.1, from coordinate 19,572 downwards.
GGAGAAAAAACCCCGAACGCCAGGCGCGCCGCCGACTCCACCCGGTGTGGCACCGAATCCAAATTTGCCGACGAGCGGGATGAAATTTCAAAACGAAATGCGGCAGGTTTTTGAGCAAAAAGGCAAAACCAGCCAGTGGATGGAGTTTTGGAATTGGTATGAACAAAACCAAATTCCGGATTTGAAAACCTTTTTGGGCTTTATCGGTCGTGCGGAGGACGCGCGCACGCTGGCTAAGTTTTTCATCGAGTTGAGAAGCTGGGGCTTTTCCGCCAAGGAAATCACGATGCTCTTCGCTAAATTCAACACGATGAAGGGAGCCGATGCCGTTAAGCTGTTTGAAATTGCGGTTGAACCCGCGGGAAAGTTCGGCAAAGCCGTGAAAGCCATAAGTGACACAGCGGGTCGGGTTGGACTTGTCGTCACTTTCGTTGAATGCGCAATGCACGCCTCGCGCGGCGATTATTCGGTAATTCCGGCAGAAATTTATAAATTCGGGTTGGGCAAAATGGTTCCTTGGGCAGCAATGATCGAAGGTCTGGGTTCGCTGCTCGACGGAATTGTGCCGGAGCAGACCAGAAAAAACAGTTTGCTTTTTAAAATTATGCGCAGCTTCGATCCAATCGGTTTGGGTGCAGCAGGCGTGGATTCGCTATCGGCGGTTGTGATCGGATTTTTTGAGATGGCGGTTAAAGGCGAAGTAAACGTTGATATTTTAATGCCGAGATTGCAGCGATTGGTCAACAGATTAAAACAAGGACCGACGAGCGTATTTGCCGAACTGGGCGAAAATTCCGGCGACGCGCTTTATCAACTTTCGCAGGAAGGGATAGATTTTGAAGCGATTATGCGTTACTCGTGGATGGAGTTGAAAGATTTTTTCGGCGGCAATTAAAAGAGCGTGAATCAAAAACCTTTAAATCAGGATTTTTTCGACGAGCCGCAACGGTTTGAATTTTTTCAAGCCGTGCGGCTGCTTGAGCGCATTTTCCCCGAACGCGCGGCGGTCGGGCGGGATCATTTGCCGACAAAAGAAGTCGTCCGTTTTCGCACACGCCCGTCGCTCGAATTTCCGGCGAGCGAGATTTACGATTTGCGCGAGGTGCAGGAAGAATCCTCCGACGAGCGCAAAATGGAAATGTTCGTCAATTTTTTCGGAATGCTCGGCGCAAACGGTGTTTTGCCGCCGCATTACACCGAATTGATTATCGAACGCGCTCGTTACCGCGATACGGCGCTCTGGGATTTTCTTGATCTTTTTACGCACCGCTCGCTCTCGCTTTTTTATCGGGCGTGGGAAAAATATCGTTTCCCGCTCGCTTATGAGCGCGGCGAAGACGATTTCACAAATTTTTTGTTGGATTTTCTCGGACTCGGCACGCGCGGTTTGCGGGAACAATTGGATTTTCCGGCGGAATCTTTGATTCCCTACGCCGGGCTCGCTTCAAACAAACCGCGCTCGGTTGCGGCAATTCAGCAAACCCTTGCCGATTATTTTGGCGTGAAAATCGAAATCGAACAATTTTCCGGTCAATGGCTCACGCTTGATGCCGAAAGCATTACAACGCTCGGAGCAGCAAACAGCAATTTGGGAGTTTCTACGGTTGCCGGAACGCGCGTTTTCGACAATCAATCAAAATTCCGAGTTCGCGTAGGCGCGGTCGGATTTGAACGATTCAAAGCGTTTTTGCCCAACGGTTCGGCTTATAAAGCAGCGACGGGAATGATTAAATTTTTGGCGGGCGACGAATACGATTTCGATTTACAGCTTGTTTTACTGGCGAAAGAAGTTCCCGGAACGGTTCTGACAACTCGCGCAATGCGCCGCCCGATGCTCGGCTGGTCTTCGTTCTTGAAAACACAAAAATTTACGCGGGATGACGAACAGGTAATTTTACAAACGCACTAAAAACTTGGAGAAATTTATGAACGTCAATTTGAAATCTTTGATCGGCAGATTAAACGACACTTGCCGCAGCTCGCTCGAAGGCGCAGCCGGGTTGTGTTTGTCGCGAACAAATTACGATGTTGAAATCGAGCATCTTTTAATGAAGCTGCTTGAAGCGGACGATACGGATTTTCGCAAAATTTTGCGTCATTTCGAGATGAACGCCGACCGTTTGACGCGGGATTTGACCGTTGCGCTCGACCGTTTAAAAACCGGAAATACGCGCACACCGGCTCTTAGTCCGCGAATTCCCCAGCTTATTCAAGACGCGTGGTTGCTCGCTTCGGTCGAACACGGCTCTGCTCGCGTGCGGTCAGGTCATCTTGTTTTGGCGATGATGCTTGACGACAATCTGGCGCGGCTTGCAAGAGAGATTTCGCGCGAATTTACCGAATTGACGACGCGGCTCGATTCATTCAAAAAAGATTTCGTAGAAATCGTTGCCGGTTCCGCCGAAGATCGCGAAGCGGCTCATCTTTCGGAAACTGCAAACGTTTCCGGCGACGGCTCGCCTGAAGTTGCCTCGGGCGTTCCCGGAAAAACGAAAGCGCTTGATCAGTACACCGAAGATTTAACGGCAAAAGCTCGCGCCGGAAAAATTGATCCGATTCTAGGGCGCGATTTTGAGATTCGGCAGGTGATTGACATTTTGACCCGCCGCCGCCAGAACAATCCGATTCTGACCGGAGAAGCCGGTGTCGGGAAAACCGCTGTTGTTGAAGGCTTTGCTTTGCGAATCGCCGAAGGCGATGTGCCGGAGCCGCTCAGAAACGTCGCTGTCAGAACTTTGGATTTGGGACTTTTGCAAGCTGGTGCGGGTGTTAAAGGCGAGTTTGAAAACCGTCTGAAATCCGTTATTGACGAGGTAAAAGCGTCGCCCCAACCGATAATTTTATTTATTGATGAAGCGCACACGATGATCGGCGCGGGCGGACAAGCCGGGCAAAACGACGCCGCCAATCTGCTCAAACCGGCTCTCGCTCGTGGAGAGCTGCGAACGATTGCGGCGACTACTTGGGCGGAATATAAAAAATACTTTGAAAAAGACGCCGCGCTTGCACGCCGTTTCCAAGTTGTCAAAGTCGAAGAACCGGATGAAGAAAAAGCGATTGCGATGATGCGTGGTTTGCTTGAAAAAATGGAAACCCATCACAACGTCCGCATTTTGGACGAAGCGATAGTCGAATCCGTCAAACTTTCGCACCGCTATATTTCCGGTCGTCAATTGCCCGACAAATCGGTTTCGGTTTTGGATACAGCTTGCGCCAAAGTCGCCATCGGTCAGGGCGCGACGCCGCCGCCAATTGAAGATGCGCGCCGCAAAATTTCGCGTCTTGAAACCGAAATTAATTCTCTGAAAAGAGAACAGGCGACCGGCGCAAATCACGATGAGCGAATCAACGAATTAAGTGCCGCCAGAACTCAAGAAGAGGAAAGGCTTGCTTCGCTTGAAGAGCAATACGACAAAGAAAAAGATTTAATCAATCGGATTCGCGAAATCCGTATGCAGCTTGAGTCGCACGCGGCAAGCAATGGTGCCGGAAATATCGCCGAAAAAGTTTCGTCAAACGGCAACGGAGCAGTTGCTCCGGCTGTTGCTGTCGAAGGAGAACCGGCTGTTGCGGCGGCTGGCGGTGTTGATGCTTTGCCTTCAACACCAGCCGCAGCAATTGATGTCGAAGCGTTGAAAAATGAGCTTGCCGAATTAAACGCCGAATTAAAACACGTTCAAGGCGAAAATCCGCTGATGCAACCAGTCGTTAACGGGCAAACCGTCGCTGAAGTTATTTCCGGCTGGACGGGAATTCCGGTCGGCAAAATGGTGTCTGATGAAATCAATGCGATTTTGAATTTGCAGGAAAGACTAGCCGAACGTGTGATTGGACAAAACCATGCGCTGCACGCGATTTCGCAAAGAATCCGGACGGCGCGCGCCGGTCTGACCGACCCGAAACGACCGATTGGCGTTTTTCTTCTCGTCGGAACCTCCGGCGTCGGAAAAACCGAAACCGCTTTGGCTTTAGCGGATACGCTTTACGGCGGCGAGCGCAATTTGATTTCAATCAATATGAGCGAATATCAGGAAGCGCATACTGTTTCAAGTCTCAAAGGTTCGCCTCCGGGATATGTCGGTTACGGCGAAGGCGGGGTTTTGACCGAAGCCGTTCGGCGCAAACCTTATTCGGTCGTGCTGCTCGATGAAGTCGAAAAAGCTCATCCGGATGTGATGGAGTTGTTTTATCAAGTCTTTGACAAAGGTGTTTTGGAAGACGGCGAAGGGCGCGAGATTGATTTTAAAAATACGGTTATTTTGCTCACTTCAAATGTGGCAACAGACACGATTATGAAATTGTCCGCCGACCCAGATACAACGCCCGAACCCGAAGGTTTGATTGAAGCAATCAGACCCGAATTGATTAAGGTTTTCAAACCCGCTTTGCTCGGTCGTATGGTCGTTGTCCCGTACTATCCGATTAGCGATGATGTTTTGCGGCAAATTATTCGATTGCAGCTAGGCAAAATCAAAAATCGAATCTTTGAAAACCATCGAGCGCAATTTTCCTACGATGATTCCGTCATTGAAGCGGTCGCCAAGCGCTGCACCGAAGTCGAATCCGGCGCGCGCAACGTTTATAACATTCTGACTGGGACCTTGCTGCCCGAAATGAGCGGCGAAGTACTTGGGAGAATGGCGAGCGGCGATGGAATCAGCAGCGTTCACGTTGCTGTCGGTGAAGATGGAAAATTTGTTTATAACATTAATTGAAACGCAGAAACGCGGGGAGGTCGTGAAGAATAGAAAGAAAGAGAAGTGCTTTCTCTCTTTGAAGTTAAACTCGGCTTCTCCGCGTCTCTGCGTTTAAATTTAGCCGTGATAAAAGTTCATATCTGGTATCCGTACAATGTTCCCGGTTACGACACTTGGGATTGGCTTAACGATGGTGCTGAGGAGGTGCAGGACGTTCAATCGCTGATTCCGATTCATCAGTTCAGCTGGGGACACGCCGGAATGGAATTTTCTGATGTGCCTTCGTTTAACGGCGGATATATGCACAGTGGTTATCGCGCTTTTTGGACAGCCGGCTCCGATTGGACTCAGCATTCACTAGGTAGAGTCGCGATGGCGCTCGAACAAGATGTTGCAGCTGAATACGGTTATCATCCGCATAACACGATCACGCTTGCCGAGGGATTAAACGAAACCGCGATTTACGAATATTGGAATTCGCTCGCCAATCAATCGCTCGAATATTATCATCGCGGCTTTAACAGCTCCACTGCGGTCGCTGATGCAATCAAAAGCGGCTTGCCGCAGGATCGAATGGACGCGCCAGAGTACCAGCCTTTTACGGCATCAGATTACGGCGCGCCGATGGGTTTTTCAAATCCGCGTTATCTGCAGAAATGGCTGGAAGAAATCAACGCCTGGCTGCGGCTTCCTCAGCAAAATTTCAAATAACGAATCGTCCGGAATTTATGGCTATTACGCAGGGAAACAGAGTACTTCGATTAGGCACGCCGCTAGGCGAAGATTTTTTGTTGATTCAAAGCTTTCGAGCGAAAGAAGGTCTTTCGCAGCTTTTTCAGCTTGAAATGGATGTTGTTCACGAAGAGACCGAATCCGGCGATGAACTGACGGCAATTGATCCGAAAAATATTTTGGGCAAAAACTGTACGCTCGCCATTCGCACACGCGGCGAAGACACGGAACGCTTTTTCAACGGCATCTGCATTCGATTTGCTCAAGGCAAGCGCGACGACCGTTTTTCGCATTATCGAATGCTCGTCGTGCCGGATGTTTGGCGGCTCACGCAAACTGTGCAAAGCCGCGTTTTTCAAAATATTTCGGTGCCCGATCTTCTCCGCCAAATTTTAGAAGGAATTAGTACCTCATTTGAGATTCAGGGCAAATTTGAGCCGCGAAACTATATCGTGCAATATCGCGAATCGGATTTTGCGTTCGTCTCGCGGCTGATGGAGGAAGAAGGCATTTATTATTATTTCGAGCACCAAGACGGCTCGCACCGGATGATTATCGCCAACACGCCGCAGTCGCACGTTGATTGTCCCTCGAAATCCGATATTCCATATTTTCTTGTTACTCAGCCTAAGGACGATTTTGTCAGCAGCATCGAATTGTGGCGCGTCGAGCATCAATTGCAGAGCGGCGAATATACGCTTTGGGATCATCACTTTGAGCTTCCGCATCGCAATCTTGAAGCCAAGAAAAAATCCATTTTTAATCATGGCGGAAATCACGAGTTGGAGTTTTACGATTTTCCCGGCGGTTATGCCAAGCGTTTTGACGGAGTCGACAAAATGGGCGGGGAGCAGCCGAATGAGGTGGCGAAAGTTTTTGAAGACAATCAGCGCACCGTCGGTATACTCCAACAGGAATGGGACGCCAGAGTTCAAACCATCACCGGAGTTTCCGATTGCTGTTCAATAACTGCCGGACACCGTTTTAAGCTTCTTAACCACCCGAACGGAGATCAAAATGGACAATATGTTCTTGTCGCAGTAACGCACGAAGGACATCAAAGCCCGGCTTATGCTACGGGCGGAGATTTGGCGCGGGCATATGCAAACAGCTTTACCTGTATTCCGTTGAGAACGCCTTATCGCCCGCCGAAGCGCACGTCGAAACCGGTTATGCAGGGTTCCCAGACGGCAACCGTTGTCGGACCTCCGGGAGAAGAGATTTTTACCGATAAATACGGGCGCATCAAAGTCCAATTTCATTGGGACAGACTAACGAAGCCCTCGCCGGACAGCTCGTGCTGGATTCGCGTCGGGCGCGATATTGCCGGAAAAAAATGGGGAACGATGTACATCCCGCGCATCGGTCAGGAAGTTATTGTTGACTTTATCGAAGGCGACCCGGATCAGCCAATCGTCACTGGCTCGGTTTACAATGCGGAGCAGATGCCGCATTACGAGTTGCCGAAGTACAAAACTCTGACCTATATCAAAACGCGCACAACCCCCGACGACGGCAAGGGGTTTAACGAGCTGCGTTTTGAAGACAAAGCCGGTAAAGAACAGGTTTTCGTTCGTTCTCAAAAACGAATGGATGTGCGCGCTCGCGGTTCCTATTACAAAACCGTTGGTGGAAATCGGCACGAAATTATCGGAGTTCGCGCCGACAATCAGCCGGGCGGAAATCTGACCGTCACAGTTGGCGGAAACCATGATTTTCACATCAAAGACAGTCAATACATCGGCGTTGACGGCAAATTAAACGAAGGCGTGACAGGTGATGTCGTCGAAGATTATCAAAGCAACCAGCAAACGGTCGTTAAATCGAAAGTTGAAATCAACGCGCGCGAAATCACGCTTGAAGGCTCGCAGAAAGTTGTTCTGAAAGTTGGTTCGAGCTGCGTCATCGTTGATATGATGGGCGTCACCATTCAAGGTCCGATGGTCAAAATCAATTCGGGCGGCTTTGCGCCCCCGACTGCTCCAGCAATTATTGACGATCCTGTGGACGCTGAACCCGCCGATACGGGAGAACCGGGATATTTAGATCGTCCGCGTCGTGGCGGCGGGAGTGGTCGCAGAAGACGCACTCTAAACGGACAACACGCGCCTTCAGTAATTTATAATCCACCGACCGGTGGACAGCCCGGATATTACGCTGTCGGTGGAAACAATCTGCGTGTTGAAGGGGACGAAAATTTTACCGGAAAAGCGCTTAATGATCTTTCCGAATTGTATAACACTCCGACCGGACGGCAAGTTATTGACAATATCAATAACGGAACGCACACCACGACTATTCGGACTCTGGATGAAGCCACTGCGCGCAGAAACGGCGGGCTTGCAACGAGAGTAGATCCAAACGGCTCCGTTACGCCCGGAGTCGGAAGCGATACTATCGTTCAATATAATCCGGACGTTCCGGATGGACCCTACACGGATCAAGACGGTAATTCAGTGACATTGCCGAATTCGGCAATGTTAGGTCACGAATTGATTCACGCGAATCATAACGATCAGGGAACGAATTTGAGAAACAATCCCGAACCGGCTGAACCTGGCAGCAACGAGGAGGAGTCTCAAACAATAGGAATACACAGTCATAGCGGGGATCCGATAACTCAGAACAACATCCTGGAAGATCTCGGTAGTCCGTATCGTCGCACGGACCACGATTCAAGCGTTGTCAGGATATAAGGTTTATGAGAATTATCAAATTCTTAATGCCTTTAGCATTGCTGCTCTCTTGCAGCTCCCAAGCAGTTCAGTATTCGAGCTTAAGTTCCTCGAACGGTATAAGGAGCATCAATCAAGGAAGTAATTCCATAAATAATATAAATAACAATGCTGATTTAACGGTAAAATCAAGCATTGTAACAACGAAGGAAAAAACAGTGGCTGAACCAGAACTAAAAACAGTTTCGTTGCGAGCGCAAGCGGATAAAAGTGAATCCGCTGTGATAATCAAATACGAGGTAGAAAATCATTCCGAACAATCTTTATATTTGTGGGACAGAATGATCGGCTACAAAAACGGAAGTCAAATAATTGACGAAAATTTGGCTTATGTTTTTTTCGAAGAGCCAAAAACTGTGCGGATTATCCGAGCAGAATTACCGCTGCCGGAGGATCGCGAGATCGGTCGTAAAGAAATTCCTTTTGTCCGCATATTTCCCCCGAAAAGCAAATTAAGCGGGGAAATCAGGCTGGAAAACCCGATCAGAGAATTCAGCCCTTATTACGAGCCTTTAAGCGAAGAGACCCAGCAACTCGTTAAATTCTCGGACATCCGTTTGATTATTGGTTGGACTAGAACCCGCGAAGGAATGAAAATTTCTGAACGCACAATAGGCGGCGAAAAGGTACTTGCTATTCGCGGAGCTTGGGGTAAGCCGTATCAGGAAATTGTTGAAACGCGAATTTCACTTTCAGCTGATTTACTAATCTACAAAACAGTTTTTGATAGACAGATGCCATTACAATAAGGAGAAAATTTATGCCGCAAGGACCTGCAGCCAGAATCGCAGACCCCGTTTCGCACGCATTGCCGCCAGTTTTGACCGGCGGACCGACGGCAGTAACGGTTATTATCGGTGGGCAGCCTGCGTGGCGCGGAATTCCGCTTGCCGCCGTCGCAGCTTTACAAGCAGCAAAAACAGCCGCCGATACAGCGATAAAAGCGGCGGAAGCAGCCACTCTGGCTGCACCTGATCCGGCGAGCAAAGCTACGGCTTACGCCGCCGAGCAAGCGACCAAAACAGCCGCTTTAGCGTCAATGAGCGCAGCAATTTCCGGCGCAGGAGCGGGAACGGATATTCACGTCTGCGCAACTCCCTCACCCGTGCCGCCGCATGGTCCGGGAGTTGTTATCACGCCTTCGGCTACTGTTATAATTGCTAATATGCCCGCCGCGCGTCAGGGCGATACGATTCTCGAAGCAATCGGACCGCCAAACACAATTTCAATGGGCTGCCCCACTGTCATCATTGGCGGTTAAAAAATTGAGCAGAGAGCGGTGAACAGAGAAATGAAATTTGATCACCGTTTTCTGCTCAATTTTACTGAGGCATTAATTCAAGTGTGTCTCCTTGGTTTTGTTGGTTTTTTAGCTGTTCGATAATCGAGCGCACTGCTGTAGCCAAATTGCTGGTCGGCGCGAGCTGCAAAAATTTTTCGTAAGCGGCGATGGCTTCTTTTTTGCGTCCGGCTTGTTCATAAGCTTCGCCCAAAAGCTGATACACGACGGGTTCGGAATCGCCGAGCTGTGCGATTGCGATTTTGAATTCGGCAATTGCGGCAGTGTTATTTCCCTGATCTTTGTAAGCCAAAGCCAATCCTGTGTGCGCTTCAGGCTGAAAATTATTCGCTTCTCGTATCGCGCGTTTAAAAGATTTGACGGCATTATCCAAATCCAGACCCTCGCGATAAATTCTGCCTTCAACTGTTGAGGCTTCCGCATAAACTGGTCGCGCTTTTCTCGCTTCTGCGATTTGTTCCAAAGCCGCGTCCGGGTCTGATTTTTCAATTATCCGCGCCCAGCCGACACGCGCTTCCGCAAATTTCGGGCGCAATTGAAGAGCTTTTTTGTAAAGCTCAATTGCCTTTTCTCTACCCTCTGCCGTGCCGGATTCACGTAATGCTTCGGCTTGTTGAAAAGCAATCTCGGCTTCGTCAGTTGTTTTGACCAGCGGAATTTTGATTTCGCCTTTTTGCGTCGGGAGCAGCGTTTGAGTTTTTTCGACAAACCCCACAGCGCGAACCCGAATTTTGTGAGTTCCTGCCGGAACGCGGTCAATTTTTAGCTGACCTTTTTCATCAGTCGTGCCGCGCCTGATTTCGCCAATCCAAACAGCCGCTTTCGGTTCGGTTGCAACAACGATTGAACGACCGGAAGCAACTGCGGGTTTTGGCGTCGTCGCAGCGCGTTTTTGCGAAAAAACGGTGGTTGGATCTGAAACCGACAAAGCAAATAAAACGATTTGTAAAGCAATTTTCCCACGCATAGTTTTAAACCTCAATTTTTTCTGATTTAATATTGCCGCGTCGCGTTGTCAACCGAGTCTGGCTAAATCGTCCTCATTGCTGACAATTCCGCCCGCGTCGTTGGCGTCAACCGAATCGGTCGCCGCCGGTTCGCCGGAATATAAAATTTTCAAAAACGGCGGCGCAACGAGCGTCGTCGCAATCGCCATAAACAGCACAACGCCGTAAAGCGAATCGGAAATGACAGCAAGGCTCAAACCGATTTGCGCGACGACAATTCCGACTTCCCCACGCGGAATCATCCCAACGCCGACTTGTCCCATTCGCCGCCATCCTATTCCAAAAGCGCCTGCTCCGCAACCGACGAGCTTTGTTAAAATTGCTGCAATCGTAATAATCAGCGCCAGAATGACGATGTTCGCGTCACGGAAAACCGATAAATTAAGCTGCATTCCAATATTGACGAGAAAAAATGGCACTAAAAATTCCGTCACGCCGCCGGTCAAACGATGCATATCTTTGTTTTCTTCGACAGCTTCCGCCAGAGCCATTCCCGCCAAAAACGCTCCGATAATCGCCGCCACTCCGATAAACGAAGCAAGAACCGATAAACCCAGACATAAAATCAAACCCGCAACAAAAAACGATTCGCCGACTCTTAATCGTTCAATCCGCGGCGCGATTCGGGTTAAAATCGGCGCACCGACAAAAGCGACGAAAAGCGTGAAGGCGAAAGCCGAAACGGTCGTGATCCCGATTTTCAAGTAATCAACTGAGCCACTCGCCGCACCCGAAACAACCGATAAAATCAAAAGTCCGAGAATATCGTCAATCACCGCCGCGCCCATAATAATTCGCGCCGTGGGCGCATCTAAAAGACCCAAATCCCTCAAAACGCGCGCCGTGATTCCGACCGATGTGGCGACCATCGCCGCACCGACGAACATTGCCTCGATAGTGTTCCCGCCCCAAGCATATAAAATTAAATAACCGGCGATAAACGGCACGATAACGCCCAAAACGGCGACAAGGAGAGCGCGAGCCCCGACTCGCAAAATCGCTTGAGGTTTGGTTTCGAGACCAACAGTAAACAGCAGAAAAATTACGCCGATTTCAGCCAGGGTTGCCGTAATTTCCGAAGGCTGAACCCAATTTAAAAGACTCGGACCAATGAGAACTCCGGCTAAGATTTCACCGACAACAGCGGGCTGTTTTAATCTTTCAAAAATTTCCGCCAAAAATTTGGCGGCGACGAGCATCGTCAGCAAATCAACCAAAACTCCGGTATGATCGGCAGCGGCGGCGAAGAATATGGACATAGTTTTCGCTATTCTTCTCGCAGCGCACGCGCAGCTTCGCGGGCAAAATAAGTAATTAGCAAATCGGCTCCGGCGCGTTTGATTGAGGTTAAGGTTTCAAGCATCACTCGTTTTTCATCAATCCAACCGCGATCGGCGGCGGCTTTAATCATCGCGTATTCGCCCGAAACGTGATACGCCGCAATCGGCAAATCGTATTTTTTGCGCAGAGCGTAAACCAAATCGAGATATGCAGTCGCGGGTTTGACCATCAAAAAATCCGCACCTTCCGCCGCGTCAAGTGCGGCTTCGCGCATAGCTTCGCGGAAATTCGCCGCATCCATTTGATAAGCGCGCCGGTCGCCGAAAGCAGGCGCGCTGTCGGCGGCTTCGCGAAACGGTCCGTAGAACGCGGAAGCAAATTTGACGGCATAAGACATTATCGGAATATGCGAAAAACTGCTTTCGTCCAGCGCCCGCCGAATCGCAGCGACCTGTCCGTCCATCATCGCCGAAGGCGCGATAATGTCCGCCCCTGCTTGCGCCTGACTAACAGCCGTGTTTGCCAGCAGACGCAGTGTTTGATCGTTTAAAACTTCTCCGTTTTGGTCAATCGCGCCACAATGACCGTGCGAGGTGTATTCGCATAAACAGCAATCGGCAATCACAACGATTTCCGGCAAGGCTCTTTTGATGGCTCGCGCGGCTTGCTGCACAATTCCGCTTTCGGCAAATGCGCCAGTGCCTTCATCGTCTTTTGTCTCCGGCAAACCGAATAAAATAACGGCTTTGATTCCATCATGAAAAGCGCTTTCCGTTTCACGCACGGCTTCGTCAACTGACAAATTAAACACGCCGGGCATCGAGGAAACTGGTCGGCGGACGCCGTTTCCGGGACAAACAAAAAGCGGCAAAATAAAATCGTCAGCAGCCAGGCGTGTTTCGCGAACGAGCGAACGAAGCGCGGCGGTACGGCGAAGACGGCGCGGACGTTGAACTAAATCGAGCATTTCCTAAACCTCTCGGAATAAATGTATAATCCAAACCATATCAAATATCGAGCCGAAAAAAGAGCGTGAACGCTTTTTAAATTTTGTGTTATGCTATTTTGCCGGTGAGAGATGTTTTAAATTTTATTGATTTTCTGACACGAATGATATGCCGAAGACGATTCTTGTGGTTGAAGATTACGATGACGCGCGTTATTTAATTAAGTTTATGCTGCAAATGCTGGGTCATCGCGTGGTCGAGGCGACGGATGGACGCGAAGCCATCGAATGCGTTAAAAAAGATCGACCCGATTTAATTTTAATGGATTTAGCTCTGCCGATCATGGACGGCGTGACGGCGACCAAGGTCATCAGGGAAATGGAAGAATCGTCCGATGTGCCGGTGGTTTGCGTAACGGCTCACAGCGAAAAGTACCGCAACGAAGCCATCCAAGCCGGAGCGAATATGGTCGTCCGCAAACCTGTTGATATGGAGGATTTGAAACCAATACTTTCACAATATCTTTCATAAATTCGGGAACAACGGTTTGAAGCGAATCTCAAACTTGACGTTTTTACTCAAGAACTTATAATAAAAGTTTGCCGTGAGGCTGGGTAGCTCAGATGGTTAGAGCGTGGGATTCATAACCCCAAGTCGTGAAATACCAAGTTGTTTAAATAGCCATTTTTACGCTGGCTATTTGTCTTTTGGGACACATAAAAGGACACATTAGGCTTAAAAATGCCTTCAAAATATCCAAATTATCAAAAATCTAATTTCAGTTTTAAGAGCCTCAGAGGCTCTTTTTAGTTTGTAATATTTTATCTCAACTGAGTCTGAAAACCAGAATGGAAAACTACCAAACTGGGAACTATTTAGAATAAAAAATCTGAATCTTTGTAGAAAGAGATTTAAAACGTCGACTTTTCTGACGCCCTTTCACAAGAGAAGTGTAAACAGGAAAGTGTTGATTGTGTTTTTAGAGTGTAAAGGAGAAAAGCCGCTTTGATTAACGGCTTTTTGAGAGCTAGATAAACGCAACATATTTAAGAGGGTAGCTGATTGCGCCTTGCATCCAATGATTTATCAATTGCGTTAACGGCTATAAGATTAAACAAACTGTTGATATAACACAGACCGCCATAATAGCCATTATTAATGAATAAAAATATTGGGTCTTCCTTTTTTTTCTGCTTATGGATAATCCATTTGCCCAGTTCTCAGGGTAGGGCGTTTCTCCACCAAAGGTTTCTTTCTCGTAAAGACGAAGAATTCTTTCGATTTTATCGATAGCTTCCCCATTTTCAATAGTTTTTTTAGAATACTTCAGAATCCGCAAACAAAATATAAAAGTGGGAATTCCAATCAAACAAGAGGCAAATAGCTTTATCCAGAAAGGGTGTGGCAAAGGTTGTTCTCTGTTTGAGAGCGCAACAACTGCTCCGAAAGCAGCCAAAAGGACACCGACAGTCCACTCAAATAGCTTTTGCTCTCTACTCTCTCTACGTTGGATTTCTTTGGCTTGAAAATCTAAAAGATGAATAAGGATTGTGGTTTTATCCGATGTTGAAAAATCAATCATTATGAACTCCGCAGAACCTTTAATTTGTTTTCGATTATCGAGAATTCCAAGGGGTGCTGTACATTCGCTTCCCTAATTACCTATGACAAAAATCAGTAATGCATTACACTTTTTCGAGAAAGCCTACCTTTATCTCTTAACGCCCCAAAAAGAATCAAAACCTATCAAAATAATTCTCGAATTAGAGCGCAAGTGAAACTGTTTTAACTGCGGATGTGTGGAGATGTCAATAGTTTGAAAAGATATTTAGTAACTTAATAAAAACCTATCCAACAAATCTTCCAAAAAATCTTCGGGATTTTCCCCTCTTTCTTTTCGGGAAATCATTTCAAGTAAATTTGAATCGCTTATTGATAGAATTACTTCGTCTCTATCTCTGAATATTTTGCTTTGCGTATTGAGAGCGGTGTCGGTCTCTCCTTCTCTACTTATTAAAACAGCAAAATTTCCAATCGCCTTGTTCTGGTATTTCGAGATACTTTCAAATTCTTGTTTTTCAATTTCATTTCTATAGTTTTTAGGGTCAAATATTAAAAAATCCGCATTAAATCTGGTGAAGATTCTTTCAAAGAATTTTGAATTCCGTAAGTTACGAAAAACTATGTCTCTCCTTTGAGTTCCGTCAGACGTTTCACTCTGATTATCAAAAGGTTTAAGCTGTCCTTCAAAAAGATATTCCAATATTTCCTTACAAATTAATTCATATTGTTGGAAATATGAACGACCGGACGGGCAGGAATTAAGTTTATTTTCAAATTCCTTGTATCTTTTAAATCGTAATTTTTCGATTTCTGATGTAATTGACTCTACCGCTATTTTGTAGCTTTGAAAGTAATCTTCAATTACAGGCAAATGTTTATTTACTAATTGATTTAAAATATGCCTGTCCCAAACTCTAATTCTAGGATTATTTACAACTATAGATTTACCGATTGAGGTTATGTCGCCGGATGTAATCAAACAAATTACATCCATCTTTAAATTATTACTATCAAGTCCAGCCTCTATCTGGTGAAGCAAATCAGCAGTAATGCGGTTTTCTTTGTAATGTTTAAAGATAAATCCCCAATTTTCTATTCTTCTAAACCCGGCTGGCTCTTGAATCAAAATCTCTAAATTTAAATCAATTCCTGTTTCGGTAATTTCTATATTTTTACTTTCAAGGCGATTCTCAGTTTCGGCTTCAATAAGATTCAAGCAAACTTTTTCAAAATCTTCATTGTTCGCAATAATAAGCCAAAACACTTGCAATACTTCATCCAAAGCCATCGCTTTTCCACGAATTTCTGCCTCGCTTTCACCGTATTCGCGAAACCCAGAAAAGTCGAATTCCATTGAGCAAGGGTCAAATCTTTTTTTAAGGTCAAATAAATTCCCTGCATCTGAACCAAATTCTTTAATATCTCTGAACTCGACGATTTTTTCAGTAGAGGCTTGATGAAATGCTATGAAAGCATAATCTCCCCAACGAATAATTGTGGTTTTATATGGGTAACGTTGATAAGTACCTAAATGAGGAGCTAGAACTGAAAAAAAGTCTTCCAGAGTTTTCCTGTAACTCTCGAAATACACATCAAAGTATTTGGCTAAAGTTTCGTCGGAAAGATTAATACGTTCAATAGTTTTCTCATATTGGAGTCGTTCCTGAGATTCTTTAATTGTTAGAGAGTTAGGTGAGTAAACTTTCATTTCTTTAATTTCTTGGTTTCATTCACTGCTTTCGGCGGTCTGCCCGCCCGCGCTTGGTTTAGACCTTCCAGTTTTATTGGGTTTCCATTCCTTAAATTCCTTTGTTTTTTCAATCGCGTCCACTCTTGAATCTAGGTAATAGTAGCGCGGTAGCATTCGCCCGCACTCTTGCGGATGGTGGAGGTCTGGCTCACCAAGCAAATCTTTTATTTTTGCGTCCGTCCAACCAGTCCTTTTTAGTGCAGTCTTTGAATAGTATTCTTTTTCGCCGCTCGTATCGTCTTTTTCAGCTTTGGCTTTTGTCGGTCTGCCTGGTCTTCGCTCTCGCACCAGTTCAAGGTCTGATTGTTTAATCAGATGCTCACGTCCGATTTGCATTGAAGGCAAACGCCCTTCTTTTATTAAAGCTGTAACACGGCGCATACTAACGCCTAATTTTTCAGCGGCTTCTCTGGTCGTTATTAAATCTTCCACAGTCATTTTATAACTCAAAATAAACTATTCCGCAAAAGAAGAAATAAGAAAGAAAACTATTCCTTTACGGAACAATTCTCTTGATAAAACTATTCTCTTACGGTATAGTTTCATCTATTAGTCAGAAATGACAAATCAACAACAGGAGAGAATACGAATGATAGAACTTAAAAGCCGCCAACAAATCGAAAAGGCAATCCAGAGAGCTAAAGCAGAGGCTCGAAATCTGCTTGTCCAAACGACAAACGCTGTTCGTCAATACCGAGTAACGAACAGAGCGAATGGTAATGTTTATCTTGTTAATTTCTTTATAAGAAAAGACGGAAAACGTTTTGCTCATTGCACCTGTTTAGCTGGAGAAAAAGGGATTGCCTGTAAGCATGTAGCCGCCAGTGCTGCTCTAAATCTTTATTTGGCTGAAAACGGACAGCTAAAGAGAAAAGCAGTCGTCTAAACGGAAAAGGCTTAGGTAATGCTACCAACATTAAATAAGCCTCTTGATTTTCCGTTCTAGTTTTAGAAGGTACTAGCACGGAATAAACTATCAGAAATAATAAAAGTCGTCACTTTAAAAGGTGGCGACTTTCAATGATATTTGCAGATGGAATAGAATAGCTTGCAAATGGAATAGAGAAGTTTGGAAGTGTTCTGTCATACGAAATAAGCAGAAGCCCCTACCCCTTGTTATCAATTATTTTTAGAAAGCCAAATCTGACTATCGCGCTCTATCGAAAAGATTGAGTGGATTTAGCTATTATCTAATTAAACAAAATCAATCTCTGAAGCACCGTCTGTTTCCGCCTCCGCTCCATTGATTTGTTAGATGCGTTTTTATTTGAAACACACTGATTCACTTATTTTCAATCTGATATGGTAACTCACGATATGAAATGTTTATTCCATTCCAAGTGCTTTCTTTCATAAATGCGGCATCCCTTCCGTTTGAACGCGCGTCGCACTTTTGATATTGAATTTCAAGATTCGAGTTATCCATCCAAATAAGATTGACCTTACTCCAACAGGAATTAGCGAAAACTTGCCCGTCTGTTATTGTGCCGTACCAACGAGGATTGAACCATCCCCAACTCGAACGCAAATTGACGTGCGTTAGCCAACCCGTTGTTGCGCCGCAATCTCGCACATACACTCTTGCCAAGTATTTTCCGTCAGTAGAATATGCCTCACCTATGTTTTCCTCTCCGCACAAACCGCAAGACCAAGGCAAACTGACAATGATGATGTATAGACCTGACGTTAACAATACAGCTTTGGTCAATTTAGATAACAGCCTCTTAAATTTCGTCGGGTTCATCATCAATTAATCCTTACCTGGCACGAAGCATCTAACGATTGAGATGAGCGAGGCGGAAACTGCCAACACGCAAGCTAAGATTTTAGAAGAACCGTTTGATGAAAGTCGCTGTTTCCGCCTACGCTCCATTGATTTGTTCGGCGTATCTTTATTTTAAACACGCCGCTATTCAACACAATCCTTGAAATAATAAGTTTTGCCTTTCGGATAATACGTCGCACAATAAACGTCGCTTTCAAACTTACCCAAAAACAAATAGGGTTCGTCGAAGGCATTGAATTTAATGTAACTGTTTGTGATGCCGTATAAATTTTCTTCGTAATAAGACGGCTGTCGCTTCGGCTTGAAAGGTGCGTTGAAAATGGCTAAAACGAAATGGTCAACGTCGCCTTTTGGCTTGCGAGTATCAACCAAAAGAACAGCAAAATCAACTTTCTTATCGTGATTCATATCGCCCACAGCATAATACTGATAATTGCCTTCGCCAAGCGTTTCTCGGTGAAACTTTAAATTACCTTCAAAATTTTCCTTAAATTTTGCTTTATCAGTGTAATTTTTCTCATCAAAAATGCCATTGTCAATTTCTTCGACAGCCGGACGCAAATATGTTTTGGATTTCAGCCATTCACGCAAAACTTCACGATGTTCCGATTTGAAATGTGCGAAATAATCAACTGTTTTGTTTTCAACAAGATTAGCGTTTGAAGAATTTTGGGCGTTGGCATTTTGGTTAGCATCAACAGTTGAAATGCTTTGACTTTGAACAATTTGCTCTTTAATAGCGCAAGAAGCCGTAAGCAAAACGAAACAAACGAGGAAAGTTTTAAGAATCAAGCCAACCATAAATTAAACGACTTTCGATTATAACTAAAAAACGCCGAACTACTG
Source organism: Acidobacteriota bacterium (assembly GCA_030863175.1). Lineage (GTDB taxonomy): Bacteria > Acidobacteriota > Blastocatellia > Pyrinomonadales > Pyrinomonadaceae > JALZCH01. The sequence continues at coordinate 928 of JALZCH010000067.1, read as the reverse complement.
ATTATGACGCAACAAGCGCGATAATACGCCTGATTTGCAGTATTATCAATCATCTTGCTTCATAACACGCTTATTTGTCGTGTTATCGCGCATCTTGCGTGATAACTCCGCTTTAGATGTTTGATTATTTGTCTAAAATACGTTCTTTTATGAGTAAATTTTTTGACGCTTTAAGAAACAAAGCTACGACTTTGTATTAGTCATTGGCGGGCAGCTTTGCCATCAGACTTCACGCCCTCGGACAGATTTACTATTATTTCTTTTAATAAGAATAGTCAGAATCCGCTATTTCATTGAAAGGAATAAACTTATTGCTTGTTATTAGTGAGTTGGGCAATAGGCACACTAACCCATTCTTAAACTGATAAAGAGATTTCCCGCTTGAGGAGTCTTTATCTAGTTATAGGATTGAGTTGTTGGATTATCATTCACCATTTTATTGGTTAAAATAAAACCACAAATTTCCATACAGAAATTTGCCAAAATCCCTTTAGGCTTTCCAAAGCCTTACATTTATTAGTATAAGGCAATATTTGTTCCGAAACAAAAGAATTGCTATTAAAAATTGAGACAAGCGCAGCCAAATTGATTATCTTGTTTGCTATACCTAGCTTGCACTGTCAAACGCTCAATAACATTGCTATCTATTAAAGGCTAGATGTTAAAACTATTGGAAATAACCTAATTTTTAAACCATAACATTAAAAACAGAGTTGTTTTAAGGTAATTGAGCGTTTCTTAGTTTTCCAGCTGTCAAATGACAGCGACCGAATTACCAATCAAGTAGCTGTCATTTGACAGCTATAGCGCTTCTCAAATGAGTGCGACCTGATAACCGCAATGGCGAAACCAATTACGGCAGTCTTGTTTCGTTATTTGTTTCAATGCCCAATTTAATGCTTCTTCAAGCATTTCATCAGTTCGCGCT
>JALZCH010000064.1 GCA_030863175.1 Acidobacteriota bacterium | reverse complement strand
CGTAGAAACGCGAGCGTAAATTCCGACTTTCATAGCAAGAGAAATTTATCGAAGAAAAGACAGATTACAGGGTGTCCAAAAACCCCTCAATAATTGATCCCAAAAAAGCCTGTTTTACGGGCTTTTTTGGGATCAATTATTGCATGTCCAAAAACACTACTTTTTGGACACCCGGATTTTGTTATAGATTACAGCTTCCGGACTGAATGTAGAGACATAAATTGGAAAAATTCTATATTTATTGAAATTACATTGACAATTTTTGCCACGCAGAATATAACCATTGTCAGCCTTTCCCAATAAGCCACAGATAAATCTGTAAAAAGCAGTTTTGTTCAATATTATTTCCGCGAGAATATGGAGGATATATGTCATCAACCAACCCATCCTATTCACGTCGAGATTTTCTTAGAACCGCCCCCATATTAGCTGCCTAAAACACAATTAAGTATAAAGGAGGATATTGATATGAGTAGTTCAGATATTGACAAAGTCTTTGCTGGATCAATTCCGAAACTTTACGAAACGTATCTCGTGCCCCTGATTTTCGAGCCATACGCCGCAGATTTAGCCAATCGTTTAAGGGGTAGGTCGCTTTCTAGTTTGCTGGAAGTAGCAGCAGGCACTGGAGTAGTAACTTGTGCCTTAGCTTCTACATTACCTGAAAGCGTATCCATCGTTGCTACCGACCTAAATCAAGCAATGCTTGACCAAGCCTCCTCGATAGGAACAAAACGTCCTGTCAAATGGCGTCAAGCCGATGCGATGCTGCTACCTTTTCCTGATGAGTCATTCGATATTGTTGTCTGCCAATTCGGAGTAATGTTCTTCCCCGATAAGACCAAAGCTTTTTCGGAAGCGCGGCGAGTTCTCAAAGACGGAGGCGTCTTTCTTTTCAACGTCTGGGATCGCCTCGAGGAAAACCAATTTGCCGACATTATTACAGAAGCACTCGAATCAATTTCTCCTGATGATCCGCCCAGATTTCTGGCTCGCACGCCATACGGTTATTACGAGCGCGGCATTATCGAACAAGATCTCATAGAAGGCGGCTTTCGCACTTTGCCCCAAATTAACACAATGGCGGCGCGAAGTCAGGCATCGTCACCCCTAATTCCAGCGATTGCATATTGTCAGGGTACGCCTTTGAGAAATGAAATCGAGGCAAGAACCCCAAATGGGTTAGAGGAAGCGACAAACGTCGCTGCCGAAGCTATCGCTAAACGATTCGGGCGTGAAGCTGTCGACGCGAAAATCCAAGCACATATTGTTACGGTAGAAAAGTGACGGTGAATATGAAAAGATATTTATTCTTTGGTTTACTGTTATTCGCAGTTCCTGCCGCTAACGCCCAAACAAAAACTTTGTTGCAGCGCGTTCAGGAAGTCACAAACAATCATTCTTCAACAAATAAAATAACTGTTTATTATAGTCCGCAGCACGAGAAAAAGGCTTTGGAATTGCGCGCTGGATTAGAAGAGGCGAAAGCCTATTTTGACCGAAAGTTGAAAGTCAAAATGCCTTTCACTTTAGCTGTTTTGGACGATCCGCAATGGAATCGAATAATGAGTACGATGCAGCGGCGAGATGCTTACACTCTGGAAGCTGACAAACCTTCTGGTCTGCAACCTTACAGTCAACCATACGGTATTCCGATGTCTTCCGCGCCGCCTTATATAATTTTCCTACCCGCAACCGCCGATAATCCTCCCACAAAAAATGCACTCAGCGCAAAGCCATTTTTAACTGAATCTCAAATCAAAGAAGTCGAAGCGAGCGGATTTAGCTATGAGGAAGCCGCGCGGAAAAAACCTGACCTCATTGGATTTCATGAACTCGGACATCAATACGTTGACGTTTACGGTATCCGCGCGACAAATCAATGGCTCAGGGAATTTCTGGCGAGTTATTTCGCTTATGCCTTCCTTAGTGAAAAGTATCCAAAGCTCGCGCATCTATACCTTGCCCTCGACGAGGCTAATCTGGCGACTATAAAACCCATCCACACCTCGCTTGAAGATTTGAACAATTTAGGAATTGGAGTTGGTGCTAGAAATTACGGCTGGTATATGGGACAGCTTATGCGAATGGTAGCGCGGGTTTATGAGAAAAAAGGACTCAAGTTTGTCGCAGAAGTGCGAAAAGCGTTTCCGATGAGCGAAAAAGAATCGGTCAGCATGAACGACGGATTGCAGCGGCTGGAAAAAATCTATCCCGGATTTATCGAATGGTCAAAGAATTTGAAGTAAATAAAACGCGGCGTAAATTTCAAATTTCGCCGCGTTCGCTTTTGAGAAGCAAATGTTTTGAAGGTTTGCTGCTTTACCAGCTATTAGATACAGAGGTGAACGATGAAGCAAATTTTATTTCTCGTTAGTTTCTTTATTTTGTCTTCGGCGACGAAAGGAAACACGCAAATCTACCGCGTCGCGCAAATGAACACCGAGCAGATTCGCGCTCTCGATAAACAAAAGACAGTCGTTATTTTAACCGGCGGAATTCTCGAACAGCACGGACCGCATTTGCCGTCTTTTACAGACGGGTATTCAAACGAATGGCTCACGCAAAAGTTAGCCGAAGAAATTGTCCAGCGTCAAGGAATGTCCGTTCTGTTGTTTCCGACTATCCCCCTTGGACACGAAGGTGCAAACGAGATCGGCGCGACGCACGTTTTTCCCGGCACTTATTCGGTTCGTCGCACCACGCTCCGCTCAATCTTTATGGATTTAGCGACAGAGCTCGGAGAACAGGGTTTTCGCTGGTTTTTCATCTTTCACGGGCACGGCGCGCCTTTTCATAATCTGATGCTTGACCAGACAGGTGATTATTTCCGCGACACGTACGGCGGGCGTATGATTCACATCAGAGGTTTGGTGCCGATAGCTGAGCAACTCGCCAAACTAAATCTCCCAAAGCCGCCCGAGATGAACGTTTTTTCAGAAGCGCAAAAGAAGGAAATCGGTGCGATGGACGAACACGCCGGATTTGATGAAACCAGCCGCTTGATGTTTCTGCGCCCCGATCTTGTTAGTCCGGTTTACAAACAACTTCCGCCGCAGACGACAAATAACCCGACGGAATTTTTTCAGGTCGCACGGGTAATGGGTTGGCTATCTCAGCTCGCCGCGTCTCGCCAATGCTAAACAAGCCGCGAGAATTGAGCAATATCATCGTGGAATCAAACAGTTTTGTTTGATCGAACGCTCGCAGGCAAGGCGTCGCCAGCCATGGCTCAATCATATCTTGCTTTGTTTGCGAGCATTTTTGAGACTTGAATCTCATTGCTATCGAACAAAGGTGAGTTGGCACGAAGCAAAAGTTGGAATTATCAGAGAAGCAGTTCGTTCTTATTTGGCAAATCCGGTTTATTCATTGATTCTAACTGCGTAACTTCTAAAATAAATCAAGTTCATATAAAGGCAGACTTAACTTGACAGCAAATGCACTCAAGAGTAGAAGTGATTCTGGTTTACACGGAAAAAATAAGTGTAATCAGAGTTTTATTCTTCTCGAAAGCTACAGAGCAATTATAAAAACGCGATATATAACGTTGTGTGTAAGCATAGAATCGCAGATCAATAATCGCTATTAGTTCAGGTAACAAAACTTGATCTGGTAAACAAAGCTAAAAATTTATGGGATTAATTTTGTTTCTAGTTATCGCGGTCATTGTTGTCATATTTATAATTACGGGCAAAATTTCGGAATCAAAAGCTGTCAAAAAGCGCGACGAAGCTTTCGCTGATTTTGCAGTTAAAAACGGTTGGCAAAAAGTACCTCTCAAGTCTTACGCTTCACCGAAGGTTATCGGCGAAATACTCGGTTGTCACGAAAGCGACTATTCGCTTTTAAAGTACGGTTCAATCGCTAGAGTCCCGCAAATTAAACGAGCATTTAGCAAACAGGAAGGCGATAGACTTTTCCTGTTTTTTGATATGAGTTATTTCGAGCACGTACGGGGAAGCTCCTACAAACAATATGATTTAACAGCAGTCGCGGTTAGCTGCTTTCTAAATTCATCCATTCCAAAATTTGCGCTTTTTCCGCGCGGCGAAGCAATCTGGCGCGAAGCAGTCAAAGATGTCCATTATCCGGGCAGCGATATGAAAGATTTCTATGATACGACCGGTATTCATCCGCTTCTAAGTCACGACAATCCGGCAGACTTAAGAATTATGAAAACCAGCGAGCCGCCTGCGCAAGGAATGCACGCGCCAGTAAAGCTCGAATCGGAAGCTTTTAATGAACGTTACATTTTGCACGGCAGAAAAATCGATGACATTAAACGATTTTTTGACGGTGAAGTTATCTCGACTCTTGGACGTTTGCCACCGACCTGTATTGATGGTTGCGGATCGTGCCTTTTCGCATTCAATGCTTCAGTTTCGGCTACGCCTGAACAATTACAGACGTTTGTTGATGAAAAAGTATCTCTTCTTAATGGGCTAATTCGCCGTCATCAAGTTAATCAAGTTTCTTGACATTCAAATCTTATTTGACTAAGCATTTCAACAGTTAGCCATGCATGACCAAAAAGATTTCAAAGACAACTTGAGATTCCCACAAATCTTTGGCAAAGCTCTTATCGCAATGAGTATGAGTTATCGGATTATCTGGGTACTGCTCGCAACAATAAATTTTAAAAAGGAGAACTTTTAAAAAAATGCAAAAAAAAACAATGTGGCAAGCGAAAATGACATTTGTTGTATTCGCCTCTTTTATGTTTTTGTTCGTCTTCGATTCTTTTGTCGCTACTCAAACCAAATATAAGCCCGGTGATCGGGTTGAATGTGACGCTACTGGTTCAGGCAAATATTGGGACAAAGGAACGGTTGTTGAATTCAAAGCTAATGATATGTATAACGGAAATAAGCCGACTTCAGGCTATTTCTATCGCGTCAGAATAGACAAAGATGCCGGCAACACGGACGGCAAATTATGCAAGACGATGAATTTGCGTCCGCTGACTGGCGACACCGAAGCAGGTAATACTGCAGATGAAAATAAAACAGCTAAGCAGACAGAAAATGAGATCGTCGGAAAAGTCACAGTAGATGAAAATAACACACTCTCCGCTGACCGTCCGTTGCTCAAATGTCCGATTGAGCAAAAGCCTGTCAAAAAGAACGCTTCACCCGACGTGAAATTGTTTGAAAATTTGATTCGCTGTTTGTGGGAAAAGCCCGCGGTAAAGGGAACAGATGGCGCATTGACGGTGGATGTAACGGCAATGAAAATCGGTGTTCCGCGTCCTTGGAACGAACTGAGAGATTTAAACAACGATGGCGGAAGCGGCACGACTGTTTATCCGGTCGAAGCGGCATATACATGGAAAACTTTTTATCGCACCCGCACCGTCATTAAAAAAAGCATTCAAATTTTCAACTGCTATGTTAACAAGCAAAACGAATGGCGTTGCGGCGCTGGCATAAAAATCAAAGACGGCGAAAACATTTCTATGCCGAGGCAATAAGGTCAGCGATAGAATATTTTTTATCTCTCAGAATAAATCTCGACATATTAAATGCAACAATATAATAAATCATTGGGTGTTATGCGACATCAACGCGCCTTTTAAACATTAGAAGCGCAGGCTCGCGCCAGATTGTGTTCAGGAGAATAGAGGATGAAACGCAGAGAATTTTTGAAGCAAACTGGCATAGCAGCACTCTCTATTTCATCGCTCAAACCTTTCGCTTTGGCTCAACGAAATCTTGAGCGAAGGGGCGCTGCTAAAAAGATTATTGTCATCGGAGCCGGATTAGCCGGTCTGTCCGCTGCTTACGAACTGACAAAGGCAGGTCACGACGTAACTGTGCTTGAAGCCCGTACCCGACCGGGCGGTCGCGTTCACACTTTACGCGATGCCTTCTCCGAGGGGCTTCACGCCGAAGCGGGCGCCACTCGTATTCCAAATCATCACCACTTCACACTCAAGTACGTCGAACTCTTTGGTCTGACTCTCGACCCTTTTCAGCCACCCGATTCACCTGCATTTTATTACGTTCGAGGAAAACGGATTAAGGTTTCCTCCGGGCAAGGTTTGGAAGGGGCTTACAAGCTGACGCCGGAAGAGCAGAGGCTTGGACTTAGCGGGATGAGGCAGAAGTATATCCGGTCTATGTTCGACCAATTGGGCGATGTAACCGATCCAAGTTGGCTGCCCGACGCACTAAAAAAATATGACCAAATGAATAGATCAGACTTCTGGCGCAGCCGTGGCGCGTCGCCCGAAGCTATTTCTCTCATGACCCTGGGCGGAATAGATGATCGGGCTGAAACGATTTCTGCCCTGTTTATGCTGCGTAACGCCGCACTCAATCAAAACCTAATCCGGTATTATAAGATCAGGGACGGCAACGATAGTCTCCCGAAAGCTTTCGCCGCCCGGCTCGCCGAAAAAATTTATTATGCCGCGCCAGTCGTCAGGATCGAACAGGACGCGCAGGGTGTCAAAGCTGTTTTTCGGCACGCGGGCTCATACCAAACGATGGCAGGAGACTATTTGATCTGCGCCGTACCGTTTTCCGTCCAAAAGAATATCGAAGTATCTCCCGCCTTTTCAGTCGAGAAACAAAGGGCGATAGAACAGTTACCTTATCATTCCTTATCGAAGATTTTCTTACAGTCGAGAAAGAGGTTCTGGATTGAGGAAGGTCTGAGCGGCTTTGCCACGACAGACCTGCCTATTGGTCAGATATGGGATATGACATACAAGCAGCCGGGCACGCGCGGAATTTTGCAAGCCTTCCCGATAAGCCTGCACTCGCGGCGAGTGATGGCGATGCCGGAGAACGAGCGGATCAGCTTTGCGCTCGAACAGGTGGAGCGCATCTATCCCGGTATGCGCAAGAACTTCGAGGGCGGCGTGTCGAAGTGCTGGGACGAGGACGAGTGGGCGCTTGGCGGCACTGCCTTTTACAAGCCCGGGCAAATCACCTCACTGCTGCCGCACGTCGCGCAATCCGAAGGGAGAGTGCATTTTGCGGGTGAGCATACATCGGTGTGGATAGATGGGTGGATGCAGGCGGCACTCGAATCGGGCAACCGCGTGGCGCGCGAGCTGAATGATGCGATGTGAAGTTGCCTTATATTTACCTCCGCGCCTAACAACGACATGCACCCGACGCCTCTTCAGCGTGCTTTTTATGAATCTTGAATAGGGGCGCGGGTGATGCCTGGCGTTAAAACAGCGTGTCTCAAAAACGACCGTTTATGCGACTTTCCTCATTGTTTATCGAAAGTCTGCAATTTTAGCTGGATCTGTGTTTAGAAACTCGTCTCAAAATCAAAATCTCAAAACTATAGCGCTTCTCAAATGAGTGCGACCTGATAACCGCAATGGCGAAACCAATTACGGCAGTCTTGTTTCGTTATTTGTTTCAATGCCCAATTTAATGCTTCTTCAAGCATTTCATCAGTTCGCGCT
>JALZCH010000063.1 GCA_030863175.1 Acidobacteriota bacterium | reverse complement strand
TTGATTATTTGCAGACGCTCGATTTTGTCGACCGGGCGCGCATCGGCAGCGTCGGACATTCACACGGCGGTTACACGACGCTTTTCTCGATGGCGTTTGACGAACGAATCAAGGTCGGCGCGAGCAATTGCGGTTTCGATACGTTTCGGATTGACGGAAACACCTTTCGCTGGTCAAAGGCGACCGCATTGATGCCGCTTTTGGGATTTTACGTCTCCAACCCGCGTTTGAATATGGATTTTTATCGCGCCGTGCCTGATTCAGGCGTGGTTGAAGTGCCGTTTGAAATGCACGAGCTTCTCGCGCTGATTGCGCCGCGCCCGCTTCTGCTCTCGACTTCGGACGAGGACTTTGTTTTTCCCAATGGCGGCTGGAGCACGCGCCGCGCGCTTGAGAAAATCAAGCCCGTTTATGAGTTGCTGGGTGCTAAAGAAAAGCTTTCGAGCTTTTTCTTTAGCGGCGGGCATAACTTTCCGGCTGAAGCGTCGGAAAATGCTTACAGCTGGCTCGAACGGCAATTAAAAACTTAGGTTTTATGGACGTTATTCTGGCAATCGATGCCGGCGGAAGCCGCACGCGCTGTCTGGCGATTAACCGCGAGATTAAAACACTAGGCGCTGGTCACGCGGGCGCGTCGAATCATTTGCTCGTCGAAAAAGGAATTGTCAGAACATCGCTTGGCGAGTCGATAAACGCAGCTTTGTCACAGGCGAAAATAAAGCGCGCCGATGTGGTTTGCGTTTCCGCCGGGCTTGCCGGAGTTGATTACGACGGCGCGGGCGCAGATGAAATGCAAGACTTGTTTGGCGAATTAGGCTTTGCCCGCACCGTCATTAACGGCGACATGGTCATCGCGCACGCGGGCGCACTCGCCGGAAATGCGGGCGTTTTGGCATTGGCTGGAACAGGCTCTTGCGTTTTGGGAATTGACGCGCGCGGCGAGCGCGTCAAAGTCGGCGGCTGGGGACCTGTTTACGGCGACGAAGGAAGCGCGTATCGCATCGGGCAGACGGCTTTGCGGGCGGCGGCGCGATACTTCGATGGGCGCGGCGAAAAAACCGCCTTGCTCGATGCGATTTTGGAAGCGTTCAAAGTCCGCGATTTTCAGGAAACGATCGAGCGAGTTTATCTCAAAAATCTGGAGCCGCGCGACATTGCCGGTTTGAGTCTGGTCGCTTACAAAACAGCCGAAGCTGGCGATACAATCGCCCAGAATATTTTTTTTCAGGCGGGCGAAGAATTGGCGGAAAGTGTCGGTGCGGCAATCAGGCGGTTGAATCTGCCCGGAGCAAAAGTTTCGTATCAGGGCGCGGTTTTGCAATCGTGCGCGATGGTGCGCGAAAGAATGGCGGAATGCTTGAAGAAAGATTTTCCCGAGATAGAAATCGTTGCTCCGAAATTCGAGCCGGTTATCGGCGCCTTTCTTCTCGGGGGCAAAGCCGTCGGGTGGACGATTGACGAAAAAGATTTTCTCGCGCTTGAAAGGGCGAAGGTTGAACGATAGATGAGTTTTAAAAATTATATTGACGGATTGAGGACGATTCTCGAACGCATCGAATGCGAGCAGGAACAAAACATCAGGTTCGCCGCCGCAATGGTTGCCGAGTCGATTTCGCACGGCGGTGTAATTCACGCCTTCGGAACGGGGCATTCGCACATCATCGCCGAAGAAGCGTTTTTCCGCGCCGGCGGAATTGCGGCGATCAACCCGATTCTCGACGAGCGTTTAATTTTTCTGCGAGGCGCGCTCGAAAGCACGCGCGCCGAGCGCGAAAGGGGTTTAGCACGAACTTTGATCGAGCGCGAAGACGTCAGAAGCGAAGACATTTCAGTCATCATTTCAAATTCGGGACGCAACGCCGCGCCCGTGGAAATGGCTCTTGAGATGAAAGCGCGAGACGTAAAAGTGATTGCGATAACCAATCTCGAACAATCGACGGCTTCGGCGTCGCGCCACGAATCAGGCAAAAAACTTTACGAGCTGGCGGATGTAGCGATAGACAACTGCGTGCCGCCGGGAGATGCGCTCGTTTCACTCAAGGGCTTGAATTCAAAAACTGGCGCCTCTTCGACCGTGGCGGGCGCGGCAATCATTCATTCGATCGTCATCGAAGCGCTCGATGAATTGCTCAAACGCGGGGAATACGCACCCGTTTTGCAGAGCGCAAATGTCGAAGGCACGACCGCTGAAACTTTGCGCGCGACTTTGAGTCGCTATCAAAGCCGAATTAAGTACTTGGATTTGGAAACCGAGTTTGAGTGATGAAAGACGCGCTTTTGGAGGTCATTGCCTGCACGGTTGAAGACGCCCTCGAAGCCGAGCGAGGCGGCGCCGACCGGCTGGAAATTATCAGCCGTTTTGACCTTGGCGGTTTAACGCCCGCGCTTGAGCTGGTGCGCGAAATCAAAGCCAAAGTTTCTCTCCCGCTCCGCGTAATGGTGCGGGAAAGCGAAGGCTATGTGGTTTCGGGAGAAACGGAAATCAAACGTCTTTGTGCGGCTGCGTATGCGTTTAAAGAAATCGGAGTTGACGGAATTGTTTTGGGTTTTCTGCGGCGGGGCGAGATCGATTTTGAATTGACGCAAAGAATTTTGGCTTGCGCCCCGACTTTAAAAGCGACGTTTCATCACGCGTTTGAAGATGCGGCGGACAAATTTGCCGTTATCGCAAAGCTGAAAGCTTTGCCGCAAATCGACCGGATTTTGTCGCACGGCGGGCTGACGAAAAACTGGGCGGAAAAATACTCGGTTCTCGAATCTTACGCTCGCGCGGCGCAGCCCGAAATCGAGATTCTGGCTGGCGGCGGCGTTGACCGGGAAGCAATTAATTTATTGCGGAAAAACACTTCGGTCAGAGAATTTCATACGGGAAGCGCGGCGCGCAATGGCGGACAAGTTGATAAATCGCGGGTTGAAGAACTCGTCCGGACTTTGAGAGGAAATTATGATTAAAGACTGGTCAATTGAACACAAATCGACGGGAAAATTATTCGCTTTGCCGCAGGGGGAAGCGGACTGGGATAAATATCGTTTGAGCGAAGAACAAGTCGAATTTTTCAACGAAAACGGTTATTTGCATGGCATACGCATTCTCGACGACGAGCAAATTGAGATTTTACGCCGAGAATTACAGGAATTGATGAATCCGGAGCATCCTGCACGCGAGTTGTTTTACGAATACAACTCGAATGAATCCGCTGACCCCAACAAGATTTTGTTTCACGCGCTTGGCGGTTGGCGCGTCTCACAAGGTTTTCACGATTTGCTCTGGCATCCGGCTTTCACGGTTCGGGCTTCGCAGCTTCTGGGTGGAGCGGCTGTGCGTTTCTGGCATGATCAGATTTTCGTTAAACCGGCACATCACGGCGGCGTTGTTATCTGGCATCAGGATTATTCCTATTGGACACGCACTAAACCGATAGCGCATTTGACCTGTTGGATCGGGCTTGACGATTCTACGCGCGAAAACGGCTGCCTGCATTACGTTCCACGCTCGCATCGGTGGAATCTGCTTCCGCGCGAGGATTTTGCCAATGATATGGACAAGATTCAGGAATTTCTGACCGAGGAACAAAAGCGTGAATTTATGCCTGTGCCGATTGAGCTGAAAAAGGGGGAATGCTCGTTTCATCATCCGCTGATGGTTCACGGTTCTTTCGCAAACGTATCGGATAGACCAAGACGCGGAGCGGTTATCAACGTCATCCGCGATGGAGTTGCTTCGGATTCAAACGAACCTTTACTTGAAGGCGTTCCCGTTATCCCAAAAGGCGAAAAGCTCGGTGGGCAATTTTTCCCGAAGCTGTTTGATCTCTCAATAATTAATTAAAAAGGATGAGTCAACCAGACAAACTACGAATCTGGCATGTCGGCAACTGGTGCATTCACATCGGGCAGAAATATGTCGAATCGCCGTTTGAAGCGCCGAGCAAAGACGTTGAAATTTTAAATTACGCGCAGCCGTTCGTTGACGCGTTGCGGCAGATTCCCGGCGCTGAAGTCGTCTCGCAGCCTTCGTGGGAGCTTTATCACATGTCGCCCGAAGCCTTCGATGAACGTTTGAAATGGGCGACGACGATAGTTTTCGCCGATGTCGAAACGAAATGCCTGATGCTTCACCCGGATTTTTTCCAAAGAGCGAAATGGGGCGACCGCCCGCTGGTTTTTCCCGATCGCTTCGACCTCTTGCGCGAATGGGTAACCGGCGGCGGTCATTTTCATATGAACGGCGGCTGGCTCAGCTTCGCCGGCGAACTGGGGAAAGGCGGCTGGGGACGCTCGCGTTTTCACGACGCGCTGCCCGTAGAATGCCTGCAGCATGACGATTTGATCGAATCGACCTCCGGCTACAACCTGCGTTGCGCGTTACCCGAACACCCGTTTGTTTTAGGTCTCGACTGGTCGAGCGCGCCGCCGCTGCTCGGTTTTAACGAATGTCGTCCCCGCCCGGGAAGCCATTCAATCGTCGAAATCGAAAATCAGGGGCGCTGGCACCCGCTGCTTGCGGCGCACAAATTCGGTGCGGGCAGAGTTTCGTGCTGGACGACGGGCGCGAGCCCGCACTGGGGAATCAATTTTATGAAGTGGTGTTCATACGGGCAGTTTTGGACGCAGGTTTTTGCTCCCGCAGAAGATTGAATTTTCACTGAATTTTTATGAATTTCGGTTTACTCGATTGGATTATTCTCGTGCTTTATCTGGCGCTGACGGTCGGCGCGGGGTTCTGGGTGAAGCGTTATGTTGAGAATCTGAGCGGATATATGGTCGCAGGCAGACGCATTCGCCTTTCGCTCGGCATCGCCACATTTGCCGCTACCGAACTCGGCACGATTACGTTTATGTATTTCGCCGAGCTGGGCTATGTCGCGGGTTTTTCCAGCTTTCTGATCGGCATTCTGGCGATGTTCGCTTATATGCTGGTTGGGCGGACGGGATTTATCATCGAGCCTTTGCGCCGCTTGCAGGTGATGACAATTCCGGAATTTTACGAGCTTCGCTACAGCCGGAACGTGCGTCTTTTGGGCGGCATCATTCTCTTTCTGGGCGGGGTGTTGAATATGGGAATTTTTCTCAAATTCGACGGCATTTTCCTCTCCGAAGTAATGGGATTCAGCCCTGACGCCTTAGCCATTATCATGACGGCGATGATCGTCGTCGTCGTTTTCTACACTATCTTGGGCGGAATGTTTTCCGTTGTCGTGACCGATTACATGCAGTTCGTCGTTTTGACGATCGGAATATTTATCGCCTTGGTCGCAATTCTGTTTCACGTCGATTTGAGTTCGATGGCGATGGCTGTGACCGAAAATTACGGCGAGGCGGGCGTCAACCCGCTGGTCAACCCGCGTTTCGGCTGGATGTTTATCGTCTGGATTTTTATCAGCAACGTTGCGGCGAGCGCGCTCTGGCAGCCTGGAACAAGCAAAGCCCTGGCTTCGGAAAATCCGCAGGTAGCGAAAAAAGTTTTCTTTTACACGAGCCTTACATTTGCAGGGCGCGCGATGATTCCGATGTTTCTCGGCGTGGCGGCGCTCGCCTATTTCGGTCCGAACGAATCGCCAACAGCCGCCATGCCGAAACTGCTCGGCGCGCTCACGCCGACCGGATTTTTGGGGTTGCTGGTCGCCGGGATGCTGGCGGCTTCGATGTCGACTTATAGCGCTTACCTGCTCGCGTGGAGCTCGGTCATTACGCGTGACGTAATCGCTTGTCTGAGACCAAACGATTTTGACGAGCGCACCCAGATTTTCATCACGCGTATTTTTGCCGCGCTGATCGGGCTGTTTCTCCTCGTCTTCGGACTCTGGTACAAAATTCCCGACACGGCTTTTCAGTATCTTTTCATCACGGGCGCAATGTACACGGCGGGCGCTCTGGGGTGCGTCGCCGCCGGGCTTTACTGGTCGAAGGCGAACAACGTCGGAGCGTACTCGGCGCTTATTCTGGGCGCGCTGGCTCCGGCAGGTTTTCTGCTGCTGGAAAAATGGCGCGAGGCGCTTCCCGCGTGGCTCGCTCTACTCACGGACGCAAATGTTTCAGGGTTGCTTAGTTTTATTCTCGCCGCCGCCGGAATGTTTTTCGGGTCAATTTTGACTCAGCGAATCTGCCAGCCGCAACCCATTTTGAAGGAGGCGGTCATTAATGAGTAACGGGGTTTTTATCTGGATCGTTATTTTTGCGGTTTCCGCTGTCGGCTTCTTTTTGATCGCCGCCATTGTCGCGGTCAGAGGATTTTTTGATCTTCAGCTGCTTCTCACTCATTCGAACAGAAACGATAAGTTTGAGCCGGAATCGGACATTACGGAATAAAAAAACAATAAACAGATGAACGAATTTATCAGCGAAGTAGAAGGTTTGCGCGAAACATTGACTGGTTTGCGTCGCAAAATTCATGCGCATCCCGAATACGGTTTTTGCGAATACGAAACCGCCGGGCTTGTTGCCGAAACGCTTCGGAAATTAAACGCAAAAGTTAGGGAAGGCGTGGCGAAAACGGGCGTCGTGGCGGAAATCGGCGAAGGCGCGCCCGTAGTTGCGATTCGCGCCGATATGGACGCTCTGCCGATTCAGGAAGAGACGGGTTTGCCGTTTGCCTCGCGCGTGCCGCAGATGATGCACGCCTGCGGGCACGACGCGCATACGACTTGCGCTCTCGGTGCGGCGATGCTTCTGGCAAAAAGAAATTTTAAAGGCACGGTTCGTTTTCTTTTCCAGCCTTCAGAAGAACAAAAAGACGCCGAGGGAAAAAGCGGTGCGATGCGGCTTCTGGAAGAAAACGCCCTCGATGGAGTTTCGGCTGTCATCGGTCTTCATACGAAACCTCTGCCCGCCGGAACAATCGGCGTCACTACGGGCGCGGCTCTGGCGGCAAACGACACCATCAAAATCACGATTCGTGGGCGAGCCGCGCACGGAGCGCACCCGGAGGAGGGAATTGACGCGATTGCCATTGCGGCGCAGGTCATTATGGCAATTCAGCAAATCGTTTCGCGTCGCCTGCCCGCAATTTCTCCGGCGGTCATCAGCATCACTACGATTCAAGGCGGAATAAAAGAAAACGTGATCGCCGAGCGAGTCGAACTCGGCGGCACGATTCGCTCGACCGGCGGCGCGGCGCGACAGAAATTGATTGACGAGCTCGAACGCGCGCTCGATGTCGGGCGCGCTCTCGGAGCCACATGCGAGCTGCAGATTTTTGAAGGCTATCCGGTAACGATGAACGATGCCGCAGTGACCGAAACCATCCGCGAAACGGCGCGCGAGCTGCTCGGCGCGGAAAAGGTAATCGAAATGCCCTTCGACCCTTGGGCGGAAGATTTCGGCTACCTGACGGCGCAGGTGCCGGGCGCGATGTTCTGGCTCGGTGTGACGAGCGAGCGCGTGCCGAATCCGGTCTGGCACAGTTCGAAATTCGATTTGGACGAAGATGCTTTGCCTGCCGGGGCGATGGTTTTGGCTGCGACCGCCGAGCGATTGCTCAAGAAACATTTATGAACAGAAGAAGATTTTTAACCGCCTTAGCCCTCAGCGCAAGCGGATTGCTCGCCGCGTCCTCGGCTGGCTTGAGTCAGACAAAACCTCGCGCCAAAAAGCCCGAACAAAGCATTCATCTTGCGGGAATGCCTCTAAGAGACTTGCGCGAAAAATACCGCCGCGATTTGTTCGAGGATTTTCTTCCCTTCATGGACAGATACGTGATCGACCATCAATACGGCGGTTTTATGTGCATGACCGATTATACGGGCGAGCGCGAAAGCGAAAAAAAACTGAGCTGGTTTGAAGGTCGCGGAAGCTGGGTTTACGCCTTTCTTTATAACAATCTGGCGCGCGAGACGAAATATCTGGACGTGGCGCGAAAATCGCTTGAATTCGTTCTCAAATCGAAGCCGAAAAACGAAGATGAATTGTGGTCAAAGGAGCTGACGCGCGACGGCAAACCCCTGACGCCGCCCGACGGCGAGATTTACGGTGACCTTTTTATCGCCGAAGGTCTGGCGGAATTTTCCAAAGCGACAGGCGAAAGAAGTCATTGGGACGAAGCGAAACGGTTGGTTTTAAAATGCGTTCGCATTTACGACCGACCCGATTATCGCCCGACCGTCGGGCAGACTTATTTCGGCAAAGACGCTCGACCTTTTCCCGGCGCGCGGATTCAGGGCGCATGGATGGTTTTTATTCGGGTCGTAACGCAAATGCTCGAAATGCGCACCGACGCAGAGCTTGAAAAAATCGCCGCCCGCTCGGTTGACGCGGTTTTGAATCATCATTTCAATCCCGAATTCAGACTCAATAATGAATTGCTCAATCACGATTTGTCGCGCCCTCAGAACGAGTACGCGCAGCTTGTTTACACCGGGCACGGAATTGAAACGCTGTGGATGATGCTTTTTGAAGCGGAGCGTTTGAAGGACAAAAAACTTTTCGACACGTTTGCCGAAAGATTCCGCCGCCACGTTGACGTTGCGTGGGACAGTGTTTACGGCGGCGTTTTTCGCAACCTGATGAACGTCGATGAAAACCGCTGGACGCTGGATAAAGTTCTCTGGGCGCAGGAAGAAGTTTTGATCGGCAGCCTTTATATTTTTGAAAAAACAGGCGCCGATTGGGCGCGCGAGATGTTTGATCGGACGTATGAATACGTTCAGAAAACTTATCCGCTCAAAAAACACGGCTCGCCGCTCTGGATGTATGCCGGAAACCGGAAGGTCGAGTTTGAAGAATTCAAAAGACGACCTAAACGCGTCGAGAATTATCATCACCCGCGTCATCTGATGCTCAATCTTTTGAGCTTGGAGCGAATGCTAAACGGCGGCAAAATTTAAATGACAAAAAACAGCAAGATGAAAACGCTGCAAAAATCAACCGGCATCATTTTTTTTATCATCGTCTTCTTCTTCGGAACGACAATTTCATGCGCGCAAACTACGGGCATCAATGTTTCGGTCGACCGCGCCAAAGTCGGGCGCGGTCAAACGGTTGAAATCACAGTCAGAACAGCGGGCGGCAATACTCCGAACGCAGGGCTTTTAAAACCGGCGGTCGGCGTTGAAAATTTGTCCCTGCAAAAGGCTGAAGAAGGCGTTTATCGCGCCAAAGTCGAAGTAACGAGGGATGCGCCCGCCGGTCTGTATGTCGTTCACGTCTGGACGGGTGACAAGGAAAATCCGACAAGCGTCGGAAAAGCATCTTTCCGGCTCGGCAACATCGTGCAGGATTTTTTTATTGCCAATTATTTAGACCGGCAAAATCCCGCTCAGGATATCGAAAACTACTTAAAAGAGTTTCGTGCTCTCGGTGGAAACTTTCTCGTCGCGCATAACCTGATTATTTCAAGCGGCGCGTTTTACCCGTCGAAAATCGCCAAAACGGAGGTCGAGCGCGGTTCCGCCAAAGACGTAGTCGAAGAGCTGCTCAAGCAAGCCGACCGGCAGGGAATCGGCGTGCTGCTTTCGGTCAGCTGGGACCAGACACGAAAATCGCATTACAGGGACCGGATGAAGGAAATAAAAGCCATTATTTCCGAAATGTATGCGCTTTATCGCCATCATCCGTCGCTTGCCGGGTTTTATTCGTGGCAGGAAGGTAGCGGGACTTATTACGCGCCGTTTATGCGCGAATTCAGCGAGCAAGTCAAAAGTCACGACAAGGGATTACTGACCGCCTGCGCCCCGCATATTGACGATCCGCTGCTGGCGAGTTACTTGAGCGTAATCGAGGAACTTGACGTTTTGATTTATCAGAGCGCGGTGATGGGCAGCTACCGCACGGACAACCGGAAAAAATACCCATGGCGGCGCGTCCGCGATTTTGCCGGATTGGGCGCGGGAGCCAAGCGTCTGCAGAATAAGATTACGCTCACCCACGTCGAATTATTCGGATACCTGGAAAAACGGCAAAGCCCGGATTTTGTCACGGCTGCTTTTGCCGACATCTACGGGCAGATATTAAGCGCCGCTACCGTCACAGACACCGACGGCATTTCGCTCTTTACATACCACGCCCATATTTATGAGCCTTTGAAAAAGTTCAAACAAGTCGAGAAAAGCCGCGAAGCAGTTATCAAAGGATTAAATGCTTATCAAATGATAACTTCAAATGTTACTGATAAACGAAATCCGATTGCGCTTTACATTCCATATTCGGATTTCGTTATCGAACGCTGGAATAATTATTTTCTGCCCGCCCTTGACGCTTTTCGGGCGCTCGGCGTTCCCGTAGATATTCTGCCTTACGCGCCGCGCATGGATGAATCGGTTTATCCTTATTACCCGATTCATCACAATCCAGACGTGCTTGAACGCCTTCTGAAAGAAAAAACCGTGCTTGTGTTGGCGAATGTTTCGGGCTTTCAGCAAACCGACAGCGATTTGATAAAGGCGTTTGTCGAACGTGGCGGCGTAATCGTTGCCTTCGGCAAACAAATTCCGATGGGACGCAGTTATGACCGGAAAGAATTATTCGGCGGTGAGGAAGTAGCTGAAAAACCGCACACAGAGATCATCATCAAAAACCCCACAGGCAAACGCGCAGCTAAAAATAAAAGATTTAAATTTTCCCCCGAAAATCTTTCGTCGTGGGTGGCAAGTGGCGCAAATGTCGTCGCCGAATTTGAAGACGGTTCAGCCGCAGCTTTGGTAAATAAATATGGGAAGGGCATAGTCGTTACCATTTTGCCGGAGGCAAAATTTGCCTCGCAAAATCTACCCGAACTTGTGCGTGACGCGCTTGATTACGCTTTTGCCGCCTCAGGAAACAAACCTTTGATAGATGTTATCGGAGCCAGCGAAAATTTTGATATTGCAATGACCCATACAGAAAACGGATTTAACGTCGTTCTCGCCAATTACAATACTGCCAAGCAGCAAATAACCTTAAAAACAGTGGCTAATTCTTTTACCTGTATCGCACAAAAAAGTCCCCAATTACGCAGTCAGCCTATCAAAACAGACGGCGGAATAAAATTAAATCTTGAAGGTGAAGATTTTCAGCTTTTGGAATGCAAAATCTATAAAAATCAATAGAATGCTCCGGAATATTAGAGGGTGTCTGAAAAGCCAGTAACAATAAAATCGGTTAATGAAGCGAAGAATATATTCAAACGATTTAACGGGTGAAGAATGGACTTTATTGAAAGAATTTATACGGTCAGTTAAACATGGCGGACGCCCGCGCTCAACTGATATTCGAGAAGTTTTAAACGCTATCTTTTACATTCTGTGAGCAGGCTGTGCATAGAGATTATTGCCGCATGATTTTCCACGTTGGAAAACCGTTTATCTTTATTGGCGAGTGTGGCGATTTTCAGGTTTGTGGGAGCGAATAAATGCCGCCCAACGGCAAATATTGAGAAGAAAGACTGGACGCGAAGCTGAACCGAGTGCGACTGTTATTGGCTCTCAATCAGTGAAAAAATCTCAGCGGAATATATTTGTGGCAAATTTTCAACGCCCGAATCCGTATAACATCATCAACAGCCGTGTATTGAAAACGACGATGTTTTTGCCCTGACCTACCTTTCAAGTCAAGGAATTTAACATCAATTTGGACGTGATTTCCCGGCACTTGTTATTCATAACGCTGCCACATCACAGTTCTTTTCTTGGCGTTTTTCGGCAACAGGTTTAATCCGTTTCTTTTTAAAACGTAATAGAGCGGATTTCAGATATTTGAAAACCAAGACTATGATTCGGTTATGAAAGCCTATTCTCTGGATTTGCGGGAAAAGATAGCAGGACTTTACGATGTTGCCGGTATTTCTCAATGGCAGATTGCAGCGCGTTTTTGTGTTTCCGTGTTTTTTGTCAAAAAGCTCTTCGCCAGCGCGAACAGATCGGCAGCATTGCTCCAAAACAAAGGGACGGCTGGCAAAAGTCTCGATTGACAGTGGATATGCGTGAGCGATTAATAGCAGTCTATCAGGAGAAGAAGCATTACACATTATCGGAATTTCGGAATTAACGAATCGTCTTGAGCCGGATTTCGGTGACCGGGTTTAAAATCCAACTCTTTGTCGAGTGCTGCAACGGGCAAAACTGCGGCATAAAAAAAAGCTGATTTTTGCTGCTGAGTGCGATTCTCATCGAGTTCAAGCGTTGCGCCGCGAATGGCTTGGCGAAAAACAACCGCGCTTTTTTCCGGCAAACGATTTTTCTTTCTGGATGAAACAGGCGTCACGACAGCATTAACAGTCAAAACAAACTTGAGAGCAGCAGAAAGTAGAGAAAACAAAACGCTTTATAAAGAAATCGACAAGGCTTTAAATTAGTTGACCGGAAGCGATGCCAGAAATTGGATCGAGTCGTGCGGATATGATTAGCAATTAGCTGAAATCCGCTTTACTTACCTCTAGACTATCAATAATCTGAAGGTAGGTACTCTTGAAAGTTATCGGGATTTTCCCTTAAAAATAGAATCGAAAAGAAAAGCGCGGTTTAAGATTGATTAACTATCTTACAAATAAGCGGAAAATAACAGTCCGAGCTTTAGAGATATAATCTAATAGAGTGCCTTCTGGATTTTATTTGTATATTTATAGTCCACGTCCACATTTGAATAGAAATTATGAAACAAAACAAAACTTCATTGTATCGCTGGGACGATATTCCACAAGAACGCGTTACCGATTTGTTAACCAGACGATTGATAACCGGCGAGCGCATTATGCTCACGCATGTCTATCTTGAAAAGGGATGCATTGTTCCGTTGCATTCACACGAAAACGAGCAATTCACGTATATTCTCGAAGGGGCTTTGCGGTTCTGGATCGGAGAGAACGGAGAAGAGGAAGTGATTGTACGTGCGGGCGAAGTTCTGCATATTCCATCGAATGTTCCTCATAAAGCTGAGGCTCTTGAATATACTGTAGATGTAGATATTTTCAGTCCTCCCAGACAAGATTGGCTCGATAAAACTGATGATTATTTGAGACAGAAATAATTATGGAACTCGGATTAAAAGGAAAAGTCGCTTTGGTTGCTGCAGCAAGTCAAGGTTTAGGAAGAGCTGTCGCCGAAGAATTAGCAACAGAAGGCGCTTCACTAATTTTATGTGCTCGTCGCGAAAAGGAACTCACTGAAGTATCCAATTCTATCAATCAAAGGACAGGTGTTTCTGTTTTGAGCGTTCCCGCAGATCTTACTGTTACGGAGGATATTAAACGAGTTGTCAATAAAGGAAACGAAAGATTCGGATTTATTGATGTTCTGGTGACAAATACGGGAGGACCTCCGGCTGGTCAATTTGAGAGTTTTAGCCGCGAATCCTGGAAACAGGCTTCTGATCTCATATTGATGAGTGTGCTTGAATTGACGAGCTCGGTTCTTCCTAGAATGAAAGAGCGGCGATGGGGACGAATTCTTAACATTACTTCGATTGCAGTTAAACAACCGGTGGATAATCTGATGCTCTCAAATAGTTTGAGAGCGGCAGTCACCGGTTTCGCTCGAACACTCGCGAATGAAGTGGCAGAATATGGAATTACGGTCAATAACATTTTGCCCGGATATACTCTAACTGAAAGAGTCGAGCAGTTAGCTCAATCCATTGCAGAGAAACAAGGCATCACGGCGGAAGAAATAAAAGCGGGTTGGGAAAAAGAGATTCCAATGAAACGACTAGGTGAGCCAAGCGAGTTTGCGGCTTTAGCGGCATTTCTTGTTTCTGAAAGAGCCAGTTATATAACGGGAAGTTCAATAGCCGTAGATGGTGGATGGATCCGTTCATTGCTTTAGAAAAGATTTCTGAACAAGATTAAAACAGATCAAATTACTATAACTTCTGCTAATTCGGTTTAATTGTAAAAGCTAAGACTTAATCTGACAGTTATCATTTAGCTGACAGTTGCAATCTCCTGATTCGCAACTGTCAGCTTTTCCGCATCATAACCCCATTGCTTTGCTTCGACAAGCTTCTTTGATTCTC
>JALZCH010000061.1 GCA_030863175.1 Acidobacteriota bacterium | reverse complement strand
TGCGAGCATCTTTTTCTTTTTTCTCTCGCTCTCGCAATTGTTCAACGCTTTCAGTAATAAGAGAAGCGAAATCCAGTTTTCTCATTCAGCTAGATTAACACACTAACCTATATTATTTCCGTATTATTTGGATATGTCCAAAAACTTCATAAAGATACTGTTGCCGAATTCAAATTAGCTTCTAAAACTAAAGGAGAAATTTGAAAATGTCCTGCATTTAGTTTGAGTAAATTTAGGCTAAAACGAATTGGACAACAGTATCACTAAAGTTTTCTGACACCTCTTTTTTGATTCCGAATTATCTTATCCCTTATGATGCCTGCGAGATTTGCGACAACTGATACCAATTCAGCCGGCTCAACCAATTTAGGAAGATGAATCTGGGATCCAGAATGCAACACTCGCGTTTTCCCGCTTGCCCTTTTTCGCCCGTTTAAATTAACTATTAGGAGAGTTTCTGAGGGATAGTTTGAGACTCGCAACGGTTTTACACCCAAATAATTAAGGTCAAGAAAAAAAGGCTTGCTGACGAGGGAGAGCAAGCCGAAGTCTGTTTTATACATCTTCGTGGGTTTAGAATGCGTAAAACCCGCAAATGTTTTAACCGATGTTCTGATAAAGGTCAACGGAAAGCGCTTATTCCTGATAATCATCTGCCAGCTCGCTTAAGTCTTCACGCAATTCGTCGAAGACTACTCGCGGTTGTAGGGTCCAGAAAAATTCGACAAATGAAAAGAGCCGCTAAATGAATCCGACTCTTTTCTGCCAAAATAATTCTATTGTTTTAATTTGCCTGAGGGCTAACTTAGTTATTCGCTACCAATAAAGTGCAAATCCTGCCTGAATTGCCGGAATCATTGCATTATAGCTCGACATATTAAGCTTAAAGCTACGCACGTAGATGTTATGTTAATCCCCATTGAGCATCGCGGATTGTGCCTGTTTGTATGAATCAGCCATCATAATGCCGTCTGCCATCATAATGCCGTCGCTCATCATTATTCCATCAGCCATCATGATACCGTCCGCCATCATAATTCCATCGGCGACTAAGATTCCTGACGGGATGAGAACTGATTGCGCTCCCCACGGTAAACCATCAGCCATCATAATGCCGTCTGCCATCATAATTCCATCCGTCATCATAATCCCGTCGCTCATCATGATGCCGGTGCCGTAAATTTTCTGATATTTGGTAATAAGATTCTCGCCGGTTAAAACACCGTAATTTAGAACAAGACCTTGTGCCCAAGGGAATGAATGTCCGGCAATCATAGTTTGAGGTGTTGGAGGTGTGTTCGTTGTCAGAAGCGGTGCCCCGAGAGCCGTATTATTGGACAAGTCCTTTCGGATTAATTTAGCAAGCCGCATTGCTCCTTCAACATTAAGCTGACCTGCTCCCTGTTCAAGAGTATTAAACCCCTTAAGCGGCTGAGCTGTGTACATGAGAATCATTTTCACCATATTGGGCGTCAGTTTCGGATTCGCCTGCAATAATAAGGCTGCCGCACCTGCGACAACAGGAGAAGACATTGAAGTCCCGCTTAAATACATCATCCGTTTGTTCTCTCGCGTTGTCACTTTAGCGTCGAGAGACGGATTGCCTAACACAAGCACATTGGAAAAGCTGGAATTAACATCACCTAAGGAATTGACCAGTTTATTTCCCGGTGCAACAAGATCGGGTTTAATCAGGTTGTCGTGGTGTTTGTCTCCGTTTGAATCAACCCAAAAGCTGCGCGTCGGACCGCGTGAACTGTAAGTCGTCACACCGTCATCACCGCGAGCCCCCGTACCGAAAGTATTGCTGGCACCAACGGTTATTGCTGAGGGTTCATTACCGGGCGAATGAATTCTGCCGTAGATTTTCATTCCCTCGCTGTTTTTGCCGTTGTTGCCTGCTGCCGCAACGACTACTATTCCTACATCCGTCAAACGGCGGACAGCTAGACACAAAGGATCATTCCGGTATGATTCGATCGCAGCGGTTCCAAGACTTAGATTAACAACTCTGATGTTGTTTTCCGAACGATTAGTCAACACCCAATCTAGGGCAGCCATCACTGATGAAACGGTTCCGATTCCAGACGAGTTAAGCGCGCGTAGATTAATGAGCTTGGCTCCCGGGGCGATTCCCGTATATTCATTATTATTTCCAGCCGCCAAACCAGCCACATGGGTGCCATGTCCGTAAGGATCGTCCGTACGCCCTTCACCAGTAAAATCGCGGTTAACCGCGATTCGATATTTAAAGGAGTCATGATTTGCGTCAATCCCCGAATCTATAATGGCAATGCCGATTCCGCTTCCGTCATAAGTTTTGGTCGTGGTAGTTGTAATCAGATTGCCAAGTAAGCCGATAACAGGAGTTGTTGTTGTTTCAGTGCGGACGAGATCGACACCGGTGGTTGCTGTGACATGCCCCATCGAAGCTATCTCGCGGTCTCTGCTGACAGATTCAATTTCCTCAAATGAGGCGAGCTGTGCGACCTTCGTTTTGGGCATTTCGACCGCGATTGCTCCAAGATTGGCGAAAGTACCGATTACGCGAACATCGCTGCTTTGTAACAGCGTATTAAGTTCGCTGGATGGCGAGCCTTTAAGTTGAATAATGATTCTGACCTTGTTGCTTGGTGTATCCAAGGTGATAACTTGCAGCAATTCACTTGAGATCTTTTTGACTAATTGCAACAAAGTCTGCGATTGAGCTTTTCCAGGGAAAATATAGCAAAAAAGCATCGCCATCAGAAGTAATGATGGAAACACTTTTACAGCTTGAAGGAGTTTAGGGTTAAACATATTTTATTTTGAAATTATAAGTAGGCTAAGTGGTAAATCGGTCAAGGAACAGTAGACCGCTTGATAGATGTAGCAACTCAAGTGCCAGTCCGTCTTATAGAGATGTAAGACTGAGTTTTATTGCTAAAGAAAAGAAATAATGCAATTGACAAAGATTTGAGTCAATCATTTTGACAGAAGAAGTCAAGCATTTTGAATTTTAATTAATCGCAAATGCTTCAGTTGATGTTTTGATAATGGTTAAATAAAAAAGCCAGCCGAGGGATAGCCGGCTTTTTTACTTTCAGAACTCACCTTTCGAGAAGTGCCAATTATCGGAATTACGGCACACGGTAATTTTTATAATGAGAAAGCGATAAAAGCCAGTTGTGATTTGGTAATCAACAAGCCGCTGGACATTTCGATATTGGAAACTGTTGTTTCTTTATATTTAGAACATTAAAGAAAATGCGGCTTGTACCAGATCGAACAAAATGATATTACAAATAAAGGGGAAAGCTTCTCCTGCGGGGAAAACTGGAGAAGCAAGCGCTTTGGCTGGGGCTTGTTCACCTTTAGGGGTAAACAAGTCCTTGTTGTTTATTGTCCAAAACCTAAAAACGGATTAAGCGATTTGCTGGTTTTCAGTTCTAATTAAAAAGTTGATTTAAACTCTTTGGATTAAGCAAATCTTTATCCGAAAATGAACATCTATTAGTGTTCGGACAAAAGCAGTGCTGCGCCGGTATTTAGGTTTGTTCAAACTTGTTTTTGTAAGTAACCTATTTTTTTATAACTTCACTTTATTAATCTCTAAATCTTTAAAAATTTTCGATGCTTCAGCGAAAGCGTGTGTTTTATGGCAAACGAAATCTCTGGTAAAGACTAGGACAATAAAATCCAAAGCAAATCTATTGCTCAGGAACATTTTCAATCGGAAAACAAACGTCTTCAAGTCTCCGACTATAATCAACGGGTCTTTCAACTTGTCGTGGAAAACGTCGAGGATTACGCCGTCTTCGTTGTTGATTTAGATGGCAACATCGTGAGCTGGAATCCCGGAGTTGAAAAGCTACTTGGTTACAGAGAAGATGAAATCATTGGAAAAAAATCTGCAATTATCTTTACGCCTGAAGACATTGCCGCCAAAGCTCCAGAATGGGAATTAAACACTGCCTTTAAAGAAGGCAGATGCGAAGATGTCCGTTGGCACATTAGAAAAGACGGTTCCAGGTTTTGGGCAAACGGCTTAATGATGCTGCTCAAAGACGAGTCAGAGCAAGTTCGCGGTTTTGTCAAAATCATGCGCGACAATTCAAAGCACAAAGAAGCTGAAGAAGAACGCGAACGATTGCTCGAATCTGAACGAGCAGCACGAGCCGAAGCTGAAAGCGCAACAAAAGCTAAAGACGAATTTCTGGCAATGGTTTCTCATGAATTGCGAACGCCGCTTAACTCAATCAAAGGTTGGAGCAGTATTCTTCGGCAGCAGCCAACTGAGGAAATGGTAGAAAAGGTAACCGAAATTATCGAGCGGCAATGCGTCGAGCAGGCTCAAATTATCGAAGATTTGCTTGATACGGCTCGAATTGCCAGCGGCAAGCTTAATCTAAATATAAAAAATGTTGACCTTGTCAAAGTAATCAACTCTGCCGTTGATACTGTTCGTCCTCTTGCAGAAAACAAGAATGTCAGTTTATTCGTCACAATTGAGAGCGAAACTGCACTGATCAAAGGAGACGAAGAACGACTGCTGCAAGTTGTTTTAAATCTGCTCTCTAACGCTGTTAAGTTTACTCGTAAAAGTGGACGAATTGCGGTTGAACTGCGACAAGAAGGCTCATCTTTTACAATCATCATCAAAGACAACGGAATAGGCATTAAACCGGAGTTTTTGCCCTATATTTTTGAACGTTATGCGCAAGCCGATTCCTTAACCAGACAGCAAAGCGGGGGACTCGGAATCGGCTTATCGCTGGTGCGTGATTTGGTAGAAATGCATGGCGGAACTGTCCATGCAGAAAGTGAAGGCGAAGGAAAAGGCGCAACATTTACAATCAAGTTTCCTGCCATGCTTAGACACAAATCTTGATTAAAGATGACAACTGTTGTAGAGAAAAAACAACAAACCTTTAGTGGAGATATTTTGAAACAACTTTGTGCAGAACGACAAAATCAATCGGCTTTGTGATTATTTGTAATAGTTGAGATTTAATCTGACAGTTATCATTTAGCTGACAGTTACAATCTCCTGATTTGTAACTGTCAGCTTTTCCGCATCATAACCCCACTGCTTTGCTTCGACAAGCTTCTTTGATTCTC